>CAJXRD010000012.1 GCA_913058295.1 uncultured Flavobacteriales bacterium | reverse complement strand
TCATCTTGTTATGAAGTAACTGTTTTAGGAATTGGAGACAATGAATCTCCATTTAACCTAATCTATTTTCCAAACCCTGTTACTGATAACTTGAATATTAATTTAAACAACAGTTATAATAATGTAGAAATTCAAATATATACTATGGTAGGGCAATTAATAAGAACAATTAATAAAACCAATAGTGTTCAAATGAGAATCAACTTATCAGAATTATCTTCTGGCACCTATATTTTGAAAATTAATGCAGATGGTAAAAACAAATCAATGCTAATCATAAAAAAATAATAATAACTAAAACACACCCTAAAATAAGGGTGTGTTTTTTAATTTAAAACTATGAAAAAATTAATTTTTTTATTCGCATCACTATTTATTTTAAATAGTGTCAATGCGCAAACAACATTAGAAGAAGGATTTGAATCCTGGCCACCAGAAGGGTGGCAAATTTTAGAATTTGGAGATGCCATAGATGGTTGGGTAGAAGATTGGCAGGGAATTTCACATACAGGAGAAAGTTCTGCATATAGCTCTATAGACAATAGTCAATGCGATAATTGGTTAATAAGCCCTTCAATAGAAGTTGCCTCAAATAATTATGAATTAAAATTTTGGGATTACCAGCAATCAATTGAGTTTTATGATAAAACTTCTGTATTAATTTCTACTGGAAGTGGAAACCCTAGCGATGGAGATTTTGTGGAAATTTATTCTACACCAACACCTTTAAATGAAGAAGTTTGGGAAGAAAGAACCATAGATTTAAGCTCTTATAATGGGGAAAATATTTATGTAGCATTTCGATATGAAGGAACTTGGCATGCTTGGACATTAGACGATGTTACCGTTAGTCCAGACACCTACACAGACGGAGCTTTAACAGAATATTTTAGTCCAATTGGAGTTTCTGAAACTCCTGTTATAAGCCCTGTAATTGTAAAACTAGAAAACTTAGGTACTTCCGTAATCAATGATTTTGATATTATATGGGAAGTAAATAATGTTACCCAAACAACGTATAATGGAACCGGATTAAACCTTCAACCCGGTCAAAGTGCCAATATTGATTTAGGGGAATATAATTTTGACACTGTAGGTTCTTATACTATAGTAGCAACTTTAGAGCTAACAAATGATTTTGATAGTTCTAATAATGTAATTGCAACTGTTTTTGATATAGCTACCCAAAAAGATGGAGCTATTATTGGAATAACTCCAGAAGGGATGATACCAAATGAAGGAATGATAGATGTTTATGTATTGGTTTCAAATTTAGGCGAAAACACAATAGATGTTGCTGAGATTTTATGGTCTATAGACGGAATGGATCAAACTCCATTTACAACTAGTAACCTAAACTTAGTTTCAGGAGAAACAAGAAGTATTAGAGTAGGTCAATGGAATTTTATTTCAGGTGTTTATACTGTGAATACTACATTTAATGCTTTAGGAGATATTAATGATGAAAATGATACTTATCAAGGAATTGTTGCAGTAGATACTTTTTGGGAAAGTTTTGAAGGAATTGCTTGGCCTCCAGAGGATTGGAGTATTGATTTTGGAACAAGAGATGGGAGTAATTTCGGAACTGCTGTTGATGGGGAATATTACTATGTAAATACTGTTGATGATAATTATTTTGGAGTGGTTAGTGATACCATATATACACCTTTATTAGATATTGAAAACGGAGATACTTTTAGGTTTTATATAGAAACCAACTCACCTTTTCCTGCAGATAATTCTTTAGTATGGAAAGATGGTATAACAGGAGAGGTTCATCATATTCAAGATATAGCAAATAATGCTGGAGAGGGTCAATGGGAATTAAGAGAATTAAATATTTCTAGTGCTGAAGGCACAAATTATATAGGTATTGCATCTAATCCTATAGGGGGTTATGGAACATCAAGATTTGATATGTTTACATCAGACGCAAGTTTGCATGTTTTTGATCACGATTTAAAAATCTTAGAAGGAGATATGTATTTTATAGCAAAACAGAATGTGACAGAGGGTTTTGAATGTAAAATTAAGAATGGAGGAGCATTACCAGTTTTGGGTTCTAATTATACTGTAAAATTGATGGAAGCACCAGATACTGAGTTAGCTTCCATAAGTGGAGTAGATCTTGACTATTGGGAAGAAGCCATAATAAGTGTTCCTCATACTTTTACTAACATTTCTGAAAAGAGATTATATTTTAAGATTGAGTATGCTGATGATGAAAATACTAGCAACAATCAATTTAGAGAATCTAATGTAAGTGTTGTTCCAAGTACAGTGGAAATTACTACGATAGGAAATGATGACGCCACGGGTTTAAATTTTCCATTTACTCCCAATGGAAGTACCCAAACACTAGGTGAAGACGATATGTCTCAATTATTATATTATAATGATGAATTTAATTCTCCAGGACATGCTTACGGGATGGCTTATAAATACGATAATTTATTACATTCTGATAAAGTTACTCACTATCCATTACAAGTTTGGATTAGCCAAACGGATCTTGAAAATTTAAGTGGAGGGTATATTCCTTCAGAAGAAATGGTATTGGTTTTTGATGGTGTTGTGGAAATATTACCAAATGATAATAAAGACTTATATATACCATTTAACCAACCCATTTTATTAAATGGAATTGATAATGTTATTATAAAAAACTACCAATACAGTCCAGAATGGCCACCATCCATACTTAGATGGAGAAAGACGAGTGTTAGCGATGGACCAATTAGAACTATAGGATCTAACGATGTTTATAATTTAGATCCAGACAATCCTCCTGGATTTTATACAATGGATGATTTTAGTTTTACCAGATTTGTAATAGACCCTATAATTTCCTATTCAGAATTGTATGGAGTTGTTTATGATAACACCAATAATAACCCCATAGAGAATGCAACCGTTTCGGTAGAGGGTACTTCGATAGCTGTTCAAACCAATAGTAATGGTCAATATGCATTACCCGAAATGCCTTATGGAATTTACAATGTAGTTGCTAGTAATACGGGTTTTTTAAATACAACAATCGAAGTAGATTTAAATAGTTCTGTACAAGATCAAGATTTTTATTTAGATCCACTTCCAGAAATTGAAGTAGCAGGAAATGTAGTTGGTAGTAATAATGTCTCAATTCCTTTAGAATTTGCAGATGTATCAATTTATAAAGAAGGAGATCTTGTAGAATCTACAATAACCGATGAGAATGGAGTGTTTAACTTTCCATTAATTTATGGAGGATCAGATTATGAGCTTACCGTGTTTATGTATGGTTATTTAGAAACGACCATTGCGATTACTGCAGATAATGAGGCTATCGATTTAGGAGTTATTATCCTGGAAGAAGAATTTATAAGCCCATTTGATGTGGAAGCGATAGGTGATACTGATGTTACCGTAAATTGGAAAAGCCCAAAAGAAAGTGCAAAAGTTAAATTACAAAATGATTTAAATACAACTTCTAATTCTTATACCAATGAACCAAATGAACATGTATGGTTGGGGAATATTTTTGAAATTGCAGAAATGACAACCATTACCAGTATTGAGATTAAAACGGATATTTATGAAAATGCAATAGATCATGTAACTATAGATATTTTTGATTTAAACACGAATGAAATTCTTGCATCTAGTGAGCCTTTTTTAATTCAGCAGGATTCTATTCAAATGATAAATGTTCCAAATATTGTAGTTACGAATACTATCAGCGTTATGATTCATTGGCAAAACAATCCTGAAAGTACTAATTCATTAGTAATAGATTGGTCTAATCCTGATATTACAAACAGCGCGTCCATAAAATATCCAGGAGAATCTATTATGTTATTATCAGACTTTTTTGGTAATGATGCACCAAATATGTCCTTTCATGTTAGAGTAAACACCTTAGATGATGGTTCGCCAATAACCAATACCGAAACACCTACTTATAATGTGTATCGTGGTTTGGCAAGTGAATTTCCTAATATTTCAAATTGGGACCTTCTTAATAGTACGCCAATTACAGAAGTTTCCTTAGTCGATATTGGAGATCCTAATCTAGATCCTAATGAATATTATAAATATGCTGTGGAAACCATTTATACCGAGGGAATGTCTGAGGTTACTTTTTCGAATAATGTATTAGGTGGAATATTAGGCAATTCAGATTTTGACTTGATGAATGCTACTATTGCAGTATATCCTGTTCCAACAAGTAATAATATTACCATTAGTTTAGGATTAGGTGTGCAAACAAACGAAAGCATTTTAGCATACGATACCCTAGGTAGAAAAGTTTTAGAGATCGACCCATCTGAAATTAATAATGGTATGGTTACCAAGAATACAAATCATTTACAAAGTGGGATGTATTTTTTAAAAATCAATATTGATGGTGTCATCATAAATAAAAAGTTCATAGTTAATTAAGTTTATTTTATTTTTAATTTTAAAAGGGGAGGCTTTATTTATGTCTCCCCTTTTTATTTGTTCTTAATTTTAAAACACATTAACAAACGACTACAACCATTTGTAAACAACTATAAACGAAAGTAAGTAGGTAACATACAACTAGTATTTTGGATTGGTGATATGTTTGCACTGTTGAATCGAACTAATGACATTCAATATAATTAAAACCTTATCTTATGAATACGTTAAGAAACAAAGTACAGTTAATTGGAAACTTAGGAAATGACCCAGAAATTATCACGATGGATTCTGGAAAAAAATTAGCAAAATTTAGTATTGCAACTAATGAGTCGTACAAAAATGCGCAAGGGGAACGCGTAACAGATACCCAATGGCATAATGTAATTGCCTGGGGGAAAACCGCAGACATTATTGAAAGTTATGTAACTAAAGGTAAAGAAGTTGCTATAGAAGGAAAATTAACCAATCGTTCTTGGGAAGATAAAGAAGGGGTAAAGCGTTATACTACCGAGGTAGTTTGTAATGAATTGTTAATGTTAGGGAATAAATAAGATTCCAAATTTCTATATAATAAAGGCTGTTTGAAGGATGTTTTTTAACTGAAATTCAAACAGTTTTATTTTTATTTATAATAAATAAAGATAAATTAGTCTTTTAATGTATCTTTGTACTTTAAAACGATATTATTATGAAAATTAACGAGAGTAAAACCGTAGCCGATGTGGTTACCGAAAACATTAAAGCGTCTAATGTATTTAAAAAATATGGAATCGATTTTTGCTGTGGAGGAGGAATCACCATCCAAAAGGCCTGCGAAAAAAATGGAGTCGATTATGCAAGCCTAGAAAAAGAATTGATGGTAGTTGATGAAATCCCTAATAGAAATCATGATTACAATAGTTGGGATTTGAGTTTTTTAATAGACCATATTATTAATGTGCACCATACTTATGTAGAACAAAGTTTACCAATTATACTTCAGTATGCTGAAAAAGTGGCAACGGTTCATGGGCATCATTATGAAGAAGTATTAAAAATAAACAGTCTATTTCAAGATGCAGCTGCAGACCTTGCTTCGCATTTACAGAAAGAAGAATTGGTGTTATTTCCATTTATTAAACAATTAGTAGAATCCGATAAAGAAGGAACAGAGTTTACAGCTGCTCATTTTGGTACGGTTAATAACCCTATAACAATGATGGAAAATGAACATGAAACCGTAGGGGATATATTTAAGGTTATCGCTAAATTAACGAATAACTATACGCCTCCAGAAGAAGCCTGTAATACATTTAGAGCCTTATATGCAAGTCTAGAGGAATTTGAACAAGACTTACACCAACACATACATTTAGAAAATAATATATTACATCCTAAGGCTATTGCTTTAGAAAAAAAATTATCGTCTTAGGGGATTTTTAATTAGATTGCATTTTTATATAAAATGAATTTAAAAATCCATATAAAAATAGCATTAGCTTATTTTTTTATAGTTGCTTTACTGGGAGTGTTCATGAGGATGTTTCATGTGGTTGACATTGAGTTCAATTATAAAAACATACTTCATGCTCATTCCCATATTGCTTTATTGGGGTGGATTTATACGGCAATAACCACTTTAATTTACCAATTATTTCTTTCTGATAAGCAAATTGACACTTCCTATAAAAGACTTTTTTGGAGTACTCAAATTTCCATTTTAGGAATGCTATTTACTTTTCCGTTTACTGGCTACGCTTTGCTCTCCATATTTTTTTCCACTTATTTTTTACTGAATACTTATGTTTTTGTGAGGTTGTTTTTAAAGCATACTTCTCAGGAACAGAAAAAAACAAATTCCTATAAAATAATTCGGGCAGCATTATGGTTTATGGTTTTGTCGAGCATAGGACCTTGGGCTTTAGGAATAATTATGAACACCCTAGGGAGTACTTCTCCTTGGTATCGTAATGCCATCTATTTTTATTTACATTTTCAATATAACGGTTGGTTTTTAGTAGCATTAATTGGAATCTTGTTTGGGGTCTTTGAAAGATATTCGATACCGTTTCCAAAGAAAGTATTTCAACTTTTCATTAAACTTTTTATAAGTGGAGTAATACTCACTTTTTTCTTATCCATTTTATGGATGAAACCAAATTTTAGCTTTTATATTTTGGCTGGAATTGGAAGCATATTTCAAATAACAGCATTTGGAATATTAGGCAAACAATTGAAAATACATAAAGAACAATTAAAAGTATCCCTTTCAAAAATGGAAGGCATCCTTTTAAAAACCGCTGGATTACTATTTATAGCAAAACTTTTTTTTCAATTAATAGGATCGATTCCCGGTATTTCTGAAATGATTTCCAATAACCTCGATATTGTAATTGCCTATATACACTGGATATTTTTAGGAATAGTAACGATTAGTCTTTTTGCTTTTCTAAATCATTTTAAACTATTCAAAATTTCAAAAAGAGTTTACCTTATCTATCTAATTGCATTTATATTAACCGAATCCTTATTGTTCTATAAAGGAATGGTAATATGGTTAAATGTGGCATTAGTAGAAAACTATTACCTGTTTTTATGTATCGCAAGTAGCTTATTCTTAATTGCTATTTCAGGATTAGTATTACTTCAATTTCAGAATAAAAAGAAATCTATAGATTATTGATTGTTTTCAATCACATAGTCCAATACCTTTTTCATTAAATGTGCCCGATCTGTTCCTCGAACATTATGAGGATGCATTGGATAACTTAAAAAATCTACTTGTTTTTTATTCTCTACAAAAGATTGCAATAAAGTCATGGTATGCTGAGGTACTACAATAGGATCCACACTACCTATAATTTCTAAAAGTTTCCCATCTAAATTTCCAACATAATTATGAATTCTTGATTTCTCGAAACCTGCTTCATTATCTTGCCATCTGTCCATATAACGTTCGCTATACATCACTTCATAGAATTTCCAATCGGTTACTGGACCTCCAGCAACTGCTGTTGTAAAAACCCCTGGATGACGTAGCATTAATGAGTTGGTCATAAAACCACCATAACTCCATCCGTGAACTGCAAGTCTATCACCATCTACATAAGGCAAGGATTTTAAATAGTCAACACCTAATAATTGATCTTCCATTTCTGCTTCACCTGCTTGTCTATGGATTGCACTTTCAAATTCAAAACCTCGATGTGCAGAACCATGATTATCTAAAGTAAATAGGATATAATCTTGTTCGGCAGCCATCCATTGCATCCATAAATTAGAACCTCCTAACCAAGAATTAGTTACCATTTGTGCATGTGGTCCGCCATAAACATAAACCAAAACAGGATACTTTTTATTTGCATCAAAGTTGGCTGGCTTTATAATTCTACCGTATAAATCACTACCATCATTTGCTTTTAAAGTTACCATTTCAGTAGTTCCTAATTGATAGCCTTCTATTGGATTTGGCGCAGTATAAATAGTAGCTTCATTATTGTCTTTTAGAGATTTTCTTTTTACCACTCTAGGTACATCCAGGCTGGAATAGCTGTCTATGATATAATTTCCATTCGGACTTAATTGCACAGAATGCACTCCAGGCTCTGAAGTAAGTATTGTGATTTTACCGTTTTTTAAATTGATCTTAAAAGCTTTAGTTTCTCTTGCATCAGTACCCGTTCCAGAAACAATCACATTTTTTCCACTTTCATCAAAGCCTAGGATACTTTTAATCATCCAATTAAATTGAGTTAGTTGTTTTTCGTTCTCATTATTAACATCGTATAAATAAAGATTCATAAATCCATCTCGTTCACTTAGCCAAAGAAATTCGGTATTGCTATTTGGTAAGAAAACTGCGGTATGTTCTGGCTCTACCCATTTGTCGTTTTTCTCTTCAAAAAGTGTTTTTACTTTCTTTCCAGTAGTTGCATCATACATAGTAAACCAATAATGATTTTGATCTCGATTTACCTCTGCAACAAACACATTTTCCTCATTTGGAGACCAAGAAAGGTTGGTGATATAATGCTCATCGGAAGTATCAATATCTAAATAAACAACCGAATTGTTTTTCATAGAATAAATACCCGCTTTTGCTATTTCAGAACCCATTCCATTCATTGGATATTTTATATTATTCAATGTCGCTGGAGTAGTTGTAACGTCTACTAATGGATATTCTGTCACATTTGTTTCATCCTTTTGGTAGAATGCTAATAAGTTTCCATTTGGGCTCCAAAAGGTTCCTTTGGTGATTCCCATTTCGGAACGTGCAATTGCTTGTCCAGAAACAATATTTTTATCTTCTGAACTGGTCACCGCAATCATCGAATTGCTCGCAGTTGCTACATATAAGTTGTTTTCTATAGTATAAGCTACCGCATTTGCAGAAGAATTGAATTCCGTGTTTTCAGCGTTTTCAGAATATTTAATTTCAGAAGAAATTGTTTTATCTAAATAATCATACTGAATCATTGTATTATTATGATCAAAATATACTGTTTCAGATGTAATCATAGAAAAAGAACGAGGCATACTTTTTAAACTGGGAATCGCTTTTTGAAGGTCTTCTAAACCGAATAAAGCTGGGCGTCTGGATAAATTATAATTTACCTGAACTTGGTCATTTTCTGAAACAATAAAATCATCCGTATTTTCTATCCATTGTATGGTTTTCCTTTCTGGATATAAACCTTTATAATATCCTAAAACTGCATCTTCTAAATTTAGGTGTTTTACTTCTTGGGCAGTTAGTACAGTAACAAATAATAACAATACAAAGGGAATCAATTTTTTCATGAGAATAGGATATATTTTTTTTCAAATTTAATGAAAAATGCTGGGTATTCCGATTGCTTTTTGAGTGATTATATTTTGGTAATCTTTGATTTATGGGAACACGGATCTAACGGATTTTACGAATTTCCACAGATTCAATGTTTATTAAAAATCCGTGATTAATCAGTATAATCCGTGATATCCGTGGTCAATTTTTTATCTTTGTAGATGTTCATGCTTTCGGTCATTGGTAAATATTTTTCTAACAAATGTAGCCTCTTTCCCAAACCCTAATAATAATCCAATTTCAATTTCGGTAGCTTTTAAGTAGTTTAGTAATTGATATTCGTGTTCTTCTATCAAAGCACTAGCCTTTAGTTCAATGATGATTTTATCCTCAACAACTATATCAGCATAATATAATCCTACCTTTTCACCTTTGTAAAAAACATTAATTTTTTGTTGAGCGTCATATTTTAATCCAGATTTTCTTAGTTCAATGCATAAAGCATTTTCATATACTTTTTCCAAAAAGCCATAACCAAGAGAGTTATAAACTTTGTAAAAGCATTTAATTATTGTTTTTGAAACATCTTGATGTAATAACATGATTCGATAGTTTTTTAAAATCCGTGATTGATCTGTATAATCCGTGATATCCGTGGTCTATTTTTATACAGAAAGAATTTCATCATCAACAAGAATTTCTTCATTTCGAAGACGAAGTATGATTTGAGCTACGGCAATGGTATCTTTTTCGCAATAACGAATGATCCTATCAATATCATTATCTTGATAATACACCTTACAAACCTCACTACCCTCAATATCATCTTTTGGGGAAGGCACTCCTAAGACATGAGTCATTAATTTAAGAGAGGTATAGGTTTTATAATCTCCAAATTTCCATAATTCTAAGGTGTCTAAATGCGCTACTTCCCATGGTTTTTTGCCAAATAGATTTAGCTTAAAAGGGATGTCAATACGGTTAATTATCATTCTTCGGGCGATAAAAGGAAAATCGAATTCCTTACCATTATGTGCACAAAGCAAATGTTGAGGTTTATTATAATGCGTTTCCAAAAGGGTTTTAAACTCATTTAATAGATCGACTTCTTCCCCATGAAATGTAGTTACTCTAAAGTTTCTTATATCACCTTTAAAAACAAAATAGCCTACCGAAATACAGATGATTTTTCCGAATTCTGCCCAAATTCCAGCACGATCGTAAAATTCTTCGGGGGTGAAATCTTCTTTACGCTGGTACTTTGTTTTCTGTTCCCATAATGATTTTTCTGTTTCCCCTAATTGGTTAAAATCAGAATTTAAAGGAACAGTCTCAATATCTAAGAATAAGATAGAGTCTAGTTTAATTCTTTTTAACATTTTGAAAGTATTCTAATTGGGAAGGAATTATAAAGATAAGCGTTTTTTTATAAATCTAAATTTATCAAAATAGGGATTGTTGCTTCACGGGACATTCATGATCTAACAACCATTTTTTACGGTGTAATCCACTGGCATATCCAGTTAAGGAGCCATCACTTCCAATAACCCGGTGACATGGAATAATAATAGAAATAGGGTTTTTCCCATTGGCAGAAGCAGCCGCTCTTATTACTTTAGGATCACCAAGCCGGTTAGCGATTTCTTGGTAGGAAACTGTTTTTGCACAAGGAATCTCTTCTAATTTTTTCCAAACCCTTTTCTGAAAATCGGTTCCTTGGGGGTTGAGTTTTAATTGAAATTCAGTTCGAGTTCCTTCAAAATATTCTAGAAGTTGGTTTATTGTGGCTTGCAGGTATTCTGAATTTCTTGAAGTTTCTTCCACTTCGGTTTCTAAAAAATGCACAGACGCCAATCCGTTTTCATCTCCTTTAATTTCTAGGCCTCCAATTGGAGTTTTTATATATGCTGTTTCCATAATTTTACCAACCACTATATTTAGGGGGATCAATCTCATTTAAGTTTAAATAAACAATCAATTGCCCTCTATGATGAGTCACATGATCTTGCATAAGGTTTAAAATCTGCAATTTACTTTTTGGTCCTGCAAAGAAGTCAACCGTTTCAATTAAATCTTCATCGGGTGTTTTTTCGATAATTTGAATAACATTATCAAATCCTTTTTCTAATTCCAAAATAGTTTCTACTTTACTCATATCCAAATTAGGTTTCCCTTTTTCGTATTTTATTTCTTTAAAGTAAGAGTTGCTAAGCCACTCCAAATTCCCATTTATATGTAATAATTGTTCTTTAAAACTCATTTGCCTTTCGGTAGGTTTAAAATCATATAATTCTTCAGTCATGGCTTCTGCAATTTCAATTAAGTAATTTTTAGAGTTTTCCCATTTTTCAAGAAAAGCATCTTTTACAGTAGTTTGTTGGGCATTTATATTTGAAAAGGGCAACAGCAAAACAAATAAAACGAGTATTGATTTTTTCATCTTTAATTTTTAATAAATAAACAAAAATATGCCTATAAAGATACTTCAAAAAAGGTTTTTCATTTTAAAAAGATAAAACTGATTATTGTCACCAATTAATTGAAAAATATTTAAGACCTTTATAAATTACATTCAATTATATATGCTAGCATTAGAAGACTTTAAAGATTTTGAAAGTGGGAAAATTGATAAAAAAGAATTTTTAAAAATTCTTAAATCAAAAGTAAGTGAAGACCGTTTAAATACCATTCTTTACAATGTAGAATATGAAGATCAATTGGTAAAGCTTCAGGCGGAGTTAGTGAATCTTCAGAAATGGGTAACGAAACATAAGAAACGAGTTTGCGTAATTTTTGAAGGGAGAGATGCAGCCGGAAAAGGTGGATCTATTAGAAGGATGGCAGAACATCTAAACCCTCGTTCTAGAAGGATTGTAGCATTATCGAAACCTACTGAGGTAGAGCAAGGGCAATGGTATTTTAGACGTTATATAAAAGAAATGCCTAATCCTGGGGAAATTGTTTTTTTTGATAGAAGTTGGTACAATAGAGCTGTTGTAGAACCAGTAATGGGATTTTGCAATAAACAGCAATATGATAAATTTATGATTCAAGTTCCAGAATTTGAACATATGCTTTATGAGGATGGAATTGTTTTAATAAAATTTTGGTTTTCGGTTACAAAAAAAGAACAGCTTAAAAGATTCGAATCCAGGTTGGCTAATCCCTTGAAAAAATGGAAATTTAGCCCAGTAGATCAAGAAGGTCAAAATAAGTGGAATGAATATACCGATTATAAAGAATTAATGTTTGTGAATACCCATACGACCTATAGTCCTTGGATTATTATAAAAACGAATAATAAAAAAGAAGCAAGACTAGAAAGTATTCGTTATGTGCTTTCAAAATTTGATTATGAAGGAAAAGGAGATTCTGGAACAACACTACTACCAGATCCTAATATTGTTCAACGCTACCACAGAACCCTAAAACAGCTAGATACTCATGGAGAATAATATTTCAGAAAAAGATCTACTTTTATTAAACAAGAATAAGAGTTTGAAAATGTTTTTATCTAGAGATAATGCAAATTCGGAAAGGGTCTTACGTTATTTAAATTATGAAATCCGTTTAAAAAAGTTGCAAGAGGAACTTATTAAACTTCAAAAATGGGTACATAAAACCGATGAAAAAATTGTTATTATTTATGAAGGTAGAGATGCTGCAGGAAAAGGTGGCGCAATTAGAAGGGCAACCGAACACTTAAACCCAAGAGAATTTAAAGTTGTCGCTTTGCCAAAACCGACAGAAGAAGAAATGGGGCAATGGTATTTTCAACGATATGTGAACCAATTACCCAAGAAAGGCAGTATTGTATTTTTTGATAGAAGTTGGTATAATAGAGCAATCGTAGAGCCCGTTAATGGATTTTGTACTAAAGAAGAATACGACACTTTTATGAATCAAGTAAACGATTTTGAAAGAATGATTATTGGTTCTGGGGTACGATTGATAAAATTCTACTTTTCAATTTCTAAGAATGAACAAAAAAAACGGTTTGAGGACATTATTTCAAGTCCGATAAAAAAATGGAAATATAGCGCAGTAGACCAAAAAGCATTAGAGTTATGGGATGATTATACAGATTATAAAAAAGAAATGTTCCTAAAAACCGATACAGAATTGGCTCCTTGGAAAGTGATTAAAGCTAATAAAAAAACAAGAGCAAGAGTAGAAGCTATTGAGCATATTTTAGATACAATTCCTTACGAATTTAAAAACGAATCTATTATTGAACCTATTCAATTTGATAGCTAATTGCTAGATTTCATTTTTTGATATAGCATTTCTAAAAATCCTTATCTTTAAAAATAATTTTCGCCAATTAAAAAGAGCGAAAATATATTGCTTGCGATCATATAAACTCTAAACAAAACAGATGAAACCAACATCAATTAATTTTATAGGGATTCTATTTCTTTTTTTCTTCGGAATCTCTTCAGAATCGATTCATTCTCAAAATTATAATTCAGAATTATACGATGCAATGGAGTATCGATTACTTGGACCTTTTAGAGGAGGAAGATCTGCAGCAGTAGCGGGAGTTCCCAACAAGCCTAATCTGTTTTATTTTGGAGCAACAGGAGGAGGCGTTTGGAAAACGGAAGATGGAGGAAGAAAATGGAAGAATATATCTGACGGTTATTTTGGGGGCTCTATTGGTGCTATTGCGGTTAGTACTGACGATCCAAATGTAATCTATGTTGGAGGTGGAGAATCTACCGTAAGAGGTAATGTGTCTTCGGGATATGGAGTTTGGAAAACCGAAAACGCTGGTAAATCGTGGCAACAAATTGGCTTGGAAAAAAGTCGCCATATTCCAAGATTGGTCATTCATCCTAAAGATCATAATATTGTTTTTGCAGCAGTGCTAGGTAATATATACAAGCCCACTGTAGAAAGAGGAATATATAAAAGTACTGACGGTGGAAAAACTTGGGATCAAAAATTATTTGTAAATGAAAATTCTGGAGCTGTAGATTTAATTATGGATCCTACTAATCCGAGGATTTTATATGCTGCTACCTGGAATATTAGAAGAACACCTTACAGTTTAAGTAGTGGAGGAGATGGTTCTGCTCTTTGGAAAAGCATAGACAATGGAGAAACTTGGAAAGAGATTTCGAAGAATGAAGGTTTTCCTGAAGGTATACTTGGTAATATGGGTGTAACCGTATCCACAGTAGATAATGATTTAGTTTGGGCAATTGTAGAGCACAAAGAAAAAGGAGGAGTTTATAAAAGTACAGATGGTGGAGAAACTTGGAAGCAAATTAATAGCGAACGTAAATTACGCCAAAGAGCTTGGTATTATTCTCGTATTTATGCCGATACACAAGATCAAAATGTGGTTTATGTATTAAATGTAAATTACCATAAAAGTGTCGATGGAGGAAAAACCTATAGTACATTTAATGCCCCTCATGGAGATCATCATGATCTTTGGATAGCTCCAGAAAACCCAAAACGAATGGTTATGGGAGATGATGGAGGAGCACAAACAACCTATGATGGAGGAGAAACTTGGAGTACTTATCATAATCAACCTACGGCACAATTTTATAGAGTAACCACAGACAATTCTTTTCCGTATAGAATATATGCTGCACAACAAGATAATTCGACCATTCGAATTTCACATCGAAATGAAGGCCGGAATATTGACGAAGAAGATTGGGAGTCGACGGCTGGAGGAGAAAGCGCTCATATAGCTATCGATCCAGAAAATAACGATATTGTTTATGGAGGAAGTTACGATGGTTTTTTAACTAGATATAATCATAAAACCAAAACGGTTAGAAGTGTTAGTGTTTGGCCAGATAACCCAATGGGTCACGGAGCCGAGGATATGAAATATCGTTTTCAGTGGAATTTTCCAATATTCTTTTCAAAACACAATACTAAAAAACTTTATACTTTTTCCAATCAGGTACACATAACAACAAATGAAGGGGAGAGTTGGAATATAATCAGTCCAGATTTAACTCGAAACGACTCAACGAAGCTAAAATCTTCGGGAGGACCAATTACTCAGGATAATACATCGGTGGAATATTATTGTACCATTTTCGCAGCTGCAGAATCTCCAATTACCGAAGGATTGCTTTGGACAGGAAGTGATGATGGTCTCGTACATATATCTAGAAATGGGGGAGAATCTTGGGAAAATGTAACGCCAAACGGAATGCCAGAATGGATGATGATCAATAGTATAGAGCCTTCGGTTTATGATGAAGGGACTTGTTATATAGCAGGAACTAAATATAAAACTGGGGATTTTGCACCCTATCTTTATAAAACAAATGACTTCGGAAAAACCTGGAAAAAAATCACAGACGGAATTCCAAGCGAGCATTTTACAAGAGTACTTAGAGAAGACCCTGTTAAAAAAGGGATGTTATATGCAGGTACCGAAACGGGGCTCTATGTGTCGTTTAATGATGGTGCTAATTGGGAATCCCTTCAATTAAATTTACCAATTGTTCCTATTACAGATTTAAAAGTAAAAGAGAACAACCTAATTGTTGCAACTCAAGGAAGAAGTTTGTGGATTTTGGATGATTTAGGTTTATTGCAGCAACTTTCAGAAGTAAACAAGGAAGAAAATATTCTTTTCAAACCCAAAGCCACTTATAGAATGCAAGGTCGTTCTAATAAAGAATCTTTAACTACAGGGACCAATCATCCTTCGGGAGTAATCACGTATTTCTATGTCAAAAACCCTGAAGAAAAAGAAATAAGATTGAGCTATCTCAACTCTAAAAACGATACCATAAAAACGGTAAGTACAAAAAACGAAAAGGATAAATTTAAAGTAAAAGAAGGCTCCAATAGTTTTGTTTGGGATACTCGCGGAGAATCGGCTAAAAAACTAGATGGAATGATTTTATGGTGGGCTAGTATGAAAGCGCCAAAAGCGGTTCCGGGTAATTATAAAGTAGTATTGCATGTTGGAGAAGAAAGCTTAGTTCAAGATTTTACAATAATTCCTGACGAAAATGCTGAAACGGATATTGCAGGAATGCAAAAGCAATTCGATTTTATTACCGACATCAATAAGACCGTTGATAAAGCTCATAAATCGATTGAGAAAATAAGAAATATCAATACGCAATTGACTTCTTTTCAAGAGCAATACAAAGAAGATGAGCGAGTAAAAGAGCTTGTTGAAAAAGCTGAAAAATTAAATGAGGACTTTTCAGAAATAGAAAAGGCATTATACCAAACACAAAACAAAAGTGGACAGGATCCATTAAATTTTCCAATCAAGTTAACCAATAAGCTAGGGCATTTAAACAGTTTAGTAGGGATGGATGACTTTCCGCCAACGCAACAGGACATTGCAGTAAAAGAAGATTTAACTAAAAAAATTAATATTGAATTGGATAAGTTTGATCAATTAATTTCAGATGAAATTAAAGCGTTTAATGAGGCGTTTAATTCATTAAATCTTCAATATTTATTTGTTGAAGAAGAAAATTAATACGGTGTGATTATTGTTTGAACAAATATCAAATAGAATTAAATGAATTTTTATAAGGGGTCTTTACGTTTTCGTATTTTTTTAGCAATGATTCTATTGGTATTAGGAGCCTCAATTCTGATAGCTGTTGTTACTATTTTTCAGTACAGTGAAGAAACCCAAGATTATCATAGGGAACGATTGAACAGGAAAGAAACTGCGATTCGGGAAAATATAGACTATGTAATTAAGAATACAACTTACCCTGTAGAAACCGATAAAATCCCTTTAATATTTAAAGACAAAATTTATGAAATTAAGGATATTCATCAATTAGAAATAAATTTGTTCGACTTGGAAGGGAATATTTTAATTTCCTCCAAAGCTTCTTTTATAAAGGAATCTACTCGAAATAATATTTCAGAAAATGCTTTAAATGAATTAAAAAATTCGACAGAGAAACACTTTATCGAAAAGTATAAAGAAAATGATTTTGAGTATCAATCTTCCTTTTCTTATATAACAGATTCTCAATTTAAACCCATTGCGATTCTTAATTTGCCCTATTTAGAAAATGATGAGTTTTTAAATAAAGAGCTTAAAGAATATTTAGTGCGATTAACAGTTGCCTATCTTTTTATGTTGATTATTGCCATTATTTTGGCCTATTTCCTCTCTAAAAATATTACCAGATCTCTAAATTCAATAAGTGAGAAAATCACCGAAACGCGTTTGGATAAGCGAAATGAAAAAATATTAACCGATGTTTCTTCTCAAGAAATTTCAGCATTAGTAGATGCTTATAATGGGATGATAGATGAATTGGAAAATAGTGCCGCCCAATTAGCAACCAATGAAAGAGAAGCAGCTTGGCGAGAAATGGCAAAACAAGTTGCCCACGAAATTAAAAATCCTTTAACTCCCATGCGCCTTACGGTACAGAGTTTTGAACGTAAGTTTGATCCAACAGACCCAGAGATCCATACAAAGATGAAGGAATATAGCAATAGCCTTATTCAGCAAATAGACACGATGAGTTCTATAGCTTCTGCTTTTTCTACCTATGCGCAAATGCCAGCACAACAAGACGAAATGCTCGATGTGGTTAAAATAACTAAGCTGGCTCTCGATATTTTTACGGAAGATTTTATATACTTCTTTTCTGAAAATGGAGATGTGATTGCCAAATTTGATAGAACACAATTAATTCGAGTAATTACCAATCTTATTAAAAATAGCATTCAAGCAATCCACGAATTCCAACCAGAAAACCCAAGAGTTGAGGTCCATGTCTATTCTGAAAATAAAGACGCAATTATTAAAGTTGTCGATAACGGATTAGGAGTAGCAGAAGAAAATAGTGATAAAATATTTGAGCCTAAATTTACGACAAAGTCTAGCGGAATGGGATTGGGATTAGCAATGGTAAAGAAAATTGTGGAAGCTTATGAAGGAGATATCACATTCAATTCTATCGAAGGTAAAGGCACTACATTTAAGGTTAGATTTCCCATGAAATAATTTCGTTTTTTGTAGTTTTGTTAAATAGACAATTAAGGTCTCGACTGCGCTCGACCAGACCAAAATGATTGTTATTTATGTTTCCTCGAGCGCAGTCGAGAGGTTTTTTATATTATCAAAATCAATATGCCATACAACAACATTCTTTCAGAATCCCAAAACGGATTAACAACCATTACCATCAACAGACCATCAAAATTAAACGCATTAAATAGTGCTACTATAAAAGAGCTCCACCAAGCTTTTAAAGACGCTGATGAAGACAAAAACACCAAAGTAATTATCATTACTGGAAGCGGGAAAAAAGCATTTGTAGCTGGTGCAGATATTAGTGAGTTTGCAGATTATTCGGTTGCTGAAGGAGAAAAATTAGCCTCAGATGGGCAAGCATTATTATTCGATTTTGTAGCCAATCTATCTACACCGGTAATTGCAGCGATAAATGGCTTTGCATTAGGAGGGGGATTAGAATTAGCTATGGCAGCACATTTTAGAGTCGCTAGTGATAATGCCAAAATGGGATTGCCAGAAGTATCCTTAGGTGTAATTCCTGGTTATGGCGGAACCCAACGTTTGCCACAATTAATAGGCAAAGGACGTGCAATGGAAATGATTATGACCGCTGGAATGATAGATGCTCAAAAAGCATTGGACTGTGGCTTGGTAAATCACATAACCACTTCGGAAGAATTAATAGGTTTGGCCGAAAAGATTGCTTCAAAAATTATGCGTAATTCTTCAGTTGCAATAGCAGCTGCAATTACAGCTATTAATTCAGGTTACGAAGATGGTGAAAATGGTTATGATACTGAAGTAAGTCAATTTGGAAATTGTTTTGGTACTGCTGACTTTAAAGAAGGAACTACCGCATTTTTAGAAAAAAGAAGAGCAGCCTTTCCTGGGGAGTAATTAAAGCTTCCCTTCCCATTCCCCATAAAACTGCTCTAAAAAACCTTCCATATATTCATGGCGTTCTTGAGCGATTTGTTTTCCAGTTTGGGTATTCATTTTATCTTTTAATAGCAACAATTTTTCGTAAAAATGATTGATAGTAGGTGAGTTTGAAGCTTTATAAACTTCTGGAGACATGTTAAGGTTTGGCTTGATTTCTGGATCGTAGAGTTTTCTATTTTTAAATCCACCATAATTAAAACAACGTGCTATACCCATGGCGCCAATGGCATCTAATCGATCGGCATCTTGTACCACCTCTAATTCATTGGAGTGAAAATCTTGTTTTTTATTTCCGCCTTTAAACGAAATATTTTCGATGATTTTAATAACATGGGCTATTACTTCTTCAGCAACATTTTCTGAACGTAAAAAATCCTGAGCTTTTTTTGGGCCAATAGTTTCATCTCCATGATGAAATTTAGAATCTGCAATATCATGAAGTAAAGCTCCCAAGCTTATAACTAAATTATCAACGTCTTCCGTTTTTGAAATCAATAAGGAGTTTTTATAAACCCGCTCTATATGAAACCAATCATGACCACCCTCTGCATTGGCAAGTTCTTTTTTTACAAAGGCTATGGTATTTTCAAGAAGTGATGAATGATTCATTTTTAAAAGATATCCGACTTAATTTGAGCTTCCACTTTATCGATTAGCGCTTCTATTTCAACATCAGCTATTTTAATAAAAGGATGTAATGTATATTTAACTCTTACCCCTAAAGGCATTGGAAACATCCCATGTTTTTGAAGTTTCCAGGAATTATTAATAGTGATAGGAAGCACATAAGCATCCGGCATTTTTTTAATTAAAACTGCCAAACCTTTGCGTTGAAATGCTTTAGGTACACTTGTTTTACTTCTTGTTCCTTCAGGAAAAATAACAGCACTTCGCTTATGCAGATTAAGGTAATCAGCAAACTTAAACATAGCGGTAATTGCCTGTCTAGGATTTTTACGATCTATTAATGCAGCACCTCCATGTCTTAAATTATAGGAAACCGAAGGAATCCCTTTTCCCAATTCTATTTTGGAAACAAATTTTGGGTCTATTTTTCTTAAATACCAAACCATAGGAGGAATATCCCATAAGCTTTGATGGTTAGAAACCACTATAATTGGCACGCCTTTGGGGAAATCTTTTAATGTTTTTAATTGAAACGAGGTTCCTAAAACTCTAAGGCTAGCTAAAATTGAAAAGTTAAGAAATTCTACACTTTTTCTATGTGCATTGTATCCAAATAAGGTATTACAAACCCATTGAATGCCATGAAAAACCACTAAAACCAATCCAAATAACAGGTAAAATATAGCTGTCATTGGATAACTGAGAATGTGAGCGATTTGTTTCATGTAAATACCCGCATCCCAAGTTATCAGGAGCGGGATTATTTATTATAATTTAACAAACTTCGTTATAAGCATCTTTAAGATTGTCAGAAATCATATCAGCTGGACGACCTTCAATATGGTGACGCTCTAACATATGGACTAACTCTCCGTCTTTAAATAATGCCATACAAGGTGAACTTGGTGGAAAAGGAATCATTAGCGCACGAGCTGCATCTACAGCTTCTCTATCTACTCCTGCAAATACAGTTACGATTTGATCTGGTTTTTTGTCATTTTGTAAAGACATTGCAGCAGCTGGTCTAGCATTTGCAGCCGCACAGCCACATACAGAATTTACAACTACTAAAGTAGTTCCTTTTTTAGTTAGTGCTTGGTTAACTTCTTCTGCATTAAATAATTCAGTGAACCCAACTTTGGTTAGGTCTTCACGCATTGGTTTTACTAATTCTGGTGGATACATATTTTTAGTGATTTAATGTGTAACAAATTTTTGGCAAAGGTAACTAATTTAGAGATGCTTAATTAATTATAAAACTTTAAAAGAAAGTTAATATATATTTCTATAGCTACACTTTATTATTTTTTAAGTGCTGTTTCGGGAATAGGAGTTTTATATATTTGCCCTTTAAATTTATTTATTAAAAAAAGATTATGATACGTTGGATTATTGCAATTATTGGATATTCTCTCTTTAGGTTTCCAGGTGCTATTTTAGGTTTTTTATTGGGAAGTGTTTTCGAGAATTTTAATAATTCTAAAGGTGGAGGGCAATCTATTTTCACTCAGTCTAGAGGGCAAGTTTCTCCTGCAGAATTTGAATTAAAATTACTTTCTTTAGCTTCTATAGTTATTAAAGCTGACGGAACTGTTAATCAAAAAGAATTAGATTTTGTAAGGCAATATTTTGTGCAAGCTTATGGTAAAGATCACGCTAATGCAACTTTTAAAGTTTTTAATGAACAAATAAAAAAACAAGAGCTTTCCTCACAAACCATTTGTTCTTTTTTAAAGCAACGAATGCGATATGAATCTCGCCTACAAATTTTACATTTTCTTTTTAGTATTTCTAAAGCAGATGGACATGTTAGCGAAGCTGAGGTAAATGAGATAAACAGTATTTCAGGTTTTTTAGGAATCAATCATCGAGATTTTGAAAGTATTAAAGCGATGTTTTTTAGCAATCCAGATAGTGCTTATAAAATTTTGGAAATTGATCGATCAGCTAGCGCTGCAGATATTAAAAAAGCTTATCGAGCAATGGTTAAAAAATACCATCCAGACAAACTACAACATATGGATGAGGTATACCAAAAAGGAGCAGAGGAGAAATTTAGAAAAGTTCAAGAAGCCTACGAACAAATTCAGAAAGAAAAAGGGTTTTAAATCGACAAGCTCAGTTACCAAAATTCGGCAGTACTTCGATACTTCGACTATGCTCAGTACAAGCAATCTCTCAAATTTAGGTTACATTATAAGATTGCTTCGTCGTTTCCTCCTCGCAAAGACGTTTTCAATTAAATTAATAAATATCGAATTAACCTGTATTACTAGTTTGGTTTAACCATAAGTTTAGACAAGACTAAAAATTAAATTAGGGTTTTATAAAAAAATGATTACTTTTGCCAAATGTTTACATTAGCAGAAGAAAATTATTTAAAAGCAATCTATCATCTTGAAAAAGAAAGTAAGTCTGGGGTTAGTACCAACGCTATTGCTGTAAAACTGAATACGCAACCTTCTTCGGTAACCGATATGGTTCAGAAACTGGCACATAAAAAAGTGCTTTCTTATCAAAAATACAAAGGCTCTTTTTTAACGAAAGAAGGAAAAAAAATAGCAACTAATGTAATTCGGAAACACCGATTGTGGGAAGTTTTCTTGGTTGAAAAATTAAAATTTCAATGGGATGAAGTTCATGAAATTGCAGAGCAATTAGAACATATTAAATCGGAAGAATTAATCAAGAGATTAGATGCTTTTTTAGACCATCCAGATTTTGATCCTCACGGAGACCCCATTCCTGATGAAAACGGAAATATAAAGCCAACCGAAAAGAAATTACTTTCAGAATTACAAAAAGACCAACGGGGAATTTGTGTCGGAGTAAAGGAATCGAGCAGTCAGTTTTTGCAATACCTAGATACTAGAAATATTGGAATTGGGACTACTATTAAAGTTGTAGACAAAGAAGAATTTGATGATTCGATGACCATACAAGTAGGAGAAACACAGCTTCATATAACAGATAAAATAGCACATAACCTTTATATAAATACCAATTAAATTGAAAAAACAAATTACACTATTCGCTTGTTTAAGCATTGCATTTGGAATGTTTGCACAAAATGAAAACTCAAATACCGAATCGGATACAGTAGAAATGATAACCGATAGACCAGATGCAACAGAATCTCCAAATGCGGTTCCATTAAAAAGTGTGCAAATTGAGACAGGAGGTCTTTATGTTTCTAATAAGGATCATGGGGTTAAAACAGAATTATTCAATTATAACAACACCTTAGTTCGTTATGGGCTTTTTAAAAATTTTGAGCTGCGTTTGGCTTGGGCGATTTCAGATACTAAAGAAAGTTTTGATAAGCAAGAATCAATAGTAGTTGCTAGCGGATTTTCACCTTTAGTTCTGGGTGCTAAAGTTGCTATTGTTGAAGAAAAAGGATTATTGCCAGACATTGGTTTAATGATTCATATGGCACTTCCATTTTTGGCTTCAGAAGATTATAAACCAGAGACAACAAGTGTTAGTTTTAGATTTGCATTTGCACATACCTTAAGTGAAAAATCAAGCATTTCCTATAATCTAGGTGCACGTTGGGGAGATGATAGTCCAGAAGCAGCGTATATATATACTTTGTCTTATGGATATAGTATTACTGATAAATTGGGAGCCTATGCAGAACTATATGGAAATATACCTGAAAATTCAAGGTCAAACCATTCTTGGGATGCAGGATTAACCTACTTAATTAAGCATAATTTACAATTAGATGCCACTGTTGGTAGCGGGTTGTCTGAAAATCAAGATCTTTTGCTTAGTGCGGGGCTAAGTTTTAGATTACCAAAATAATAGTTTTATGAAGAAAATATTCCTAGTCATTATTGTCCTTTCTTTTTTTAGCTGCAAGGAAAATGAAAAGAAATCTGATAAAATAAAAGTAGTTACCACCACTACCATGATTACAGATTTAGTTTCGATTATTGGTGGAGATGCAATTGAAGTGAATGGTCTTATGGGAGCCGGAGTTGACCCTCATTTATACAAGGCGAGTGAAGGTGATGTGACCAAACTTTTTGAAGCAGATATCATCTTTTATAACGGTTTACATTTAGAAGGAAAATTAGTAGAAGTTTTTCAAAAAATGAAACAAAAAAAGCAAATTGCTCTAGCTGATAACTTGCCCAGTGATAAATTAATAGGATCAGAATATTTTGCTTCTAATTACGACCCCCATGTTTGGTTTGACATTTCATTTTTTAAATTATTTGCTGAACAAGTTACCCAAACGCTAATTTCTGAAGATCCCAAAAACAAATTGTTATTTATTGAAAATAGTAAGGAGTTTATTGAAAAATTAAATGAGTTGGAAAATAAATTAACTCTATTAATAAAACAATTACCAGAAGAGAAAAGAATTTTAGTAACTGCACATGATGCATTTAATTATTTTGGAGCATCTTTTGGATTTCAAGTTTTAGGCTTACAAGGACTTTCTACCGCTACAGAAGCTGGTGTTCAAGATGTTCAAAAACTTTCAGAATTTATTATTACTAATAAAGTAAAAGCAATTTTTGTTGAAAGTTCTGTCCCTAAAAAGACGATTGAGGCGCTTACAGAAGCTGTTAATTCTAAAGGCTATCATGTAGAAATTGGCGGCTCATTATACAGTGATGCTTTAGGTAATAAAGGTACTATAGAGGGGACTTATTTAGGTATGTATGAGCATAATGTTAGCACTATTGTAAATGCATTAAAATAATTTAAATGAAAAATCCAATTGCAGTTCGTGTAGATGATTTAACGGTAGCTTATAATTATAAACCAGTTTTATGGGATATTGATTTAGAAATACCGGAAGGAGTTTTAATGGCAATTGTTGGTCCAAATGGTGCAGGTAAATCAACATTAATTAAGTCAATTTTAGGAATAATAAAACCGATTGCCGGAAGTATTACAATTTTTGACAAACCCTATAAAAAACAAAGAAAACATGTAGCATATGTGCCTCAAAAGGGAAGTGTAGATTGGGATTTTCCTACTACTGCACAAGATGTTGTTTTAATGGGAACTTATGGTGATTTAGGTTGGATAAAAAGACCTGGAGCTAAAGAAAAAAAACAAGCATTAGAAGCTTTAGAAAAAGTAGGCATGCTTTCTTTTAAAAACAGACAAATAAGTCAATTAAGTGGCGGCCAACAACAGCGAATATTTCTTGCACGGGCATTAGTTCAAAACGCTTCCATCTATTTTATGGATGAACCATTTCAAGGGGTGGATGCTTCTACAGAAATTGCTATTATAAATATACTTAAGGAGTTACGAAAATCTGGAAAAACGGTTGTGGTGGTACATCACGATTTGCAAACTGTTCCAGAATATTTTGATTGGGTAACTTTTTTAAATGTAAAAAAAATAGCTACAGGACCTGTAAAAGATATATTTAATGATGATAATCTTACAAAAACATATGGAATAAATTATAAAGTAGCTATCAATAAATAATGAGTTTTTCAGAATACTTTTCCTTACTTTTTTCAGATTATACCTTACGTACGATTAGTCTAGGAACTGCATTATTGGGAGCTATTTGTGGAATGCTTGGAAGTTTTGCTGTACTAAGAAAACAAAGCTTATTAGGGGATGCAATCTCACATGCTGCATTGCCAGGTATTGCACTAGCCTTTTTAATTACAGGAGCAAAAGATTCTAATGTGTTGCTTTTAGGAGCACTTGTAAGTGGTTTAATAGGGACATTTTGGATTCGCTCCATGGTTTCAAAAACGCACCTTAAAAGTGATACTGCATTAGGATTAGTTTTATCATTATTTTTTGGTTTTGGGATGTTATTGTTGACATTTATCCAAAAACAACCCAATGCCAATCAAGCAGGATTAGATAAATACTTATTTGGTCAAGCAGCAACATTAATCGAAAAAGACGTTCAAATTCTATTGCTAGTAACTACCGCTAGTTTATTTATATTACTCCTTTTTTGGAAAGAGTTTAAAATATTACTTTTCGATGTTGAGTATGCAAATACATTAGGATTTAATACTAAGCTACTAGATATTCTTATTACGTTTCTTATTGTATTAGCGATCGTGTTAGGATTACAAACTGTAGGCGTAGTGCTTATGAGTGCAATGCTTTTAGCTCCTGCTGCAGCAGCAAGACAATGGACAAATAAATTGAGTGTAATGGTTGGTTTAGCAGCTGTTTTTGGAGCATTTTCAGGAGTAGTAGGAACTGCAATTAGTGCTAGTCAAAACAATTTGTCTACTGGACCAGTTATAGTACTTATCGCAGGTTGTATTGTGTTTATTTCATTTATTTTTTCACACAAAAGAGGTTTGCTTTTAAGAGAATATAAATTTCTTCAGAATAGAAGAGAATTGCATCATAACAAAACATTATTATTTATGTATGATATAGCAAAAGATCATACAAATATAGGGCATCCACATGCAATTAAAATTTTAAATAATTTTCACGGCTTTACAGTTAAAACGTTAAAACAACTTGAAACAAAGGGGTTTATATTAGTGTCTGGGCAAGATTGGTCTCTTACAGAAAAAGGATACCATCATGCTACATCTATGTTTAAAAAAAACGAAATAGAAAATGTCAACACCACAAATTGAAATCCAACTTATTGCTGTTGTTGTAGCAATAGCTTGTGCCATTCCTGGAGTTTTCTTGGTGTTGCGTAAAATGGCGCTTATTAGTGATGCTATTAGTCATTCTATTTTGCCAGGGATTGTACTTGGATTTTTAATAACCCATGATTTAAACTCTCCCTTATTAATTTTGTTTGCAGCAATTTTTGGAGTTATTACAGTCGTTTTAGTGGAAGCAATCCAAAAAACAGGTTTAGTTAAAGAAGATACTGCTATAGGCCTAGTATTCCCGGTCCTATTTAGTATTGGTGTTTTACTTATTGCTAAAAATGCAAATGATGTACATTTAGATATTGATGCAGTTTTATTAGGAGAATTAGCTTTTGCACCCTTTGACCGTTTATTAATTGGCGACCAGGATTTTGGGACAAAATCTCTTTGGGTTATGGGGACCATTTTAATTAGTACTTGTATCCTTTTATTTATGTTTTTTAAAGAACTAAAGGTAAGTACTTTTGATGCGGGATTATCATCGGCTCTAGGGTTTTCTCCAATAGTACTTCATTATGGATTAATGTCAGTTTCTTCCATTACAGTAGTAGGAGCTTTTGATGCTGTTGGTGCGATACTAGTAGTTGCTTTAATGATTGCTCCAGCAGCGGCGGCATATTTACTTACATCCAACTTAAAAAAGATGATGATCTTGTCTATACTCTTTGGCATCATTTCTGCTCTAGGAGGTTATTGGCTGGCCCATTTTTTAGATGCATCGATATCTGGTTCTATAACAACCATCTTAGGAATCTTATTCTTAATAGTATATTTAACAGCACCGAAAAAGGGATTAATTTCAGTTTTGATAATGCATAGACAACAGAAAAAAGAAGTAATGTTACTTACTTTTATGTTGCATTTAAATAATCATACCGAAACTACGGAACGCCATATTAATCATTTAAATGAACATATAAATTGGCATAAGATAAATTCTAAAAAAATATTAGATTTAGCATTAAAAAATAATCTAATATTAATAAATAATGAAATAGTAAGTTTAACCGATAAGGGACAAGAATTTACAAATCTTGCTATTGACTATATTGTTACTAATACAGATGAGAAAATTGAACACATGAAAGATGATTTTTTCTTATTTAGAGGTTAAATTTTCAGTTCTATAAAAATTAAAATATTATGAAAAATATATTTGTTGTCTTATTTATGGTATTTATTTCTTCATTTGTTTTTTCACAAGAAGAAAAAATAGAGTCTCCTAAAATTGCGATTAAGATTCTGTTAGGCGAAACCATTACTTTAGAAAATCATACGATAAAGTTTATTAAAGTTTTAGAAGATTCTCGTTGTCCAGAAAACACGACATGTATATGGGCTGGAAGAGCAAGGGTATTAGTAGAGGTTTCTGAAAAAGGGAATGAAAAGATTGAAAAAACACTTATTTTCGGGAAAGTAAAACCTGGAGAATCAGATGATAAAAAATTGTTTTCTTATAACAATTCAAAAGTAATTGGATTAAATTTAAGCCCTTATCCAAATTCTAAGGAAGCTGTTGAAGGTGCAGCCTATATACTGCTTGTATATTTGGAGAATTAATTTTATATATTAGCTTCAATCAATAATTGGTTTTATAAAATAGATACCCTTTCATCAAAAAATAAAAACTATGAAAACAAAAAGCACACTATTAATGATAATGGCAATCATTTTTTCAGTACATATGAATGCTCAAAAAGTTACGATTGATTTTGATAAAGAAGCTGATTTTAGCAAATACAAGACTTTTACTTTTTTAGGTTGGCAAAAAGACAGTGATCAACTTATGAATGATCTTGATAAAGAACGTATGAGAAAAGCATTTGCAAATGAATTTAGCTCTAGAGAAATGGAAAAAGCTGGAGACGACAGTGATTTAGCAATAGCATTATATCTTGTTTTAGAGCATAAAACAAGTACAACAGCCTATACAAATTACTATGGCGGAGGTGGCTATGGTAGATATCGTCGTGGTGGCTGGGGCTGGGGATCCGGTTATGCGAATACTACCTACAGTGAGGATGATTATATAAAAGGAACCCTTGTGATGGATGTTTACGATAATAAAACCAATCAACTTATTTGGCAAGGAGTGGTTAGTGGTACTGTAAAAGAAAACCCAAAAAAGAGAGATAAGTCAATTCCGAAAACAGTTAAGAAATTGATGAAGAAATTTCCGATAGAACCAATTAAATAATTTAATAGAGAATTATTTATATAAAATAATACCTCAGTAAGTTTTAACTTTCTGAGGTATTTTTATGCCTTAAAGTTAAGGTAGTCGATTAAATTTAATAAAAAGGTTAATGACAGCCACAATCATTTTTTCCGCATTTAGTATTTCCGCCATCTATAGTTCCGAAAGTTTTTCCTTTAGATCCAAAAATGGGTTTCCATACAAGCTTTTTAAGTAAAAAACCAGCTGCTAAAGAGAATGTGATGATAACTAATATTGTTTGTAACATATTATTTTAATATTTGATAAGCAATTAAAGCGGTGACATATGCAATTGCAGTCATGGAAACTAATTGCCAAAGTGGCCAACGCCAAGAATTAGTTTCTCTTTTTACAACAGCTAAGGTGCTCATACACTGCATTGCAAAAGCGTAAAACAGTAATAAAGAAATTCCACTAGCTAAATTAAATAAAGGTTTGTTGGTTCCTGAAATTACTTCAGCTTTCATTCTGTTTTTTATGGTTTCTTCATCATCAGATCCTACACTATAAATTGTAGCCAGTGTACCAACAAATACTTCTCTTGCTGCAAAAGAACTTATTAATGCAATCCCAATTTTCCAATCGTATCCCAATGGTTTTACTGCTGGCTCAATTGCTTTTCCAGCAATACCAATATAGGAATGTTCTAATTTAAAAGATGCGATTTTTGTGTCTAATTCCTCTTGTTCAAGGCTATGTGAAGAATTGTTTTTTATAACTATTTCTTCAGCATTATTGAAATCACCAGGGCCATAAGAAGCCAATACCCATAATATAATGGAGATTGCTAATATTATTTTACCTGCCCCAAATACAAATGCCTTTGTTTTTTCAATAACATTTAATGCTACATTCTTTAGCATCGGGATTTTATAATTGGGCATTTCAATTACAAAAAAGGATTTGCTTTTTACTTTTAAATATTTATCTAAAACATACGCAGCAAATATAGCTGCACCAAATCCTAATAAATAAAGGCTTAATAATGTTAAGCCTTGTAAGCTAAATATTCCCCAAATACGACCTTCGGGAATTACAATTGCTATTATAATTAAATAAACAGGAAGTCTTGCAGAACAAGTGGTGAAGGGAGTTACTAAAATTGTGATAAGACGCTCTTTCCAATTTTCAATATTTCGGGTTGCCATTATAGCTGGAATAGCACAAGCAGTACCTGAAACTAAAGGGACGATACTTTTTCCACTTAAGCCAAAACGACGCATAACTCGATCCATTAAAAATACCACCCTACTCATATATCCACTTTCTTCTAGAAGGGATATAAAAAGAAATAGGAAAGCAATTTGTGGAATAAATATTACTATTCCACCAAGTCCAGGAATAATTCCTTCAGAAATTAAATCTGAAAATTTTCCAGGGGGTAGATTAACTTTTAGCCATTCACTTAAGGAAGTAAAAGAACCGTCGATAAAGTCCATTGGATAGGTACTCCATTCAAATATAGCTTGAAAAATAACAAATAGAATGACAATAAAAATCACATATCCCCATACTTTATGAGTAAGAACTCTATCCAACCTACTTCGTAAATCTTTAGCATTTTCTTTATCAACCTTAAGAGTTTCCTTAAGTACTTTATTGATAAATTGGTAACGAACTATGGTTTCTTTCTGTTTTAAACGTTTCAGATTTCCAATAGACTCTGTTTGAAAAGGAACTTCTCCTTTTATGGTATTTCTATTTAATTTACCAAAACTAATGTCGTGAGTTATCACCAACCAAAGTTTGTATTGGTCTTGACTTGGAAAAGCTTTCTTTAGTCTTTCAAAATATTCTGGAGCAATAGAAGATGCGTTTAAGCAAGGTTCTATAGAAAGTAGTTGGTAGTTTGAAATGAGCTCTTTTAAATACTCAAATCCAGTTTCTTTTCGAGAACTAACTAATGCTATTTTTGTATTTAATTCTTTTTCTAATTTTTCAATATCTAGGCTTATGGCTTTACGTTTCATACGGTCTGCCATATTAATTACCAAAATAGAAGGAATCCCCAAATCTTTAATTTGCGTAAAAAGAAGAAGATTTCGTTTTAAATTTTCTATATCGGCAACAACAATTGCAACATCAGGATAGTCCTTGTCATTTTTATTTAACAACAATTGGATGACTACATTTTCATCTAAAGAGGAGGCATTAAGACTGTATGTCCCAGGTAAATCTATAACATGTGCTTTTAAATTACGCTGTAACCTACAAGTCCCTTGTTTTTTTTCTACGGTTATTCCGGGATAATTTCCAACTTTTTGATTGAGACCAGTTAATTTATTAAAAACAGAAGTTTTCCCTGTATTTGGATTACCAATGAGTGCAACATTTATTTGTTTAGCCATTGATAAGTTCAATTTCAATTTGTGAAGCCATATCTTTTCTTATTGCAAGGTGACTCCCGTTTATGGTAAGATATAAAGGGTCGCTAAATGGAGCTGCTTGAATGAGCATTACTTCATTGCCTGGAAGGCATCCCATCTCTAAAAGTTTTAATGGTACAACGTCTACCGAAAACTCCTTGATAATAGCACGTTGTCCAATTTTTAAAGAAGTAATAGACTTCATATTCTTATTTAGATTCATTTTAAACAACAAAAGTAGACTATCTAATGGACATGGAGAAATGTACAGTAAAAAAAGATTTTTAAATGCAACCCCTTCTAGGATTCTAATCTTTTTTAAGAATCTGAATGTCCTTTAAGAGCTGTTCGATATCCTCTTCTTGAGTACCATCATAAAAGCCTCGAATACGTTTTTTTTGGTCTACTAATATAAAATTCTCGGTATGTATCATGTCGTATTCATCTCCATTTCCATCTTCTTTAACAGCGAGGTAGGATTTACGAGCTAGGGCATAAATTTGTTTTTTATCGCCAGTAAGCAAATTCCACTTTGCGTCATTCACGCCTTTTTCAAGAGCATATTTTTTTAATTGTGCTACACTATCGATTACAGGAGTTACAGAATGTGATAGCAACATTACATCAGAATCATTTTTTAATTTTTCTTGAAGAACAACCATATTATCAGTCATGATTGGACAAATGGTTAAACAGGTAGTAAAAAAGAAATCGGCAACATATATTTTGTCCTTATAATCTTCTTGCGTAATGGTTTTACCGTTTTGATTTGTTAAGGAAAAATCGGTAATAGTGTGGTATTTTTTCACGTGTTGAATGGTGCTATCCACCAATTCTGTATTTACTCCTGCAGGTTGAAAAACAGGTAGGACTTCTTTCGGTTTTAATATTTGATAGATTATTGTAATAATTATACAGGAAATCACAAAAAGGACTATCGCCAAAAATTTAAATCTAGAAAAAAATTGTAGCATTGGGCTTAAAAATAAAAGAGCAAAATTAACTGCTAATAATTTAAATATTGAAGAAGCAGGTGTTAATTTTTGTTAAAGAGAGACTTAATTTTTGTAACCAACTATAAAAGGCTACTTTTGCACGTTAATTTTATAGACTATGAGTCCATTTGCTGTTAAAGCGATTCAGCTTTTATTAAGCCTTTCTTTACTAATTGTTCTTCACGAGTTGGGACATTTTATCCCTGCTAAATTATTTAAAACTCGTGTAGAGAAGTTTTATCTTTTCTTCGATGTAAAGTTTTCTTTATTTAAAAAGAAAATAGGAGAAACCACTTATGGTATAGGATGGTTGCCATTAGGAGGATATGTAAAAATATCTGGAATGATCGACGAAAGTATGGACAAGGAGCAGATGGCTTTACCACCGCAACCTTGGGAGTTTAGATCTAAACCAGCTTGGCAACGATTAATTATCATGTTAGGTGGGGTTACGGTAAACATTATCGTTGGAGTTGTAATATACATTTGTATTTTTTACTTCACTGGGCAAAAAATTGTTACTGCAGAAGAGATGCCAAATGGTTTTTCAGTTACTCAAACCTTTAAAGATTTAGGATTTAAAAATGGAGATCAAGTTTTAAAACTGAATGGAGAAGATTTAGAAAACCTTAATAATTTAAATAAATCTCTATTTTTAAGAGATGTAAGTTCAATAACAGTAAAACATCTTGGAGGAAATACTGAAACATTAAGCGTTCCTGAAGATATTGGAATGACTATGTTTAAAGCTGGAGAACTACATCCTTTTCAGCCCGCGAGAACCACTGTGTTAGATACTGTAATTCCAAATTACCCAGCAGAAAAAGCAGGCTTACAAATAGGAGATAAAATAATTTCCGTAGATGGTGTAGCCGTAACGATGTGGGCAGATCTTTCAGAACAAATTTCTAAAAAAGCAAATACAAATGTGGATTTAGTAATAGAAAGAAATGGGGCAATACAACAAATTTCTATTCAACCTAACGAAGATGGAAAAGTAGGAATTAATAATTTTGGAAGAGAATATATTGGTGCTTATAAAACGGTAAAATATAGTTTTGTTCAAAGTTTAGGTAGAGGTACAGGATATGGATATAATATATTAAAAGATTATGTAAAGCAGTTTAAATATGTGTTTACTAAAGAAGGAGCAACGCAGGTAGGTGGCTTTGGAGCAATTGCTAATTTATTTCCAGGACAGTGGAGTTGGTTAGCGTTTTGGCATACCACAGCATTAATATCTATTATATTAGCCTTTATGAATATATTACCTATCCCTGCATTAGATGGGGGACACGTAGTGTTTTTATTGTATGAAATGGCAACAGGACGCAAGCCAAACGAAAAGGTGATGGAATACGCACAGATGGTAGGATTCTTTCTATTAATTGCTTTGGTTTTGTTTGCAAATGGGAATGATATTTATCGTTGGTTATTTAATTAAGTAAAAACTTATAAAAACGTTTGTTACAGATAAAAAAAAATTTATATTTGCACCCGCTTAAGCAGCAAAAATAACGTTGAATAAGTAAATACAAGTTCTTAAAATTAGTAAAAAAAAATAAATTCCTCTTTAGCTCAGTTGGTTAGAGCACCTGACTGTTAATCAGGGTGTCCTTGGTTCGAGTCCAAGAAGAGGAGCAAAATACGTCCAATCTATTTATTTAGGTTGGATTTTTTGTTTTAGAGAGGTTTGGGATGTAATATTAGATATAAAACTCTTCAACATATTTTGTCATCCGATAATTTATATTTTGATGCGATGATAGTCATTAGAATTTCTAGTGTTTATCAGTTATATATATCGACTAACGATATAGGAGAATTAAAAAAGTAGGGTATAATTATAATTTAATTAAAGAAATCATCAATTTAATAACGCGCATTTAATCGATGAAATTTGCATTTAATAGGATTTAATTGTAAAATTGGGCTTTATTGGCATATTGCCCCCAAACTTATAATATTATTATTATGACTTTAAAATCTAAATTAAACCTGCTTACTATTGCACTGTTATTAATTACTACTTTGACAATAGCACAAAAAAAAGGAGAACAGCCCTTTATTATTTCGGAAGACGTAGCAATTGATAAATATCATGATCGCGATGAACTTGAAAATATGCAAAAAGGAGAACTTCTTGTTTTATATAATAGACGCATTGAAGTTATTATCAAGATCTTACCAAATATCGCATTTGCAACTAAACCTGGGATTACGATGAGTTCTTTGGGAATTCCTGACACTAAAGAAAACCGTAGTGCACTAGAAGATAATGTTGATGCAACTTCTACATATTTTGAAAACACTATAGAATTTCAAAAAATAGTACTTCCTTATTCAGATAAGAATAATTTGATTTCTGCCATATTGTTCTACGAAGAAACTTTGAAGGCATTACATACCTATGATGATTTTAATTAAGTGAACGGAATTTAAATAATAACATTTAATATTCGCTAAACATTCCTACAAATAATATTCAATAATGTTAAAAAAAAATACATTTAATCGAAAAAATATGTATTTGGTGGATAAAAAATAAATTAAAATGTTAAACTTGTAGTCCTAATTATAATTCGATTTATATGAATAAAAACTACTCCTTCGTTATATTTTTTCTCCTATTTCCCTTTTTATGTTTATTTTCTCAACAAGAAAAAGGAATAAGCGGCAGCGAAAATTGGTTAAGTATCTGGACTGAATTTAATTCGAGTGCAATACAATACCCTGAACCTACACAAATACTTTCTGGTATTATTAATAAAGATACTAAATTGTATAAGAAAGATACATATCTTTTATTAGGAGATGTATTTGTTACTGACTGTGCAACACTTTCCATTGAACCTGGTACTGTAATCCTTGGAGATTATAAGTCTAAAGCTTCATTAATTATTAGCAATGGCTCTTTAATTATTGCTGAAGGAACCCAAACAGACCCGATTGTCTTTACATCTAATAGAGATATTAAGAAAAAAGGAGACTGGGGAGGTATTTTTATATTAGGGGATGCACCCATAAATAAATTAAAGGAAGAATCTGAACTAGAATATGGTCTTAATTTCTCCTCTACAGGGATGATACAATATGGCGGAAATAATGAAGAAAATTATTCCGGAGTATTAAAATATGTAAGAATTGAATATTCTGGAAAGAGAACTAAGAATTATGGCTATTTAAGTGGCCTTACTTTAGCTGGCGTAGGAAGTGAAACCGTGCTAGAGAATATAATGATTAGTTATTGCCAAGGAAGCTCATTCCAGGTTCTCGGAGGAAATACAAAACTTTACCAATTAGTGTCATATCGATCTAAAAGAAATGACTTCATATTTAATTATGGAGCACAAGCATTGCTAACTAATTCACTAGCAATTAAGTCCCCATATCATACTTCCTCCGGAGGAGCGAGTAGTATTTATCTGGCTTCCTATAAGGAAAAAGAGGAAATAGATCCATCCAAAAAAGGCACAAATCTTCAGGCTGAAAATCTAACACTTATGGTTTTAAGCGATGACTTAGTAGCAGACATAAAGGTGGGTCTGGTACACGAAGCTATGTACGTTAAAGAAGGCGCATCATTTTCAATGAAAAAAAGCATCTTTTCTGGATTTAATCCTGCGGTTAAACTACACAATGACATTTTGATAAATAATGAAAATCTCAGTAATATGCGATTCTCAAATATGTATTTCAATAATTGTCAGGGAAATATTTTTACTGAAAACGAACCCAATAATGAAGATTTGGAAAATTGGTATGGAAATAGTGCATTTGCTAATGTCTATTCCCAAGGTTTAGATACTGAAACCTTTATCGATGTTAAGAATTTAGATAATCCAGATTTTAGATTGAGAATCAACAAAATTATAGCCATTACCCTTCCAGAGGATTAGTCACAACATATACAAAAAACATCTTCTTATATCTTGATTATTTCTGGATGTAAGGATATAGTTAATAGTAATTGGTTATAAACATTAAAACATCTAGATGGGAAAAACTACTATTCAAAATTATTTATATTTATTAGCTGGTTTCTTTATGGTTTTATCCATTGGAGAGATTCAGGCACAGGTTGTTATAGGTGCTCCAAATCTTCAGTTTACACAGGCATGTGCTAATGAAACATTTAATACGTATACAGTAAATTTTGTATTTAGTCCTGAATCTGGTATAGAAACCTCTAATCAATTTATAGTTGAAATGTCGGATCCTGAAGGAGATTTTACAAATTCGGAGATTGTATTTACTTCAATTCCAGGAGCCATAAATACGTCACCAGCCTCCGTAGATATTTCCCTGCCAATTACCACAGCTGGCGAAGGATATAAAATTAAAATAAGAAGCACTTTCCCAGAAGCATCGAGTACGTCTTCTGAAAGTTTTTCTGCTTATTACAAAATACAGGATAGTCCATTTACAATTAATAACCTTAATGCAACTGCAAGTTTTTGCCCTGGAGGAAGTTATCTTCTTACAATCGACAATCCAGGTACAGGAAATAATGATTCGCCATTAAATTACCCTTCCTTAACTTTTAATTGGTTCAAAGAAATTAATCCCACAACATCTGTTTTTATAACGCAAAGTCCTACATTATCTGTAAGTGAAGAGGGAAAATATTTTGTTGAAACCAATTATGGAACTTGTACTTCCAATTCATTTTCGAATCGAGTAGTGGTGTCTGAAGCGACTTCAGATGAAGAAGTATATGCAACCATTGAGTCTAGCTCAGGTAATCCGTTTTGCGCTGCAGACGGACCAACAACATTGAGTACAGCTCTGGGAGATGGCTACCAATGGTATTTAGATGGAACCCCTATATCTGGTGCCACAGACCAAACTTTTGAAGCTTCTAACTCCGGAGCCTATTCGGTAATAGTAAATTTTGGAAGTTGTGAAGCAACAGGAAATATTGAATTAGATACGGGTGCTTTTACAAGTAGTATAGATGTTCCAGAAGTCAATATGATTGAAGCAGGAGAATCACTTAATGTGACGGTTACAACAACAGCAATTAACCCCGAATACCAATGGGTTTTAAATAGCGAAGTAATTCCTAATGCTACAGAAAGTACATTTAATGTAACCGATTTTGGGAACTATAGTGTAATTATAAGCCAAACGAATAACTGTAATACGTCTACGGTACTTGTTTTTTTAGTAGAAGAGTTTATTGATCCTTTTCCAGAAGTAGAACATATCCCAAATTTAATCAGCCCAAATGGCGACGGAATTAATGACACATGGGTGATACCAGCAGCTTATGTGAGCGGAAGTAATACAGAGGTGATAATTTATTCAAGTCAAGGAAAAAAAGTGTTTAACACAAATGATTATTTAAATAATTGGCCAGAAGACGATCTTAATTTGAGTAGTGTCAATCAAGTTTTTTATTATATGATTATACCTCAAGACCTAGAGCCAAAAAAAGGATCCATAACTATAGTTAAGTAAAGTGAAAAAAATAGCAATTCATATCATCCTATTATTTTGTTTCGTACAAATGACTTATTCTCAATCCGAGGATGGAGTGGTTGCACTTGATATTCCTATTAGAAATTCATTGACGTTCAACAGGTTTATTGTAAACCCCACTTTTAGCTTTGTAAGGGAACAAAACAAGTATATAACAGTAACAAGCAAAAGAGAATTAGTGCAAGTTGAAGATGCCCCACATACCTATTTATTTAATTATTCTGGTCGTATCAAAGAGAATATTGGTGCAGGAGTAGCAGTTTTTCAACAAAATTATGGTGTCCTTACAACTTTTGGAGGTATCCTAAACTTTGCATATAATATTCAAGTACAAGAAGATAGTAACTTTACTTTCGGAATAAATACTGGAGCCTATAAAAGTGGTTTGAATACCGATAAAGTAGTAACAAATATTGACGACCCAGCCCTTAATAATATTCCTTCAAACTTTTTAATAACCGTAAATCCTGGATTGAACTATGGAACTGGGTTTATGGACTTTGGTATTTCGTATAAAAATTTAATTACATATAATTTCAGTTCTTCTGCATTAGTAGATGAAAACCCAATAAGAGGAATACAAGGGCATGTAATGTATACTGGGTATTTTGGCGGCTATGGTTTTTTTGGAGAAAGCAAGTTGTCGATGCTGGCGAGAACCGAATTTCAAAAAGATGCCACTATTGTTTCTGGTGTAGCGATGATAACAGTACCTAAAGGAATATGGGCCCAAGCAGGCTATAATACAAAGTATGGAGCATCTGTTGGGCTTGGTGTTAATATAACTCCACAAATTGCTATTGAATATAATTATGAAAAATCATTTGGTGATCTTTCAGATTTTGGACCTTCACATGAGATCACTTTAGCCTATAGGTTTAAGAATAGAAATTATTACGATTATAGCAGAGATGATGAATTAGCAGGCTTATTCTCTACGGAAAATAAACCAAAGAAGAAAAGTAGTAAAAAGAAAGAGGTTGCAAAAGTACCGGAAAAGCCGATTGTTGTTGTTGAAACTAAATTAACTGTAGAAGAACAAGCAAAACTCGAATCAGAAGAACAATCAAGACTGGCTGCAGAAGAACAGGCTAGAATTGCTGCGGAAGAAGAGACAAGACTTGCTAAAGAAGAACAGTCAAGATTAGCGGCTGAAGAGCAATCAAGATTGGCAGCAGAAGAACAGGCAAGAATTGCTGCTGAAGAACAGTCAAGACTTGCTGCGGAAGAAAAAACACGATTGGCTGCTGAAGAACAAGCAAGAATTACTGCAGAGGAGCAAGCAAGATTAGATACTGAAGAACAATCTAGATTGGCTGCAGAAGAACAGGCAAGAATTGCTTTAGAAGAGGAAACAAGACTCGCTGCAGAAGAACAAGCAAAATTAGATGCGGAAGAGCAGACTAGATTGGCAGCAGAAGAACAAACAAGAATTGCATTAGAAGAGGAAACAAGACTAGCAGCAGAAGAACAAGCAAGATTAGATGCGGAAGAGCAGAGTAGATTGGCTGCAGAAGAACAGGCAAGAATTGCTTTAGAAGAAGAAACAAGACTAGCTGAAGAAGAGCTTTCGATAAAAAATCCTACAGATAATATTGGCAAGTCTATAAATGAATTAACAACAGAAACCGATAAATCTATTGAAGCACAAACTCAGCTATTAAAAGAATTACAAACTGCAGTTTCTATCAAAGAAAAAGATTTACAGGATATGAAGGAAGAAAATGACCTTAGTGAACAAAATATCTATGTAGAACCTAAACCTTTTAAAAGTATTAGTGCAGAAAATGAAGCGATTGAACTTATAAGAATAAATTTGGATACTATTATACTAAGACATAAGAAAAAAATTGCACAATTAGAATCCTTGTTAAAGGAGCGATCAATTATTATTAATGATCCTCTTGATGAAACAAATCTTTACTATAAAAACAAAATTGCCTTGTTAAAATCAGAACAAGAAAAAGCAATAAGAAGTCGAGAGTCCTTAATATCTTCTTTAGAGCAAATTTCTATTGCTACAGATTTTGAACGTAAAAGACGTATAAAAAGAGCCGCTTACGATAATGATCAGGATAGATATTCAGAAGATAGAAAGACGCTAAATAGATTAAGGCAAAATGTTTCTATAAACAATACTCCATTAAGTTCTGAAGAATTGGATTTTGGTAGAGAGCGAAATAATAATATTCAAATCCTTAAAAATGTATTGAATACTGAAAACGGGTATTATCTAGTACTTGCTGTTCATAGTAATAAGCTTAAAAGAGATGAATTTTTAACACAGGTGATTTCATCTGGATATAAAGAAGTGGATTTTTTCTATGATGTAAAGACCAGCGAATATTATATCTATTCCAAAAAATTCAACAATATAAATGAAACAGAACAAGCATTAAAATCAAAACAAAACGAACCCTATAATGAAAAAATAAACATAATTAAAATCGAAAACTAATCATAAACTAATATGTAACATAAGGTCCCCGCCGAAAAAACAAATTCGAGTTATGCGCACTAAAATTTAAGCGCCATGAACAAACCTACTTTTAAAAGATACCCCACTCTTCTTATAGTCTTATTTTTCGGCATACAAACTTTTGCCCAAAATTTTATCCCATTTACGCCTAGGTTTGATGATGATCTTAAGGGTGATATCGTTCTAATAGGGAACAATATTTTGGGTCCTGATAACAACCCTTTTAATGATAATACAGCGTATAACCACAATGTTGATATGCAGTATATCGATATTGATGGGGACCCTTCCACATTTAGTTCATCAAGTGCTGATTTAGATATACCAAATCCAAACTGTTATGTAATAGAGCATGCAAGTTTATATTGGGGAGCTGTAACAAAGGGGGATCAACCCTTTACTAATGTTAAGTTCAAGGGGCCTACTGGCGGATATGAAGATATTGTAGGAACAGTAATATTTGATGCTAACGGAACTTCTGTAGATGGCGGTAATAGTTTTCCTTATGCTTGTTATGCAGATGTTACTAACATTGTTACTAATCTAACAAATAACTTAGGAACATACACCCTTGCAAATGTTTCAAGTGCATTGGGTGAAACAGGTGCTTTTGATCCATATAATGGCACAGGGTATTCTGCAGGCTGGTCTCTTTTTGTGGTATATAAAGACCCTACACTTCCAGGAAAGTCTATTACCAGTTTTGATGGATTTAGTGCCATAAGTTTTGCGCAAAACCCAAACTTAGATATACCTGTTTCTGGGTTTAGAACAGTTCCCGCGCCAGCACCAGTAAGGGCAAATTTCGCATTTGCTACATTAGAAGGGGACAAACCAATCACCGGAGATCGTTTAAAACTAAATGGAACTACCCTTTCTACAGTGGATCGCCCAGCCAATAACTACTTCAATAGTTCGGTAACCCAATTAAGTGCCTTACCTGTTGATAACAGAAACCCTAACAGTACCAATACACTTGGTTTTGACACAGGGGTAATGAGTGTGCCAAACCCTGGAAATACAGTAATTGCTAATGATGCTACTTCGGCTACTGTTAGATTAGAAACTAGTGGGGATACTTATTTTCAATACTTTATTGCTTTTGCAGTAGAAATAATTGAACCAAACATTGTACTTACCAAAATTGTTGAAGATGAGTTTGGTAATAATATTGGGGGTCAAACAGTGAACCTTGGTCAGGAGTTAAATTATGTGATAGGTTTTCAAAACACAGGAAACGATAATGCAACCAATTTTACTATTAGAGATATATTACCTATAAATATAATTTTCGATTACCCTATAGATTTAGTCTTGCCTGCAGGAGTAACTGTAGCTAGTTATGACCCTACAACACGAGAATTAGTATTTGCTATCGAAGATTATTTGGTGGAAGAGAATGATCCGGTATATGAAATCCGAATTGAGGTTCAAGTTGTAGATACCTGTCAACAACTGGCAGAAGCTTGTTCAAATATTATTAATAACCAGGCATATGCTACTTATCAAGGTACTCTTAATCCAGATTTTATAATATCAGATGACCCTAGTATTAATACAAATACGGGATGTCTTATTACACCTCAAGCTACTAATTTTTTAGCAGATCTTGACGATTGTGTATTTTCACAGAATGAGATTCTATGTGGTCAAAGTATAGATTTGACAGCTGCAGATGGATACGATTCTTATTCTTGGTCAACAAGTCCAACGGGTACACCAGTTATAGGAACTGGACAAACAATAACAGTAACTCAAACAGGAATTTATTATTCTTTTAATACAGCACTTGCCCCTTGTAGATCTATTGTCCAAGAATATGATGTTACACTATATGGAAGTAACGTTACAAATCCTGTAATTCCTTTTGCAGATGAAGTAGTTATCTGTCCGAATGATGGTAAGTTATTACCAAATATATATTTATGTGGCGAAGATGATTTTAGAGAAATAACAACAGATGTAGCCAGTGCAGTAACAATTATCTGGGAAAAATTGGACGAATCTAGTTGTCCTCCAGTAGGAAATACGGATTGTGCAAACGAAAACAATACCTGTACTTGGAATCAAGTCGGAACAGGTGATGACTTTACCGCAGATACCTCAGGTCAGTTTAGATTAACCATTAATTATGAGGGTGGATGTTTCAATCAATTCTACTTTAATGTTTATCAAAACCTTCTAGATCCAACAGTTACAGTAACCGATATTATATGTACAACTCCCGGAAGTATTACGGTGGGTAATGTGCCTAGTGGCTATGAGTATAGCTTGGACGGAGCAAACTATCAAAGCAGTAATTTCTTTTCAATAAATACGCCAGGATTATATACAGTTTATGTACAACAAGTTGGTGTTCCTGCGAATGCCTGTGTATTTACGATTCCTGATGTTTTGGTTAGAGCGAGAGATTTTACAGTTTCAACTACTATAAACCAGCCTCTTTGTAATGGGGATTTGGGTAGTATTTATTTAGCAGCTAATGATGCAGAACCACAGTATTATTTTTCTCTTTATTCTGGAGGAACTTTAGTCAATAGTGTAGGACCAATTATTGAAAACAATTACGTTTTTGAGAATTTAAACCCTGGAACATATACAGCTATTGTAGAAACAGAAGATGGATGCATGGATACACAAGAGATCATAATTATTGATCCACCATTGTTAACTGTAACTGCGGCAATAACAATTCCTTTAACTTGTACTGATGGCGAGATTACGATCTATCCGATAGGGGGAACTGCTCCTTATTTCTATTTTATAAATAGCACCACCGTTTTTCAAACTGTTCCAGAATATGTAGTTACAGCAGCTGGAGTTTATGATATAATGGTTGTAGATTCTAATAACTGTAGTGCAAACACTAGCATTACAATTGAAGTAATTCCAGCACCAGAGTACAATGTTATTAAAACAGATATTTTATGTGCAGATGCCGGAGATACTGGAACCATTACTTTTGATGTAATTAACCCCAACGGTAATAGTCTTCGATATAGTATCGACGGCGGACTTACTTTTTTTAATTCTCCTTTGTTTACTTCTCTTGCAATTGGAAATTATGATGTTTTAGTTGAATATACCAATGGTCCATCTGTTTGTTTAACAGATCCAGAAATCATCACAATTAATGCAACTACAGCTATATCTGGTATTGCAGAATTAACAGCACCATATACTTGTACTGCAACGGGAACTATTACGGTTACAAATGTTGCAGGAGGTACTCCACCATATATGTATAGTATTGATGGCATAAATTTTCAGTCGAGTCCAATATTCGCTAACTTAACCAATGGTACATATACTGTTGTTATTAGGGACGCAAATGATTGTACTTTTATTACAAATGAAATTACAATCCCGCCTTTAGATCCACCGACGGATTTATTTTTTAGCAATACTCCTTTAACTTGTCCAACAAATACGGTTACGGTAACAATAACAGGAACCACTGGAGGAGTTATTCCATTAGAATATCAAATAATTGCTCCAGCCTCAGCAGCTACTCCTTATCAAAGTTCCAATGTTTTTACAGATTTAGTTCCAGATATCTATACGTTTCAGGTTAAGGATGCAAATGATTGTACCTACAGTGAATCCTATGCAATCGAACCATTACCTGCGATAGATATTTTTAGTGAAACCTTGAACGATGTTAGTTGTGTCGGAGATTCGAATGGATCTATTCAATTTATCGTTTCGGGAACTACATCTTTTGAATATAGCATCAATGGTAGTGCTCCGGTAACGGGAACATCTCCTATTATTTTAACTGGGCTTAATGCCGGGGATTATACAATAGTTGTGACGGATTTGACAACAAATTGTGAGGCAACTGCCATGGCAACTGTAAATGAACCAGTAAACCCTTTAATAATTTCCGTAGAAATATCTCCTATTACCTGTATTACAAGTGGTAGTGCAATAATTAATGCCTCAGGTGGCTGGGGAGGATATTTATATACACTTACCTTACCAGATACAACTGTTCTGCCTGCACAATCTAGTAACATATTTATAGGTTTAACGCAAGCTGGAAGTTATATAATTTCAGTGGAAGACGCCAACGCTTGTATTATAACAGATACATTTAGTTTAACTATTCCTAATCCACCAACTGCAAATATTAGCATAACATCAGATATTTGTTATGACACGGGTGATAATGCTACAATAATTGTTGAAGTCACTTCAGGGGAAGCACCATTTGAATTCAGTATTAATGGAGGACCTTTTCAATCTAGTAATATATTTTCAAACTTAACCCCTGGGAATTATACGATAACGGTAAGAGATGCTTTTGGTTGTGAAATAACATTGCCTGCCTTAATCATTGCACCACAATTATTGGTAAATGCCTTATTAACGGAAGGTTTAGATTGTACTATAAGTCCAGATGCCCTTATTACCGGAAACATTACAGGAGGAACTGCTCCTTATTCTAATGCAGTATCTATAGATGGATCTCCTTTCAATCCTTTAGGAGCGACAGGAACTCCATTCACATATACGACAGGAACAGCTGGCACATACCAGTTTCAAATTACGGATGCGAGTGGATGTATAGCTACTTCACCAATTATTACTGTAAATCCTATTACATTACCAAGTATAGACTTTATAACACAGACCCAACCAATTTTGTGTAATGGCGATGAAAATGGTGCCATTGATATTGAAATTGAACCTAATTCGGGAACTCCACCATTTCAAATTAATGTAAATAACGATACTACAGGAACTGACTATGGAACGCAAACTTCTGGATTGCCAGCAGGTGATTATACCATAACCATTACGGATGCAAATTCTTGTACTGGAACGGACACTATTACAATAGTTCAACCAGACCCTATTATTGTGGATTACGAAACCATTGATATCACCTGTGGACCAGGTGGTGCTTCTCAAGGATCCATCATTATTAATAGTGTTATAGGCGGAACAGCTCCTTATAATTATTTCGTGACTAGTTCAAACGGATACAATAATTCTGAGTTAAATGCTACGGGATCCACATCGGTTAGTTTTGATATTGTTGATTTCGGATTATATGAAATTAACGTAGTAGATTCAAATGGATGTTCTGTTCTCTTTCAGGATGTATTAGTTGCTTCCCCTCCAGACGATTTGGATATTGTTATTTTAAGTACAGTAGATTGTACCTTAGGAGGTGAGGCTACTGTATCTGTAAGTTCCTTATTAGGAAGTACAGGACCATTTCACTTTGCAATATATCAAGGACCTGGAACTGTCTATCCACTTCCAGCAGGTGCTTGGATACCGGAAAACCCACTTGGTAGTCAGTCCACTATTTTTACAGGCTTAATACCAGGGGTTACCTATACATTTATAGTATATGATGAATCTACACTGTGTAGTTATTATGAACCTGCTTCATTGCCAATACCAACAAATTCAACTTTAACTGCTACTGCTGTAAGTTCAGATAATGTTACTTGTACTGGTAATGATGATGGGGATGTTTCATTCACTATAAATAGCGTGTACGGAGTATCCGTAGATGTAAACTATGAAATTTTTGATTCTTTATCATTAGTTACAACTGGAATTTCTGGAACTGGTACAATACCAGCTGGAGGGACATTGGTTGTTTCAGATCTAGGTCCTTTACCCTTCGGAACTTATTTTGTTTTGATTGAAGAAATCACTGGGCCGAATGCAGGTTGTGGTATTGTAACAGCTCCTTTTTCAATTACAGAGTCTGCCTTTTTATTAAGTTTAAATACCTCGGTAGACCAAAATGCAAATTGTAATCCAAGCTCTGGAGTCATTAGTGCGATAGCACAAAATGGAACTGCACCCTACTTATATCAACTAACTACTATCCCAGGGGCTCCATTACCTACAGATCCAGCTTGGAATTCGGCAAGTACATTTAATTTAGATGCTGGTAGTTATTATGTACATGCAATGGATGCTTATGAATGTATTATTACGAGCCCAGTACAAGTAGTAGATTTAGATTCTTCACCAGAAATTACAGCAAACGCAACAAATCAATGTGATACGGTTGAAGGACAATTTGAAATAGACGTTACATTAATAAATCCAGGTATACCACCCTATAGTGTAAGTGTGGATGGAGGTGATTTTCAGAATCAATCCTTCCCATTTACCATTACAAATTTATCTTCAGGGTCGCATTCTGTTGAGGTAAATGATGTTTATGGGTGTGGAAACCTGGTAGATGTAACTATAGAAACACCATTAGGATTAACACCTGCAGTTACCGCTTTACCAAGTTGTGACGATGATGATGGAGAAATTACCATAACAGCAGTTGGAGGTACTGGGAACTATGGGTATACTATAAACCCAAATCCGCCTTCCATAGTATTGACAGGAAATGTATTTTCGGGTGTTCCTTCTGGAACTTATATGGTGACGGTTACCGATACTGTTACTCTTTGTTCTGAAGACATTTCAGTTAGTTTAGAAAGTGCAATTCCAGTTACTTTTAATACCGAAGTGACAGATGTAAGTTGTAACGGAGGAAGTGATGGTGAAATTATAGTGGAATTACTTTCTGGTAATAACAACCCTATATATACTTATGAAATTACTGCACCAATAATAGTACTTCCGCAAACCAGTAATATTTTTACAGGTTTAACAGCTGCAACCTATACGGTGCAAGTAACTTCAGGTAGAGGATGTATAGCAACCGCTGATGTGACTATTAATGAACCTTTATTATTAGAAGTAACGGGAATTGCTACTTCTTTTTCTTGTAATCCTGATAATACAGTTTCTACCTCCATTATAACCATTACTGAAGTTGGAGGAACTGCGGATTTTACTTATAGTATAAATGGCACTAATTATTTTACTACGAATGTGTTTGAGGTTTTGGATACTGGGACGACTCAATTCATTACCGTTTATGTTAAAGACGCAAATAATTGTACTGCCACGAATACCTTAACAATAGATCCACTACCAACAATTACGGCTGCTTCTGTTGCTGTTGTTACTCCTATAGATTGTAACCAAACGGGAACTGTATCCATAAATGTTACTGGTGGCTCAGGAAATTTCACCTACCAACTTTTACCAGATGGTATACCACAATCGTCTAATATTTTTGATATCTCAGCACCGGGAACTTATTATTATCAAGTAAACGATTTGGATACGAACTGTTACTTTTTAACCAATCCATTTATAGTGCTTCCTTTTGATGAAATCGATGCAGTATTAAATACAACAGAAATAAATGACTGTTTTGGGGATACTAATGGGGAATTAGAATTAACCATTTCAGGTTATATTGGAGCATATACCTACCAATTGTTGGATGGTACAGGCATACCAATCGGAAGTCCTGTTATAGCAAACACTTCAACAAATCCAGAACTAATTACTGGATTGCCTTCTGGCAATTATTCTGTAGATATTGTTGAAACGGAAACTCCATTTTGTACTACAAGTTCTAATGTAGTAACTATCGGATCTCCGCCAATACCATTGCTATTAGAAATATCTGAAACTTCAAATGTTACCTGTAATAATAGCCAAGGTGTAATTACAGCACTTGCAAGTGGAGGAACAAACCCTTATGAATATGAATTAACAGGGGATGTAACCATTCCATATTCAGAAAACAACTCATTTACGGACCTAAGTGCAGGATCTTATACAGTAAATACTAGAGATGCCAATGGATGTATAGAATCGGAAGATATAATACTAATGGAGCCAGAACCTATTGATGCTGATTTTGTTCCAAACACCAACATGTTATCTTGTTTTAACGATCAGAATGCAATTCTTACCGTTGAAAATATAACGGGTGGTCAAGTTGGCAATTATATCTATACGCTAATTATGGAATCACCAAGTCAAACGACTTCTGGTCCTCAGACATCCAATGTATTTGAAGGCTTGGGCGCAGGAGTATACTCTGTAACTATTACAGATGGCTATGATTGTATCTTTAATTCATTGCCAGTTACGATTAATCAGCCCGAACAAATAGTATCCAGTTTAGTGGCTGCTGTTACCCCAACCTGTTTAATCGATGCAGAACTTACGTTGAGTGCTTCAGGTGGAACAGGTACTTACGAGTATAGTAATACCGAAGATTTCACTACAATTTTAGGCACATTTACAAGTTCCATTACGTTTATTGTTTCTGAAGGAACTTTTAATTATTTCGTAAGGGATGTCAATGGTTGTATTGCGAATGTTTCCAATGAAATAACTATTGATCCACTTCCTACTCTAGAAGTAGTTTTAGTGTCTGCCGATCCAGAAATAAACTGTGCGGGTGATAATACTGGAGTAATAGAAGCAACTGCTTTAGGAGGACTTGGAGACTATGTTTATCTTTTGCAAGATATATTTGGAAACACTATTCCTGCAGAACAAAACAGCCCAGGAATATTTACGGGATTAACAGAAGGGACTTATGTAGTTTATGTGGAAAGTGGAGATTGCTTAATTACTTCAGAACAAATAACTATTACCGAACCTGAAACTGCTTTAGAAACAACATTTGTAGTTACCGATGTTCTTTGTAATGGTGAAAATAACGGTAGTCTTGAAATCCTTGCAAATGGTGGATCAGGAATTATTAAATATGCTATTTCACCTAATTTGAATCAGTTTTTTGACACTAATATTTTCGAAAACCTATCGCCTGGATTTTACGATGTAATTGTACAAGATCAGCTGGGATGTTTTCTAACCTTTAATTTTGAAATTTTAGAACCTCTTGCAGTGCTAATTACCATTGTTGCAGATTCTATTATTCCGGAGATTTGTGCAGGGGATCAAAATGGATTTTTTAGTATAGATATTGAAGGTGGAACCCTTCCATATAGTGTAAGTTTAGACGATTATGATGGGGAATATTTAACAGGAGAACTTGACCAAAGCCTTTTTGATTTTGATAACTTAAGTGGTGGAGATCACGTAGTCTACATACGGGATATACTAGGCTGTGAATCTGAATGGAACATTACTTTTCCGGAATCTGCATTTATAGAACCAGCTCTTGATATAGGAATTGAATGTGTTGGTAATATAACAACAAGTGTCGTTAGTGTTATTGTTGATGAGAATCTTGTAGACATTGCACAATTAGAGTATTCATTAAATAATGAGCCCTTTCAAAGTAGCAATGTGTTTACAAACATAGAGCCAAGTATCGATAATTTTATTACCGTAAGGCATGAGAATGGTTGTATTATAATTACAGAGTTTTTTGATATTGAAACAACTACTCCTGTAGGGCTAACATTAGAAGAAGGAGATATTAATGAAATTATAGCGAATGCTAGTGGTGGTTCTGGAGAATATGTTTACACGATGAATCAAATAGATTATGGGGATGAAAATATATTCACCATCACAGATTCTGGTGCCTTTGAAATTACTGCAACCGATACTAATGGTTGTATGGCTTCAGCAATAATTATTCAAGACTTTATCGACATCTGTATCCCCAATTATTTTACCCCTAATGAGGATGGAGTTAATGATGGATGGACCGTAGGATGTGCAGCAAACTATCCGAATCTTACATTTTCTATCTATGACCGCTACGGACGAAAAGTTGCAAACTTGCGTAAAGGCGAGAAATGGTATGGCACCTATAATAATAATGACCTCCCCGCTGGAGATTATTGGTATGTTGTTGAAACCGGTGAACAAGATAATAACCGTGATTTTGTTGGGCACTTCACACTATATAGGTAATAGTATAGCCAATTCATGAACTTAACCGTTACTCTAAACTTATTCTTATGAAAAAAACACTAAAATACCTGTTCATATTAATCGCATTCCAAAGCTTTGGTCAAGAACTTAACTTGCCCGTATTTACCCAATATTTAGCAGATAATGATTTTGTTGTATCCCCTACTTTTGCTGGAATTGGCAATAATTTTAGAGTAAGACTCAATGGTTTGTCACAATGGGTGGGTATTAAAAATGCGCCACAAAACCAAGCTTTATACGCGGATATTAGAGTTGGAGGTCGTTCTGGAGCTGGTGTATCTGCCTACAATGATAGAAACGGAAACACAGAACAAAAAGGAATAAAATTTTCTTTTGCCCATCACCTAATATTAGGTTTTACAACCGAACAATATTTGTCTTTAGGGGTATCTTATAACATTAATACGTTTAGAATTGCTATTGAAAATTTTGAGACTACACATGATGATCCCACAATAGATCCGGCAGTTACCGATGATCGCTCTATAGTAAATAATAACTTTGATATAGGAGCTCTTTATAGATTTAAGAGTTTTTGGTTGAGTGCAAATGCGAATAATATTCTATCCAAGGATGTGGATTCATTTTCAGACATAGAACCAAACTCACTTCTTAACCTTCAATTTTATTCAGGTTATACTATTCAGGGGTCTAATTATTCTGAATTTGAACCTTCTGCCTTTATTCAAGTATTTACCAGTGATGGAAGATCGAGTACCGATTTAAACTTTAAGTATAGAAAATTTAATGCAAAAAATGATTTCTATTGGGTAGGAGCTTCCTATCGTTTTTTGAACGACCAGTTTATGAACCCATTAAATATTGGTCCTATGGTGGGGCTTAAAAAATCTTTCTTTTACGTCGCTTATGCATACCAAATAACAATCAATGGATTAACGGGTTATAATTCGGGTACACATGCAATTACTATTGGCTTTGATATACTTCAATCCTTAAGTGAATGTCCATGTACAGAAGGGAAATGGAAAATGGGTAACAAACTCTATCAATAAAATAGAGAATCAAAAAAACATAAAAGAAAATGTTAATAGGTTTGAGGCCATATAGATATTAGCATTTACCCAATCTTTTTTTAGGTTGGTTTTTTTTGTTTTATAATTTTTATAAAACAAAAAGGAATCACATTGCTGTAATTCCTTTTCTATTATTTGTGGTACCTTAAAAAATTGTCTCTGCTAAATATATATTTTCTTTCTGTATTTAAGAGAAACTTACTATTAAAAACTTAAACTATCTCCACAAATAAAATGCTTAATTAAGCTGCTCTACTATTACAAATCCTGGTTCTATAACATCTGTATATCCTTGAGAGGACCAAATAATATGATTGGGTAAATAAGCATTACATAAGGAAGGTGAACTGGGGGAAGCAAAAATTGTTTTGTTTGCAATTTGATCGTGGTTAACAGATTCATCAGAATTAGAATCTATCACTTTAAAATAAAAGTGCCATCCCACTCCAATAATTGGTGCATCTCCTGAAAGTTCTATTACTTGAGTAACGATACCTCCATAAACTGCCATGTTACCATCCACAGTAATACATTCAGTTTCCATATTAAAATGTAAACTAAAATTTGGTGTTGTTTGTTTAAACACAGCTCTTCCTTGAAATCCTTGAATGGTTGACGTTCCATCCCATTGTAATGTCATTCCATTTCGAGAGGAAGGATTATAAAAACCCGTAGTATTTGTTCTATAAGAAATATTAGGATCTTCATAAGCAAAATTGGCAGCATTTTGAGAGTTATCTAATACCTGAGTTTCCCAAGTTGCGCTGTCATTAAATTGATTTAAAACATAAACAGAATCCATAGTTTGTAATTCGGTTTGTTCCAAGCTATCGTCTTTACTACATGAAGTTAATAAGATACTTGTTAGTGCGATTGTAAAAATTAAATTTTTCATAATTAATTGATTTTGAATTTTAACCTACTCTGTTTCTTTTCTTGAGTTCTTATAGAATCTGAAAAATGGTTTTTCGGTTTACACCACTTAGAATATGTTTTATTCTATGGTACAAAGTTGAAGCAAATAGCAAGTAGATTTTAGCCCGTATACCCTATAATTGTCTGAAAAATACCCCTAAAAGAATAAGGGTTTACCCTGTTATTAAATCGATTAGACTATTGTCTTTCTTCATAATTAGAAAATAAAAGACATTAAAAAGGAATCACATTGCTGTAATTCCTTTTCTATTTATTTGTGGCACCTAAAAAATTGTCTCTGCTAAATATTTGATTTCTATCTGTATTATAGAGAAACTTGCTATTAAACTTAAACTATCTCCACAAATAAAATGCTTAGTTAACCTGCCCTACTATTACAAACCCAGGTTCATAGACATCTGTATATCCTTGAGAAGACCAGATATAACTTGATGGTGAATAACCGTTGCAAAGAAGTGGTATCCCTGGAGGTGCAAAAATGGTCATGTTACTTAATTGATCACTAGGAATAATCCCTCCAGGTATCCCACCTTCTCCATTATCAATCACTTTAAAATAATATCTCCACCCTTCTTCAATAAGAGGTACGTCACCTAAAAGAGATACTATTTGAGTAATAACACCTCCATATACTGCTTCATTTCCATCTACAGATATACATTCGGTTTTCATTTTAAAGTGAAAATTAAAACTTGGTGATATTTGTTTAAATTCAGCTACCCCATAAGTTCTATCACCTGTTTGTGATCCTGTCCATTGTATTGTCAATCCGTTTTGTGGAGGAGACATATATAAACCTTCTATACTATGACGATTAGAGTTGTTCTGCTCATAGGCATAATTGGCGCTATTTTGTGGACTATCTATGACCATAGTATCCCAATTGGGTGTATTATTAGATTGATTCAAAATATATACAGAGTCAATAGTTTGTAATTCAGTTTGTTCTAAGGAATCATCTTTACTACAAGAAGTAAGTAAAATTAGTCCCATTGCGATTGTAAAAATTAAATTTTTCATAATTAGAGTTTTATATTGTTATTTATTAATTGTTTTTTTAATCATTTATATTACTGTCTACTATCACAAATCCAGGTCTTTTAACTTCTGAATATCCTGATGTATACCAAAATGGATGGTCTGGTAAATAAACATTACATAGAGACGGTGATCTTGGTGAGACAAAAATGGTCGCGTTTGCTATCTGATCGTAGGCAACATTTCCTCCTGCTCCATAATCTATCACTTTAAAATAAAAGCGCCATCCCACTCCAATATTAGGAGTGTCTCCAGATAGATTTCTTATATGGGTAATAACACCTCCATATACCGCTTCATCACCTTTTACTACCACACATTCTGTTTCTAGAATAATGTGAAAGCTAAAATTTGGTGTGCTTTGTGTAATTTCAGCGCTTCCTCTAGCTGCATTTTCGTTTTGAGTTCCAGACCAGGTAATGATCATTTCATTTCGAGATATAGGTTGATAATGACCTTCTGTTTGTGTAGCTCTCTCATAAGAATAATCTGAACTACTTATAGGAGCTTCTACAAGCATGGTATCCCAATAAGAAGAATCATTAATTTGATTTAAAACATAAGCAGAATTGATAGTTTGTAATTCAGTTTGTTCCAGGCTATCGTCCTTACTACATGAAGTAAATAAAAAAGATGCTAGTGCGATTGTAAAAATTAAATTTTTCATAATTATATTGTTTTGAATTTTAACCTACTCTGTTTCTTTTCTTCTTTTAGAATCTGAAAAATGGTTTTTCGGTTTACACCATTTAGAATGTGTTTTATTCTATGGTACAAAGTTGAAGCAAATAGCAAGTGGAAAACAGCTCGTATTCCCTGAATCTGTTTAAAATATACCCCTAAAATCGTAAGGGTATACCCTAATATTAATAAGGGTATACCATAGAAACACAGGGACAGGCGTGGTTAAGTGTTTGACAATAAAGAATTTATCGTACCTTACACTGATAACCAATTAAACCTTACAATTATGAAAAATTTATTTTTCTATTTATTTATTGTTGCTTTAATATTTACTTCCTGTAAAGAGGGACATGATAGAGCAGATAAAGAAGAAACTGCAGATACGGAGCAAGCAAAGACAGCTAAGGAAACCGACTCTGATTCATCTTGCTTTTCTAGCGAAAATGTCTATCCTTCTACTGCATGGATTTGGTCGCAAAGCTGGGCTACGTATGCTAATTATGAGAATGAGAAGGAAAACCCTTCATTTATTACCTTGACTTCCCCGGAACTAATTTTTAAATCAGGTATGCTCAATAAGCTCAAATCAAAAAATAAAAATGCCAATGGTGTTTTGCTTTATTATCTTTTGAGAGATGATGATTCAGACCCATCACTTGCAATGGTCACACTTGTCGACTGTCAAAAGGTAGAAAAGGGTGATGTACTTGTTAAATGGTATAAAGGTGAAGAAGAATTCATTCCTTATGATAGCTTACATCAATACAAAACTAATTGGGACAATGCTAACAAAAAGAGAATGGAAAGCATAAAGGGGTATGTACCTGTAAAAGCCTATAATTATTCATGGAAAACACTTGATGAATTATATAATTCGAACGACCCCAAAAGTGGTATACGTGTAAAATATGGTGTAAGAACTTTGGGCCCAGGAGAGATTGTAAATTTCACTCCCAAAAATAAACCAATAGAAATGGTTACGGGAAATATCGTGGTTTGTAATATACTTACTTCTTGGGAGGAAGACTCAGACATTGCATTCAATGAAGTAATAAAAAACCTTTCAGACACTAGTCAAGAATTAGACTTTGCATTACCCTGTCCTGAATTTTGTGGAAAAGAATAACAATAATTCTTGAATAAGTAAATCCTATGGAAATCTCTCTTATCGCTTTTTATATACCCTTGCTACCCGCATTGCTTGCTTTAGTGAAGTGGAAATCATTAAATGCTTCTCAGCGATGGTTTGCATTGCTACTTTGGCTTATTGTAATTATTTCTTTTTCTGGATACTTATGGGTTCGAGAAACCAAACATAACAATATGCCATTTTTTCATGTGTATATTTTAGTGGAGTACTTGCTGTTATTGCAAATATTCAGGCTGTTCTTTAAAGGATCTATTAAAGATCGTTTTTGGTTACTATTGGCCGTTGGTTATACTTTAGTCTGGTTATTTAATGTGCTTTTTCTTGAGGGTTGGTGGGCATTTCCAGATTACATTCATGTGTTGGAAGTAGTCATAATGCTAGTGATCATTTCAATATGGTTTCGTAAAATGCTCAAGGAGAAAGTGATTAGAAATCCGGAACGCACCTTCGAGTTTTGGATTTGTGCTGGCTTGGTCATCTTTTTTATGGGAAATTTGATGTTATTTATTTTTCCTAAATTCATAATCAATAAGGGCGTATTTATTGCAGTTTGGAGATTGAATTCTGCCCTTATTATTCTTTTATATATTATTTATACCGTTGCATTATTATGGGTGAAGAAAGCAAAGACATTGTCCTAATCTTTTTGGTAAGTGGGGGCATCGTTATTTTATTAGCCGTCATCCTCATTTTGTTTTTGTTGATCTATCAAAAACAAATTGTTACGCAAGAGAGCAGACTACAAAAACTTGAAAACGAACGACAAAAGGTGTTGCTAAAAGCAACTATTGAAGGTCAGGAGCGTGAAAGGCAACGTTTGGCCAAAGACCTTCACGATGGGATTGGTTCTCTGTTGTCTGGACTGAGTATGAATATGAAATTTCAAAAAGGGAAGGAAGATCCTAATACGGAACAGGGACGTTTTTTAAGGGAAGCCTGTGTTATGTTAGATAACGGTATTAAAAATGTACGCGCAGTAAGTCATAATTTAATGCCAGCAACCCTAGAAAAATTAGGATTGATAGCAGCGATGAAAGAGGGAATAGATCGCGTGAACCATACCGATACATTAAAGATTGATTTACAAACAGTACAGGAACCCTTTGGGCTTCCTAAGGACATTTCCTTAGGGCTTTTACGTATCTTTCAGGAGTTACTTCAAAATACAATCAAGCATGCAGAAGCTTCAGAAATAAAAATTATTGTTGAGTTTCAAAAAGAATATATTAAAATGCAATATACCGATAATGGGAAAGGCATCGATTTTGCTAAATTGAAATCTAGTGGCATCGGGATGAAAAATATGGAAAGCCGTTTACATGCACTAGAAGGAACTTTCAAATTAAATAAAAGGATTCAAAGCGGATTTGAAGTAAGCCTAGAGGTGCCATTAGTTTTAAATGAAAATAGATTATGAGTACAATTATACGAATAGCAATTGCCGATGACCATCAACTGGTGCGCTCGGGTATGGTGATGATCTTACGGGAGAATGCAGACTTTGTTGTGGTACAGCAGGCAGAAAACGGTCGAGAACTTTTAGATGGTATTGAACAATCCAAACCCGATGTGGTGCTTTTAGATTTGGATATGCCAGTACTGGGAGGCGCTGATACTTTGATGGAGATTAGAAAAAACCATTCACATATTCGGGTGTTGATGCTTACCATGCATGACAACGAAGCTTTTATATTGCAAATGATGGAATTAGGTGCCAATGGCTACCTTATTAAAAATACCGACCCAAAGGAAGTGGTAAAGGCAATTAACAAAGTAGTGGAAGATGAATTTTATTTTTCTGAAGAAGTCTCCAAAGCCATGCTCCACGGAATGTCTAACCCAGATTTAAAAAACTCGGAAGAACTCGAAGGTCATGGGCTTACCGAACGAGAAGTAAAAGTTTTACAATTAATTTGTAAAGAACGTACTACTACCGAAATTGGAGAGGCTTTATTTTTAAGTCCAAAAACAATTGAGGGTTACCGAAAAGCACTCCTCATTAAAACCGAAGCCCGTAACATGGCAGGCTTGGTGTTATTTGCTATAAAACATGGCTTGTATATAGAAGATTAATAAGCTTACATCAATGTAGAAATTACGAGTTTATTTATTCTTCAGAAACAGGCAAATAATTAGCTCTTAAAATGGCTTTATAGCGATCTTCGTTTCTATAGGGGTCAAATTCCGGTCTGCTGTTAAACGACCTTATATCTTCTCTATCAAATTTAATTTTATTTAAATAGTAATACATAGAATCTCTTTCCTTTAAAACTGCATAAAGTATTGCTCTTTCTACACGAAAAGTCCAATTAAATCCACTGCCCCAATAGTATTTATTTTTAATACTATCCATTTTCTTTCTGTCATTTAATTGTGCATAGGTAAGTACTTGTACAAAATATTGATTGGTAAGTAAGCTGTCATTTGCAATTTCATGAGCCTTATTGTAGTGACCTTGAGAATATTGAGAATACCATAACTTTTGCAGAAGGGATCTTTTACTTAAAACATTTTTTATTTTTTCTGATTTTAATAAAGTATTTGCTTCACTATATCTTTCGCCTTCTATTAATAGGTCTATATAAATTTTGGCAATCTCAGAATTTGTAGAATTTAAATCATAAGCCTTTTCTAGTTGTTTTATGGCTGACTTGTTATCATTTAACACTTCATCATGAGCTTCTCCTAATAATCGATGCATTAGAGCATTGTTTGGGTCTTCTTTGATTTTTGCTTGTATAAATGAGATAACAGTTGTCCAATTTTTATTTTTATTGGCTAAAATGTTACATTTTTGAAATAAATTATTTAGTTCACCTAATTGTAAATTGAACCCCATAGCTTTTAAATATTCTTCGGCCTCTTCGATTTTGTTATTGTATGTTAAGGCTCGCAAATAGTTCCCTATCCCAACTTTCGAAAAAGGGTTTAATCGTTGTGCAACAGTTAATTCTTCAAGGAATTTTTTAATATCGGGATTTGGACGATATAAAAAATAATTAGCAAAATGTATATGCGCTAAGGCATCATTAGGATTGGATAAAACGGCTTTTTCATGATATTCTTTAGATTTGTCCCAATCTAAATATCGATAACGCATTCCTTTTGCGTCCCAAGCTCGAGAAATATTTGAATTAATCGATAGTGCTTTATCAGCATAGTATTCGGCTTTTTGAAACCCTTCTATAGGATCCATATTATTGTACTTGCCTAATAATAAATAAGAATGTGCTATTTCAGCATAGGCCTCTGCAAAATTAGAATCTAAAGCAATAGCCTGTTTGTTGAGTTCAATGTTTTTTAATAAATCCTCAACTTTTCGACTATCATTGATCAATTGCCCTTTTAAAAATAAACTATAAGCTTCCATGTTCTTGGTGGGATACTTTTTAAAGGTAACTTCTTCCCGAGGACTTAATGTAATCTCCAATTGTTGCATCACTTCTTGCGCGACATTTTTCTGAATGTCAATTACATTATCAAAGCTTTCATCGTACTCCTTAGACCAGATATGCTTGTCGTTGGAGTCTATTAACTGTGCAATGATTTTTATTTTACCCTCTACTAAAGTGACAGAACCTTCCAGGATGTATGAAACTCTTAATTCTTTAGCTATTTCAGGGATTTTTTTCTCGGTATCTCGATAGGTAGAAGAAGAAGTAAAGGAAATTACAGACAAGTCTTTCATCTGTGCCAAGGAGTGTAATATATTATCGGAGACACCATCCGAGAACCACTGGCTATCCTTGGGACTAAAATCTTTAAAAGGCAATACTGCAATGGAGTTGGGAGAAATAACATCTTTTGAGAGCGAATTATTAATAAAGATAAATCCCAGAACAAAATAACAGATGACAAAAGCGATTACTGTCGAGATAATATAAATCAATCGTTTTCTGGAAAAAAGGGAGCTAGATTTTTTGTTTTCAACCAATTGACTCAAACTAGGATCTTTATCTATAAATTTTTGGCTCATTATATGTTGGTTAATTAGCTTTAAATTATTTTTTTACTCCCCAGGAATTGGGATGTAAAATTCCTTAAGTAAAGCTTTATACCGTGTGTCGTTTTTATAAGGATCAAACTCTGGACTTCCGTTTGTTACAGGAAAAGCATTTCGGAAACTATACCTTACTTTATTTAAATAATAATACATAGAATCGCGATCTTTTAAAATAGCATGAACATAAGCTTTACTAAAATATTTATATTCTCCATGAACAAAATATATTTTATTAATACTATCTAATTTTACTCTATCTCCTAATTGCGCGTAGGTTTTTAATAGTTTTCGATATCCAAATAATTCAGGTTTTTCATCTATTAAATTTTGAGCAAGCTTATAATCTTCTTTATAGTAATAAAACTCCCAAGTATATTTTGTTCTATTATATTCCGAAAGACTTTTAAAAAAATCCGTCTGCATTATTAGTTCAGCCTCTTTAAAATATCCATTTTCGGTTAAATTTTTGAAGTAATACCAAAAATGATCCCCATTTAATTCAAAGGCTTTTTTCCCAAATTCTATATCCTTTAGTTTGTCTATGTGAATTTCATGATATAATTCAGATAAATACTTATAATTATCTCCGGCATCTTTAGGCTCTTCTATTAGTTGGTTTTCTAACCAATCAAATGCAGGTTGCCAACCTTTGTTTTTGAATGCTATTGAAAATACACTAAGCCATGAACGATTGGCATGAGTCATGAGAAACCCATATTCTTTTAAATACTGATCAGCTTCTTCATATTTTTCATTTAAAATCAATAACCATGTATATTTGGTGGCAATTACAGAAGAAAAAGGACTTAGTTGATTGGCAATCGTAGCGTGTTGTAGCGCCTGTTTTATATCTGCATTATCAATCTTCAGAAAATAATCTGCATACCAAAAGTTCGATTCGGCATCGTTTGGATTTAATGCAATAGCCTTTTCAAAATACTCTTTACATTGATCCCAATCATTCCCTAAGAATATTCTTGCTTTCACGGCATTCGCTTTGGCAGATTCAGGATCTATCTCTAAGGCTTTATCTACATAATCAATAGCTTCTTTTATGTACTTTTGATTACTACTTAATTGAAAATTTGCATCGTTAATAGCATTTTTCAAATTTGATGCTGCTACTTGGGCGTAGGCCTCAGCAAAAGTAGAATCTAGAGCGATGGCTTGTTTGTTTAATTCCATGTTTTTTAGTAAATCACCCCTATCTCTACTGCCATTAATTAATCGCCCCTTGAGATGTAGATTATAAGCTTCCATATTCTCAGTTGGATACTTCTCAAGTATAACTGTTTCTTGCGGGCTTAAGGTAATCTTCAGTTGTTTCATCACTTCTTGCGCGACGTTTTTTTGTATGTCAATTACATTATCAAAACTTTCATCGTACTCTTTAGACCAAACATGATTGTCGTTGGAGTCTATTAACTGTGCAATGATTTTTATTTTACCCTCCACTAAAGTTACGCTGCCTTCTAGGATGTATGAAACTCTTAGTTCTTTAGCGATTTCGGGGATTTTTTTCTCGGTATCTCGATAGGTAGAAGAAGAAGTAAATGATATTACAGACAAGTCTTTCATCTGTGCCAAGGAGTGTAATATATTATCGGATACCCCATCTGAAAACCACTGGCTATCCTCTGGACTAAAATTTTTAAAAGGCAATACTGCAATAGAATTTGGAGAAATAACGCCTTTTGATATCGAATTATTAATAAAAATAAATCCCAGAACAAAATAGCAGATTACAAAAGCGACAACTATAGATATAATATATAGGACCCGTTTCTTAGAAAAATTAGAGCCAGTTTTTTTCTTTTCAGCAGATTGACTCAAACTAGGATCTTCCTCTATAAAGTTTTGACTCATTATTAGTTAGTTGGTATAAATCAAGCTTAAAGTTAGTCTTTTTTTTCTAAGCTATTTTTTTACCCCTATGTTAATCAAATATTTAGAGTAATTTCCCTTTATTAATATAAGCCTTATGGTAGTTTTTTTATTTCTTTTCCTTAAACTCTTTTTTCTTCCCTTCTAAAGTTCTACGGGAATAGTGCTTGTTTTTAATCCATAGTATTTCGCCATACTTTCCTTTTTTAATACTAGAATCTACGCCAAATATTTTTTGATGATAGAGTTGCACCACTTTTTTGTTAGAACAATGCCCAACCACCACATGTTCGATATCCATAAGCCCTAAGATTTCATCTATTTCTTCCTCCTTTAAATCATCATTAAAATAGCCACGATACCAGATCAAACTTTTTTTGCCATAATAGGTTTTATAAAAACCGGTTACTTTCATTTCCTCTTTAGTTCGTTCTAAGGAACTTCTCATGATGTCGTTGATGATTTTGAGTGTAAAATCGTTTTTTTCTAAAAACTTTTTAGAAACCCCACCATGTACAAAGACATTGTCATTAATCTGTACAATGGTGTTTTTAGATCGTAACCATCTGCCAAGAACTGTATTATTGTTATAAAGCTCATGATATTCTTTACCTAATAATTTACTTGACAATACATAATCTTCATGAATATATCTAAGGTCCCCATGAAGTACCATATACTCGTGGTTTCCTAATAAAAAATGCACACGTCCTCCATTAGTTATGGCTTGCTGCTCTAACTTAAAAATGAGCCATAAAATTTCGTTTACTTTCGGGCCTCTGTCAAAAACATCTCCTACAATAACTAAATGACCTTTTCCAAAATCCCAGTTGCCATTTTCATCGATGATATTATTATTGATTAATAGTTCCACAGCAAGATCATACTGCCCGTGTAAATCGCTAAAAGCTGCAATTTTTTTAACCTCATTAAAGAACACAGGATCTGGAAGGAATTCAGTATCAAAAGCATTAGGTTTTAAAGTTTTTGTGATGATTTCTCCATTGACAATATTTTTTTCGATGAGCTGGTTTTCTTCAATAAAAACAAAAGGACCATCATTTAATTGAGAGATTGCAAACGCTAAACTATCTGTTGTTTTTATTCCTTCTTGGCAATTGGAAACTGTTACAATTACTAAAAAGAAAAGGAAGAATAAACTTGTTTTATTTCTGAACATGAGAAGCTATTATTTTGAAAGGCTTAATATAATCACTTTCCTGTAAAACCATAATTAATTTTAGGCCAAGTATTTATAAAAATAATAATCTGTCTCTTATACACATCTGACGCTGCCGACGATCTA
>CAJXRD010000011.1 GCA_913058295.1 uncultured Flavobacteriales bacterium | reverse complement strand
AGAGCACCTCCCTTCTAAGGAGGCGGTCACAGGTTCGAATCCTGTCGGGCTCACATCAAAACCTCTTAATATATTGTATATTAAGGGGTTTGTTTTTTTATAATTATAGTAGTCCAAAAATAATTCAAAAACTCCCCTATTTTTATTTTCAATTAGAGAATTTTCTTGATTAAAATTAACCGAAATATAAAACTCCTTCTTCGTTTCTTCTTTTCACTAAACCAGCTAATTCTCTACCACCTGCTTTTACCAATCTGCATTATAATAATTCAATGCTAAAAAAGGATAAACCCTTTATTATTTAGGATATAAACCCCCTTTTAACACAAGAATAATCTCTTAATTTTTGTTAAAAAGGTGCTGATTATCAAATTTTTAACTAAATTTAAAATGAAAAAGAGATTCAAAAAAATATTAAACTTTAAAATACATGAAACATATACCTTTATTTATAATGATACTTTCAGCAACTTTATTTTCTCAAAATGTTGAAATATTAGAGGGGGATTATTCAAATTTAAAAGGGATATCTGCATATAATTTGATATTTGATTATTCTAACATAAAAGTCCCTGATTACGACACCGAAAAAGAGTTTCTTAATTATAAAGTTCAAGAGTACAATAGCATTGAAAGTGGCAAAGGGGAAAAATTTAAAAAAGATTGGTATTCTGATAGAGAGAAATATTATGAACCTGAATTTATCGAGAGGTTTAATTATTATTTAAAAAAAGCCAATATAAAAGTTGGGAAAAATTTAGATAATGTTGATTATACAAATTTAAAAGCTGTTGATTATGTAATGAAAATACATACTATTAAAATTTATACCGAATATAGCAATGATGAAAATATAGCTAATTCAAAAATCACAGTAAACATATCTATTTACAATAGTAATGAACCTGATAATATACTTTTAAAGGTTCGATATAATGAAATTAATTCTGGAGCTTATAAAAATGTTAATCAGGATACTAAAGTATTTAAATCTTATGGACAATTAGGGAAATTAGTAGCTGTCGGTATAAGAAAAAATTTAAACAAATTATAATTCAAAGATGGTTATATATCCATCTCGTGCATCATCATATAGGTAAAGCTATTACTCCAAACATCTCTAGAGTTTTTACAGATTTGCATAAACTCTTTATAGGATTGAGGATCTTATTGAACAGAACAACCTGCGCTCCAATTATGAAATATCTTGGGCTTTATACTTCTTGAATTATGAATATTAATACCAAAGTTTCCTTTTTCTTCTAAGCCAGATAACTAGTACAATTCATTATCTCTATCAAAATCTCTTATCACAGTTATTGGTTTTTGTTGCTTCAAGGCTAAGTATTTAACTTGATGTTTCCCAATTTTATGAGAACCTCTTACTTGCTGCTCTTTCATAATTGCAGTACCCCTTGTATCCCTAATAGGTTTATTAAGGTAGTATAATCCAGGGTCAGTGGTAATAATATCTTTTCTTTCATGCCATATTCCATTATACTTCCAAAATAAAAACAAAACATCATTAATTATGTCTAGTATCTTTACTGAAGAGCGTATTCCCACAATATTTAAATTTTAATTCTTACTTTCAGATTTAAATACTTTATAGTTTTTTTGTTTCATTACTGGTATTACTAATTCAGTGTTTATAGTGTTTAATAATTGAGTGGCTGCACTGTCATAATAAATATTTTCTATTATTAATTTAAATAAAAGTATGCTAATTATTTGTAAAAGGATAAACACGTATATGAAATCATCCAATATGAAAATCATCTGGCTTGGTAGTATTATTAATTTTTTGCCGTTTAATTTTATTTTACCTTTGAATTTATTGACTAACTCAAAAACTTCCTAAACTTGTCTTATTTTATTTTCAAGAACAGATTAAAAATATTTATAATTAGCTTAATTGGGTTGCTATTTATTGCTCCACTACAAGCACAAGATTTAGAACCAAGATTTTTATCTTCAGTACCCCTAAAAACAAATTTTGCAGGTACAGCCTATGGCTATTCAGATGGGGATATTCTTTTAAATGCCCAAGAGATTAAAAACCTAAACGCCAAATTGAATTCAGTGGCAGGCTTTTATGGTCGAAGTTTTAAATTACTTAATAAACCAGCTAAGTTTGATATTGTTGGGACTTATTCATTTGGTAACTTAAATACTTTGGTATCTAAAGTGGATACAACGGTTTATAAAAATGGACTTCACGATCCAACGCTAAGGTTATCCATGATATTAATTGGTGATAAAGCCCTAAGTATAAAAGAGTTTAAAGATCGAGAAAAGAAAAAATTTAAATTGGGTACAGCATTAAAAATTAAAGTACCATTAGGCCAATATGACGACACTAAACTTATAAATATGGGGGCCAATAGATGGGGTTTTCAAGTAAAAGTGGCTGGTTCTTATCTACTTACTAAAAAAATTGTTTTAGAACTTCATTTAGACTCTTGGTTTTTTACAGAAAACACCTCTTTTAATAATGGAAACACATTAAGTCAAAAACCATTATTAAGCACTCAATTACACGTTGCTTATATATTTAACTCTAAGTTTTGGTTATCTGCATCTATAGGTCAAGTTGCTTATGGGGAAACTTCTATTAATAATATAGAGCAAGATAACAATCAAGAAAATTCAAAATATGGCATTACTGGTTCTTATCGTTTAAACAAATTAGGTTCTCTTAAATTAGTAGTTACAAATGGTTTATATACTTCAGGCGGAGCAGATTTTACTACCTATCTTTTGGGCTATACTTTTATATGGTTTGATAAAAATAAAGCAAAGAATAAAGGTTAATATGAAATACTTATTTTTACTTATTTTCTTTATAGGAAATTGTTCTATCGGAAATTCTCAAATATTAAAAAAACACAGAGACTCTATTGATGGGGCAATCGACTTAAGTCAGTTTTTGGGTGAATTACATGGGGTTTTACCCATTCTTTCTCCAATTACCGAACCCGCAGTAGGTTTTGGTTTAGCTGCTGCAGGTCTCTATTTTATTACGAAAGAAAACAATGACAATCAAAAATTTCAAAAGCCTGACTTAGTTGGTTTAGCTGGTGGTTATACCGAAAATGGAACATGGTTTGTAGGAGGTGGCTATTCTGGTTACTGGAAAAATGATCGCATTAGATATCGGGGATTACTTGCTTATGCAGATGTTAATCTAACCTATTATAGTCAATTGTTTCCAGAAAGCTCTAGAGAGTTTAATTTAAACAGTTATTTCTTTTTACAACAAGCAGTTTTTAGAATTAAAGAAAGCAACTTTTTTTTAGGAGGAAAATACCAACTTTCAAAAATTAATATTGACTTTCTATTAAACCCTGAATTTCCAGAAGTGAATATCTCAGATTTTGATTTATGGAATAGTGGAGTTTCTATAATAGGAGAATTTGAAAGCTTTGACAATATCTTTTCTCCCACGAAAGGTTCAAAAGTACATTTAAGTTATGATCAAAATTTAGAATTAATTGGGAGTGATAAAAATTGGGGAACACTTAATTTCTATTCCCTTTATTATTATCCAGTTAGTGAGTTTTGGGTTCCTGGTATAAGGGTCGCATCACGTATTGCAACAGGAGATATTCCTTTTTATGCAAAACCTTATATAGAATTACGAGGGGTTCCAGCACTAAGATACCAAGGAGATATAACTGCATTAATAGAAACAGAACAACTCTTTAGTATAAATTATCGATGGGGCATGGTCGCATTTGTAGGTGTTGGCAATACATTTAACGAAAAAAATAATTATCAACCTGAAGAGTTTGTTTGGAATGCTGGTGCTGGATTTAGATATACTTTAGCGCGTATATTTGGTCTTAAAATGGGACTTGATGTTGCTAGAGGACCAGAAGATTGGGCAGTTTATGTGGTATTTGGTTCATCTTGGTTAAAATAAAAGTATTTAATTAGTAAATTACAAATTGATAAAGCAAATAAATCTCTACTTTTGATATTAAATCCAATAAAAATGAAAAAATATTTTTTTGCAATTTTCTTTATATTTTTTGTTTACAATCTTCAATCCCAAGTATTAATTGCATTATTATTGGGTGATAAACTAAATACTGGAAAAATAGAATTTGGCCTTGATGGAGGAATTAACTTTTCTAATATTTCAAATTTAGAAACCGACAAATATTTAAGAGCATGGAATTTAGGTTTTTATTTTGATATTAAAATGAAGGACCAGTTATTCTTTAATACAGGAGTTTTAGTAAAGTCTTCTGTTGGTACTGATAATTTGACCCAATCTGATCTTGAATTTTTAGGAGCCTCTATTTATAATTTTGAAGAAGAAAATTTTAACAATGGTAATTATAGTCAAAAAATAAGTTATTTTTTGGTCCCCACTTTACTTAAGTATAAATTTAAAAACCATATCCATGTCGAGGCTGGTCCTCAATTTGGACTGATGTATAAGGCTTGGATAGAATACAATTATGAGGAAGGTGGTGATTCCGGGCGAATTAAAGAGAATAATAAAGAGGATGTTAATCGTTTTGATGTTGGGCTTGTAGGGGGAATTGGATATCGTTTTTTAAAAGGTCTTGGCTGGACGGTTGGTGTACGTTATCAATATGGGTTAACTAACGTATATAAAGACGTTTCTGGGAAAAGAAATAACTCTTTATATTTAAAATTAAATATTCCTTTTGGAATTAGTCAAGAGAAAAAAGATGAGATTAATAAAATAAAGGATAAAAATTCAGAAAAAAAGGAAGCGAAAAAACAAGAGAAAAAAGAAGCCAAGAAAAATAAAAAAAACAATAATTTATGAGAATCACACTTTTAGTTTTGATGGGTATATTTTTATACTCCAATCAATCACAAGCACAATACGTTTCAACTAAAGTAAAAACCAAACATCAGGTTTATACGGATAGCTTAAAACAAGTGGAATACAACTATCTCTTCCCTATTTTAGGGCAAGGTGCATATACAAAAGGTTTTGACATTCCTTATCCTGCTGGCTTAATGGCAAACTATATGTGGATGGATCAAAGCTTAGTCTTTGAAAATCTACAACTTGGTATTAAGTCTGATAATATTGATTTGCCTCTCACAGATATAGGATTTGTCGAATTTGGGCAAAATACAAACACATCATTCTCGATTAATGTAAGACCAGATTTATGGATTTTGCCATTTTTAAATGTATATGGCATATTTGGATATGGAGAATCTCATACAGAAGTTAATATTGTTGCTCCTTTAAATTTTAAATCTGTAGTAGACCAAAGTTTTAATACTGTTGGTGTTGGTGTTTTAGGTGCTGGTGGTATTGGTCCTGTTTGGTTTTCTGTAGATGCTAACTGGACTTGGAATCAACCAGAATTATTAGATAAACCCGTAAGAACCAATGTGCTAGGTATTCGCTTGGGTCATACATTTGTTTTTAAAAACAAACCGGAAAGTAATATTGCATTATGGGCTGGCGCTATGAGTATTCAAATGAACTCAGATACTCAAGGTCAAATTAAACTAATTGACGCTTTACCATCTGAAGTTTGGGAGGATAGAGATGCATTTGTAGCTGAATATAATGAATGGTACGATGGTCTTTCCGCTCCTAAAAAAATATTAGTTGATGGAAGCCCAATACCAGACATCGTTGATAAAATTGAAAGCGCAGATGGTGAAACGATTATTAAATATGGAATGGACAAACAGGTTAAAGAAAGGTGGAATGGTCTAATTGGTATTCAATATCAGTATAATAAACATTGGATGCTAAGGTCTGAAGCAGGATTAATTGGTGACAGAAAATCCTTTCTTATTTCTTTAAATTATCGTTTTTTATTATAAAATATTTTTTTAACCTATATTTTAAATGAATAAAACCTACTTACTATTTTTAGTTTTGTTAAACACAACATTCCTTTTAGCACAAAACAATAAGGAAAAAGACAGTACTATAATAGATACTAGCAATTTATATATAGAGGATCATAACAAACAATTAAACATCAAATTTGATATAACGAACGACCAGGTAAAGTACTTTATGCCTTATGAAGGCGAAAAAGCGGTTATTAAGACAAATTTAAAAGCTAGTTTGGGCTTTGTTTTTAGCTATAAATTTTTATCGGTTAGACTAGGAGTTCGACCAGGATTATCTGATAGTGAAATAGAAAACAAGGGCGAAACAGATTTTTTTAGAATTAGATTAAAGCTTTTATTTGACAAATGGACTCATCGTTTTGAATACAATTATACCAGAGGGTTTTATATAGCAAATACGAATGATTTTGAAATGTTCGATTCAGATTTTAGAATTCAATTGCCAAACTTAACTACAAACATATTATCTGGATCCTCACATTATAATTTTAATAAAAATTATTCTGTAAAGGCAGTTGAATCTAACACAGAAATTCAGTTAAAATCTGCCGGCTCCTTTTCTGTAGGAATAAATTATAATTTTTATGATGTAGCAGGAACTGATAAAGTTAAGGGTGATAATGGCAATATCTTTTATAAATCTAATTATAATGAATATAATGGCTTTAGTGCTGTTCTTAATGCTGGATACCATTATACCTATATAATTCACAGTTATTGGTATGCAAATATCCGAGCAAATCCAGGTATTGGGATTGATTTTTATGAAACTACCTATCATTCAGAAGAAAGTATAGATAAGAAAAAAAGTAATGAAATGTTTTTTGCTCTAAGCAGTGGTGCTTCAGCGGGATATAATGGGGAAAAATATTATTTTGGTTCTGGTTTTAATTATAATCTGAATAGCGAAAAGTATAATGATGAAAATATTAATCTTCAACCCATTAAGTATAATTTTCATGTTTTTATTGGCTATCGTTTTAAAGCTCCTAAACAAGTAAGTAAACCTATAGATTTAATTGAGGATAAAGTTCCTATACTACAAGATAAGAACTAATCGAAAAGCGTATTATATATAACTTGGTCTAATATACTGGAGATATTAGTATTGCTCTTTTTATGGTATAATGCCTTAGAAACTGAATGTGCTTTAAATTCCTTTTTAGTAAACCCTTCTTTCATAATTTCCGCAATTTGATTTTTATTTAATTTTTCATTCAACCACTCCCCTTTTAGACCTTCATCTAAAACAATTGGCATTCTTTTCCTAACATTATGAATTTCTGAAAAGAAATCATTCGCTTCCGTAGTAAGAATAGAACAACTTGATGTATTATTCAACTCATTATAAATTCCTGCAAACACAAATACATCTCTACCATCCTGGAATTCAGAAGAAGGGATATAACAATAATATGGGATAGATTCATCATAAGAACGATGTGGTTCAAAAAAACCATCTGCAATAATCAAACACCTTTTATCTAAAGCACTTTCTCTATACATATTGGAAGTGAATAAAGTTTCGCTTTTTGCATTAAGAGTATTGTATTTTTTTCTGAAACTTGAAATATCATCCAAGCCCCAATCTGGAACAAGACCCCAAGTTGATGGATAAATTGTTTTTGGCTGCCCTAATTTTATAATAGATACTGTTGGATGCAGAAATCCATTGTAATGAAAAAAGGGCTCATAATTGAAATCCTTATAAAATGTAGCATTTTGGTTTTTCTTAACCAACTTATTAATTTTTGTGGAGGATATATCGAAACACATAAATCTATTCGGGATATTCTATTCTTAGATGATAGATATTATTCAATTTCTTTTTCAATACTTTTTTGATTAATTGAATTTCTTTGAAAGTAATATTCGCATTTAGAAATTGTCCCTGTTCCATTTGGCCATCAATAATCTTCTCCACAAAGTTATCTAGTTTTGAAGATGTTGGCTCTTTCAAACTTTTACTTGCAGCCTCTACACTATCCGCCATCATTAATATTGCAGTTTCCTTAGAAAAAGGAATTGGACCTGGATATGAAAAATCTTTTTTATCTGCAGAACCAATATTTTCATTTTCTTTTGAATAAAAATAGTATACGATACTAGTCCCATGATGAGTTCTAATAAAATCAATAATACGATCTGGAAGCTTGTTTTTTCGAGCAATCTCAATTCCATTAATAACGTGATCAGTGATTATTTGCGCACTCTCCTTTGGATCTAATTCATCATGAGCATTGATAGAGGCTATTTGATTTTCAGTGAAATAGGTAGGGTTTACCATTTTTCCAATGTCATGATAAAGAGCTCCTACCCTCACTAACATTGCATTAGCTCCAATTTCATTTGCAGCAGCTTCTGCTAAATTAGCCACATTAAGAGAATGGTGAAAAGTCCCTGGTGCCTTATTAGATAGTTCTTTGAGTAATTTAGAATTTGTATCGCTCAATTCTAGCAGAGATACATCAGATACTAATCCAAATATTTTTTCGTAAATATAAATTAGTGGAAAAGCGAATAAAGTTAAGAGTCCACATAAAACAAAATAATAAAAATACTCCCATTCTATCAACTCAATATTTCCTTCTTGAATGATGAAAAAAGCAAAATATCCTACAATATAAATTAAGGTTATTTGACCAACTGATATAAATAAATTGGCACGCTTATAAAGTTCTGATATTGTCAATACTGTTACTATTCCAGCTATAATTTGTAAAAACAAAAACTCGAAACTATTAGGCACAATAAAACCTAAAAGCAATAATGTTAATACATGTACAAAAAGTCCTAAACGCGCATCAAAAAAGGTTTTAAGAACCAGAGGTAAAATACATAAGGGAGCTATATAAACATATGTAGCATCATACTTTACAATAATAGTAGTCATAAAAACCATGGCTATTATATTGAAAAATATAAAAGTTACCTTAGTATTATTTTCATAGATTTCTTGTCTATAGTTTTTAAGAAAAAGAAATAACATTAAAAAAACTAAAAAAACCAATAAAGAATATCCCAATAACAACCAATAATAATTAGAGGTACTCCAAACTTGAGACTGGAACTCGGATTTTAAAGAAGTCAAAATTTGAAATTTATTGCCTTCAACTACTTCTCCTTTTGCAATAATTCGGCTTCCTTTTTCGATAACACCTCGATTAGGATTTATAGTTTCTACTCTAGAGTCTATAGTGGATTCTGTTAATTCATGATTGTATGATAAGTTAGAAGAAACAACTCTAGACAAAATTTCATTTAGATAGCTTTCATAATCATATTTTTTAACCTTATCTATTTCTTCATTAATTATAGCATCTATGTTTTCAATGTTTTGTAATTGCTGATAAGTAACTTCCTCAACTTCACTTCCACTTTTTAAGTAAATAATTTTATCTTCTTTATAAGGATAAGCTTCATTAGTAACTCCAATAGAATAAAGTCTATCAATTATAGTATTCCCTAATTCATAAACTTCTTCTTTGGGTTCTATAGAAATACTATCACTATAAGATTCTAAGAATAAATCTGTGTATAGGGCTTTTATCTCATTAACTTTAAGGGTGTCTTTATCAAAAAATGGAGTGATGTCATTTTTTATAGCCTCTATTTCTTTTTCTAAACTTTCCTTGTCTTTTTTAATTGTAAAACTAAATGGAGCATATAGGTTTTCGTACTGCCAAGGTTTTCCTTTTTGAAAATTATATTTAAACTGCCCTCCCTTTGGCAATAAGTATATGATTAATATTGTGGCGATTACAAATAAGAATATCTTATAAATAAACGATTGATTTTTAGAAAAAAATGAAAAGATTGTACTCATTGAAAATTACTATAAGTAATAAAGGTATAAATATCGTTAGATTAATCCCAATTACACTAATATCAAGAATATTTTTAATATTAAATGTGTAAATTTGCACTTCTTATTCTATAAATAAAAATTATAAATACAAATGAGTAAAAAAGTTGTAATTGTCGCTGCAGTAAGAACTCCAATCGGTAGTTTTATGGGAAGTTTATCTAGTTTAACAGCTACTAAATTAGGTTCTGTTGCCATTAAAGGTGCTTTAAATAAAATCAATCTTGACCCAACTCTTGTAGAAGAAGTTTTTATGGGTAATGTAGTTCAGGCTGGTGTAGGACAAGCTCCTGCTAGACAAGCTGCATTAGGTGCTGGAATTCCAGATACAGTTCCTTGTACAACTATCAATAAAGTTTGTGCTTCTGGTATGAAAGCAGTAATGAATGCAGCTCAGGCTATTGCCTTAGGTGATTCAGAGGTTGTTGTTGCTGGTGGAATGGAAAGTATGAGTAACATCCCTCATTATGTCCATTTAAGAAATGGTCATAAATTTGGCCCGAAAGCCATGGAAGATGGTATGCAAAAAGATGGATTAGTAGATGCATACGATCAAAACGCTATGGGTGTTTGTGCAGATTTATGTGCTACAGAACATGAATTCTCTAGAGAAGATCAGGATAATTATGCTATTCAATCTTATAAGCGTTCAGCTAAAGCTTGGGAAGATGGAAAATTTAATGAAGAAATAGTTCCTGTAGAAATACCACAAAGACGAGGAGAACCTGTTATCTTTTCAGAAGATGAAGAATATAAGAATGTAAGAATGGAAAAAATCCCAAACTTGCGCGCTGTTTTTACTAAAGAAGGCACTGTTACTGCTGCTAATGCTTCCACTATTAATGATGGTGCTGGAGCAATGGTATTAATGAGTGAAGAAAAAGCAAATGAATTAGGTTTAACTCCTTTGGCTACCATAAAAAGTTATGCGGATGCAGCACATGAACCTCAATGGTTTACAACTGCGCCATCTAAAGCTTTGCCAAAAGCTCTAGCAAAAGCCAATATTTCTTTGGAAGATGTAGAGTATTTTGAATTCAATGAAGCTTTTGCAGTTGTAGGATTAGCAAATATGGAAATACTTGGATTAAACGATTCCAATGTAAATGTTAATGGTGGTGCTGTTTCTTTAGGGCATCCTTTAGGCTGTAGTGGTGTTAGAATATTAATTACACTTATAAACGTATTAAAGCAAAACAATGCTAAAGTTGGTGCAGCAGCTATCTGTAATGGTGGCGGAGGTGCATCGGCTATGGTAATTGAAAGATAATTTCTATTTTGATTTTTAAACCTTTTTATATTAATTTATATTAAATGAACTACGGCCTTTGTAATTTGAGTATTGTTCCGCTTAGAGCTATAGCTTCAGATGCAAGTGAAATGGTTTCTCAGGTTTTATATGGAGAATCATTTAAGGTTTTAGAAATTAGAAAAAAGTGGAGCCGAATTCGGTTATCCTTTGATAATTATGAAGGATGGATAGACAATAAACAATACTTGATTATATCTGAAGAAGATTATAATAAACTAGAAAAAAGTACTAAGAATCTCTCTACAAATTTGGTAGATATTCTTACAACTTCTGAAAACAACTTACTTTCTATTTGTTTAGGATCTACTGTAAATTCTGCAGCATATTTGGGGCATCACTATGAAGGTAATATTGTTCATGGGATTCAACCAAAATCTGAAATTATAGAAACTGCTCACCTGTATTTAAATAGTCCTTATTTATGGGGCGGAAAAACTCCTTTTGGAATTGACTGTAGTGGTTTTACACAAATGGTTTATAAATTAAATGGTCATAAATTACTTCGCGACGCTAGTCAACAAGCTACACAGGGAGATTCGTTAAGTTTTATAGAGGAAAGCGAACCTGGAGATTTAGCCTTTTTTGATAATGAAGAAGGAAATATTACTCATGTTGGGATTATAATGGAGGACAATTATATCATCCATGCCCATGGCCAAGTACGAGTTGACAGATTAGATCATTCCGGTATTTTTAATTATCAAATGAGAAAACACACTCATAAATTAAGAGTCATTAAACGTATTATATAAAAAAAGACTGTCTAGTAAGACAGTCTTTTTTTATATAATAACTAAGAAGTTTAATACTATTCCTCTAATTTTTCTAATAGAGCTTTCATTTCTTTCGCTTTATCATCCATACTCAATTGACTATAAATATCTCTAAGAGTTCTAATTAATTGAACTTTACCTTCACTTAATGTTAAAGCTTTTTCTAAATAAGGCAAAGCTTCTTTATACATGTTATTTCTTTCCTCTTGTATTTCATCATAACGGTTATAATCTGCAGTAGATGTTCCTAATGCATTCATTTCCTCAATCATTGCTGGATCTTTGTCTAGTACTATTTGTGCAATATTAATAAGAGCCGCTTCATAGTTTGGATCTAATTCTAATGCTTTTTCATAATATTTTAGAGCTGCTTCAGTTTCGTCATTCTTCTTACTAGCTACCCCCAAATTAAAATATAGTTCTGGATTTTCTGGGTCTTTTTCGATGATTTCAGAAATAATCTTTTTATAGGCTACCATATCACCAGCTCCATAATACATATTTGCTTCAGCATGCATTAAAGCTAGATTGTCTGGATTTTCTTTTCTTGCTTTCTTAATTAATCCTGCTGCTTTTTCAGTATCTCCAGTAGTATTATAAATTAAGGTCATATTCTTTAATATTTCCCCTATTTTAGATTCCGATTTTTCATCTCTAGGCTTTGAATACAAACCATCTTTTATAGCCTTGTTTCTCCCATCTTTAGTGTCAAATTCTCTTTCTACATTAGTTTCATTATTTATTGCAAAGTAAGTAGTTGCAATTCCAGTATATTCAATATCTACTAAATGCTGATAATACTTTAATGCATTGTCATATTCTTTAGCTCTAACTGCATTACTAGCTGCGAAATAAAGATATAACGTATCTTTTTTACTTACTTGATAGCCAGCATATAATTTTTCTGATGCTGACTTATAACTCCCTTTATCTCTATCTACTACAGCGCCATTTACAAGAACAACTCGTAAATTATCCATTGCTGTCTCTAATTCTGAAACATATTTGCCTTTAGGATCAACTTCTTGTGCTTTTGAAAAAGATTCTGCAGCTATTTTTAACTTATCTAAATCATTTTCTTCAGCAGCACCCATATACGCATTCCCTTTTGCTAAATAGTATTGAGATTTTACTGATTTATCAGCACTACTAACAAGAGTTTCTGCTTTTTTCAAAATAGAAATTGCTTCGGTAAAGTCGCCAGATTTTGTTGCTTTTTCAGCACTCTTTATTTCTTTCTTTTGACCAAAAGTTATTGCAGAAATCATTATCATTCCTGCTATTAAAATTTGTTTTTTCATTTTACTTGTATTTATAATAAATTATTTGAATTATTCTTCTTCACTAGTTGCATCCTGGTTTGTTTCTTCAGATAGATCGGAAGTTGTCTCGTCGCTTTCAGAAACAATTATATTCCCATCTTCATCTATTTCAACATCATCATCGTCAGACATCACTTTTGCAACTGCAGCAATAGCATCTCCATCCCTAACTTTTATCAATCTGACACCTTGGGTTGCTCGACCCATTACTCGTAAACTTTCTACAGCTAATCGAATTGCAATACCAGATTTATTGATAATCATTAAATCATCATTATCTGTAACATTTTTAATTGCTACTAGGCTTCCTGTCTTATCAGTAACACTAATCGTTTTCACTCCTTTTCCTCCTCGATTGGTAATTCTATAATCTTCTAAACTTGAACGTTTACCATAACCATTTTCTGAAACCACTAAAACATTAGATTCAGAATCATTAATCGTAATCATTCCAATTACTTCATCAGAATCATCACTTAATCTAATCCCTCTAACTCCAGAAGCATTTCTACCCATTGATCGAGTTTTTTCTTCTTCAAAGCGAATGGCTTTTCCAGATCTAATTGCTAACATTACTTGACTGTCCCCTGTGGTTAGTTTTGCTTCTAGCAATTCATCTCCTCCTTTTATAGTAATGGCATTAATCCCATTAGTTCTTGGTCTAGAATATTGCTCTAATGGTGTCTTTTTAACTTGCCCCTTTTTAGTAGCCATAATCACATAATGATTATTTATATATTCTTCGTCCTTAAGATCTTGAGTACAAATAAATGCTTTCACTTTATCATCAGGACCAATATTAATTAAGTTCTGAATAGCCCTTCCTTTAGAAGTTCTACTACCTTCAGGTATTTCAAAAACACGCATCCAAAAACACTTTCCTTTTTGAGTAAAGAACAACATATATTGATGATTAGTTCCTACAAATAAGTGTTCTAAGAAATCTTCGTTTCGAGTAGATGAAGCTTTTGCTCCAACTCCTCCTCTATTCTGTTTTTTATATTCTGTAAGAGATGTGCGTTTAACATACCCAGCGTGAGAAATGGTAATTACTACTTTTTCATCAGGTATTAAATCTGTAATACTTACATCACCACCAGCATATTCTATAACCGAACGACGTTCATCACCGTATTTAGTTTGAATTTCTAACAATTCATCTTTAATGATACTCATCCTAAGTTCTTTACTAGCTAGAATGTCTCTATAACCCTGTATGGTTTTCATTAATTCTTCATACTCATTACGCAACTTATCTTGTTCTAGACCAGTAAGTTGACGCAAGCGCATTTCTACAATTGCTTTTGCCTGAATTTCAGAAAGCTCAAACGCTTCAATCAATTTTGCGCGAGCTTCATCCGCATTTTTTGAAGAGCGAATTAAACGAATTACCTCATCAATATTATCTGAAGCTATTATTAAACCCTCTAAAATATGTGCTCTTTCTTCCGCTTTTCTTAATAAGTATTCTGTTCGTCTTACTACAACTTCATGACGATGCTCTACAAAATAAAGAATCAATTCTTTTAAGTTTAATAAACGGGGTCTACCTTTTACTAAACAAATATTGTTTACACTAAAACTAGATTGCAAAGCGGTATACTTAAATAGCATATTGAGTACAATATTTGGAATTGCATCACGCTTTAAAATATAAACTATACGCATTCCTTTTCTATCGGACTCATCCCTAATATTAGAAATACCTTCTATTTTTTTATCATTAACAAGATCAGCAGTTTTTTTGATCATATCTGCCTTATTCACTTGGTAAGGAATTTCAGAAACAACAATACATTCTCTTCCATTAACTTCTTCAAATGAAGCTTTGGCACGCATTACAATTTTTCCTCTACCCGTATGAAAAGCATCTTTTACTCCTTCATATCCATAAATAACTCCACCTGTTGGAAAATCTGGAGCTTTTACATGCTGCATCAATCCATCGATATCGATATCATTATCTTCTATATACGCAATAGTACCGTCAATAACTTCTGTTAAATTATGAGGAGGCATATTAGTAGCCATACCAACAGCTATACCCGAAGCACCATTAATTAGTAGTCCCGGAACTCTAGTAGGAAGTACTGTTGGCTCATTTAAGGTATCATCAAAGTTTAATTGATGATCTACTGTCTCTTTGTCAATATCTGCCAGCATGTCTTCCGAAATCTTTTGCATACGCGCTTCTGTATAACGCATTGCAGCTGGACTATCTCCATCGACAGATCCAAAATTTCCTTGACCATCTACCAACATATAACGAAGGCTCCATTCTTGAGCCATTCGTACCATTGCATCATAAACAGAAGTATCCCCATGTGGGTGATACTTTCCTAAAACTTCCCCAACTATTCTTGCAGATTTTTTATGTGCTCCTGTAGCTTTAATACCTAACTCATGCATCCCAAATAAAACACGTCTGTGAACTGGTTTCATTCCATCTCTAACATCTGGTAATGCTCTTGACACGATAACTGACATTGAATAATCAATGTAAGCCGATTTCATTTCATCCTCAATATTTATTGGGATCAATTTTTCGCCTTCAGCCATATATATTCTTTAATTTTTATGTTAATATTCTAAAAAAGCAATATACATTAATTGTATCTTTATAGATGTAAAATAACTTTCAAAAATCACTATTTTATTAACAAAAATAAGAACGAAAACCGTTAATAACTATCGATTTTATTATTTTGTTTTTAGTAAGTTTTTTTGTCTTTTTACCTCTAATCATCTTAATAGGGTATAGTTTTTGTCTTATTAAAGTAATTAAACTATTTTTAGACGTTAAGAAATTGAAATATGGATGATAATTTTTCCCCAAGAGTAAAAGATGTGATCGCTTTTAGTAAAGAAGAAGCGCTACGTTTAGGTCATGAATTTATAGGAACTGAGCATTTAATGCTGGGATTACTTCGTGATGGAAATGGCAAAGCAGTTTCTATATTGTCAAACTTAGAAATAGACCTAAACCATTTACGTAAGAAAGTTGAAATTTTAAGCCCTGCAAATCCAAAATTACTATCAAATGAAAACGACAAAACAAATCTTCATTTGACTAGGCAAGCAGAAAGAGCATTAAAAACTACTTTTTTAGAAGCAAAATTATTTCAAAGTACTTCCATTAATACTGCACATTTATTATTGTGCATACTTAGAAATGAAAACGACCCAACAACAAAATTGTTAAATAAAATGAAAGTGGATTATGACGGTGTAAAAGATCAATTTAAACTAATGATAACAAACGATGATGATTTTATAGATAGCCCAACTTCCGAATCTTTTCCTAGTGATGATGATTCTACCTCTGAAGAAAAAGGAGGAGAAAATATTTTTTCTGGAAGTTCCGCGAAATCAAATAAGAAATCTAAAACTCCTGTTTTAGATAACTTTGGAAGAGACCTTACTGCATTTGCTGTAGATGGTAAATTAGACCCGGTAGTTGGTCGTGAAGATGAAATACAAAGAGTTTCTCAAATATTAAGTAGAAGAAAAAAGAACAACCCACTTCTTATTGGAGAACCTGGTGTTGGAAAATCTGCTATTGTAGAAGGATTGGCATTACGAATAGTACAACGAAAAGTATCTCGTATTTTATACGATAAGCGTGTTGTAACTTTAGATTTAGCAAGTTTAGTTGCTGGAACAAAATATCGTGGACAGTTTGAGGAGAGGATGAAAGCGGTGATGAATGAACTAGAAAAAAATGATGACATCATTTTATTTATAGATGAAATTCATACTATCGTTGGTGCAGGTGGAGCAACAGGCTCTTTAGATGCTTCCAACATGTTTAAACCAGCTTTAGCTAGAGGGGAACTGCAATGTATTGGCGCAACTACATTAGACGAATATCGACAATACATTGAAAAAGATGGCGCTTTAGAAAGACGTTTTCAAAAGGTTATTGTTGAACCGACTTCTGTTGAAGAGTCTATAGAAATCCTTCAAAACATAAAAGACAAATACGAAGCTCATCATAATGTTATTTATACAGATGATGCTATAGAGGCCTGTGTTAAATTAACCAATAGGTATATGACAGAGCGCTTTTTACCAGACAAAGCTATTGATGCTTTGGATGAAGCTGGCTCTAGAGTACATATTACAAACATTCATGTTCCTGAAAAAATATTAACTATTGAAGGGAAATTAGAAGAGGTGAGAGAATTGAAAAACTCTGTGGTCAAAAAACAGAAATATGAAGAAGCTGCCAAACTTAGAGATGATGAAAAGAATCTTGAAAACCAACTTAAAATAGAACAAGAAGCTTGGGAAAAAGAATCTGAATTACATAAGGAAACTGTTTCTGAAGCAAATGTTGCTGAAGTGATATCTATGATGACAGGAGTTCCTGTAAGTAGAATTGCGCAAACTGAAAGCACAAAACTTTCCGCATTACCAGATCGAATTAAAGGAAAAGTAATTGGTCAAGATGATGCTGTTGCAAAAATTGTAAAAGCAATTCAAAGAAATAGAGCTGGTTTAAAAGACCCTGACAAACCTATTGGGTCATTTATATTTTTAGGTCAAACAGGGGTTGGTAAAACACAGCTAGCTAAAGTGTTAGCTAGAGAACTTTTTGACTCAGATAACTCATTAATTCGTATCGACATGAGTGAATATATGGAGAAATTTGCTATCTCTCGTTTAGTTGGTGCTCCTCCAGGATATGTAGGTTATGAAGAAGGTGGGCAGTTAACAGAAAAAATAAGACGTAAACCATATTCGGTTGTTTTATTAGATGAAATTGAGAAAGCACATCCAGATGTATTTAACATGTTATTGCAGGTTCTAGATGACGGTTTTTTAACAGATAGTCTTGGAAGAAAAATTGATTTCAGAAACACTATTATTATCATGACTTCTAATATTGGTTCTAGACAATTAAAAGATTTTGGACAAGGTGTTGGATTTGGTACTTCTGCTAAGACTACTCAGGCAGATGCTCATGCAAAAAGTGTTATTGAAAATGCTCTTAAAAAGACATTTGCTCCTGAGTTTTTAAACCGAGTAGATGATGTTATTGTTTTCAATTCATTAGAAAGAGAAGATATTTATAAAATTATTGATATTGAATTGGCTAATCTTTTCAATAGAATAGATGAGTTAGGGTACCATATTAAACTTACCAAAGCTGCAAAGGATTACATTGCAGACAAAGGCTTTGACAAGCAATACGGTGCAAGACCATTAAAGCGGGCTATTCAGAAATATATTGAAGACGCCTTAGCAGAATCAATCATAAATTCTAAGTTAAAAGAAGGAGATAGTATTAAAATGGACTTGGATAAAAAAACCAAAGAATTAACCATAGAAATTACTAAGCAAGCAAAGAAGACAGAATCATAATAGAACAATATAATATTGATAAAAAGTAGCATCCATATTATTTATAGATGCTACTTTTTTTTATAAATGGATCATAAAGAGCAAATAAAAAATCGGATAAAGGAAGAAATTCTAAACACTCAACATTCGATTGAGAAATACAGGGAGCTTACAAAGCCAATTGCTCCAGAAAATGCTATTGGTAGAATTTCAAGAATGGATGCAATAAATAATAGATCTGTTAATCAAGCCGCACTTACAAATGCAGAAACTAAATTAAACAATCTTAAAGTTGCACTAACAAAAATTGATGATGTAGATTTTGGAATCTGTATGCGATGTAAAAAACCGATTCCTTTGGGCAGAATATTATTAATGCCACAAGCCATCACCTGTGTTAACTGTAGTAATTAGTGTTATTTATTTACTATTTTAAAAGTTCTTTTTTCATTTACAACACTCATTGCTACAATTATATAAATGTTTCTTTCATACATTGATAAGTCAATTGAAATCAAAGATTTATTATCTATATTATTAACTGATTTTAAAAGTTTACCACTAATATTATAAACATCTATTCGCTTAACATTATCAGAATTATTCAAATAGCTAATTGCTTCTGAAGTATAAATTTCTACTTCATTAATATCTTGAATTGGTTTTATCAATCCCAAATGAATTGGCTTACAAACATCTATGGAATCCAAGTTTGAATAAAATAATTCTTCATTTTTGAAATAACAACTTAAATTACCAACCGCATTTATATCTGGAAAACCTCCTGGTGCATTTATTATCGAAAGTGAACCTAATCCTTCAATCCAAGTTGCTGGATCAGTACTTATCGTATTAGAAGGAATCGGTGATAAGTAATAATGCCTATATTCATTTGAATCTACTAATTCCCTTAAGCGAATAGAATCTAAAACAAAAACTCCTGCATCTTCAGGAAATGGACTAATTGGATTATACAAGTTAATTTCATCCCCCTCATCTAATGAAAAATCATATAAAAGATATTCATCATTACCATCATCGTTAACGATAGTCATAAAAACTTTTTTATTCTCTACCTCTTCTCTTAATAAAAAAGTTCTAGAAACATAATGATATCCATCTAGAATTTTGTGTGGGTTCCCATTTACTATAGTATCCCCATCAGTATAATAAACATCTGTTAAACAGCCAAAATAACAGGTTGTAAACTGCCATTCATTAATGTCATCTAAAAGAGGTTGATATGCTTGACCCCAAAGTTGGGTGCTAAATATAAAAACAAATAAGAAAAATACCTTTTGAAACATTGGTTGGAGTTTTTTCAAAATTAAAGAAATTTATTGATAGCAATTAATAAACATAAAAACATCTAAAAATATTAATTTGCACCTTTAGTAACATAATAGTAGAAGTAAAAGATGAAAACTACACTAAATTATGATTTTTGTAAAATAGAAGTCTATTCAGATTACATTATTGCTACTATGTTTGAAGGCATTATTCTTACTGCAGAAAAAAACGATTTGCTATTGGGAATTGCTACAAAGTATTTTAAAAATTCAAACTTTGGATACATAACCAATAGAATACATTCATATTCTGTAGACCCAAGTATTTACTATGAAACTTCAAAAATTGAAAACCTTGTTGCTTTTGCCGTTGTCTCCTCTAAACAAATTAACATTTCCAATACACGACTAGAAAAAATATTTTACAAAAACCCATTCCGCCATTTCATCGAATTAGAAGATGCAATTTCTTGGGTCAAAAAAGAAGTCTCAAAAAAGTAATATATTATTCAAACAATATATCCCCTTCAATACGCATTGTTTGTAGGTATGAAATCGTGTTTTTTATATCAATTGCTAAAAGTCTATCCTCATCAATAACAGCTACTACTTCTCTATAACTTTTAATAAAGGATTCTATAGGTGAGGAAGATTTATGGGGCTCTCTAAACGAAAGTGCTTGAGAAGCATTCATTAACTCTATCGCTAATATTCGCTCTAAATTATCGACAATTCTTAAGCATTGGGTTGCTGCATTTGCACCCATACTAACGTGATCTTCTTGTCCATTAGAGGAAACAATAGAATCTACAGAGGCTGGTGTTGCCAATTGTTTGTTTATACTTACAATACTTGCTGCAGTATATTGCGGAATCATAAACCCACTATTCAATCCTGGGTTTTTAACTAAAAAAGCAGGTAAATCTCGTAGACCAGAAACTAATTGAAAAGTTCTTCTTTCTGATATACTTCCTAGTTCTGCCATCGCAATTCCTAAATAATCCAAACCTAATGCTAAGGGTTGTCCATGAAAATTTCCACCAGAAATGATTTTATCCTCTTCAATAAATATATTAGGATTATCTGTTACCGAATTAATTTCCGTTTTAAAGGTTTTATTTACAAAAGTGACAGTGTCTTTAGTTGCTCCATGAACCTGCGGAATACATCTAAAAGAATATGGATCTTGAACGCTCTTATTTTTTAATTGTCCAATTTCACTTCCATCTAATAACTCATTTATACGTTCGGCAGTTTTAATCTGACCACGATGGGGCCTTACAAAATGTACTAATGGGTCATACGGGCTCATATTGCAGTTAAATGCATCAATGGATACCGATGAAATTAAATCAGCCAAATAGGACAGCTTATAACTTTTAAGTAAGCAATATACTCCATAAGCACTCATAAACTGAGTACCATTCAGCAAAGCCAAACCTTCTTTTGCTTGTAATTTTATTGGATTCCAATTATTTTCTTTTAAAACAATATCGGCGTCTACAATGTCATTATTCACATAAACCAATCCTTTTCCAATTAATGGTAATGAAAGATGTGCTAAAGGAGCTAAATCTCCAGAAGCACCCAAACTACCTAACTCATAAATAACAGGTATTACATCAGAATTATAAAAGTCTATTAATCGGTTAACAGTATCTAATTGAATTCCACTGTAGCCATAACTAAGAGATTGGATTTTTAAAAGCAACATTAGTTTTACAATCTCCTTCGGCACTAAATCTCCAGTACCGCAAGCATGAGACATGACAATGTTTTCTTGAAGTTTTGATAAATCTTCAGGTGCAATCTTTACATTATATAAGGAGCCAAAGCCAGTATTTATACCATATATAGGGGATTCATTGTTCTCGATTTTTGAACTAAGATAAGTATGGGATTTTTTAATATTAAGAATTGCTTCTTCAGAAAGGCTTAATTTTTTGTTTTCTTCAACAATCTCTTTTATAGTAGATAAATCAAGTATTTCTGTACTTATATAATGAATCAATGACATAGATAAAATATTTTTTTGGAAAACAAAAATACCAATTTATTGTTAAGATTTTTACTATTTAACAAAACAGAAATATAATAATGTATTTTAGCCTAAAATTTAAAATATTCTGATGAAAAAACTACTTATATTATTAATTGCTATTGCACTTTTTTCTTGTAAAGAGGAAGCAAAACCAACTTATGTTGTGTTTAATGGAACTGTAGAAAACAGTCCTTCTAACTCTGTGAAAGTATTTGGAAATGACTTTGAAGCAGAACTTTCAATAGCAGATGATGGGACTTTTAGTGATACTTTAAAAATAAATAAAAACGACTACTATACCATACGTGTTGGCAGAGAAAGTTCGCCTGTTTTCCTTGTACAAGGAACAAACCTTGGACTTACTTTAAATGCTAAAGAATTTGACGAAACTTTGTCTTATACTGGGGATACAGCTTCAGAAAACAATTATTTAGCAGCTAAATATTTACTTTCTGAAAAAGAAATGGCTTTTGATAAAGTATATTCTTTACCAGAATCCGAATTTATTTCTCAAACAGAAAAAATGAATTCTAGTTATGTAGATTTATTAAATTCTACAGAAGGAATATCTGATGAATTTAAAGCAAAAGAAACTAAAGAATTAGAATATGCTCATTTAAACAATCGTGAGAATTATGATGAATACTATGTGTATTTCACTAAAGAGGAAGATTTTTCGGTTTCTGACACCTATTATAATTCTGTAAGTGAATTTAATTTTGCAGATACCAATGCTTATGAGAATTCTAATGCATACAAGCGTTTAGCAGCATCTCATTTCGGCAGATTGGCAAATGAATTGTCTGAAGATAAAGATATCGATATCGCCTTAGCATATTTACAAGTTGTTGATGAAAACTTTCCGAAAGGAACTACTAAAGATGACTTAATGTATAATTACTTGCGATATGGTATGAAACCTAATAAATCTTTAGAGGATGTTTATAACTTATATAAAGGTGCAAACCAAAACGAAGAAAATCTTGCAGCAGTAACAGAAAGGTTCAATTTATTAAAAAACCTAACTCCCGGAAACACATCTCCTGCCTTTACTTATGAAAACCATAAGGGTGGAGAAACTAGCTTGGCAGATTTAAAAGGGAAAGTGGTTTATGTAGATGTATGGGCTACTTGGTGTGGACCTTGTAAAAGAGAAATTCCTTATTTAAAAGAAGTTGAAAGTGAATATCACGGAAAAAACATTGCATTTGTAAGCATCTCCATCGATGAGAAAAAAGATTATGACGCATGGAGAAGTATGGTATCTGACAAAGAATTAGGCGGTATTCAATTAATGGCTGATAACGATTGGAAGTCTAAATTTGTAACCGATTATGGTATAAAAGGAATCCCACGTTTTATTCTAATAGATGGGGAAGGAAATATTGTTAATTCAGATGCTCCTAGACCTTCTAGTAATGATATTAGAGGAATATTGGATGGCTTATTATAATAAGAACATTCTTTAAAAAATTAAAACTCCTTTCCATTTTTGAAGGGAGTTTTTTTTATGCTTTAGATTTAGTCTCTTCTTTTGCTTCTTCCATAAATAAATTTAAATAAGCAGCACCTATAGTATCAATTATATCTGAAGCAAGTATAGCTTCAAAGCCCAGATGTTCCGATGCAATATCGCCAGCACTTCCGTGTATATAAACACCAAATAAAGCTGCTTCTAAAGGCAAATAACCCTGAGACAACAATCCTGTTAAAATACCAGCTAATACATCCCCACTGCCAGCGGTAGCCATTCCTGGGTTTCCTGTTACATTTATATAAATTTCTCGCTTATCAACAATAATTGTATTTGCTCCTTTAATCAGTATTACAATTTGATGCTTTTCAGAAAAATTTTTTGCCATTTCAATTTTTTGAAAATCATCTTCCCAATCCCCTATCAGTCTCTTTAATTCTACAGGATGAGGAGTTAAAATAGAATCTTTTGGAATTGATTTTAGTAATTCTTTATTTTCAGAAATACAATTCAATGCATCTGCATCCAAGACTAATGGGGACTTTGTATTTAAAAGAAAATTTTTAAAAGCCAAAACTGTTTTTTTATCAGTACCCATTCCCATACCAATCCCAATAGCTGAAGGTGTAAAGTTTATATCTATAGATTCGATAAAATTATTAGAGTTATCTGTGATTACCATAGCTTCTAGCAAAGATGATTGAAGAATAGAATATCCGCATTTTGGCACAAATGCAGTTAGCATCCCTGCCCCTATTTTTAGTGCTGCTTTACTAGCTAAAATTGTAGCTCCTATTTTACCATAACTACCCCCTACTACTAAGCAATGGCCATAATTTCCCTTATGGTCAAATTTATTTCTTGGCTTGTAAAGTTCTTGAGCTTCATATTTATCGAATAATCTAGCAATTGGTGATTCAGAATTTAAAAAATCTTGATCGAGTCCAATATCCAAAACATCAAAAGATAAACAAAACTCTGCAGTTTCAGGTAGAAAGAATGCTAGTTTTGGAGCTTGAAATGTCAAGGTATGATCTGCTATTACGATAGCTTCTTTATCTTCTATTTTTTTATTGGAATACAATCCACTAGGAATATCAATTGCCAATACAAATGCTTCCGATTTATTGATATGCAGTATTAAATTCTTTACCCATCCTTCTGGCGGACGATTTAAACCAATTCCGAAGAGTGCATCAATAATAATATCCTCATTATTAAGTTTAGGTAAATCTTCTTCAGAAGTCATTAAAGTGGGCCACTCGTTACTTACTTCTTTAATTAAATTGTAATTTATTAAAAAATCTGGGGAACGTTTATCTGTGAAGTTGGCGATGTAAACATTTACATGATATCCATGAATTAATAACAGCCTAGCCATAACAAGTCCATCCCCACCATTATTTCCAATACCACAAAAAACATGAATAGCAACCTGTGCTCCATTTAATTTTTCATGCAGCCAGTTAAAACATAATGTTGCTGCATGTTCCATTAAGTCTACAGATTGCATCTTTTGGTTTTCTATAGTTATAGCATCCGCTTTGTAAAACTGCTGGTTTGAAAATATTTTCATAGATAAAATTTCTTCCTGCAAGTTAGCAAGCTTCTTGAAAAGAATCAAGTAAAAATTCCCTTACGTTTATTGATTATAATATATTTGTAAAACATTTAGAATTTATTTTAATTAAATGAGAATCCTGTTCCTACAGGTAAATTATTATGACAAAAAACATTGCACTATCACATATACACGAAGCATTAGATGCTAAAATCGTTCCTTTTGCGGGATATAACATGCCTGTATCTTACGAAGGCGTAAATGCAGAACATGAAACTGTTCGTAAGTCGGTAGGCGTTTTTGACGTTTCTCATATGGGAGAGTTTTTGGTAATGGGCCCAAATGCTTTGGATCTAATACAGAAAGTTACCAGTAATGATGCTTCAAAAATTGTTGACGATCAAGCGCAGTATAGCTGTTTCCCTAATGAAACAGGTGGTATTGTAGATGACTTAATAGTTTACCGTTTCAATGCTGAAAAATGGTTGTTAGTAGTAAATGCTTCTAATATTGAAAAAGATTGGAAATGGATTAGCAGTCAAAACACCATGAATGCTGAATTGCGAAATGTTTCTGATGACTATTCTTTATTAGCTATTCAAGGACCAAAAGCAGTTGCAGCAATGCAGTCTTTAACTTCGGAAGATTTAAGTGCAATTAAATTTTATCATTTTAAAGTAGCAGAATTTGCAGGAATAGAAAATGTTATTATAAGCGCTACAGGATATACTGGAAGTGGTGGCTTTGAAATCTATTGTAAGAATAGTGATGCAGAACAAGTTTGGAACAAAGTGTTTGAAGCGGGTGATGCCTTCGGAATAAAACCTATAGGATTAGCAGCAAGAGATACATTGCGATTAGAAATGGGATATTGCCTTTATGGCAATGACATTAACGATACTACTTCACCAATTGAAGCAGGGTTAGGATGGATTACAAAATTCACAAAAGATTTTACTAATTCAGAAAATCTGAAAGCTCAAAAAGAAGAAGGAACTTCTAGAAGACTTATTGCCTTTGAATTGAATGAACGTGGAATTCCAAGACAGGGTTATGACATTGTTGATGATCAAGGAAATATTATTGGAGATGTAACCAGTGGAACTATGTCACCATCTTTAAACAAAGGTATTGGAATGGGTTATGTAACTACAGAGCATAAAAAAATAGGCACACAAATCAATATACAGATTAGAAAAAAAGCTGTGCCTGCTACCATTATTAAATTACCATTTTATAAAGCCTAATTTTGAATAGAGTTCTCATTCTTGGTGCTAGTGGATTTATAGGAAATGCTATTTATAAAGAGCTACTACCCTATTTTAATGTTTCTGGAACATATTTTTCTTCTAAACCAGAATTTGATGATAATAAAGTATTGTACAAATTCGATATGGAGAAGGACAATATAAATACCATTTTAGAGAAGGTACAGCCTAATTATATTATATCCAGTCTTAGAGGAGATTTTGAATCACAATATAATATTCATCAACAATTAGTCGAATATACATTAGAGCAGGAAAAATGCCGACTATTATATTTATCTACAGTAAATGTATTTGATGCGAAACATGAATTTCCTTCTTACGAAAGCGATTCTGTTTTGGCAGAAAGTGAATATGGTAGGTTCAAAGTTTCGGTCGAAAAATTAATAGCTACTTTACCCCAATCCAAATATACAATACTTAGGTTGCCCTTAGTATTAGGAGTAAATTCACCAAGACTCATACAGTTAAAAAAAGCTTCTCAGCATCAAGCGGATTTCGAAGTTTATCCTAACCTAATCGTAAGCATTACTACAGCTGATAAAATCGCTCAGCAAATTCATTATATCATCAATAAAAACAAGGTTGGCATTTTTCATTTAGCAAGTAACGATGTGATTCATCATAGTGATTTGTTTAAGGAATTATCAGAAATACTGTCTCTTAACAAAGTAATATTTAGGCAAATATTTACTTCGAATGAAGAAGCCTATTTAGCAATACTTCCTAAGGAAAATAAACTGCCAAGAAATTACAGAATAACAGTATCTCAAGTTATCAATGATTGTACATTAAAAGAGGAAATAACAACTTTAATAAAATAAAATGGAAGCATTAAGCGAAAAAATAGTTTTAGAAAAAATAAAAGATTTTCAAGATTGGACTTATCAAGAAAATGCAATTCATACCTCCATTGAATTTAGGGATTTTAAAGATGCTTTTTCTGTAATGACAAGAATTGCTTTCGAAGCTGAGAAATTAAACCACCATCCAGATTGGACTAATGTTTACAATACTTTACAGATAAGTTTGACTACTCATGAGGCTGAGGGTGTGACAAATAAAGATTTTGAACTAGCAAAAATCATAGATGCATTGGTAAGTTAATGCATTTTTTTATTTTTGTAATTAAACAATAAACTATGGGAAGAGCTTTCGAATTTAGAAAGGCAAGGAAAATGAAACGTTGGTCAGCAATGTCCAAAGCATTTACTAGAATTGGAAAAGACATTGTAATGGCTGTAAAAGAAGGAGGACCAGATCCAGCTTCTAACTCACGATTACGTGCTGTTATACAAAATGCCAAGTCGGTGAATATGCCGAAAGATAATGTAGAAAGAGCCATTAAGAAAGCTTCCGAAAAAGGGCAAGGCGATTATAAAGAAGTGATTTTTGAAGGCTACGCTCCACACGGTATTGCAATTTTGGTGGAAACAGCAACCGATAATAATAACAGGACAGTGGCAAATGTACGCTCCCATTTTAATAAATGTGATGGTACCTTTGGGACTTCGGGATCTGTAATTTTCATGTTCGATCATACTTGTAATTTCAGGATACCTTCGGAAGGGTTAGATCCTGAAGAAGTAGAATTAGAATTTATCGATTTTGGCGCCGATGAAGTTTTTGCTGATGATGATGGAATTTTAATCTATGCTCCTTTTGAAAACTTTGGTGCCATTCAAGCAGAATTAGAATCTAGAGAAATCGAAATTCTTTCTTCTGGCTTTGAACGCATTCCACAGGTGACCAAAAAGTTGAGTGCAGAACAAATACCAGATGTGGAAAAGCTTTTGGAAAAATTAGAAGAAGACGATGATGTTCAGAATGTATACCATTCTATGGATGAATCGGAATAATAAAAAATAAATACGACCATAAAAAAGCCGCTAATTAGCGGCTTTTTTAATTTATGAATATTCTGGATTCTTACCTTTTACTCCTTTAAAAAAGGAACGAAGAAATTCTGTATCTTTTTCTATATTATTAGTAATAAAATATGGTTTTCCTATACGTACTTCTTTATGTTCATAATCAAAAGCTACAGGAATGATTGGAATATTGGCTTTTTGTGCAATATAATAGTAGCCTGTTTTCCAAGCATCTACTTTTTTTCGAGTTCCTTCTGGTGCCATAGCCATTCTAAACTCTTCATTAGCATTAAAAATATGAGCAATCGCATCAACTTTGTTTTGTCCAGAAGTTCTATCTAAAGCAGCGCCTCCCATGTATCTAAAGTAATATCCAAAAGGCCACATAAATAATTCCTTCTTACCTACCCAATTGACAGGTGTTTTTAAAATACCTCTAGTAAATACACCAATAAAGAAATCATACCAACTTGTATGCGGTACAACAATTACCAAAGATTTTTTGATTTGAGGGCTAAAATCCCCTTCTAATTTCCAGCCTAAAGCAGTAATAAAAATAAACTTATATAAAAACATAAATATTTTACATTTTTAAATACATGCTTTTAAGTTTCTCACGTGTCATAATAGATTCCCAATCTTCTCCTAAAGCATTTTCCCATAATGGAACTAAACTTAATGCGATTTCAATCATTGTTTCAATCTCCTTTTCTGTACAATCTTTACAAATACCCTGAGGAATTTCTATTTGGTATTTTTCAACCATTTTCTTAAACAATGCAACACCTTCCGGATAATAGTCTCCTAAATGATCGAATACAATACAGTTCCCTACGCCATGCTTTGTACCAAGAACGTAAGATATTCCATAACTCATTGCATGTGCGATTCCTACTTGAGAATAAGCTATACTCATTCCTCCATGCCATGAAGCCATCATTAATTTACCTCTAGACTCTACTTCGGATAATTCATCACTTAAAAATATTTCATTACAAAGATCGTATGCCTTTTCACCATAACTCTCGCTAAAGGCATTTAGAAAGGTACCATTAAGAGATTCTACACAATGAATAAAACAATCCATTCCTGTAAAAAACCATTGATTTTTAGGAACTCCAATGGTTAGATTTGGATCTAATATTACTTGATCAAAAGGTGTGTAATCACTATTAATCCCTAATTTACGTACAGGACCTGAGAGTACCGTTGTTCTAGAAACTTCGGCTCCTGTTCCGGAGATGGTAGGAATCCCAACATGATAAACAGCTTTCTTCTTCACTAAGTCCCAACCTTGATAATCTGCTGCACTACCTTTATTGGTAAGCATAATAGATACTGCTTTTGCTAAATCTAAAATAGAACCACCCCCTATTCCAATAATTCCAGAAGGTTTATAATTAAATTCTGATTTTATATCTTTTACTATTTGATCTACCTGAACGGTTGTTGGTTCTTCTTTAGCAGATACAAATAATAACTTATCATTAAATCGTAAATTAATTCTATCAATTAATGGGTGATCATTTTCAAAAGCATCATCTACTAAAAATATAAATGGCGCTTTATTTTTTCTTTGTGGTGCTAATATGGATGATAATTGGTCGAAACATCCTTTTCCAAAAACTACTTTTGGAACCATAGGAAAGTTTCTATATTTATTATTTACACTTATATCTTTATCTTCTTTTAATGCTTTATTTGCACGTATTAAGTCTTCTGGAGTATCAATTTCTATTCCTTGAGTATTAGAAATCGCCATCTTGATGTTTTTACCATATTCAAGGTAACGTATACATTCTATTTTTTCTGCAGCTTCTAATGTTCGCATTGGAAGGTGATAAAAATCCATTAAAGCCTGTTTTCTGAATGCATAAATTCCTTTATGCTTATAATATTGAACATCGGCATTTTTATCTCTTGGATAAGGAATTGGAGACCGAGAAAAATATAAAGCGAAGTTCTCTTTATTAACAATTACTTTTACACTATTTGGATCGCTTATTTCTTTCCAATCATGCATTTCAGTCATTAATGATGCTAAATCTATTTTATCTGCATCTTCTCCTTCAAATACACTTAAAACCTGCTCAAGACCTTCTTTACTGGTAAACGGCTCATCTCCTTGCACATTCACAACAATATCAACATCCATGTCTTCTACGGCTTCCGCTATACGATCACTACCACAGTCATGATCTTTTTTGCTCATTATTGCCTTTCCGCCATGAAGTTCTATTTCAGTAAAAATCACTTCACTATCGGTAACAATATATACTTCATCAAAAAGATTGGTTGCTTTAGCTGCTTCGTAGGTTCGAACAATTACAGGTTTCCCTCCTAAATCTTGCATTAACTTTCCCGGAAAACGAGATGCACCATATCGTGCAGGAATCATTGCTATTATTTTCATTCTATGGTTTAAGTATTTCTTTGTTAGATGAGCTTTCTAAATTTTGGTTGCTTATTTATTTTTTTTTAAATAAATATTTTAAATAAGTCTTAAAACAAAGCAAAAATAAGGAAGTATTTGCATTTTATTAACTATTTGAGTCAACAAAAAAATCATCCTTAAAACCAATAAGATACAATTTGTTTTTGGCTCTTGTTATAGCGGTATATAACCAACGTAAGTAGTCTTTATCAATACCATTAGGTAAATATGGTTGTTCTACAAATACAGTATCCCATTGGCCTCCTTGAGATTTATGGCAAGTGATTGCGTATGAGAACTTTACTTGCAATGCATTAAAATAAACATTCTTTTTAACCGACAGAAATTTTTTATATTTAGAACTTAAATTTTCATAATCTTTCATTACTTCATTATAAAGTCTGTTCGAATCTTCATAAGGCAAAGATGGAGTTTCTGATGATAATGTGTCTAACATTAAAACGGTTTCAAAAGGTTTCATTCCCGGATAATCAACCATGCGGATGTTTACTTCAGCAAACCTAAATCCATATAATTCTTTAATGCTAAATATCTCTAAAACTTCAATAATATCTCCGTTAGCAATAAAGCCTGCATCGCTTTGATTCTCTACCCAAAAATAATTATTCTTAACTACCATTAAATAATCTCCAGATGCTAACTCTTGCTCCTGAAAAAGAATTCTACTTCTTATATTTTGATTGTATGAATTGGCTCTTTTATTAGAACGTACAATAAACACAGTATCTTCATTACCTATACTTGAATAAGAATCATTAATTGCATCCATTAATTCTTGTCCATCTAAAGGTCTGATAACTTCCTTAAAGTTGGATTCTTGCAATTTAAAATTTTCATAAAAACCATTTTCTAATTGATTTCTAATCTTAGTAGCATTAAAAAGAATTCCACTATCCTTTTGCTGTCGTACTACTTCATCAAGCTCTATGGTGATTACCTCTTTATTATAATGGTTTTCGATAGTATGGGGGTCCAATGCAGGGCTAACGTCAAGTTTTACTGGTGGCAATTGTGCAACATCTCCTATTAAAAATAACTTACAATTATGACCACTATATACATAGTGTACTAAGTCGTCTAATAAAGACCCATTCTCAAATAACTTGGATTCTAGATTAATATCTGGTATCATTGAAGCTTCATCTACGATAAAAATAGTATTTCGATGTTTATTTTTTTGTAATGTAAATGAAACTCCGCCTCCTTTTTGAGCTTTTGGATAGTATATTTTTTTATGAATCGTAAATGCCTCCTTTTTTGAGTAATTACTAATTACTTTTGCTGCTCTACCTGTTGGAGCCAATAAAAATGCAGACCTTTGAACTTTTCCGATATTTTTCACTAAAGTTCCAATTATCGTAGTTTTACCTGTACCAGCGTATCCTTTTAATAAAAAAACTTCATTATTATTTTTACTCAAAACAAAATCTGCAATTAATTGCAATGTTGTATCTTGTTTAGCTGTAGGGGAATGCGGGAAATCTTTTACTAAATCGTTAAGGAATTGAGCTCTATTCATTTTTCATTTATGCTAAAAGGGATAAAGATAGTTATGTTTTTTTCGGAATATACTTTTACGAATAAAAAAAAATTGTAGATTTGCGTTATACCATTATAAAAATAAAAGTAATCTTCATTTATATATTATGATTTTAAATATAGTTCTTGGCACCTTAATTTGCGTAGGTATTGCCGTTTTATTAGAAAAGTACGTTCCCCTAAAATTAAACCCTGTTATATCTATAATTTTATGGGTAGCAATTCTAGGTTTAGGTTATAGTTTATATAAATCTATTAATGGACCAGTTGAGTTTAACAAGGTTAAAGAAGCTCGATACGCTAAAGTTATTGAAAACTTAAAAGATATTAGATCTGCAGAATTAGCTTTTCAAGAAATTACAGGTAATTTTTCTGGTAATTTTGATAGCTTAGTTCGTTTTATAGATACTGCACAATATGCTATTATTGAAAGACGTGATACGAGTTTTGCTGATGTTGAGAAAAACAAAGCTTATGGTGTCGAAGGATACTATAAAGAAGCTATCATTATTGACACTTTAGGATTTTCATCTGTAAAAGATTCTCTTTTCGGAACAACCGATCGCTATAAAACAATGATGAATATTCCAATTGATGTAGCTGATGGAGCTAAATTTGAACTTAAAGCAGGGAAATATGAAAAGAATGGTGATTTCTTCTCAGTCTTTGAAGCTAAAGTAGCAAAAAGTGTAATCCTAAGTGATCAGGATAAAGATTTATTATACCAAGAAGAACAATTGATTTCAGTAGATGGAATTAATGGACCATCTGTTAAGGTAGGTAATTTGGAAGATATAGACACTAGTGGAAACTGGCCAAAAGGTTATGACATACCTAAAGGAAACTAACATACCAAACGATTCAAAATCAAATAATAGATTGTCCGTTCAATTTTCATTGTCCGGACTTTCTTTTTTAATAATAAACCAAAACACAGAAGAAGAGGTTTTATACATTAAAAAAAGCTATCCTCAACCTCGATCTCCTGAGGAATTGTTAATTGAAATGACTTCTGTTATTTCTGAGCATACAAAGTTACAAGATGAATTTTGCGAAGTAAATATAATTTATGCAACCTCACTTTATGCCATAGTCCCAACTCCACTGTTTGATGAAAAATTGACAAGCGAATATCTAAAGTTAAACTCAAAAATTTTAGCTACAGATTATGTTGCTTTTGATCAATTAGAAAATCCAGATATTACGATTGTTTACATACCTTTTATAAATATTAATAATTATTTGTTTGATCGATATGGTAATTTTAAATACCATCATGCTTCAACATTATTATTAAAGCATATTTTAAATAAAGAAAAGCATACCATAATACCAAAGTTATATATTAATTTAGGGAAAGATATGTTCGATATTCTTATTTTAGATAAGGGAGAATTAACACTTTGTAATTCCTATGAATTCAAAACCCCAGAAGATTTTATCTATTATATATTATTTTGCTTAGAACAATTAAAATTAAATCCAGAAATGATTGCCTGTGTTTTATCTGGTGAAGTTGAAGAATTGGATCCTAATTACAATATACTTTTTGCATATATACGTCACATATCCTTTTTCAATACTACAGAATTACCAATAATAGATGCTAATAAAAGCTTAGCACATCATAATCTACTTCTTAAACTTGCACAATAATGCGTATTATCTCAGGAAAATATAAAGGAAAACGTCTTGCAGCTCCAAATAAATTACCAGTAAGACCTACCACTGATTTTGCAAAAGAAGCACTTTTTAATATTTTAAATAATAAGATTATCTTTTCTGAAGTATCCTTATTAGACCTTTTTTCCGGGACAGGAAATATAAGTTTTGAATTTGGGTCACGAGGGACAGAAACAATAGTTTCAGTAGATCAACATTACGGCTGTGTAAAGTATATAAATAAAATTTCCGAAGAACTTTCCTTTCCTATACAAACAATTAAAGCGGATGTCTTAAAATACTTATCCACATCCAAATTAAAATTTGATGTAATTTTTGCAGATCCACCATACGATATTGGAGATAAAGGATTTGAAGAAATCATAAAAAAAATATTCCTCAATGAATGGCTAAATGAAGATGGATTTTTAATAATAGAACATTCCAAACATACCGATTTATCAAATTCAGAGAATTTTACGGAAGCAAGAAGGTACGGGGGCTCCGTATTTAGTTTTTTTGAAAAAAAATAAACTATGAAATCAGAATATCCTATTATCGTAAATTTAAGTTTTGCAGTATTAGAAATTTATGAAGATCTCATTATATCCTCAGTTAAAGAAGGAATTGTATTTGATAGTCCAGAATTAGCGCAAATTCATTCCGTTTTTGAAAGTCATTTTCAAGGCAAAAGTTTTGGGTTTATATCAAATAGAAAAAATGATTATACGGTAACCCCAACAGCATTCATTAAAGTTTCCAAGAATAGTGGCTTAAAGGGAGTTGCAATATTATGTCATTCAGAAGCATCTTATGACAATTCAATATTTGTTAAAAAGTTTTATTCAAAACCATATAAATCATTTTACACTTTAGATGAGTGTAAAAAATGGCTAAAAACATTAAAATAAAAAAAGCAGACCTATAAGCCGGATCCTGTATCTCGAAAGATTCTCATCATTTATCTAAACTTTTTGTTACCAAAAAGCTTTATCTGCCTACCCTCCTGTATTGGGCGGATACCCTCAAGCACAGGTTTACATGGCATTGCACCGCATAGAGTTTACATGATTTCACTACAGCATTACCTGTACATCCTTTCTGTTGCACTATTCCTCTCTCGACAAATCGAAATGACGGTCGTTAACCGCTATGCTTTCCTATGGTGTCCGGACTTTCCTCCCCGATATGAGCAAGCTCTTTCGGGACGATGAGACGGTCTGCTGCGCAAAAGTAATTGAATTATTTTCAATAATAAGAGGAATTTATTGTTAATAAATAACACAAAAATTGAAAGGCTAATATTTAATTAACTGAAGACTATTTTTATCTTTGTTTTCATTCAAATCTATGGAACATTTTATAGTATCAGCCAGAAAATATAGACCTGCACACTTTAATGAAGTAGTGGGGCAACAGGCTATTACCAATACCTTAGAAAAGGCCATTGAGAATGATCATTTGGCACAGGCTTTATTATTTACTGGCCCACGTGGAGTAGGAAAAACTACTTGTGCTCGTATTCTTGCCAAGCAAATTAATCAAGATGGTACCGAAAAACCAGATGAGGATTTTGCATTTAATATTTTCGAGTTGGATGCTGCTTCAAATAACTCTGTAGATGATATTCGAAATTTAATAGATCAGGTTCGAATACCCCCACAAGTTGGGAACTATAAAGTATATATAATTGATGAGGTACATATGCTGTCTTCTGCAGCCTTTAATGCGTTTTTAAAGACCTTAGAAGAACCACCTAATCATGCCATCTTTATTTTAGCAACTACTGAGAAGCATAAAATAATTCCAACCATACTTTCTCGTTGTCAAATATTCGACTTTAGAAGAATTACAGTAAAGGACATAAAGGGACATCTAGAAAACGTAGCAAAAGCAGAAGGAATTAATGCAGAAGACGACGCTTTACATGTAATTGCACAAAAAGCGGACGGTGCACTTCGGGATGCCTTATCCATTTTTGATAGAGTTGTGAGTTTCTCTGGAAAAAATATGACCCGTGAATCGGTAACTGAAAATCTGAATGTATTAGATTATACTTACTTTTTTCAGGTTACAGATTTGCTTTTAGAATACAATATACCTAGTACTTTAGTATTATATAATGATATTTTAGCCAAAGGGTTTGATGGTCACCATTTTGTAATGGGTTTGGCTTCCCATTTTAGAGATCTATTGGTTTGCAAAAATCAAGAAACCATAGATTTGCTTGAAGTTGGTGAGCAGGTTAAAGCCATGTACTTAAACCAATCTAAAAACACTTCTCCTTCTTTTTTAATTGAAGGTATAGAAATAGCAAATACTTGTGATTTAAAGTTCAAAACAAGTCGGAATCAAAGGTTATTAGTAGAATTGTGCTTAATGCAACTAGCTTCAATTACTTTTAATCCTGATGCATCGGGTGAAAAAAAAAAGCCTAATTTAAACAGAAAAGACAATTCCCACTCCTTTGTAATTCCTCCCTCCTATTTTTCTAATGAAAATGGTGAAGTAAAAGTATTGGTTGAAGAAAAAACTCTTGTTTCAGAACCTAAGAAAGAATATCAAGAGCCTGAAAAAGAAGTTATTTCTAAGGAAATCACCCCAGAATCTACTAGACAAATAGTTGAAGAACGTCCGCAAATAGTAGCAGAACGAAATGCTAAAAGAGTTTCTGCACTTTCCCTAAAAAGTATTCAAAAAAAACAAGAACTAAAAGAAGAAATAGCAGCTAATAAACCACAGGCGAAAAACCTCCCAACTGAAGTGTTTTCAGAAAAAGAAATGTTAGAAGCCTGGAATAAATATTCTAAAAAAGTAGAGAAACAAGGGAAATTCAATTTATTATCTCATTTAACTATGGGAATTCCTAAACTTAAAGAGCATACTATTTTATTAGAATTCCCAAACGATACGATTAAAGTAGAAGTGGAACGGGCTAAGTACGACCTACTTTCCTTTTTAAAAGAAACGCTTCAAAACTTTGATATTGACTTAGAGATTATTGTAAATGAAACAGTAGACAAAAAATATGCTTATACTCCTATTGAAAAATATGAAAAATTAAAGGAGAAAAATCCAATGATTGATTTACTAAGAAAGGAATTTGACCTGGATCTATAATTAAAAGAATATGTTAGGATTAAAACTACCAACAGACCCTCGCTGGGTAAATATCGCAGAAAAAAACATTGAAGAAATCTTAACAGACCATGCTTTTTGCGAAATTAAAGCTGCTTCTACTGCTATTTCATTAATGGTCTCCTTTCCTGAATATACAGAACTTGTACAGGAAATGCCAAAATTGGCTAAAGAAGAAATGTGTCATTTTGAATTAGTTCATGACATTATTATATCTAGAGATTGGATTTTAGGGAGAGATCGTAAAGATCATTATGTTCTAAAACTCCTTTCTTTCTTTCCAAAAGGAGGCAGTCGAACAACACAATTAGTACATCGCCTATTATATGCTGCCCTAATAGAAGCTCGAAGCTGTGAGCGATTTAAATTATTAGCCAATAATTTAAAAGATAAAGAGTTATCAAAATTTTTCAGAAGTTTGATGGCAAGTGAGGCTGGTCATTATATGCTGTTTCTAAATTTTGCTAGAAAATATGGTGACCGTAAAGAAGTAGATGAAAAGTGGCAAGATTTACTTGTTTTTGAAGCTGAAATCATGAAAAATTTAGGGACAAATGAAACCATTCATGGTTAATTCGATTTGTTTTCCAATTGCTCATTATACAAACTACGAATTATCCCATCAGATAGTCCTATTTTAGGGACATAAATTGATGTAGCTCCACTCCATTTCATTGCCGAAGTATATATTTTTAATGCGGGAATAATTACATCTGCACGATCTGGATTCATATCTAAATTTACGATACGCTCTTCATAAGTAAGAGTACTTAAATACTTGTAATGTTCTTTTAAATAGGAATAACTAAGCGGAATCCCTGTTTTTGTACCACTAAACTTATAGGTACTATTGATATTACCTCCAGTTCCTAATAGCGTTATATGATCATATTCTTTGGTATTATCTTGAATCCATTCTTTTACTTGATTCCAAGTAGTTTTCTCAACTAAATTATTAATTAAACGTACTGTACCTAATTTAAAAGATCGAGATGCAACAGTATGCTTATTAGCATAGATTGTAAGCTCCGTACTACCCCCACCAACATCGACATAAAGAAATACTTTATCATGTTTTAAATACTCTTTGATATTTGTTGTAGCTATAATGGCAGCCTCATCATTTCCATTTATAATATCTATGTTAATTCCTGTTTTTTTAAATAATTTCTCAGTAATCTTTTTTCCATTAGAAGCTTCTCGCATTGCAGATGTAGCACAAGCCCGATATCGTTTTACATTATGAATATTCATAATTAAATCAAATGCTTTTAAAGCATCTTTCATTCTTTTATAATTATCCTTAGAAATTTTCCCTTTTACAAATACATCAGCTCCCAAACGGATAGGAACTCTCATTAAAGATGTTTTCTTAAAACGAGGTTCATTTCCTTCTTGATGGATAATTGTAGTAACTAATAGCCTTATAGCATTAGAACCAATATCAATTGCTCCATATTTTTCTATCTGCAACATTCTAATTAAACTTTTGGTTTTAAATCTCTAGGAAAAATTATGTTTAATGTTGTTCCATAATTTGCATGTTCCCAAGAATCTATATTAAACTCTATAATTACAAAACCACAAGTAGTAATATTATTAATATTAGTATCACCAAGCATATTTGCAATGGAAGTAAAAGCGTGATTATGACCAACTATCATTACACTGTCATTGTTATTGTCCAAGTTCTTAATAACATCTAAAACTTTTTGTCCACCAAAATCGTATAATTCATGATTCGTTATAAAGTTATCATCTGAAATTGCCCAGGCATCTTTAAAATAGTTAGCGGTAGTTTTTGCTCTGTTAGCATCGCTAGTAATTATTTTTTGTGGTGGGTCTATTTTATTTTTCACATAATTAGATACCAATATAGCATCCCTTTTTCCCCTCCCTTTTAAAGGGCGTTTATGATCATCTACATTGTGTTTCCAAGAAGATTTCGCATGGCGCAACAAATAAAGTGTTTTCACAATTATATATTTTTAAACATTTATAATACAAGCATTTATATTGTTTTAATTAAACCTTTAATCAAGGTGACAATCGCTCAATTTTCCAATCATAATCTTCCAATGTAAATAGTATTCTATCGTGTAATCTATTAGGTCTGCCCTGCCAAAATTCTATAGTTAAAGGAGCCACTAAATAGCCTCCCCAGAAATCTGGTCTTTCAATTTCTTTAGTTTTATATTCTTCTTCTAATTGCTTTAATTTATCAGATAAAACTTCTCTATTCTCTATAACATTACTTTGATTAGAAACTAAAGCTCCTAACTTACTTCCAATTGGTCTAGAGTCAAAATAGTTTGAGGAAGCATTGGCTGAAGTTTTAGTAGCCAAACCCTTAATAATAACTTGCCTTTCTAATAGTGGCCAAAAAAAAGATAAGGATACTTTTTCATTTGCATTTATAGACAATCCCTTTTCACTATTATAATTAGTGTAAAAATAGAAACCATTCTCATTATACTCTTTTAAAAGGACAATTCTACCTTTTGGAAAACCATCTAAACCAATTGTATTAAGAGACATGGTATTAACTTCGCCTTCCCCTATGGTTTCTTTGGCTTCATAAAACCAAGTTCTGAATTGCTGCAAAGGATTAGGGTCAACACTAGCCTTTGTCAAGGTTCCTTTCTCGTAGGAACGTCTGTAATCATGAAGGTTTTGAGACATACTTTTACTTTATACTGCAAGTTACGATAATGTAATAAATTGTTTGATTGAAAAATAAAAATTTTATTAAAGGATGAATTAAATCACAAAAGCCTTTCCATCTTCTGCCAATTCTACATTTTCAAAAACTGGCTCAGCTTCTTCACTAAATTTATCTATACTGGTATAACGGGTTGAATAATGACCTAAAATTAATCTTCCAACATTCGCCTCTTTAGCTATTAATGCAGCTTGTTTTGCGGTACTATGCTTTGTTGGAGCACACATAGACTTGTGCTCTTCCAAGAAAGTGGATTCATGATATAAAGCAGTAGCATTCTTAATTTGAGGAACACATTCTGGATAATAAGCAGTATCACTACAAAAGGCGTAAGATTTTGGCTTTTCAGGGTCAAAAGTAATGTCTTTATTTAATATTATGTCTCCTTCTTCATTTTCAACATCAAATCCCTGTTTAATCTTTTGATAATAGCTTACATCAATTTTTGCTTTCTTAGCTTCAATTACATTTAGTCTTCTATCTCCTATTTTTTCTTTAAATAGAAAACCATTGGTATACACTCTATGCTTTAATGGTATTGTTTCTACCGAAACCTTATCATCCTCATAAATAACTTGTGATTCTTTACTTTCCAATTCATGGAAGAATAATGGATATTTAATCCAAGATTTTCCAAGTTTTAACTGAAGTAAAGTAATTTCTTTAATTCCTTTTGGGCCATAAATATGAAGTTCAGCATCTCTTCCAATCAGTGCAAAAGTGGATATCAGTCCAATTAAACCAAAATAATGGTCTCCATGCAAATGTGAAATAAAAATGTGTCGTATTCTTGAAAACTTAACTTTACAGCGCCTTAGCTGTACTTGAGTACCCTCGCCGCAATCTATTAAAAAAAGATGGTTTTTAATATTTAGAACTTGAGCTGTTGGGCTAGTATTGACTCGTGGTGTAGCAGAATAACAACCTAATATGGTAAGCTCCATCGTTAAATTTTAAAAACCTAATTCTCGTTCAATATCTTCCATTTCTACAATATCTCCTGCTTCTTGAAGGGTTGGAACGATGGTCATTTCATCTGGTAAATCATCTGGATTTATTGCATCATTGATAATAACAAACGAATGTTTCGTTGCTCTATGAATATTGGATACCTTTAAAAAAAACAATAAGTTATCTAATGATAATTCTTTGTTAGCTAGTAAATTAACGATAACGTTTTGATTCTTAAATTTATTAGGAATCTGAAACTCTAAAAAAGAGGCAAACTTTTCAAAATTATTTTGCTCATCTTCAAAGACAACAAAGTTGTCATGATTTTCAATTTTCATTTTTATTAATTTTTGAAGCAAGTAAATACATTACCGCCATACGAATTGCAACTCCATTTTGAACTTGATCTAATATAATAGCTTGTTTGCTGTCAGCAACATCACTAGTGATTTCTACACCACGATTTATAGGGCCTGGATGCATTACAACAATCTCTTTATCTAACGAGTCTAACATCGCCTTATTAAGCCCAAATTGTTGCGTGTATTCTCTTGTTGTTGGAAAATAATTTATATCCATTCGCTCATTCTGAACTCTTAGCATGTTTGCCACATCACACCATTGCAATGCTTTTTTCATATCTGTTTCTACATCCACCCCTAAGCTTCCTATAAATTTTGGTAAAAGAGTTTTTGGCCCACATACCTTTACATTAGCTCCTAGTTTTTGAAGTGCAAATATATTGGAAAGCGCTACTCTAGAATGAAGTATATCCCCAACTATCACCACATTTTTTCCAGCTACATCTCCCAATCTCTCTCTAATAGAGTAACAATCTAAAAGTGCTTGAGTTGGGTGTTCATGTGCTCCATCGCCTGCATTTACAATACTTGCGTTTATATGTTTCGATAAAAACACACCTGCTCCTGGATTTGGATGTCTCATCACTACCATATCCACCTTCATGGATAAGATATTGTTTACCGTATCAATAAGTGTTTCTCCTTTTTTAACTGAAGAGGAAGAAGCAGAGAAATTAATCACATCTGCAGATAATCGTTTTTCAGCAAGTTCAAAGGAAAGCCTTGTTCTGGTACTATTTTCGAAAAATAAATTTGCTATGGTAATATCTCGTAAAGAAGGGACTTTTTTTATAGACCTATTAATTACTTCTTTAAAATGATCTGCGGTTTCGAAGATTAGATGAATATCGGCTTCGGTTATATATTTAATTCCCAGTAAGTGTTTTACACTTAATTCACTCATATTAATTATTTATTAAATAAACTACATCTTTTCCATCATTCTCTTCCCAACAAACCCTAACCTTTTCATCATTAATTGAATCTACTTGTCTTCCTCTATAGTCAGGCTGTATAGGCAAATGCCTACTAAAACGTCTGTCTATAAAGGTTAATAATTCAATTTCTAAAGGTCTGCCAAAAGATTGTATTGCTGTAAGAGCTGCACGAATACTTCTTCCCGTATAAAGAACATCATCGATAAGGATTACATTTTTATCTTCCACGATAAAATTAATCTTAGTCTTATTTGCCTCTAAAGTTTTATCACTTCGCCTAAAGTCATCCCTGTAAAAGGTAATGTCTAAGTAGCCTAACTCTATATTCTTTACTTTATATTCAGTTTCTAGAAGTGTTTTAATTCGTTCTGCGAAAAAAACACCACGTGGCTGTATACCTATCAAAACTGTATTATTAAATGTATCGTGATTTTCAATTAATTGACAAGCCAATCTGTGAAGAGCTATTTGCACTTCTTTTGCGTTGAGTAACACTTTTTGACTCATAGGAAATTCTAAACTATTGTTCAGGATACAAAAGTAGTTCTTTTTTTTAATTTTTCAATTTATACCATAAAAAAAGCCTCTCTAATTATAGAGAGGCTTTTGTACTTATCTTAAAAACGAACTTATTTCTTTCCGTCCATTTTATCTTTAAGAGCTTGAAGCGCATCATTTGCATCACCAAGTGTTGGCTTGTTTTCTGCAGCTTGTGCAGCTTGCTTCTTAACAGCTTGCTTTACAATCTTAGCTTCTTCTTCTTTATGAATAGTCATATGTGAAGCAACTACTTTCTTAAATTCTTTGTTGAATTCAATTATTTCTAGTTCTGCTTCATCTCCTTTACCAAGTTTTGTACCGTCTTCTTTTTCTAAGTGACGAGTTGGTATAAAGGCAGTAATATCATCATTAAAGTTAACAACAGCTCCTTTTTCAACTATATCAGCAATTGTTCCAGTATGCTTAGTACCTACTGCAAACTCATCTTGATATTTATCCCAAGGGTTTTCTGTTGTTTGTTTGTGACCTAAACTTAATTTACGTCCTTCCACATCTAATTCTAAAACAACAACTTCTAATTCATCACCAATATTGGTAAATTCACTTGGATGCTTAACTTTCTTAGTCCAAGATAAATCACTAATATATATAAGACCATCAATTCCTTCTTCCATTTCAACAAATACACCGAAATTAGTGAAGTTACGAACGATACCTTTATGCTTAGAAGCAACTGGATATTTTTTAGTAATATCAGTCCATGGATCTGGAGTCATTTGTTTGATTCCAAGAGACATCTTACGAGTCTCACGATCTAATGTAAGAACAACTGCTTCAACTTCATCACCTACAGTAACAAAATCTTGAGCACTACGCAAATGTGTTGACCAAGACATTTCACTTACGTGAATAAGCCCCTCTACACCTTCAGTAATTTCAATAAACGCACCGTAATCAGCAATAACAACAACTTTACCTTTTACTTTATCACCAACTTTTACCTCTTCCCCTAAGGAATCCCAAGGATGTTTGCTAAGTTGTTTAAGACCTAATTGGATACGAGATTTGTTTTCATCAAAATCAAGTATTACAACATTAAGTTTTTGATCAAGTTCAACGATTTCGTTTGGATGGTTAATACGAGACCAAGAAAGATCTGTAATATGCACCAATCCATCAACTCCACCTAAATCAACAAATACACCATAAGATGTGATGTTTTTAACAACACCTTCTAATACTTGTCCTTTTTCTAATTGACCAATAATTTCTTTTTTCTGTTCTTCAATATCCGCTTCGATAAGTGCTTTATGAGAAACAACAACGTTTTTGAATTCATGGTTAATTTTAACCACTTTGAATTCCATTGTTTTATCTACATATACATCATAATCACGAATAGGCTTCACATCGATTTGTGAACCTGGTAAGAAAGCTTCAATACCAAATACATCTACAATCATACCACCTTTAGTACGACATTTTACGAATCCATTAACAATAGTTCCTTCGTCATGTGCTTTATTAACACGCTCCCAAGCTTTAATTGTTCTTGCTTTACGGTGAGAAAGAATTAATTGACCAGTTGCGTCTTCACGAACATCAATTAAAACTTCTACTTTATCCCCAACCTTAAGTCCTGGATTGTAACGAAATTCATTTAAAGAAATTACACCTTCAGATTTTGCGTTGATATCAATAATAGCATCACGATCAGTAACAAAAACTACTTCACCTTCCACCACTTCATCATTAAGTGTGTCTACAAAGTTGTCTGCTACTAATTTCTCAAATTCTTCCAGTTTCCCATCATCAATTGGATCAATACCTTCTTGGTAATTGTGCCAGTTAAAGTCATTTAAAAATGCTTCAGGATCTCTTTCTTTTAATGAAAGTTCTTTTTTTGGTTCTTCTTTAGCAGGAGTTGCTTCAACAGTTTCAGCTTTTGCTTCTACTACAGCTACATCTTGCACTTCTTCTTTTGTTTCTTTTTTAGCCATTGCTAATAAATTATTTTCAATATCTAATTAACTGAAAATATGGTTTTTGTATTCTGTGTTTTTCAAGAAAACTACACGGTTGTTACACAGAAGAGTTTATTTTATTTTATCTAATCCCCTTTAATTCTTGATTTACCGTTAAAAGGAGTGCAAAATTACTGCTTATTTATTGATTATCAAAAAGTTTAGGCTAACAAAATTCGTGTAAATGACAATTAATTTTACTCTTCTAATCAAATTATCCTAGATTTAGAATATTTGCACCTTCCATACTGACAATTGTCATATCAAAAAAGAAGGCTATTATTATCTTTGTACAAACGATTTAAAATGAAGCTACCCTACGCAGAACCCTATAAAACAAAGATGGTGGAATATATAAAACCATCTACCATTGAGCAACGAAAAGAATGGATTAAAGAAGCAGATTATAACCTATTTAACTTAACTTCTGAAAAAGTTTTTATCGATCTTTTAACCGATTCGGGAACTGGAGCCATGAGTGACAATCAATGGGCTGAAATGATGAAGGGTGATGAAAGTTATGCAGGCTCTCAATCCTTTTTAAAATTAAGAGATACTGTAAAGAAAATTACAGGGTTTATTTATTTTCTGCCAACCCATCAGGGAAGGGCTGCAGAAAACGTGTTGTTTTCTGTATTGGTAAAAGAAGGTAATATAATTCCAGGGAATTCACATTTTGACACTACTAAAGGCCATATAGAGTTTAGAAAAGCAACCACATTAGATTGTACCATAGATGAAGCTTTCGACACTACTGTTTATCATCCTTTTAAAGGGAATGTAAATATTGAAAAGCTAGAACATGCTTTAATAAATGATATTGAAAATAAAATTCCCTTTGTCATTGTAACTATTACTTGTAACTCTGCTGGAGGACAACCCGTTTCAATAGAAAATATTAAGCAAGTTTCTGAAGTTTGTAAAAAGTTTAAAAAGCCATTATATTTTGATGCTGCTCGTTTTGCCGAAAATGCATATTTCATAAAAATTAGAGAGGAAGAATATAAAAACCATAGTATCAAAGAAATCGCAAAAAAAATGTTTTCATATGCAGATGGAATGACGATGAGTGCAAAAAAAGATGGGCTAGTAAATATGGGAGGTTTTATTGCATTAAACAACGAAGATGTCTATAAAAAGGCTACAGTTTTCAATATCATGTACGAAGGATTTATCACCTATGGAGGATTAAACGGTAGAGATATGGGGGCATTAGCCGTTGGATTAGATGAGGCAACAGAATTTGATTATTTGGAAACAAGAGTAGAACAAGTTGCTTTTTTAGGAAAACAGTTAGTAGATTATGGTATTCCAGTACAACAACCATTTGGAGGGCATGCTATTTTTTTAGATGCCAATAAATTTGTCCCAACTATACCAAGAAGTGAATATAGAGCACAAGCCTTAGCAATTGAACTCTATATTGTTGGTGGAATTAGAAGTGTAGAAATTGGAACTATATTAGCAGATAGAGATCCATTTACTCATAAAAACAGATATCCAGAATTGGAATTAGTAAGACTTGCAATACCCCGACGAACCTATTCCTTAAACCACATGCGATACATAGCTGCAGTTTTAAAAAACATTTATGACTATAAGGACCAAGCAAAAAGAGGATATAAAATTGTGGATGAAGCACCAATAATGAGACATTTTACTGTTAAGTTAGAAAAACTAACAAGCTAAAATATTAAAGTATTCGCAGTCCGTTTTTGGAATTACTTTCTGGACTAATTAAACATACTTCTTTATCATTAACTACCCCTAATACTAGGCATTCACTCATAAAGTTAGCAATCTGCTTTTTAGGAAAATTAACTACTGCTATCACCTGCTTGCCAATTAATTCTTCCTTATTATAAAGGACAGTTATTTGTGCAGATGTTTTTTTAATTCCAAGTTCCTCTCCAAAATCTACCGTTAATATATAAGAGGGGTTTCTTGCTTTAGGAAAATCGTTAACTTCTATTAGGGTACCAACACGCATATCTACTTTTTCAAAATCATTCCAGGAAAGTGAATTCATATTATTCTATTTATACTAAAGTTTAAATATAAATATATTGTAACTTTAAATTAGATTTTTTAAAATAAATAGTTGGAATAGCAAATAATATTAAAAAAAACAAAAAATGTCATTAGCACCTTCAAACATGATGCCTTTAGGAACAAAAGCTCCATATTTCAATTTATTAGACACCATTAGTTCGGAAATGGTTTCTTTGGATTCTATTAGCGGAAAGAAAGGAACTGTCGTTATGTTTATCTGTAATCATTGTCCTTTTGTAAAACATGTAAATGAAGAGATAGTTAGAATCTCTAATGATTATCGAATTAATGGTTTTGGTTTTGTTGCAATAAGCAGCAATGATGTTAATAATTACCCTGAAGATTCTCCAGAAGAAATGACACTTACAGCAGAAAAAAACAATTATACTTTTCCTTATTTATACGATGAAACACAAGAAGTCGCAAAAGCTTATGATGCTGCTTGCACTCCTGATTTCTATTTATTTGATTCGGAATTAAAACTTATATATAGAGGGCAATTAGATAATTCTCGCCCTGGAAACATGATACAAGTAAATGGACGAGATTTAAGGGAAGCATTAGATAATGTCTTAATCAATAGCCCACAAAGAAAAGATCAAAAACCAAGTGTTGGATGTAATATAAAGTGGATAAAATAAAAAAAGCAGCCCATTACAAAATGAACTGCTTTTTTAAAATATATTTTAAGAGAATTACTTAATCTCCATTAATTCAACATCAAATACCAAAGTAGCATTTGGTGGAATAACTCCTCCAGCTCCAGCTTCTCCATATGCTAATTGAGATGGGATTACAAATCGAGCTTTGTCTCCTTTATTCAATAACAATATTCCTTCATCCCAACCTGGAATAACATTACCCATTCCAACAGGAAATTCGATTGGTGCACCTCTTTTATAAGAATCATCAAAAACTCCTCCGTCTGAAAACATACCTTTATAATGTACAGCTACCGTCTGTCCTTTTTCAGGTTGCACACCATCTCCTTTTTGAATTACTTTATAACGAAGACCACTTTCGGTTTCATCAAAACCCTCAGAAAGTTCACCCATTAAATCATTTTGTTGTTGTTTCGCTGATGCTTCACGTTCTGCTTTTGCGCCGGTGAATTTTCTAAATGTTTCCACTGCATTCCATTTTTCAGCCTCATCTCCAACACGAACAATAGCAACTTCAATCATAGAATCCCCTTGTTCAACAGCATTTACTACATCCATCCCTTCAACTACATTACCAAAAACAGAATGTTTATTGTCTAACCATGGAGTTTCTATATGAGTAATGAAAAACTGACTTCCGTTAGATCCAGGGCCAGAATTTGCCATAGATAAAACACCTGGAGCATTATGACTTAATTCAGGATGAAATTCGTCATCAAAGTTATAACCAGGGCCACCAACTCCGGTACCTAGTGGATCACCTCCTTGAATCATAAAATCTGGTATTACTCTATGAAATTTTAAACCGTTATAATAAGGAGTTCCCTGAGGGATTGCTTCATTTTCTAAAGCTCCTTCAGCTAGTGCTACAAAATTCCCTACTGTTCCAGGAGTTCTTTTGTAAGTTAGATTAACAAGGATTTCTCCTTTTTCTGTAGTAATTTTTGCGTAAATACCGTCTTGCATTATTTTTTTTTTTAAATAAAGCCTATCTTTTTAATAAGCAGGCGCAAAGGTACATATTCAATAAATTAATTCAAATAATATTTATAAAGTATTAACAGAGAAGAAAAATAATTAATTGGCAACCTCACTAAAAAATTTCAAACGATATAAACGCAACTCCTCTTCTTCATAGTCTCCATCAAACTCTTCCATTGCTGTTTCAATATCATCTGTATCTGCCTCTTCTAAAAAATAATCATGAATTTCATCTTGTTGATCTTCATCTAAGATTTCATCCAAAGCATAATTAATATTAAGTTTTGTTCCACTATTTACTATAGCTTCCATTTCCTTAATAAGATCATTCATATCCATTTTCTTGGCATCGGCAATATCTGAAAGTGGTAATTTTTTATCGACATTAGTAATTATATATAGTTTTAATGCACTATTACTTCCTGTAGACTTAACAATAAAATCGTCAGGTCGCATAACTTCATTTTCTTCAACATATTTTGCAATAAGAGCAACAAATGATGCTCCATATTTTTTTGCCTTTCCCTCACCTACCCCATGTACATTTGCCATTTCGGTAAGTGTTAATGGATATTTAAGAGACATATCTTCTAAGGAAGGATCTTGAAATATTACAAATGGCGGTAAACTCAACTTGTCTGCAACTTTTTTTCTTTCGTTTTTTAGAAGTTTAAATAGTTTTTCATCCGCTGCTTGTCCTCCCTTTTGATTAACAATAATATTATCATCATTAGCCTCTTTAAAAGAATGGTCTTCGGTCATCATAAATGAATGAGGGGTTTCCAAAAACTCTTTCCCCTTTTCGGTAATCTTAATTAATCCATAAGTTTCAATGTCTTTCCGAAGAAATCCTGCAACTAATAATTGACGTATTAATGCCATCCAATAAGGACCTTCTTCTTCTTTACCAGATCCGAAAAAATCTTGATTTTCTGTTCTATGAGATTTTATAAGTGCATTAGAATGCCCTATTATAACATTTACGACTTCTTTACTTTTATAAATTTGATTTGTTTTACTTACAACATTTAAAATTTTAACAGCATCTTTTTGTGCTTCATGCTTCTTTTTCGGGTAACGCATATTATCATCCAAGTCTCCTCCTTCACCAGTTTCATTATCATATTCTTCTCCAAAATAATGAAGAATAAATTTTCTTCTAGACATAGAAGTTTCAGAATACGCTACTACTTCTTGCAATAATGCGTGGCCGATTTCTTGTTCTGCCACAGGCTTACCACTCATAAACTTTTCAAGTTTCTCAATATCTTTATAAGAATAAAAAGCCAGGCAAATCCCTTCTCCTCCATCTCTACCTGCTCTACCAGTTTCTTGATAGTAACTTTCAATACTCTTAGGTATATCATTATGAATTACAAATCGCACATCTGGTTTATCTATTCCCATACCAAAAGCTATGGTAGCAACTACAACATCAATATTTTCCATAAGAAACATATCTTGATGTCGTACTCTTGTTTTAGAATCCAAGCCTGCATGATAAGGAACCGCTTTTATTCCATTAACTTGAAGTGCTTGTGATAACTCTTCTACCCTCTTCCTGCTTAAGCAATATATAATTCCACTTTTACCTTCGTGTTCTTTAACAAATCGGATAATGTCTTTATCTACGTCTTTTGTTTTAGGCCGTATTTCATAATAAAGATTAGGTCTATTAAAGGAAGCCTTAAAAGTGTTGGCATCTTGTATTCCTAAATTTTTTAAAATATCTTCTTGAACTTTTGGAGTTGCTGTTGCTGTTAAGCCAATTATTGAAATACTATCATCAATACGTTCAATTATTTTTTTAAGGTTTCTATATTCTGGACGAAAATCATGTCCCCATTCACTAATACAATGCGCTTCATCTATAGCTACAAACGATATTTTAACCGATTGCAAAAATTCCACATTTTCATCTTTAGTTAAGGATTCTGGAGCAACATATAAAAGTTTTGTTATTCCGCTAACGATATCGCTTTTTACTTGTTTAACTTCCGTTTTATTAAGTGAGGAGTTAAGTACATGGGCTACACCTTCTTCAGAAGAAAGTGCCCTTAATGCATCAACTTGATTCTTCATTAATGCTATTAATGGTGAAACAACAATCGCTGTTCCTTCATTCATAAATGCAGGGAGTTGAAAACAAAGAGATTTACCTCCCCCTGTTGGCATTATAACGAAAGTGTCTTTTTTATCAAGAACACTTTTAACTACTTCCTCTTGGAGTCCCTTGAATTTTGTAAATCCAAAATACTTCTTTAATGCTTTGTAAATTTCTAATTCTGTCAATCTATTAAAATGATATTATGATTTTTTTTCTGTTATTAAAATAAAATATTGCATTAACTAACTAACAATTGTAATTTTGCAACCTTTACAAGAAAAAGGTATCTTATAACGTAGATGCAATTTAAATATTTTTTGCATTCTAAATATACTAATTTCTGACATAGTAACTAATATAAAAAAGACTAATAATTTTGAATAAAAAAGAACAAATAATTTTAGTTGCAAAAAAGACTATAGAAACTGAAGGTAAAGCAATTACAAATTTAATAGATTTAGTAGATGAAGAGTTTGCTGAAGCTGTAGATTTTATTTATAATTCTAAAGGTAGAGTAATCATCACAGGAATTGGCAAAAGCGCTATCATTGCTGCAAAAATTGTAGCAACTCTTAATTCAACAGGAACTCCTGCTATTTTTATGCATGCTGCAGATGCCATACACGGGGATTTAGGTACTATACAAGAAAATGACTCTGTTATTTGCATTTCAAAAAGTGGAAATACTCCAGAAATAAAAGTTTTAGTCCCCTTAATTAAAACAAGAGGAAATAAATTAATTGCGATTACTTCTAATGGAGATTCATTTTTAAGACAACATGCGGATTATGTACTTAATGCATATGTTGAAAAAGAAGCTTGTCCAAATAATTTAGCTCCAACAACTAGTACTACAGCACAATTGGTTATTGGTGATGCTTTAGCTATGAGCTTGTTAGATTTACAAGGGTTTTCGAGTAAAGATTTTGCTAAATTTCATCCAGGTGGATCCTTAGGTAAAAAATTGTATTTGCGCGTTAGTGACTTGACTAAGTTAAATGAAAAACCACAAGTACATCCTGACACCGATATTAAAAATGTAATTGTTGAAATTACTGAAAAAATGCTTGGAGTTACTGCTGTTGTTGAAGATGATAAAATTTTAGGTATTATTACAGACGGCGATTTACGTCGAATGTTAACCACAACAGATAGCTTTAAAGGCCTAACTGCTAAAGACATTATGAGTATAAATCCAAAAACTATTGATAATGATGCTATGGCTGTTGAAGCAATAGAAATTATGGATAAGTTTGGTATTACGCAGTTACTCTCTGAAGAAAATGGCATCTATAAAGGAATGGTCCATATTCATAACCTTACTAATGAAGGTATAATTTAATGACTAAATCCCAAAATTTAAGTTCAGAAAAAGAAATGTCTTTTCTTGATCATCTAGAAGAATTGAGGTGGCATCTAATAAGATCTACTTTAGCTGTAGTTATTCTTGCAACTTTGGCTTTTCTAGCTAAAGACTTTATTTTTGATGTTCTTATTTTCGGACCAAAAAGTGCGGATTTCCCAACCTACAAACTATTGTGTAAAATCGCTCAAACTATTGGTTTTAAAGATAGTTTTTGTTTTGAAGAGCTTCCATTTAGGGTTCAAAGCAGAACTATGGGGGGACAGTTTTCTGCACATATTTGGACTTCTATTACCGCAGGTTTTATTGTAGCTTTTCCTTATATTATTTATGAATTTTGGAAGTTTTTAAGCCCTGGACTTAGAACTAAAGAACGAAATTCTGCTAAAGGTTTTATTTTTATTTCCTCTATTTTATTTTTTACAGGTGTTTTATTTGGTTATTATATTGTTACTCCCCTATCCATAAATTTCTTAGGAACGTATCAAGTTAGTGGTCAAGTGCATAATGATTTTGACTTAAGTAGTTATATAGCTCTTGTTCGTGCTTCCGTTATTGCAAGTGGGCTTATTTTTGAATTACCTATTATAATATACATATTAACAAAGATTGGAATTGTTACGCCAGAATATTTACGTAAATATCGAAAATTTGCATTGGTAATTGTGTTAATCCTTTCTGCTATAATTACACCACCAGACATTGCAAGTCAAATTATTGTATCCATTCCTATTGTGATTTTATATGAAATTAGTATTTATATTTCAAAAGCAGTAATTAAAAAGGAAAATAAAAAACAAAAGGAACAGGGGGTTTAATTAATAGAATATTTTAATTTAGTCATCCTTATTAATAAGTCAATTAGTCTATGAAATTAAAAGCCGAAAATCTTATTAAATCTTATAAAGGCAGAAAAGTTGTAAAAAGCATTTCTGTAGAAGTTAATCAAGGAGAAATCGTAGGTCTTTTAGGGCCTAATGGTGCTGGAAAGACTACTTCTTTTTATATGATTGTTGGTCTTATTAAACCCAATGGCGGAAAAATATTCTTAGATAAAGAAGAAATCACCAAGTTCCCAATGTATAAAAGAGCACAACATGGGATTGGCTACTTAGCTCAAGAGGCTTCTGTTTTTAGAAAACTTAGTGTTGAAGATAATATCTTAAGTGTTTTACAACTTACTTCTCTTTCAAAAAAAGAACAAAAAGATAAAATGGAATCTTTAATAGAAGAGTTTGGCTTAGGACATATTCGAAAAAGTAGAGGAGATTTATTAAGTGGTGGTGAAAGAAGAAGAACCGAAATTGCTCGTGCATTAGCTACCGATCCGCATTTTATTTTACTTGATGAACCCTTTGCTGGTGTTGACCCTGTTGCAGTTGAAGACATACAACGAATTGTAGCAAAACTGGTGACTAAAAATATTGGAATACTTATCACAGATCATAATGTTCAAGAAACTCTAGCTATTACAGATCGCACTTATTTAATGTTTGAAGGAAGTATCCTAAAACATGGAAAACCAGAAGATCTAGCGAATGACGAAATGGTACGTAAAGTTTATTTGGGTCAAAACTTTGAACTTAGAAAGAAAAAGCTCACTTTTTAATATTTGCTTCAAAAACTTCTAAGGTTTAATTTTCTCTTTTTATTATTTGTAACATTTTCTTTATTGGCTCGTCATACTGTCAGTAAAACCAATTGTTATGTCAATTTGTTTTATTACTAATCATAAATCATAAACTTTGGAAGAAATACTATCGATTAAAAATCTCACCAAAAAATACGGTTCACTAACCGCAGTTGACAATTTATCTTTTACAATAGAAAAAGGGAATGTCTACGGTATTTTGGGTCCCAACGGAAGTGGAAAGTCTACAACTTTAGGAATTGTTTTGAATGTGGTTAACAAAACCAATGGAGAATTTAGTTGGTTTCGTGGAAGTGAAACTACACATCAGGCTTTAAAAAAAGTAGGTGCAATTATTGAACGACCTAATTTCTATCCTTATATGACTGCTGCTGAAAATTTAAATTTGGTATGCAAAATCAAGGAGGTTCCTACCGACAAAATTGATGAAAAGCTTGAGATTGTTGGCTTATTAGACCGAAAGAACAGTAAGTTCAAAACCTTCTCATTAGGGATGAAACAAAGACTTGCAATAGCCTCTTCCCTACTAAATGATCCAGAAATTTTAATATTAGATGAACCTACAAATGGATTAGATCCTCAAGGAATTCATCAGATAAGAGAGATAATTAAAAAAATTGCTTCTCAAGGAACCACCATATTACTCGCTTCTCATCTATTAGATGAAGTAGAAAAAGTTTGTACTCACGTTGTAATATTACAAAAAGGAAAAAGCCTTTATACAGGTAGTGTGGATCAAATGAATTCAAGTCATGGGTTCTTTACATTAAAAAGTAAAGACATGAATTTATTATATCAAACTTTAGATAATATCGAAAGCATTGATAGTATTAAAAAAGAAGGAGATGTACTAATTGCAAATCTAAAGGAGCCTTTAGATAGCTCGGAGTTAAATACAATTCTTTTTAACAAAGGAATTTCATTATCTTATTTAGTACATAGAAAAGAAAGCCTTGAAGAGCAATTCCTTGAAATTACAAAAAACCTAAACTAGTCATTCATGTTACGATTACTTACCATAGAACTCCATAAACTCAAGTATAATAAATCTGCTAAAGTAATTACTTTGGTATACTTCATATTAATCACTTTTATAGCATTAATTGCTTCTATAGAATTCAATTTTGGCGAATTTCATTTTAGAATTGCCGATCAGGGAATTTTTAATTTTCCATTTATTTGGCATTTTAACACCTGGATTGCAGCAATTTTAAAATTATTCCTAGCAATTGTTATTGTATCTATGATGGCAAATGAATATAGCCACAGAACCCTAAAACAAAATTTAATCGATGGACTTAGCAAAAAGGAATTTGTTCTTTCAAAATTTTTAACTGTATTAGGATTTGCTCTTGTATCGACAATATTCGTTTTTATTATATCGCTTATATTAGGATTAATGTTTTCAGATTATAATGAATTTGGTATTATATTTAGCGATATAGAATACTTATTCGCCTTCTTTATAAAACTCTTAGGATTCTTTTCATTCTGTTTGTTTTTAGGAGTATTAGTAAAACGTTCTGCTTTTGCATTAGGGTTCTTATTAATTTGGAGTATCGTAGAAAAAATTATTTACGCCTTATTAAAATGGAGAATATTTAAAGACACCGACATTGCCGAAAATATTAGTCAGTTTTTTCCATTAGAATCTATGGCAAATCTAATAAAAGAACCTTTTACAAGACTGGGGGCAGTACAATCTGCAGCTAGCCAATTAGGAGAAGCTTTCGATAAAGATTATTCGGTACAACCTCTAACGGTTCTTATTGTTTTAGTCTGGACCTTTCTTTTTATCTATTGGTCTTACCTAATTTTAAAAAGAAGAGACCTTTAAAATCTAATTTATTCAGAGTTGCTTGACTTTTCAAATATTTTGTATCTTGAAAAGAAAAATACTATGCTGAAATTAAAGACTATTTTTTGTCTTTCTCTTTTCTTATTTCCTGTTTTAATTTTTGCACAAGAAATTTCCTTATTTCAGCAATTTAACGGTAGTTATGACTATATGGCTTTTGGAAATACCTTAAACATAGGTGAAAATACTGGAGGGACTACACCCTGTGAAATATTAACAGAAAGCAGTGCTGAGTTTCAATTAGATCCAGAAAATGAGATTATAGCTGCCTATTTATATTGGGCTGGAATTGGTACAGGTGACACTGAAGTTTTATTGAATGATATTCCTGTTGTTTCAGAAAGGCTATTTAATGTAAATTTAAATGCAAGTTTGATTTATTTTGCTGCTTTTGCAGATGTCACTGAAATTTTGCAAAATTCTGGTGTTGGCACTTATACTCTATCCGAGCTTGATCTTACAAACTTAGTATTACAATATTGCGAAAATACAACAAACTTTGGTGGCTGGGCTATTAATGTTATATATGAAGACTCTAATTTACCACTCAATCAAGTAAATATTTTTGATGGATTAGAAATTGTTTCTGTAAATAGCCAAACCCTTTCTATTAGCCTAGAAAACTTAAATGTACTTGACAATACCGGTGCAAAAATTGGTTTTTTAGCTTGGGAAGGAGATGCGTCTCTTGCCGTTAATGAAACTCTTCAAATTAATGGTAACATTATTAGTAACCCTCCTCTAAACCCTGAAGACAATGCATTTAATAGTACGAATAGTTTTACTGGTTCAGACCAATTATATAATATGGACATTGATTTTTATAACATTGAAGACAATATAAGTCCCGGTGATCAAGACGCTATTATTACGCTTACTTCTGGACAAGATATGGTGTTAGTAAACAATATTATAACTGTTTTAAATACAGAGCTTCCAGATGCTACTATAGAGCTTAACAGTCCTATTGAAAATACAGACTGTGGCAATCGTGGTTTCGATATAGATTATACTGTTTATAATATGAATAGTACTGCAATACTACCAAGTGAAACTCCAATAGCATTCTACGCAAATAGCACATTAATTGGTCAATCAGAAACTACTATAGATTTACTAATAAATGAATTTGAAAACGGAACTATCTCTGTAAACATTCCCGAAAGTATTCCAGTTGATTTTACCCTTAAAATTATGGTGGATGATATTGGTGACGGAACAGGAATAGTAAACGAACTCAATGAAAATAACAACGAATTTGAGTTAGAAATGCATTTACTTATTAATCCTATAGTAGAAAATTTACAAGATCTTGAACAATGTGATGTTATTGGAATTGAACTTTTCAACTTGACAGAAGCGACACTATTAATCGATCCTATTTATCAATTAACTTACCATAATACAGAAGAAGATGCTCAAGTAAATGAAAATGCAATTGAAAATCCTGAAGAATATTTAAATTCTGAAAACCCAGAAGCCATTTATATTAGAGTTGATAATGGAGATTGTTTTTTAATAGATTCCTTTGAAATTGAGGTAATTCTTTGCCCTTTGCCAGATGCAACCATAACCATAGACAATAATTTATATGCTTGTAGAGAACGTAATCTATTTTTTGAATACACTGTATATAACATAGATGCAACTGATATACTGCCAAGTAACACTCCTATTGCTTTGTATTTAAATGATATTTTATTTGCACAAATGCAAACACAAAATCCGATTCCAATAAACGGCAGTGAATCTTATTTTATTGAATTATTTCTTCCGGATGAAACACCAAATAATTTTGCATTCACATTGGTTGTAGATGATGATGGAACTGGAAATGGGATTGTGGAAGAGTTAATTGAAACAAATAACGAATACATTACCAATGTTGAGTTTGGTTCTATTTCCCCTATCGTAGAACTTCCAAATTTATTGCAATGCGATGAAGGCTTTGATACTGCAACTTTTGATTTAACACAACAAAACTCTCTAATTTCTGAAGATGACAATGATACTATTTCTTACCATATTTCCGAAGAAAATGCTATTCAAGGAATTGAAGAAATAAATGATCTTGGAAGCTATCAAAACATTTCTGACCCTCAAACCATTTATGTTCGACTAGAAAATGAAATATGTTTTACTACTTCTTCATTTATAATCATGACTGAAAATTGTATACCAAACATTCCTGAAGGTTTTTCCCCTAGTGGAGATTCTATAAATGATGAATTTGAAATTAATAACTTATTAAATATTTATATAAACTTCGAATTACAAATTTATAATCGCTATGGAAGCTTAATTTATAGAGGATTTAATAAAGATGGATTTTGGAATGGTATTTCAAATGAAGGCTTACTTTTTAACAATAGTCTTGTGTCTGTAGGAGTTTACTATTATGTTCTTCAATTAAATGACCCTCAATTCCCAGAACCTTTTATTGGAGATGTTTATGTTAATTATTAGAATTAAAAAACATTTCAGCAAACAATAATTTGCTAACTAAAAAGTTATATTTTTACTGAAATTAAAAAAAATAGCCCTTTGAGATATTTATATGGTTTGGCGCTTGTATGTTGCCTAGTTTTATGGAGTTCTTGTCGTAACGATTTTGAAAGCGTTTCGAGTACTGGAAACTTAGAGTTTTCGCAAGACACAGTGTATTTAGATACGATATTTACTAATATTGGATCAAGCACACGTACTATGAAAGTTTATAATAGAAGTGATGATGATATCAATATTCCTGCTATTCAATTGGAACAAGGAGAGGCTTCTAATTACCGCTTAAATGTAGATGGATTACCTGGAAAATCTTTTGAAGACATTCTTGTTTTGGCAAAGGATAGTATCTTTATTTTTATTGAAACTACTATCGATATTAATAATTTTCCGAACCCAGATAATTCATTTTTATATACAGATAAAATCTTATTTGATACTGGAGGAAATCAACAAGATGTTGATCTAGTTACTTTGGTTCAAGATGCGGTTTTTCTTTTTCCCGAACAATATAAAGATGGCACTATCGAAACTATTAGCTTAGGTCTAGATGAAGAAGGTGAAGACATTTTAATTGAAGGATTTTATTTAGACGATGATGAACTTAATTTTACCAACGAAAAACCTTATGTGATTTATGGTTACGCTGCAGTTGCTCCAAACAAAATATTAACTGTTGATGCTGGAGCGAGAGTGCATTTTCATGCAAATAGCGGAATTTTAGTTGCAAATCAAGGTAGCATGAAGGTTAATGGGGAGGCTAGTGTTGACCCAGAATTATTAGAAAATCAAGTAATATTTGAAGGGGATAGATTAGAACCTGGTTTCTCAGATATACCTGGCCAATGGGGTACCATCTGGTTAACACAAGGTAGTACAAATCATGAATTTAATTATACTACGATTAAAAATTCTGTTGTAGGGATTTTAATGGATAGTAATGATGGAGACCGTACACTTACCTTAAAAAATGTTGAAATCTACAATATCTCTAATGTTGGTTTATTGGCTAGAACGGGTGATGTTTATGGTGAAAATATGGTTATAAATAACTGTGGACAAACCTCTTTATCTTGTTCTTTAGGAGGGAAATATAACTTTAACCATTCCACATTTGCCAATTATTGGAGTAATGGTTTCCGCCTCTTCCCTACTGTTTCTATTGATAATGTATTACAGGTTAGCGATACAGAGTTTGCAGTAGCAGATCTTATCGAAGCAAATTTTAATAACTGTATTATCTACGGAAGTGAATCTAGAGAGCTAGGCTTGGTAGAAGATTCTTCAGCTGCATTTAATTTTAACTTTACAAATAGTCTGATTAAATTTGATGATCCATTTGGAGATTTTGATGACGATCCGAATTATGATTTTGCAAATGATTTGATCTATACTAATATTGTTAGAAACGCTGACCCAATATTTTATAATACAGATGAAAATGATTTTAATATAGAAACAGGCACTTCTGGTGCAGATGGTATTGGCTTAGGAGGTGTTGCTCCAACAGATGATTTAAATGGCAGCCCTCGTAATAGTGACAATCCTGATGCAGGTGCTTACGAAAGTGTTGTATTCCCAGACGAAGAAGATTAACAACTATATTAATTATAAAGTAAAACTGTTTTAAACAAAAAAACCCTTTCCAATGGAAAGGGTTTTTGTCTTTTCTAAAAAAAAGTTTAATTAAAGAACTCTCACATTTACTGCGTTCATTCCTTTTTTACCTTCTTTTAACTCAAATTCTACTTTATCATCTTCACGAACTTCATCAATAAGTCCTGAAATGTGTACAAAATGTTCTGTGTTTGTGTCATCTTCTGTAATAAAACCAAATCCTTTGGCATTGTTGAAGAATTTTACGGTACCTGTGCTCATTATTAAATATTATATTATTAAAGTGTAAAGATAGTATTTAAAAAATAAATATCAATTATTTAATAATTTATTAAGATACTTGCTCAAAAATCTTCTATAACTACATGATTAACAACTATCTAAAATGTTATAAAATAGGATGTAATCATCCTATTTACTGCGGTTGTTAATGAATATTACTTTAATAAACTAGCAAACAAACAAAGGTCTTCCTGCCATTAAAGTCATTACTTTTTCTGAAATTTCTTCAAGCTTATTATCATCCTCAAAGTTGCAAATAGCTTCATCTACTAAATCTACAACTTGTAACATATCCACCTCTAAAAGACCTCTCGTAGTTACAGCTGGTGTACCTATTCGTATACCACTAGTAACAAAAGGTGATTTATCATCAAAAGGGACCATGTTTTTATTTACAGTTATTGCCGCCTTACCTAAAGCCTCTTCGGCTTGTTTTCCTGAAATATTCTTATTCCGAAGATCAATTAATATCATATGATTATCGGTTCCACCAGAAATAATATCATAGCCTTTATCTACAAAACTTTTTGCTAATACTTTAGCATTCTTTTTAACTTGTACTACATAATGTAGAAACTCATCGGTTAATGCTTCGCCAAATGCAATAGCTTTAGCTGCAATTATATGTTCTAATGGCCCACCTTGATTTCCAGGAAAAATGCCACTATTTAATAAAGAAGACATTTTTTTAAGGTTCCCATTTTTTAATTTTAAGCCAAATGGGTTTTCAAAATCTTTCCCCATTAATATCATTCCCCCTCTTGGTCCTCTAAGTGTTTTATGTGTAGTTGTAGTAATAACGTGACAGTGAGGAAGCGGATCTCCTATTATTCCTTTGGCAATTAATCCCGCAGGATGAGCCATATCTGCAAATAGTATTGCTCCTACTTTATCTGCAATTTCTCTAAAACGTTTATAATCAAATTCTCTGGAGTATGCAGAAGCTCCTGCAATAATCATTTTTGGTTTTTCTCTCAATGCAATTTCTTCAACTACATCCATGTCAATTCTACCTGTTTCCTTATCTACCCCATAGAATACTGGATTGTATAATTTTCCGGAAAAATTAACTGTAGAACCATGTGTTAAATGTCCACCGTGAGATAAATCGAAACCTAAGAAAGTATCACCTGGTTGTAAGCAAGCTGCAAAAACAGCCGTATTTGCTTGTGATCCACTGTGTGGTTGTACATTTACATATTCTGCTCCAAAAAGAGTTTTTGCTCTATCTATAGCCAATTGTTCTACTTCATCAACTATTTCGCAGCCACCATAATATCTTTTCCCAGGATACCCTTCAGCATATTTATTGGTTAAAACAGATCCAGCAGCTTCCATTACTTGATCACTAACAAAGTTTTCGGAAGCGATTAATTCTAAACCGTTTAATTGCCTTTGCTTTTCCAATTCTATTAATTCAAATATCTGTTCGTCTCTTTGCATAATATGTATTTTGAAAATTATTTTGTCAAAAATAGTAAAAGCATTCTTTTAGTATAACTAAAATTATATCTTTGGTAAAGTTTTTACTAACATTAATTTTATACTATGCCTCTTTCAGCAAATGACCCCAATAGAAGTACCTGGTTGGATATCCCAACTAATACAGATTTTCCTATTCAAAATATTCCGTTTGGAGTATTTCTTACTCGTGAAGATATAATAACTATTGGAACTAGAATTGGAGATTACGCAATTGACCTAGGTGCATTACATCAATTAGGATATTTTGATGGTATTGGCTTAACGGATGATATTTTCATGCAAGACAGTCTTAATGATTTTATTGCAGATGGAAGGAAAACATGGAGATTAGTAAGAAACCGTATTTCAGATATATTTCTTGATGGAAACAACCAACTAAAAGATAATGTTGAACATAAAGGCATAGTACTATTTACTTTAGATGAAATAGAAATGCAACTACCTGTAGATGTTGGTGATTATACCGATTTTTATGCGAGTAAAGAACATGCAACAAATGTTGGGTCTTTATTTAGAGATCCAGAGAATGCATTATTACCAAACTGGCTTAGAATTCCAATTGGCTATCATGGAAGAAGTTCTTCTATAATACCTTCCGGAACACCTATATATAGACCTGTAGGTCAAACTAAACCTGGAGATGACGGAATACCTGGATTTGGTCCTTCAAAATTAGTGGATTTCGAATTAGAAATGGCTTTTATCACCACCGATGCAAATCATCTAGGTGAAAGAGTAACTATAGATGAAGCAGAAGATTATATATTTGGATTGGTATTATTTAACGATTGGAGTGCTAGAGATATTCAAGCATGGGAATATGTTCCCCTAGGTCCCTTTTTAGGAAAAAGTTTTGCTTCTACCATTTCCCCTTGGATTGTTACTTTAGACGCTTTAGAGCCATTTAGAACAAATGGTCCAACGCAAGATCCTACTCCACTAGCCTATTTGCAACATGGGAAAAATAAAAACTTTGACATTAAATTACAAGTAGGAATCCAACCAGAAGGAGAAGAAGAAACTATTGTTGCTAATTCTAATTTCAAATACATGTATTGGTCTATGGCACAACAGCTAACTCACCATACAGTTAATGGATGTAATGTTCGCTCTGGAGATATGATGGGATCTGGAACTATTTCTGGTCCAACCAAAGAAGAATATGGTTCTATGTTAGAACTTAGTTGGAGAGGTCAAAATCCTGTGCAATTAAAAAATGGTCTAGAAAGAAAATTTATCAATGATAACGATACCGTAATCATGCATGCTTACAGTGAAAAAAACGGACTAAGAATTGGTTTTGGTAATTGTAGTGGTAAAGTTCTTCCTGCCAAGGAATAAATAAATTAATTAAATTTTTCAAAAAGGCCAGCATCTATACTATAGTGAGAACTATGGTGTATGGTATTTCCGTTTTTTAAAACTATTAGCTGTGGGCTCTGGTGCATTACTTGAAACCGAATAGCTACCTCATTAGAGACCTCTCTAAAAGCAATTAAATCTAAAAAATAGAGTTTAACATTATCTATTTCAATATTAAAATTGCTTTCAAATTGTCTTAAAGTCATACTACTAACTCCACAACGTGATGAATGCTTAAAAATAGCTATAGGCTGATGAAACGATTCTTTATCCAACTCATTTAATTGATCTATTGAAATCAACCGATTCCAAGGTATTATCTCTGTCTCTTATACACATCTCCGAGCCCACGAGACTCCTGAGCATCT
>CAJXRD010000010.1 GCA_913058295.1 uncultured Flavobacteriales bacterium | reverse complement strand
TAGTAGCATTCTGAGAATTTAAATCAAACTCCGTAAAACCATCCAAAATAGCATCGTCACACTGAGAAAATAAAGGAACCTCTACATAGATAGGAACCAAGCCTAAGACCAATTCAAAGAAAGATACCGTTAAACAGCCAGCTGAATTCTCTGCGCGTACCCAGATCGTCTCTCCACTACTAGGGTAAACCCCTGGAGTTGCAATAGGATTCGTATTATTCTCAGCATCTAACTGGGTGTTAAAGTAAATCAACGTTACTCCTACCAAGGTATTTAATATCTCGGCATCCATAGTAGTTAAATCGAAAACCTCAATGCCATCCTGGTCATTGTCACATAAAAAATAATCCTCTATTGGATCCGTGATCGCAGGAGCCTTGTCTACTTGTAAAACTAACTCTGTAGTATTATAACAATCAGAGCTATTTACATTTTCTACACGAACATAAACAATTTGATAACTTGGGTCAATATTAATATATGCCGCAGGAACTAATATAGGATTAGCACCAGTATCAGCATCTATTTGGGACTCATGATAGAATACTACTGCATCTGGATTTCCACCTGTTATTTCTGCATCTTTTGTAGTTAAATCAAAAATAGCTAAACCATCGTTAGGCACCTCGTCACAAAGAATATAAGGCAAGGGAGTTAAAGCTACTGGGGCAACATTTATATTAACATCAAAACTATCTGTGGCATAACAAGTATTCGTTGAATTACTTTCTACACGAACAAATATAGTTTCTGTTGGGGCTGCAACTATATATGGATTTGGATAAGCATTAGCATTAGCATCTGCGTCTATTTGAGATGCATGATAGCTGACATTGTATTGCAAAGGATCTTGGCCATTTAAGGCTTCAGCATCTTTCAAAACTATTAAATCTATACTTACAAAACCATCTGAATCAAAATCACAAGCTTCATAATCTGTCATTGGTCCAGCAGTTGCTGGCAAAAATTCAATTTCAAAATCCGTTAAATCAAAACACTCTCCAGTTGTAATTTCTTGTATTCTAGCATAAATAGTTTGTAGCGTTCCTATAATCGGATAAACTGTAGGTGTTAAAATTTCATTGGTATCGTTCTGACTATCTATAAATGTTTCGTAAAATTTTACTTCAAAAACCAAAGGATCTTGACCGCCTAGGATTAAAAAAGAGTTTACTGTTAAATCAAATATCCCTGTATTGACTCCATCATCACACTGAAAAAGATCTACAGGAGGATTTGCTATTATAGGCGTTTGTAAATAAGTAATAATTACTTGATCTATTCCTGGACAAAGTGGATCTGCAGGGTCAATTACTTCAACAGAATAAGTTCCAGAATTAGGTGCAGTTACTAAATAGGTAGTATTAATTGCTCCTGCAATTGGAGCTGCATTTAAAAACCACTGATAGGTATAGGTTGGATCTCCTTGGTCCGCATCTAATAATACGTCTGGTGTATCACAAGTTATCAAGTCTGGACCTAAATCTACAGAAAATGGAGAATCTTCGACAACCAAAACATCATCTTCTAATACGACTACATCTCCATTACAAGTATTTGTATAGGTAACTCTAGCTGTAAATATTTCTGAACCACCAGCAGGACATACATTAATTGTTGCAGTATTCCCAATAACGGCTCCAGTAGAGTCTAACCATTCAAAAACAAAGGTTTCAGCACCGACAGGTGCAAAACTCCACGCTTCTTCAAAAGCAGTCCAAGGGGAATCTGAAGTATTTCTTCCGGGTGGTACATAAGCAATATCCCCATCATTATTTTGAATACCTAATGCAGCATTACCATCATTCCATGTAGGGCAAACTGGTTTATCCTGCATATATATTTCAATAACATTAGAAAACTCATATAAAACCGCCATATGAGTTGCTCTTTGGCTATTACAGGATACAGAATATAAGGATACTGCAAAAAAGGAAACTACCAATACTCTATTAGGATAAGTCCCTAAAACTTCATATCCAATTTCATCAGTATTTGCAACAGAGGGGTCTATATCATGTACTGGGGTAAAAATATTCCCTTCCCCTAATGCATCTTGTGTATTATTTGGTAAATCTGCATCAAAACTCCAATCATTAAAGTCATCTCCTCCTACATCAAAAGTGATTAAACCATTGGAACCTACTCTAAATTGTTGTTCTAAGTTTCCGAAAAAGCAAAATTCAAAAGGCAGTGTTTCTACTACTGACCATCTATCATCTAGATTTGGATTCATATTATTTGCCAAGCCATTAAAAGGAAAAGGTGGGTTATAAGGTATAGACTCAACTGTATAGTTAGTACTAAAGGTCTCATATATCTCTAAGTAATCCGCTGTAATATCGGCACAACCTCCAGTTCCACAAGGAATCACAACATCTAGTCCTGCATCAACAAACAATGAGCCAGGGCCTTGGGCATAATTATTTTTTGAAAAAAACAATAGAAAAACTAACACTAAAAGTGAATATGGGGAATATTTCATAGCAAAACATTAAATATTGCGCGAAATTTAAGGAATATTTATGATAAAATAGAATTTCAAATATTAAATATTGAGATTCAATTTTCCATAATTTTAATTGAATGTGTATCTTTGCACCCTGTATTATAATTAATACCAATGGATTTAGAAAAACAATTGAAAGAAATAGAAGAGTTTGGAAACGAACATGTAGGAACCTCATCGGATACTCCTTTACGCCCTGATGCGTTTCAACTTAGTGAAGTTGAGAAAATTGCACTCATTAAAGAAGATGTTCAAAACATTTTGAATACTTTAGGAATGGACCTAACCGATGATAGTTTAAAAGGTACTCCAACACGAGTAGCTAAAATGTTTGTTCAAGAAATATTTGGCGGATTAAATCCTAAGAACAAACCTAAAGCTTCCACCTTTGACAATAAATACAAGTATGGTGAAATGCTTGTGGAAAAAAATATCACCTTATACTCTACTTGTGAGCATCATTTACTTCCTATCGTTGGTAAGGCACATATTGCCTATATCTCTAACGGGACAGTAGTAGGTCTATCAAAAATGAACAGAGTAGTTGATTATTATGCAAAACGCCCACAAGTACAGGAAAGACTTACCATACAAATTGTAAAAGAACTTCAACAAGTTCTTAATACAAAAGACGTTGCTTGTATTATAGACGCCAAACATTTATGCGTTAATTCAAGAGGTATTCGAGACATTGATAGTAGCACTATTACCAGTGAATTTGGAGGAAAATTTAAAAATGCAGATACTCGTAGAGAGTTTTTGGATTATGTGAAATTTGACACCGAATTTTAATCAGACCTTTTAAATCACAATCAAATTATTTAAGCCATAAAAAAGATTTTCAGATAAATCTGGACATCCTATATACCAAAAATAAATGAAACTTATCGAGCAACAAAAACTTAGTATTTATAATTCCATTTCAAAAACTAAAGAAATATTTACTCCTATTAACAAAGGAGTAGTTGGAATGTATGTTTGTGGACCTACGGTTTACAGCAACGTTCATTTAGGGAATTGTCGTACGTTTTTATCTTTCGATTTGGTTTTTCGTTATTTAAAACATTTGGGCTATAAAGTTCGATATGTAAGAAATATAACCGATGCAGGTCATTTAGAAAATGATGGCGATAGCGGTGAAGATCGAATTGCAAAAAAAGCAAGAATGGAAATGGTGGAACCTATGGAAATCGTTCAACGATATACCATAGACTTTCATACCACCATGTCTCATTTTAATGCCTTAGCTCCCAGTATTGAACCAACAGCAACTGGCCATATTATTGAGCAAATTGTAATTATTGAAAAAATCCTTTCTGAAGGATATGCCTATGAAGTAAATGGATCTGTATATTTTGATGTACATAAGTTTAATGAAGAGCATTCTTATGGAAAACTAAGTGGTAGAAATCTAGAAGACATGGTAGCTAATACACGGGTTTTAGACGGGCAATCAGATAAGAAAAATCCACAAGATTTTGCATTATGGAAAAAAGCGGAGCCAGAACATATTATGCGCTGGCCTTCTCCTTGGAGTGATGGTTTTCCAGGATGGCACTTAGAATGTACCGCCATGAGTACAAAATATTTAGGCAAACAGTTCGATATTCATGGAGGTGGAATGGATTTAAAATTTCCGCATCATGAATGTGAAATCGCTCAATCTGAAGCTTCAACCAATGTAAACCCAGTTAACTATTGGATGCATGCTAATATGCTTACTCTAAACGGTAAAAAAATGGCTAAATCTACTGGAAACAATATTTTACCTTCTGAAATATTTTCGGGTGATAATACCAAACTAAGCAAAGCATTTTCAGCTACCGTGACTAAGTTTTTTATGTACCAAGCTAATTATCGAAGTATTCTCGATTTTTCGAATGATGCATTATTAGCCTCAGAAAAAGGATTTAATAGATTGATGGATGCTTATAGAATGTTATCCGGAATCAAAGCTTCTGACAATAGTGATTTTGATGTTTCTAAATGGAGACAATCCTGTTATGATGCTATGAACGATGACTTTAATAGTCCTATTCTTATCGCTCAATTATTTGAAGCAGCAAAAATCATTAATTCTTCTAAAGAGGAAAAAATATCTTTATCACAAAGTGATATTGATTTGCTTCAAAAAACAATGTCTGACTTTATATTCGATGTACTTGGTTTAGAAGACTCTATAAACATAGAGTCTAATGACAGCAATAAACTATCTGATGCAATATCCATATTAATCGGATTAAGAAATCAAGCTAGAGCAAATAAAGATTTCGCTACTAGCGATTTAATTCGAGATCAATTATTAGACGCTGGCATTCAATTAAAAGACGGAAAAGACGGAACAACCTTTTCACTGAATTAATTACTTTAGTAATTAGGTATAATACATTTCGACTATTTCTTTATGAAAAAAATAATTACGTATCCTTTTGTATTACTTATTAAAGGATATCAATTATTAATTTCTCCTATTTTACCTTCCACTTGCAGATACAGTCCAACCTGTTCTCATTATACAATAGAAGCACTTCAAAAACACGGTCTTTTTAAAGGAGGATGGCTTGCTATTAAACGCATTGGCAGTTGCAATCCTTGGGGCGGTTCTGGCTATGATCCTGTTCCAAAAAAGGATGAGAATTAAATTTATACTTTAATTATTTTTTAATAATTAAAAAGTATTGCTTTTGTTATATTTACACTTCTTATAATTAAAAATCAACTATGTATTCATTAAGTTTTATTTGGAATCCTTCTGAAGGAATCGATTTGGGTTTTTTTGTGATTAGGTATTATAGTTTAATGTTTGTTATTGCATTTACTATTGGCTGGTTTCTTACCAAAAAAATATTTGATAAAGAAGGGCAAACACCAGATAAAATGGATAGCTTATTTATTTATGTTGTCCTTGCCACATTAGTAGGAGCACGTTTGGGGCATGTGATTTTTTACCAACCGGAATTATTTTCACAAGATTTTATATCGGTTTTCCTGCCATTTAGAACTGTCCCAGAATTTGAATTTACAGGTTTTCAAGGCCTAGCAAGTCATGGAGCAGCAATAGGAATTATTATTGCCATGTTTCTATACAGTAAAAAAGTAATTAAAAAACCAATACTTTGGGTTTTAGATAGAATCGTAATTGCAGTAGCTAGTGGTGCTGTTTTTGTGAGAATAGGAAATTTTATTAATTCTGAAATCATCGGTAAAGCCTCTGGGGATTTTCCTCTTGGCGTAAAGTTTGTTCAGGATGGAATTTCAAAATATCAAGTAGTAAGATCTACAGGTATTAAAAATGCAAGTGACGCATATACTTCCATTGTAAATAATCCTGAATACGCTACTATTTTAGATGCCATTCCATTTAGACATCCTGCCCAATTATATGAATCATTTGGATATATTTTCGTATTCCTAGCACTATGGTACTTATACTGGAAAACAAACAAAAGCAAACAAATGGGTTTTCTTTTAGGAATGTTTTTCGTGTTGCTATGGACGGTACGTTTCTTTGTAGAATTTGTTAAAGAAGCGCAAGTAGATGGCCGAGGCGAATGGGCTCTTAATACTGGACAATGGCTAAGTATTCCTTTTATTTTAGCTGGAATTTATCTAATTATTACTTCTAAAAACAGACCGGTTACTTCATGAAAAAAATAATATTTACTATTGCAATTATTGGAACAACTCTATTTTTTCAAAGTTGTAAAGAAACGAATTCCACAAAATCTATAACTAAAGAAGTTACTTTTACGAAAGAAGGAGAACTTACACTGAAGAAAGCTGGAAACGACTCCCTTATAAAAACACTGGATCTTGAAATAGCTGAAACGGAATATGAAACCCAAACTGGGTTAATGTATCGTCATTCTATGGAAGATAATCAATCTATGCTTTTTATTTTTAAAGAGAACAAGACTCGATCTTTTTATATGAAAAACACGGAGTTTTCCATAGACATCATTTTTATAAATAGCGAAAAAGAGATCGTTAACATTCATAAAAACGCAAAACCCTACGATAAAGGAACATTGCCATCAGAAGGACCAATATTGTATGTTCTTGAAATTAATGCAGGGCAATCTGATATTTTGGGTCTAGAAAAAGGAGATAAGATTGAATGGGCAACTAACTAAGATTTTCAATTAAACTTTTACCTAATTCTAAAAAATCAATACAGATTATTAAAACATAAAAAAACCATCCTGATAAAATCAGGATGGTTTTTTTTATTTCAAAAGAAAAGAAGGATTAAACTATATCTTCTTCCTCTTCTTTTTTATTCTTATCCGTTAAGTCAATTCCTTTTTTCTTAACGGTATCAAACATTACAGGTGTTGCAATAAACAATGAAGAGTAAGTTCCAACTAATACCCCTATCATCAATGCAAATATTAATCCTCTAATAGATTCTGCTCCAAAGATGAAAATAGATAACAATACGATCATTGTAGTTAATGATGTATTTAAGGTACGGCTTAAAGTACTGTTTAATGCAGCATCGATAACTCTATTAATTTTCCAAGTTGAATGCTCGTTAAAATACTCACGGATACGGTCAAAAACAACCACGGTATCATTCAGAGAATAACCAATTACTGTAAGTATTGCAGCAATAAAAGATTGTCCTATTTCCATATTAAATGGCATAATTTTATACGTTAAAGAGAATATCCCCAATACTATTAAAACATCGTGGAATACTGCAGCAACAGCTCCTAAACTAAATTGCCATCTTCTAAAACGTAATAATATGTATAAAAACACGACTACTAAAGATCCCAAAACAGCCCAAAAAGAAGCTTTCTTAATATCATCAGCAATAGTAGGACTAACCTTGTAATATTCCATTCTACCTGCTACTTTATTATCGTAATCGTCTATAAACTCATCGTAAGTAAATCCTTCTGGAAGGTTTGGCTTTAGGCCTTCGTACAACTTAGTTTCAATTTCTTCATCTATTTCAGTACCGCTTTCATCCACTTTATATTTAGTAGTAATCTTAAGTTGATTATCACCACCATAGGTTTTAGCTTCAGCACTTCCGAAGACTGCTACCAAATCATCTTCTACAGCATTAGCATCTACATCTCTATCAAAACGAACAGTATAAGTTCTTCCTCCAACAAAATCTACACCTTGATTAAGACCTACTGTAAATAAAGACCCTAAACTAATTGCGATCATAATTCCAGAGAAAACATAAGCTATTTTACGTTTTTTCAAGAAATCGAAATTATTTTTTCTAAGAATGTTTTTTGTAAAAGATGTTGAACAAGGTAATGGCTTTCCATTTCTTGTATAACTATCAATAAACAATCTAGTAATAAATATTGCTGTGAACAATGAAGTTGCGATACCTATTAATAAGGTAGTTGCAAATCCTTGAATTGGTCCTGTTCCGAAAACTAATAAAATTAATCCCGTAAGACCTGTAGTAATATTGGCATCCAAAATAGATGAAAGCGCATTATTAAATCCATCGTTTATGGCATCTTTCTGAGCTTTTCCTTTCGCTAACTCTTCTTTGATACGTTCAAAAATAAGTACGTTCGCATCTACCGACATACCTATAGTTAAAATAATACCTGCAATTCCAGGAAGTGTAAGTACCGCACCTAGTCCTGCTAATATTCCAAATATAAATACGATGTTTACTACTAGAGCAACATCTGCAAAGATTCCGGCTCTACCATAGTAGAACACCATCCAAATCAATACAAAAGCAAGTGCCAATAAGAAAGAAAATATTCCACTATCTATTGCTTCTTGACCTAATGTTGGTCCAATAACTTCCCCTTGAATTATCTCTGCAGATGCTGGTAATTTACCTGCACGTAATACATTCGCTAAATCTTGCCCTTCTGTAATACTAAAATCTCCAGAAATCTGACTACTACCTCCTGCGATAGGACCACTTGTTACTCCTGGTGCTGAATACACAATATCATCTAGCACAATTGCTATTTGCGTACCATTATTAAATGCTTTACCAGTCATTTCTTCCCAGACTCTAGCTCCTCTAGCATTCATTTGCATACTCACAACAACTCTACCTAATTGGTCATAAGTTTGTAGTGCATCTACAACTACACCACCAGCTAATGGAGGCGTATTGTCTCTATTAGATTTTATAGCATATAGAGTAATTACTTCTTCAGCTAATTCCTCATTAGCAGTTGCGATACCCCAAACAAATTTTGCATAACGTTGGTCGTTACTTAGTAATGCTCTTACTTGTGGCATACGTAAATAACTATTTACAGATACTGTATCTTTTAATAAAAAAGTCCCTAATTCTGGCCTTCCAGCTGAACCTGGATATTGCATTTTACCAAGTAAAGGTCTTTCCTTTTGTGCATCGGCAATAGAGTCTTTAACATCTTCTCCTCCTAATAAATCATCAACAACACTTCCTTCAGTATCTGTAGAGTCTTTTTCTACTTCAACTGGTGCATCTGTCTTTAATACTTCTGCTAACTTTGAATCTGCAGCTTGCAAAAAGCCAGCCAATTCATCAATTTTATATACTTCCCAAAACTCTAACTGAGCTGTACTTTGTAGTAATTTCTTAACACGATTTACATCCTTAGCACCAGGCAATTCTACTAATATACGAGCAGATTTTCCAATACGTTGAATGTTTGGTTGTGTAACTCCAAATTTATCGATACGTTTTCTTAATACCTCAAAAGCTGCAGTAATAGACTCATCAATTTTTCTTTCAATAACAGGCTTTACCTCTTCATTGGTCATAGAAGCATTGATATCGTCTTCTAAATTTTTATTAAAAAACACATCTGGTGATGCTAAATAATTTTCTCCTGGTAAAGCTTCGTAAGCTTTAAAGAAAGACTCTAAATACGTTTCTTGCGCATCTTTCTGAAGTACAGAAGCATCATTTAATGCTTGGTTAAAAGCAGCGTCTTTAGAATTGTTTGCCAATCCTCTTAAGATATCTTTTACAGATACCTGAAGTATTACATTAATACCACCTTTTAAATCTAAACCTTTGTTTAGTTCTTTACCTTTAGCAGTATTGTAATCTATTCCTAAAATTACAGCAGTATTCCCTATAGAATCTAGGTAACTTGCTTCAGCAGCATCTCTTTTTTCAGGTTCGCTGGATGGAAATTTAGTATTAGCAAATACTTTTGCTTCATCTTCCACTTGATTTGAAATATATGTAAAGGAAAGCTGGTATAAACTTACCAGTCCAAACAATATTGCAAATACTTTAATTAGTCCTTTGTTTTGCATTTTTATTTTATTTATTAGTCAAATATTTTTTAAAACGAGCAAATATAGAATTTACCCTATAACCTGACAATTAATTTTAATGATATTAAATTGAATTTTGAATAGCTTGATTAGTCTAATAATTAAGCCATTTAAGTGTTTTAAGCGGCAACTGGGCCTGCCCTAACTTCTGGAATATTGTGTGAAGAATTATCTATTGCAATTGCAATCTTTTTATGAATTGCATACGCTACTTTTTCAGCTTTGTTTGTTTCTTTAACTGCAACATCTGCATAGGGCAAATAAACTACTGAAGTGAAAAATCGATCGCTTTCTGGCTTTAACTCTAAAGCATATCCGTTAAAATCCCCTTCCCCATCACTGCTTTTTTGAATTTCAAGAACATCGAGTTTAAAGTGATTTGAATGTTTATTAGAAGGAAATTTAGAATCCCCTTCTTTTTGAAATATAGAAGAATAAATTATTTTTAAATCTTTCTTTTTAGAAAGTATTTCTTTTATGGAAGCAACATCAATATCACTAAAGTAGGTGATCTTTAATTTTCCGTTAGCTCCTTTATGTATCTGAATATTTTCAACTCCAATAGTTTGTAATTGCTTTTTTACAATCGCTATGGTATTTTGAGTTTCAAGTAGGGCAATTTCATTAGTAGTAAACTGAACGACAATTTCTTGATTTGGAACAGAAAATTGTTGCTGACTAAGCCCTAATAAGGTAAGGATAACAATAAAAGTACTTAGGTACCATTTCGCTTTCATTCGCCAAATATAAAAAATAAAGACTGCATTTCTGCAGTCTTTATATAAATATCTATTTTAAAGTGTTGAATATTATAATTCTAACAATCCGTTTGTTTTTCTAACCCCTTCTGCACTTACTGAAATATGTTCTTTTTCAGCATCTGTAAGGTCTAACTCTACAATCTTCTCAATACCATTTCTTCCTAATATAACAGGAACTCCAATACAAATATCATTTAATCCGTATTCTCCTTCTAACATTGTTGAGCAAGGAAACATTTTCTTTTGATCACAAGCGATGGCTTGAGCCAATCCAGAAACAGCAGCTCCAGGAGCATACCAAGCAGAAGTACCTAATAATTTAGTTAAAGTAGCCCCTCCAACCTTAGTATCTTCTTTTACTTGATTTAATCTTTCTTCTGAAAGGAATTCAGTAACAGGAACACTATTACGAGTAGCCATTCTAGTTAAAGGAATCATTCCTGTATCACTATGGCCACCAATCACCATTCCATCAACATCACTAATAGGAGCACCTAAAGCTTCTGCTAATCTATATTTAAAACGAGCACTGTCTAATGCACCACCCATTCCAATAATTCTATTTTTTGGTAAACCTGTAGATTTATGAACCAAATAAGTCATAGTATCCATAGGGTTACTAACTACAATAACAATTGCTTCTGGCGAATGCTCAATTAAACTAGAAGAAACCATTTTTACAATCCCTGCATTAATACCTATTAACTCTTCCCTTGTCATTCCTGGCTTACGTGGAATACCACTAGTAATAATTACAATATCACTTTTTGCAGTTTTTGAATAATCTCCAGTTACACCAACTATCTTAGTGTCAAAACCATTTAAGGATGCAGTTTGCATCAAATCCATCGCTTTACCTTCGGCAAACCCTTCTTTTATATCTAAAATTACTACTTCGCTTGCAAAATTTTTAATAGCAATATACTCAGCACAACTTGCACCTACAGCACCTGCTCCAACAATTGTAATTTTCATAGTTTAATGTTTTTTTGTGTTTAATTAATGTATTCTACCTTAGTTGGTAAGAAGCTGCAAAAATACAATTTTATAGCGTAAAATTAGACATGAAATAATGAAAAACAAAAAGCCCATCTTATTGAATTAATAAGATGGGCTGTTATTATAATTTATTACAATTACTATACGTCTATATTAGCATAGACTGCATTTTTTTCAATAAATTCTCTTCGAGGTGGAACCTCATCTCCCATCAACATAGAAAACACTCGATCAGCTTCTACTCCATTTTCAATAACTATTTTACGAAGAGTCCTAGAAGATGGTTTCATCGTAGTATCCCAAAGTTGTATAGCATTCATTTCCCCAAGACCTTTATAACGTTGTATTTTACATCCATCGCCATATTCTTTTTGAATCTCATCCCTTTCTTCATCACTCCAAGCATACTTCTTTTTTGCTCCTTTTTTAACTAAATATAAAGGAGGAGTCGCTATATAAATATTGCCATTTTCAATTAACTCTTTCATATATCTAAAGAAAAAAGTAAGAATTAAAGTTTCAATATGACTACCATCTACATCGGCATCACACATGATAACTACTTTATGATATCGTAATTTCTCAATATTTAATGCTTTACTATCTTCTTCTGTCCCAATAGTTACCCCTAATGCCGTAAATATGTTTCTAATTTCCTCATTTTCAAAAACTCTATGTTGCATAGCTTTTTCTACATTAAGAATTTTCCCTCTTAATGGTAGGATAGCTTGAAAATTACGATCACGTCCTTGTTTAGCTGTACCCCCTGCAGAATCTCCCTCTACAAGAAACACTTCGCATATAGCAGGATCTTGCTCAGAACAATCACTTAATTTCCCTGGCAAGCCTCCAATACTCATAACGGATTTACGCTGTACCATTGCGCGAGCTTTATTGGCGGCATGTCTTGCCTGTGCTGCAAGAATAACTTTCTGAACTATGGTTTTTGCATCGTTAGGGTTTTCTTCTAAATAATTCTCAAGCATTTCAGATACCGCTTGACTTACCGCTGAGGAAACCTCTCTGTTTCCTAATTTAGTTTTGGTTTGTCCTTCAAATTGAGGCTCCCCAACCTTTACTGAAATAATTGCAGTTAAGCCTTCTCTGAAGTCGTCACCAGAAATGTCAAACTTCAATTTATCTAACATTCCGGAAGTATCTGCATACTTTTTAAGCGTATGAGTCAGCCCTCTTCTAAAACCAGAAAGATGCGTTCCTCCTTCATGAGTATTAATGTTATTTACATAGGAGTGTAAGTTTTCACTATAAGAAGTATTATATATCATTGCAACTTCTACAGGGATATCTTTTTTCTCCCCTTCCATAAAAATCACTTCTCCAATAATTGGCTCTCTAGTATCGTCTAGAAAACGAATAAACTCTTTAAGTCCTTCTGTACTATGAAAGGTTTCAAAAACAAATTCACCATTCTCCTCTTTATGTCGTTTATCCTGAAGTGTAATTGTAATTCCTTTATTTAGAAAAGACAATTCTCTAAGTCTAGTCGCTAAGGTATCGTAACTAAATTCTATTGTCTGCTTAAATATCTCAGTGTCTGGACTAAACGTAACTATAGTTCCTCGAAAATCTGTCTCCCCAATTGGCTTAACCGGATACATTGTTTTTCCACGCTCATATTCTTGTTCCCAGATCTTACCATCACGATGTACTGTCGCTCTTAAATGACCCGACAATGCATTAACAACAGAAACCCCAACACCGTGTAAACCTCCAGAAACTTTATAAGAATCTTTATCAAACTTTCCACCAGCACCTATCTTCGTCATCACCACTTCTAAAGCGGAAACTCCTTCTTTTTTATGTAAATCTATAGGAATTCCACGACCATTATCTTTTACAGAAACGGAATTATCTTCATTAATAATTACATCAATAGTATCACAATGCCCTCCCATTGCCTCATCTATAGAATTATCTACCACCTCATAAACCAAGTGATGTAATCCACGCACCCCAACATCTCCAATATACATCGAGGGGCGCATTCTTACATGCTCCATTCCTTCTAATGCCTGGATACTATCGGCACCATAATTCCCTTTTTTTTGTTCTTCACTCATAAATAATAATTAAATAATGTTAATTTAAATAGTCAAAATAAAGGCAAAACTTTACTCTGACCATTAACAAATATACTCTTTACCTTTCGGTATTTAAAGCTTAAAATTCCATTTTACAGGTATTTATCAACTATTTGTTAATTACCCAATAGTCGCTTAAAAAGCTTAAAAAGCTCCTTAAAATTGATTTTACTTGTTTTTACACCTTTCAATTTTGAATAAAAACCCAAGGGTTGCTCAAAACCGAAATTTCAATCTTAAGCTTATATGTTTTTATCAAACAAAAACGTAAGTTTTCATTTTATTCTCGACATATCAATCAATATTTTTTTAACAAAAAATTCTCAATATTTTAAAATTGGAAAACTACTTTTAACATCAAATTAAAACAAACAAAATGAAAAAATTTACAACTATCACAACATTAGTATTTGCATTTTTAATGGTATTATCCTTAAATGTAACGGCACAAGATTTTAAAGACCTAGACAAAAGTCCTTTAGATATCGCATCTTATCCAAGCAGTTATAAGGATGCCAACAAACAAATGAAGATTATTTACAGTAGACCACAACTTAAAGACAGAGAACTAAGTAAACTTGCTCCTAATGGTAAGGTTTGGAGAACCGGTGCCAATGAGGCTCCTGAGTTAGTTCTTTATACAGATTTTAAACTGGGAGACACAACATTAAAAGCTGGAAGTTATTCTCTTTTAGCTATTCCAGGCGAAAAAGAATGGACCATTATTATAAATACAGATTTAAATGCCTGGGGTTCTTATTATTACAAAGAAAGCAATGATGTTGTTAGAGTAAAGGTTCCCGCTACTCAGGTTGATGCATCTTTAGAAGCATTTTCTATTGCAATTGAAGGATCAGATAGTGGAGTTGTTATGCATTTAGGTTGGGATACGACACGTATTGCAGTACCATTTACAAAATAATATAGCTTTATTCTGTAAACAAATTACGGAATACAAATCATAAATTAATCGGGGTCTAGCATAATCTAGATCTCGATTTTTTTTATGGAATATTTAAATATTTATGGGTTTGCAAAGAAACTTTCCATTTCGGGTTTGCCATTACATAATCTACCATCAAGGGTATTAACTTCTCTCTTTTACTCCATTCGGGCTGTAGATATAATATACAATTTTCATTTACCTTCAGCGCTTGTTCTTCAGCAAATTTAAAATCTGATTTGCTAGCAATAATCATTTTAAGCTCATCTGCAACTTCGTATATTTTATCTTTTGGAAGTTTTATTTTTTTAGGTGACAAACAAATCCAATCCCATGTTCCTGAAAGTTCATAGGCTCCAGAAGTTTCAATATGTACTTGCATCCCTTTTTCTTTAAAGAGTGAAGTTAATGGATCCATATTCCATGTTAAAGGCTCTCCACCTGTAACAACTACTGTATTAGAGTGACTGGATGCTTTAGCAGCTATCGTATTAATCTCTGTTGGTGGATGTAAATCTGCATCCCAACTTTCTTTTACATCGCACCAATGACAACCTACATCACAACCGCCAATTCTTACAAAATAAGCTGCGGTTCCTTTATGAAAGCCCTCTCCTTGGATCGTATAAAAATCTTCCATCAATGGAAGTAACTCTCCTTTATCTACTAAATTTTTTGTTTCATTTTGCATCGGGGCAAAGATAATTTTTAAAGAGGGAATAATTATATGTTTATAGAATTAAAATTTTTGCTTATTACTGGAAGACAATTAGTATTTTTAAGGAAAATATTACGATGACAAATAAAGCAACTTTTTTTGATTTTATTACGGAAGGAAATAAAACCAAAGGGGAATTCATTATCCTTGGCGCAGCAATGTTAGATGAAGAAGCGATAACCAATGCTTTCGTTAAAATTCCACTTAAAACTTTAAATCGTCATGGTTTAATTGCTGGGGCTACTGGGACTGGAAAAACGAAGACATTACAAGTAATGGCAGAAAATCTTTCAGAGAAAGGTATTCCAGTATTGCTTATGGATATGAAAGGGGATTTAAGTGGAATCGCAAAACCAAGTCCAGGACATCCGAAGATCGACGAACGACATCAAAAAATTGGGATTCCTTTTGAAGCCAAAAAATTTCCAGTTGAAATTTTAACTCTTTCTAAACAAGGGGGTGTTAAACTAAGAGCAACTGTTAGTGAATTTGGCCCTATACTTCTTTCTAGAATTTTGAATGTTAGTGAGACACAAGCTGGAATAATTTCGGTTTTATTTAAATTTTGTGACGACAATAAATATCCATTATTAGATTTAAAAGACTTTAAAAAGGTTCTACAATATGCTACTGGCGAAGGGAAAAAAGAACTTACAGAAGAATATGGTCGAATTTCTTCTTCTTCTACAGGATCAATACTAAGGAAAATTGTTGCTTTAGAACAACAAGGAGGAGATTTGTTTTTTGGAGAAAAGTCATTCGATACTGATGATTTATTGCGAATTGATGAAAATGGAATGGGTTTCATCAATATTGTTCGTTTAACAGATATTCAGGATAGACCCCAGTTGTTCTCCACTTTTATGTTAAGTCTATTGGCTGAAATTTACGCTACTTTTCCAGAGCAAGGAGATAGTGGGAGACCAGAGTTGGTGATATTTATCGACGAAGCTCATCTAATATTTAATGAAGCTAGTAAAGCGTTACTCAATCAAATTGAAAGCATTGTAAAATTAATTCGCTCTAAGGGTGTTGGTCTATATTTTGTAACACAAAACCCAACCGATGTCCCAGATGCAGTATTAAGTCAGTTAGGCTTAAAAATCCAACATGCTTTAAGGGCATTTACAGCAAAAGACCGAAAGGCCATTAAAATGACCGCAGAAAACTACCCTATTTCTTCTTATTATAAAACAGATGAAGTATTAACTAAACTAGGAATTGGCGAAGCATTAGTTACTGCATTAAATGAAAAAGGAAGACCTACTCCTTTAGCTGCAACTTTACTAAGAGCTCCTATGAGCAGAATGGATGTTTTAGAGGACAATGAATTACAAGAAGTTTTAGATACTTCAAAACTGATTCCAAAATATGATAAAGAAATAGATCGCGAAAGTGCTTATGAATTATTGAATGAAAAAATTGAAATTGCTAACGATGAAGAAGTCATTAAAAAGGCACGAAAAGAAAAAGAAAGTGTAAAAAGAACCTCTTCCCGTTCATCTTCACGAAAAAGCACAAAACTAAACCCTTTCATTAAAATACTTACCAGTGCTACAGTGATAAGAGGAGTATTAGGAATATTAGGTAAAATGATAAAATAAAAAGAGTTTTCCAATTCAATTTTATTAAATTTGGCATTCAATAATTAACGAAACAACACTAATGATTAAATCAATAACAATAAGCATTTTAACACTTCTACTATTCATTCAATGTGCAGAAGAAAAGGATGCCTTTTTAATTTCAAATAGCACTGTAGGTCATTTAACTATAGGAATGAAAATAAAACAAATAGATTCTATTTTTGCAATGGACTCCATTGTAAGACTAAACCCTAGACAAAATGAATCCTCTACTGTAGGAGAAGTTGAGATCTATGAAAAAGGAGGGAAAAAACTAATGCTTATCTCACCAAGAGATAATTATGATCCAGAATCTTTAATCTCAAATTTTCAATTTTTTGACGATCGCTATAAAACTATTAAAGGACTGAATATAAACAGCACATTTAAAGATGTAAAAGACAATTATAAAATTTCGAATATTGAAACTACATTAAGTACAGTGGTAGTGTTTTTAGAAGATAGTGATCTTTTTATAAACATCGACAAAAAGGAATTACCAGAAAACTTAAGGTACAACCCAAATTTTGTAATCGATGCAGTTAATATTCCTGATGAAGCAAAAATTAAGTATTTAATACTTTCATGGAAAATTGATGATTTAGAATCTGCAGAAATAGAATAAAAATTATTCAAACAAAAATTTAAAAACCTTCATTTATGAGGGTTTTTTGCATTAATAGAAGTCTTAAAATCTCCTTTCATTTTTTTCTCTATTTTTACAAGAACTAATCTATATTAAAAAAGGCTTAATGTTATCTAAAGAAGAAAAAAATAAATTCCGTGAAGAGCTATTTAGACATTTAGACGGAATTGCCCTAGCACCGGTTGCGTATTCATTAAAAGAAAAAGGGGTGCTGGACTATATTCTTACCAAAGAAAGTTTTCAGCTTGAAGAAATCACTTCAACATTTAAAGCAAACGAAGGATACTTAAATGTTGGCTTACGAATGCTAGCCTCGCAGGGTTGGTTACAATATGATGTTGACTCTTCCACAAATACAATTCAAATATCAAAAAACGAGAATAGTGAATTCGCTTTTAACCTTGCAGATCGCTATAAGGATGTCGTTCATTTTTTAAAAATTTCTGAAGAATTTCACCCAAGAAGTTTAGATAAGGAACAGTTTTCTGTTTTAAATAGAATTTTTATTAAATATAAAAACGAAGAATACCACCCTACCTCTAAAGACAAACATGAGCTCTTAATTCAAGAACAAATATTTCATCATATCGAAGGGGTATTAGTAGGACCTATTACTGTGTTTTTAGGAATGGACGGAATGTTTCACAAATACTTTATGGAAGCTTCTTTTAGTGCTGAAGAATTTCATGAAGATCCTGAAGGCTTTTCCAAAATTTTAGATTTCTTACATTATATAGGTTGGTTTACTAAAAACAACGAACATTATAAATTTACAAACAAAGGTTTCTTTTTTGCAAGACGTTCTTCTGCCTATGGAGTTACTGTATCCTATATACCAACGTTTAGACGTGTGGAAGAATTAATGTTTGGCAATGCTAATATATTAAGGAGTTCTATTCCTAATTCAATTGAAATTCACGTAGATAGAGAAATGAATGTTTGGGGATCTGGTGGTGCACATTCGGCATATTTCAAAAAAATTGATGAGATTATTATTGCGCTTTTTAACAAACCTATTGAGGAACAACCCAAAGGCATACTAGATATGGGCTGTGGTAATGGCGCCTTTTTAATTCATTTATTTGAAGTGATTGAACAACGAACCAAAAGAGGGCCTTTACTAGAAGAGCATCCTTTATTTTTAGTTGGTGTAGATTATAATAAGGCGGCGCTTAAAGTAACTCGATCTAATTTAGTTAAAGCAGATATTTGGGCTAAAGTAATTTGGGGAGATATTGGAAATCCTATGCAATTGCAAGAAGACATTAATGCCAATTATAATATTAAATTGAGTGAGCTTTTAAATGTAAGAACTTTTTTAGACCATAACAGGCCTTGGTCGCAACCATCTTTGATAGATAGCAATAGAATAAGTAATTCCACTGGAGCATTTGTTAGTTGCGGAAAACGATTAAGCAATGCAATGGTGGAGCAAAATTTAAAAGAGCATTTTGAGAAATGGGCTCCTTTTATTAAAAAATTTGGGTTACTTGTTATTGAACTACATACCATTAATCCAAACATAACCGCAAAGAACATAGGACTTACAGCTGCAACAGCCTATGATGCTACGCATGGTTTTTCAGACCAATTTATTGTAGAGTTAGAAGTTTTTCAGAAAGTATTAAAAGAAATTGGAATTCAAACTGTGGATAAACATTTTTCAAAATTCCCAAACAATGAATTAGCAACCGTCAGTATAAATTATTTAAAAGAATAAATGAATTCAATTAACCCAAAAATCATACGCCAAATATTAGTACTTCTTATTCTAGGAATAATTGGACTATTAATATTTGCAGAATTACTTCCCTACTTATCTGGTGTTTTGGGTGCAATTACAATTTATGTTTTAATGCGTAATTGGAATTCGAAATTGGTTAAAAAAGGCTGGAAACCTTCCATTGCCGCATCGTTTTTAATGATTATTTCTTTTATAGGAATTTTAATACCTATAGCTGGAATGATCTTTATGATGAGAAATAAAATAAGTCATGCAGTAAATAATTCTGAAAAACTTTTTTCAGCACTACAAGATCATATCCAAACTTTTGAAGAACAATTAGGTTATGATTTTTATTCAGATATTGATGTTTCTTCAATTAGTTCATGGTTATCAGAAAACATTCCATTATTAATAGGTAGCTCTTTCAACATAATTATTGCAGTAGCAATTATGTATTTTCTACTTTATTATTTATTTACAAACCCTGATGGTTTAAGTAAAACAATACTCAGCTTTATTCCTTTTAATGAGATCAATTTAAACTTGGTAATTAAAGAGAGTAAAAAAATGGTTCGTTCTAATGCAATAGGAATACCTATTGTTGCAATTGCACAAGGTATTGTAGCCCTTATTGGGTTTTATATCTTCGGAATTGAAAATCCACTTTTTTGGTTTGTAATTATTATAATTGGCTCTATGATTCCTTTTGTAGGAACACTTGTTGGAATATTACCCGTTTTTATAATCACACTAGCAAGTGGAAATGATTTTGAAGCATGGGGGATTTTAATTTATGGTTTTGCTATCGTAGGTACTACAGATAATATTATTAGAATTTACGTGCTTAAAAAACTAGATGATGTCCATCCATTACTCACCCTTATTGGAGTAATTATTGGGGTGCCTCTTTTTGGGTTTATTGGACTTATTTTTGGACCATTATTTATTTCCCTATTCTTTATTTTACTGAAAATATATCAAAAGGAATATGGAGAGGAAAAATTAATATAGCTTATAAATTCGCCAAACGTTCTCTTGCAATCAATGTGTTTTTAAGCAACATTGCAATAGTCATTGGCCCTACGCCACCTGGTACAGGAGTTATAAATGAAGACTTTTTACTAACCTCATCAAAAGCAACATCGCCTTTAATTGCATAACCACGCTTTTTTGAAGCGTCCGGAACTCTACTAATTCCAACATCAACTATCACAACCCCATCTTTAACCATATCTCCTTTTAAGAATTCTGGAATCCCTAGGGCTACAACAATAATATCGGCTTGCTTTGTGATTTCTGACAGGTTTTTAGTATGGCTATGTGTTAGTGTTACAGTACTATTTCCTGCTGGACCTTTTTGACTCATTAAGATACTCATTGGCCTTCCAACAATATGGCTTCTTCCTATAACTACCGTATTTTTTCCTTTGGTTTCTACTTCATACCTTTCTAATAACTGTAATATTCCAAATGGAGTTGCCGGAATAAAGCTATCCATATCCAATGCCATTTTACCAAAGTTTTCTGGATGAAATCCATCCACATCTTTATTAGGATTCACCGCCATTAACACCTTTTGTTCATCGATATGTTTTGGTAAAGGCAACTGAACTATAAAACCATCTATCGCATCATTTGTATTAAGATCGTTTATGGTATTTAATAATTCTTCTTCCGAAGTTGTGTCTGGCATTTGAACCAAAGTAGATTCAAAACCAACTCGTTCGCAAGCACGAACTTTAGACCCTACATAAGTTAGACTAGCTCCATCCTCCCCTACTAATATAGCAGCCAAATGAGGAACTTTTTCACCTCTCTCTTTCATACCATCTACTGCAATTGCAATTTCTTCTTTTATATCGTTTGAGGTTTTTTTTCCGTCTAATAATATCATAAGTAAAAGGTTTTAAAGTTTAGGATTTTGTGTTGGGGTAAAAACTGATTATTGTCTCATTCCTTTCATAGCTTGCATCATCTTACGACCACCTCCGCCTTGCATCATTTTCATCATCTTACTCATCTGATTGAATTGTTTCATTAATTGGTTTACTTCTTGTACCGAAGTTCCACTTCCTTTTCCAATTCGTTTTTTTCTACTGGCATTTATTAAAGTAGGATTAGACCTTTCTTCTGGAGTCATCGAATGGATAATCGCCTCAATTCCTTTAAAAGCATCATCATCAATATCTACATCCTTCATTGCTTTTCCAGCACCAGGTATCATTCCGATAAGGTCTTTCATATTCCCCATCTTTTTAACCTGCTGAATTTGTTTTAAAAAATCATCAAATCCAAATTGATTTTTTGCTATTTTCTTCTGAAGTCTTCGAGCTTCTTCTTCATCAAATTGTTCTTGAGCTCTTTCCACTAAAGAAACAACATCTCCCATTCCCAAAATACGATCTGCCATACGAGAAGGATGGAAAACATCAATTGCTTCCATTTTCTCCCCAGTACCGATAAATTTAATTGGCTTATCTACCACACTTTTTATCGAAATAGCAGCTCCACCTCTAGTGTCACCATCCAATTTTGTTAGAACAACTCCATCAAAATTTAAGCGATCATTAAAAGTTTTAGCAGTATTCACAGCATCTTGACCTGTCATAGAATCTACCACAAATAAAGTTTCTTGTGGTTGAATCGCTTTATGCACATTTTCAATTTCTGTCATCATTGCCTCATCGATTGCAAGACGACCAGCAGTATCGACAATAACTACATTATGACCATTTTCTTTGGCATATGCAATTGCTTTTTGAGCAATATCTACAGGGTTTTTATTTTCTACATCACTAAAAACCTCCACACCAATTTGATCCCCTACTACGTGTAGTTGATTAATTGCAGCAGGACGATAAATATCACAAGCTACTAATAACGGTTTTTTAGATTTTTTTGTTTTAAGAAAGTTAGCCAGTTTTCCTGAAAAAGTAGTTTTACCACTACCTTGTAATCCAGACATTAAAATAACTGAAGGGGAACCTCCAAGATTAATACCTTCAGTATCCCCACCCATTAATTCGGTAAGCTCATCTTTTACCAACTTTACCATTAACTGTCCTGGCTGTAAAGAAGTAAGTACGTCCTGACCTAATGCTTTTTCCTTAACCCTATTGGTAAATTGTTTGGCTATTTTAAAATTAACATCGGCATCTAATAAGGCACGTCTAACCTCCTTAAGAGTCTCAGCTACATTTACTTCAGTAATACTTCCATGACCTTTAAGAACGTGGAGTGCTTTATCTAATTTTTCACTTAAATTATCGAACATTTTCTTTCTGCTATTTTTTATTTTGAATTTCTTTTTTTCTGAAATTCTGAAAATTGAATACTTCCCAGCTTTAGCTTAGAAGTTTAAAGATGCAAAGATAACAATTGAAAAAGGAGTAGCAAAGTATTTTTGAACTAGGGAATTATAGAAAGGTTAATTTTATATTTTAATTTCAAATCTCAAAGTTTACCATAAAATAGTATATTCGTAAATGAAACTTTTATTGCTAAATCGGCACTTAATCTAATTAAAACCAACATTATGAAAACAAAATTACTATTCCTTTTTTCTATTACTTTTCTTTTTGCAACTACTTCCTGGTCACAGGTTGTAGAAATAACACCAACATATGGATACCAATTTGGCTCTAAACTTAATTATGGTGTAAGCAATTATTTGAAAATTTCTAGTAGTGATCAATTTGGAATCACAGTTGGTGTGGAAGCTGATGACGATATGATGGTTGAATTATCTTATATTCATCACAGTACCGAATTAAAAATTAGAGATATAATAATAAGCCCTACTGAAGACAGATTAACCGATGTTTATGCGGATTGGGTGATGATTGGAGTAAATAGATATTTTGGTGATGGAATGGTCAAGCCATTTTTTGGAGGATCTTTAGGTGTAGTATTTTTATCTAATGACAATGTGAATTATGATATTGTTAATTATAACATTGACAATAACTCAAAATTTGCATTTGCATTTAAAGGAGGTGTAAATATTATGTTTACAGAAAGTGTAGGCTTAAATTTACAAGGAGGCATGATGGTTCCTGTAACTTGGGGTGGTGTTTATGTAGGTAGTGGCGGCAGTGGAGTTAGCGTCTCAGGATCTACTATAGTAGGATATGTAAGTGGGGGATTGGTTTTCCGTGTTGGATCTTAATATAATCTATAAATAAAATAAAAAAGACCGCTTTGTAAAGCGGTCTTTTTTATTTTAGACATTTCAATTTCTTTGTTATAATTAAAAAACCAATTAGTAGGAAGATTTTTTAAAGTCTAAAACATTTATTCAATCCCAACCTATTGTTTTATTTTAAGTTATTTATATCTTAGTATCAGATCTAAACACAATTCCTATTATGAAATATTCTCCTAAATTTTTCTATTGGTTACCACGCATACTTTGTATCCTTTCCATACTTTTTATAAGCTCTTCTGCCTTTGATGCTTTTACAACTGAAGAAGGTTTTATGGTACAAATAGGTGAGTTTACATTGCAACTTATACTCCCAATAATCTTATTATTATTGCTAATATTTACGTGGAAAAAAGAATTATTAGGTGGTATTATTTTTATGATTTTAGGCTTGGGTTTTAGTCCCTATGTATTTAAAACGAATTATAACATGGATCATTCTTTATGGAGGAGTCTTGGTACAATTATAACCATTACTATTCCACTTTTTATTGTAGGAGTGCTTTTTTTAGTGAGTTATTTCAAAAGAAAGAAAAAAGCTGAGGAATAATAACACTTGGTTTTACTGGACTTCCCTCTTATTTTCAAAACATTAGTTGCTTAATAATAATTTCGTATCTTTAAAAGGATAACCATTAAACCCTATTAAAAATGAGAGCTATTTTTTACATGGTGTTACTAATTCCTTTTTTGGTAATATCCCAAACCAACAACCAATATGCCGTTCTAGAAAATGGCATGATGACCGCTAATCCAAAATACATTAATGAATTTGAATCTGGTGTAGCAAATCATAATAACAAATACCATACCGATGAGATGTATGGATCGCGCATTTACCAAATAAACAATGGCCCAGATTATGGGAAATATTTATGGGTAATGGGACCAATTCCATGGAGTGCATTTGATGAAAGACCCCAACAAGAGGGACATGATGAAGATTGGAATAAAAACATAGAACCCTATACCATTGCAGGTGGAGATCAAATTTACTGGAGGTTTTATCCTGAACTTTCTAACTTCCCAAAAGACTTTACTATAAACAACTTATTGGTCGACATGTACGACATCGAAAGGTTTAAGAAGCCTCAGGTTCTTGAATTGATGAAAAAAATCAATAAAGTTATGACTGAAAAATATCCAGAGGACCCCTATGGATTATATACCAATGAGTTTCCTAATTATAAAGATGGTAAAGATTTAGCTTTTGTATCTTTTTATGAAAATTCTGGTTGGTTAAATCAAGATGGTGATTTTCCAAAAAATTATGATGCGGTTCATGGGAATGGAAGTTTTAAATTATTTTTAAGCGAATGGGAAAAACTAACTATCGGAAAACAAACTGAAATGTGGAGTTTTAGAGAAGACTTAAGCGGAATTAGTGGTGAAATTAAAGCATCTACTAGAAGTTCTAATTAACACAAAAAAAAATAATCCATTATAAAATCTAAAGAAAACAATAGTTTTCTTTAGATTTTTTTTATTAAATATTGCCTGTTTTTTTTTAAACCTTATTTCATTTTTTCAAACAAGAATGACGGTAATTACACTAATAATTAATGCTTTATAATTATTATGTATATTTATTATCAATTAATCACTAATTAATAATCAATAATTTTTTAAAATCATGAAAAAACTAACCTCATTGTTTATTCTTACTAGTACATTACTATTCATTTCATGTGATCAATATAATATTAACAAAGACATTGAATCATATACCGCTACTTGGGATGAAATTGTCAATAATGAAAATTTAGAATTGTTTAATGAAGACAACTTTACATCTGATGTGACCTTCATTATGAGCCCAGATAATTTAGTTGGTATTGAAGCGGCAAAAGAATATTATTCAAACTTCATATCAGGGTTTTCTAATAAAGAATTTACCATTATTTCTGTTTTCGGTCAAGGTGACAAAATTGTTAAACATTGGAAGTTTAAAGGAAACCATACTGGAGATTTCTTCGGTATTCCTGCAACCGGAAATTTAGTTGAATTATATGGAACCACTCTTGTAAAAATGAAAGGTGGAAAAATTGCCGAAGAAGAAGACTTTTTCGACAATCATTCTTTTTTACAACAATTAGGGATAGTATCGAATCCTGAAAACACAGGTATTATTCAAGGTGTTTACGACAGTTTTTCAAAGGGAGACATTCCTTCCGTACTAGGCGCTTTAGATGCTAACGTAATTTGGAATGAAGCTGAAAACAATGCTTATGCAGATGGCAACCCTTATATAGGACCAGATGCGGTTTTAAAAGGTGTTTTTCAACGTGTTGGTTCAGAACATGAATATTTTAAGCTTGCAGACATTCAATTACATGAAATGTCTAACAATCAAGTGTTGGCTACCATGCGTTATCAAGCTAAGCTAAATAAAAATGGGGCTATAATAAATGCTCAAGCTGCTCATTTATGGACCCTGAAAAGTGGTAAAGTAATTGCTTTTCAACAATATGTTGACACCAAACAATTAGATGATGCTATTAATAAATAAAATATAGCAATTATTCTAAATTTTCAAAATACCCATACATTTATATGTCACTTATTAAAACAACCAGAATAGAATCTATTGACTTGTTACGAGGTGTCGTCATGGTAATCATGGCTCTAGACCATGTAAGGGATTATTTTTTTTATGGTGCCTTTTTTGTAGATCCAACAGATTTAGAGACCACAACACCTATATTATTTTTCACTCGCTTTATAACCCATTATTGCGCTCCAGTGTTTGTATTTCTCGCAGGTACTTCAGCATTTTTATATGGCACAAAAAAAACAAAATTTCAATTATCTAAATTTTTATTTACCAGAGGTATCTGGCTTATTGCTCTAGAAATTATTGTAAATAACTTTATCTGGACTTTCGATGTTACTCATAGCCTTACTATTTTACAAGTTATTTGGGTGATAGGCTTATGCATGGTTTGTCTATCCTTTTTAATTCATTTACCTAAAAAAATCTTACTAATTTTGGGTATAACTCTAGTAGCTGCACATAACCTTTTAGATGGAATTATAGCCGAAGGCACCAGCTTTTCATCTATAATTTGGTATTTACTCCATCAAGATAAATTCCTAGCGCTAAGTGATAATAGCTTAGTCGTTTTTCATTATCCTGCAATCCCATGGATTGGGTTAATTTCCTTAGGCTATTGTTTTGGAACTTGGTATCAAAAAGGTTACGATTCTAATATTCGAAAAAAATGGTTGCTTCGTATAGGTTTGGGTTCTATCATTATGTTTTTCATATTAAGAGGAATAAATGGCTATGGTGATCTCCTACCTTGGACTATTCAAGAAACTACAACACAAACGGTAATGTCATTTTTTAAGGTAACAAAATATCCACCTTCTTTAGCTTTCCTATTGATTACCATAGGCCCTTCATTATTATTTTTATACGCTTTCGAACAAACCAAAAACAAAATCACTAGTTTCTTTATCGTCTTTGGCCGGGTTCCTCTATTCTATTATTTCTTACATGTATTAGTTATCCATATAATCGCAATTGTTGGAATCTTAATATTTGGGGGAGAATGGCAACATATGATTATTACTAGTGATGTTTTTATGAATGCACGATTATTAAATTATGGCTATCCTCTTTATATAGTATATATCGTTTGGATTGCCATTGTTTTACTACTGTATCCAATAAGCAAAAAATATATGATTTATAAAGCCAACAATAAGGACAAATGGTGGCTCAGCTATTTGTAAAAACAATAAGTTATATATGATCAACTTTTTTAGAAAAGAACGCAAAAAACTCGCAGACGAAAACAAAGCAATAAAATATACTCGTTATGCAATTGGTGAAATTGTATTGGTTGTAATAGGAATCCTTATTGCCCTAAGTATCAATAATTGGAATGAAAACAGAAAAGAACGAATACAAGAAGCCACTTTATTAAAACAATTATTAGTTGATTTTAAGAGCAATCTAGAGCAATTAGATCAAAAAATTGGGATGAGAAAAGATTTTATGATTTCTTCAAAGCGACTTTTCAAATACATCGATTATCCAGAATTACGAAACAAAGATAGTATCGATTATTATCTTGTAAAAACTTTGCCTTATGCTACCTTCGATCCTATTATAAATGATTTGGCTGGTTCTGGAGAGTTAAGTCTTATTAAAAATATTGAATTAAAACAAGCCTTTACTCGTTGGACATCAGAAATTAGTGATGTAATTGAAGATGAAGTAATTTGGAAAAATTATAGAAATGATATTTATTTCCCATTTCTAGTAGAAAATTATCAATTAAGATCAATAAGAAACAAAGCCTATAAATTAAATGTTCTAGGAAAATACTCTCTTGAAGTAGGGAAAACCATTGAAGTATATCAAAAAAATGATATCGGAAACACTAAACACAAAGAAGACTATCATTCACTTTTAAATCACCCCAATTTTGAAGATCACCTAACAAGATGTTACAGTATTAATAGCTGGGCAAATATACAGTCCCAAATATTAAGAAACCGTATTGTTGAAATTCTAGAAATTATAGTTTTAGAAATTAAAAATATTGAAAGTTAAATTGATTAGCTATTTTAGTAAAAAAAAATGCAAGCAATTAAAAATTCCTTTCTATAATGGACTCCTTTAGCATTGTTATGATAATTGCCATTATCCTTTTCGCAAGATTAGGAGTGCGTTTAGTATCCAGATATATAAAAATGAAAAAGGAAGATCAAAAAGATAAAGAGTATTAATACAATCGAATCTATTTTTCAATAAACCTTCCCCTACTAAAAACAATTATAAAAACAAACCAATGAGACACCTTTTACTTTGCCTATGCTTAATTATAAGCAGTAACACTATAAACGCTCAAACTGAAAAAGAAATAGTAGAATCTACCATTACTAAAAGTCAGATTGAAGGGCATATCTATTTTTTAGCAGACGATTTATTAAAAGGTCGTGCTACTGGGTCTGCAGAAAATAAAATTGCTGCTTCATATATAGCAAATTCCTTTCGAGGATATGGCGTTTTACCAAATCCAAAAACAGGAAACTATTTTCAGGAGGTGAAATTGCAACAAACTAGCCCACCAAATCAAAGTTCTATTTCCATTAATGAAACAGAAATCAAAAACTTTGCAATATTAAAAGCGAATGAAATAAACTTTGATGGAGATGCTGTCTATTTAGGGTATGGATTAGAAGAGGATTATAAAGGTAAAGATGTTTCTAACAAAATTATCATCATCAAAGGTGGAAATTCAGAAAATCAAGATGCAAGAACTGCATTTGGATCTAGAAAAGAAAAAACAGAATTAGCTAAAAAGAATGGCGTTTTAGGTATCATTGAATTGATAAATACCAATGAGCAAACTTGGGGCTATATTGACCATAATTTTAATGGAGATCGTTTATCTGTGGCAGAGGGAACAGATTCAGATAAAGAAAAAAGCAATTTTGCGCATACTTGGGTACTAGATGAAAATGATAGCCTTAGTAATAAAATAACTTCAGAAAGCACAGTTCCTATAGCATTAAAAATGTCTTCAGAAACTATTAATTCTGTGATTTCTCAAAACGTAATTGGTGTGGTAGAAGGTACCGACCCAAAACTTAAAAATGAATACATTATTTACTCTGCACATTACGACCATGTAGGTATTGGAACTGCAGATAAAAAGGGAGATACTATTTATAACGGTGCTCGTGATAATGCTGTTGGAACAACTACAGTATTAAGTATGGCTAAAAATTTAGCTAAATATCCAACAAAACGCTCTGCTCTATTTATATTATTTACTGGAGAAGAAAAGGGATTATTAGGAAGTGAATTTTATGTAGAAAACCCCGTATTACCTTTAGAACAGATGGTGTATTGTTTTAATAGTGACAATGGAGGTTATAATGACACTTCTCTTGTAACCATAATCGGTCTAGATAGAACAACAGCATCTCAAAACATTAAAGACGCTGCAGTTACATTTGGCTTAACAGCTATAGATGACCCAGCTCCTGAGCAAGGGCTTTTTGACAGAAGTGATAATGTACATTTCGCAAAAAAAGGCATCCCTGCTCCTACTTTTTCGATGGGTTTTACTTCCTTTGATGGTGAAGTTACAAAATACTACCACCAACCTGGAGATGAAGCCAACACCTTAGATTATGATTATTTATTAAAATTCTTTCAGTCCTATGTCCTTTCTGGAAGAAATATTGCCAACGATACTATGACTCCTTTTTGGGTTACTGGCGATAAGTATGAAGAAAAAGGAAATGATTTATATAAAATTAATACTGTGAAAAACTAAGCCATGCCATTAGCAATTATAATCTCTATAATCACAGCAACTGCAGTAGCCATAGGAACAGCTTTATGGTTGACCATAAGAAAGAGTAAGGTATAGTTTAAATAAGCGTAGCTTTATTTACATTCTAATAAGAGCCTGAATCCCTAACAAACCAAAAGAAGATTATTTAATTAATAAAAAAACCATCTTGTTAATACAAGATGGTTTTTATTGGGACAAAAAAATACTCAAAACACATTTATTCTGTAAAGGAACAATTAAAACTTCGCAAAATAATTCTGTTTAAAATAAACAGACATGTTTTAAATGAGTAACAACCAACTATAATTTTTTTAATATTTCCCTAGGTAGTTTTCGGTAAGCTTGTAAACAAATGTTTTAGCTTACCAAAAACTATTAAATAATAGGATCTTTTTCATAGATTAATTCCCAGGTCAAATTTTTAATAATGTTAACGTGTCTTCGCCATTATTGCTATCAGCTTTAACGCGTTCAATTAATATTTCTACCACATTCCAATTAGTACTTAATTCACTAAAAGGTGTATTTTCAAAGTTTAATACGATTTCTAATTCTCCTTCATTTCCTTCAATATGCCAAGTTCCCTCTATAATATCAACACCATAAATTGCAGTTACTATACCATTATTATTAAAGTTAATGTTGTAGTAATAATAATCTAAGGTTTCATCAATACCATTATCAAGATAACTAGAAACATACCAAACACCATCTTGTAATGTCTCTTCTAAAAACAAATTATCTTCAATACATTCTAATGGAGTTCTTCCAAAAGTTAAATAATTATCAACGCCACATACACATTCTGATGTCACTTGAAGTGTATTTAAATTAGCACTCAATACATCCCAATTATCCCAAAGCATATGAAAAGGCAAATCATCCTGATTATAATCAAATCCCACAAAAGGACCTGTATTATTAGTACCTACATACCAAATTCCAGAGAAAATATTAGATCCGTCTGATGCTTCAGTAGTCCCATCTTCATTAAAAATAAATTCATATTCACAGAAATTTGCAGCTTTATCTTCATCATCATATAAGGAATTTACATACCAAGGCCCTGTAGTTAAGTAACTCCTAATTAAGGCGATTTGATCATCATCACAAGAAATTGATTCTCTACCAAAACTCATTGAATTAATATCTTGCCCATCCAATTCAAATTGCATTGAATTTCCATTTAAGATACTCCAATCACTATTCAGTTTTTCAAAAGGTATTTCATTTGGAAAACTTAACATTAATTTTGTTTCAGAATCAAGACTTATCATATTCCAGGAACCTACCATAAGTTGGGTACTATCTTGAAGTACATTAACCAAGCCTTCTGAAGTAAAAGAAAATTCATATTCACAATAGCTTGCCGTTTCATCCTCACTACCTATGAAGGAGGAGATATACCAAACGTCTGAAGTTAAATAACCAATTAATTCTTCAATATCAACCGCTTCTTCTAATACACAATTATCAATTAAATTTTCTAATTCTAAATTAGAAGACACTTCAACCAATGAATCGTCTGTTAAAAGAACAGAAAAGGGATAGGCTATCCTTAAATAATCTGTAGTATTTAAACTTGCAATAAAAAGGTATAATTCTTTGTTTTCATTTACTATTCGCACCTCATCAACTTCAGTTTCAGAATTATAGGTGTAAAACTGTAAAGGATAAACAATCTGCACACAATCTATCGTATTATCCTCATCTGGTGAGCATTGATTATAATAACTAAAAAGCTCAACATTGTTATTTATTAAGGTTTCAGAATAATCTGAAAAAAGTAATACTATTGGATAAGATATTTCAATATCCTCTAAGGTACTTCCAGAACTTAATATATAGTCGATGATGCCTTGATAATTGTTTTCTGTTTCTAAATTAAATTCAGTTTCATTTACTAAAACCGAAAAAGGAAATTTTATAGAAAAGCAACTACTCCCATCTATAAAATCATCATTATTCCCATCGTTTATAGAAACCCTAAATAACAAATTAGTTAAATGAGAATCTACAGTTATCGTTTCCTCCTCTTGAGTATTATCTTCAATTATTTCAGTTTCTTCTTTCTGACAAGAAGTTAATTGAACAACCGTAATTAGCATTAATAAGAAAGATAATCTTAATAGACTTCTCATGTATTTATTCTTCGTTTAATAGTAAAACAGTTTTCTTTAAAAACACCCTACCATAATTAAAATAAAAAAACTTAATCCTTATATTTACGCACCATATATTTAAAATGAAAACCAACAAAACAGTTTGTGAAGAAGATGTTTACTCAAAAGTTTATTCTGAGCATTCAAAAAATATCTGGAATTTTATATTTTTTAAATGCGGCAATCAGGAGGAAGCTGACGATTTAGTTCAGGAGGCTTTCATTAAGCTATGGAAAAACTGTTCTAAAGTCCCCCCTGAAAATGCGAAGTCATATTTATACAGAGTCGTAAACAATAATTTCTTAAATGTAATTGCCCATAAAAAAGTAATCCTAAAACATCAAATTCAATTCCAGCATCATAATAATGAGCAGAGTCCTCAATATATCTTGGAAGAAAACGAGTTTAAAGACAAACTTCAAAAAGCAATCGGTAATTTAACCGAAGGGCAACGAACTGCTTTTTTATTAAATCGAATTGAAGGAAAAAAATATAGAGAGATTGCCGAAATTTTAGATTTATCTGTGAAGGCCGTAGAGAAACGAATGAGTTTAGCATTAACATCCTTAAGAAAAGAAATTGATAATATATAAAAAACAGGTAGGGTAAATTATTAAACAACTGTTTTACAAGTGAAAGAAATAAAAATGAAGAACGATAGCACCTATGATATTTTATTAGCCAAATGGCTAAATAATAACATTACATCTGAAGAACTTAAGCAATTAAAGGCTTCCTCAGAGTATGCTACCTATATTAAAATTGCCGAAACCGCCTCTCAATTTGAAACTCCAGCATTCGATAAAATAGAGAATTTTAATTCTATTACTAATACAATAGATGTGGAGAAAAACAAGAAAAATGTTAAGAAGCTAAATCCACTTGCTACTTTCTTAAAAATCGCTGCTGTTTTTGCTATCCTTTTTTCTGGCTATGTTTTTATTAATTCTTTAGAAACAACCATCGAAACCCAAATTGCTGAAAAGAAGACTTTTTTATTACCAGATGAATCTAAAATAGTACTTAACGCTAATTCTACCATAGAATACAACAAAAACGATTGGAACAATAACCGTAGTCTCCAAATGAATGGGGAGGCTTATTTTAATGTTTCTAAAGGAAATAAATTTAGTATTAAAACAAAAGAAGGTGTTGTAAGTGTTTTAGGAACAAAATTCAATGTTTTTGCAAGAGAAAACAATTTGCAGGTTAAATGTTTTGAAGGACTTGTTAGTATCGCTTTTAACGACACATTAATAATGCTTCCTGCTGGTGAAAAATTAATTATTATGGGAGATGAAATAATAAATCATTCCTCCTTAAATAAAAAGAATCCAAGTTGGATAAATGACGAAAGTAGTTTTGATAACGCTACATTGCTTGATGTCATTAAAGAACTAGAAATACAATACCCCATAAAAGTAACTTCAAATAATATTGACCTAAATAGGCGATATTCTGGAAGCTTTTCACATAAAAATCTTAATTTAGCGTTGAGGTTAATATGTGAACCATTAAACCTATCGTTCGAGAATAATGAAAAGGGAAATGTTACTTTTTATGCTAAAGAACACCAATAGTTTATTATTATTTATTTTCATTTTTAGTTTCCAAACTATTTATGGGCAAATATCTTCTGAAAAAAAATCTCTCATAGATGTTTTAAAAAGTGTTGAAGAAAAATTCGAGGTACGTTTTACTTTTGAAACCGAAAAAATTCAGGGAATTCAAGTAGCAGTTCCATCTGAAAAAATAAACCTGATTGAAACTTTAGAATATTTAAATCAAAATACCAATTTTAATTACACAAAATTAGATGAACGCTTTATAACAGTAGTTCAAAAAAAAACCAATGAATTTTATTGTGGAACTGTAATTATCAAAGCAAACAATAACTTTCTAGTTGGAGCTACAATTTCTACAGCAAACCACTCATTTATTACCTCTACAGATTCCGAAGGGAAATTCTACCTTCCTGTATCAATTAAAAAAAAGAGAATAGTAATTAGTTTCCTGGGTTTTGAAGATTTAATTATTCAGACTGCAGATTTACAAAAAGAGGATTGCACACCACTTGCAATGAAGCTAAAGGTTTCTGAACTAAAACAAGTTTTCCTTTCTAACTATTTTACAAAAGGAATCGAAAAAAACTATAATGGCTCAACAACCATAAACACTAATAATTTTGGTTTACTCCCAGGACAGGTAGACAATGATGTTTTGCAAATAATTCAAGTGATTCCGGGTGTAGAAAGTGTTGCTGAAAAAGTTTCTAGTATTAATATCAGAGGGGGTATTAACGATGAAAGCTTAATACTTTGGGACGATATTAAAATGTATCAAAATGATCATTTTTTCGGACTTATTTCAGCCTTTGATCCAAGTTTAACCAATAATGTTACCGTATATAAAAACGGAACTCCGGCAAGATTCGGAGAAGGAGTCTCTGGAGTAATAGACATGAGGTCAAATAATGATTTAACCGAATCTTTTACAGGCGGAGCTGGCTTTAATTTAATAAGTGCTAATGCATATGTTAATGTCCCCATTACAGATAACCTAGGAATCCAGTTTTCTGGGAGAAGATCTTTAAACGACTTTATTGAAACTAATGTTTACAATTCTTATTCAGATAGAATTTTTCAAGATACAGAAATAAGTAATAGTAACTTTAAAGCAGAAAACTTTGAAATTTCAGCTGATGAAGATTTTAATTTTTATGATTTCAGCACTAAACTCCTTTGGGATATAAGCAAACGTGATCAAATTAGGGTTAACTTTCTAACGATGAAAAACTCCTTAGATTTTACTGAAAAAATACTAGAGTCTTCCATATCTAAAACAAGTACTCTTGATCAAAGAAATACGGTAGGTGGAATTTCCTGGAATCGATATTGGACCTCAAGGATTAAAACTACTGCTTTTGTTTATGGATCTTCTTATGATTTAAAGTCTTTAAATAAGGACATTTTAAGTATTCAGGAAGTAAAACAAGAAAACGAAGTCTTAGATACTGGAGTAAAATTAGATGCAGATATTTATATTTCAGAAAATTATTCTGTTCAAACAGGGTATCATTTTTCAGAAGTTGGAATTTCAAATACCCAAGATGTTAATTTCCCTCGTTTAAGAATCTATGAAAAATATGTTTTACAATCTCATATTGCATTTGGGAATTTAAATTATCTAAGCCCCAATAAAAAAACAGATATCAACGTAGGTTTAAGAACAAACTATTATCCCAAATTCTCTTCCTTTATTGTAGAACCTAGATTAAGCATACATCAAAAATTAGGTAAGGGTTTTGCTACTGAGTTTTTAGGTGAATTCAAAAATCAAACTACCAGCCAACGTATTGATTTTCAGAGTGATTTTTTAGGTCTAGAAAAGAGGCGATGGGTTTTAGCAAATGAGAATGATTTTCCAATTATAGAAAGCAAACAGGTATCCCTTGGTTTTATGTATAACAAGGATAGCTGGTTTTTAAATTTAGAAGGTTTTTATAAAAACACCGAAGGAATTACGACATCAACTCAGGGTTTTCAGAACCAATATCAGTTTATAAAATCCACAGGGAGTTATGATGTAAAGGGTGCAGAATTTACTATTAATAAAAAAACGCAATCTTTTAGTACTTGGTTAAGCTATACTTATATGGAAAACGACTATACTTTTGAAGATTTAAGCCCTTCAGAATTCCCTAACAATATAGATGTAAGGCATTCTGTGAATCTTGCTGGAACCTATATATATAATAAATTTAAAGTCTCTTTAGGTTTTATATGGCATAGCGGAAAACCAAATACCATACCGGTAGAAGGAAATGAAATTATCAGTGTTGACGGGGTAAATATTATTAATTTTGACGAACCAAATGCTGAACGCCTTCCAGATTATTTTAGGTCTAATATTTCTGCTGAATATCGGTGGAAGATTTCTGATGGAGTAGAAACAAAATTTAATTTAGCCCTCTTAAATATATTTAATAGAGAGAATATACTGAATACTAGATATACTGTAATTAGTGATGGTGAAGGAAAATTAGAAGTAAACAGAATTAATGAAATATCATTAGGCTTTACTCCTAATATATCGTTTCAAATATTGTTTTAATCTGAAAAATGTTATTGTTAATATTCCAACTACATTCTATTTGGCACTTGAATCCCTAACAAGCCAAAAGAAGTTTTAATTACATCTGAAACTGCTTGTGAAAGTTGGATTCTAAAACTTTTCTCTACCTCATTATCTGCACCTAAAATAGATACATTTTGATAAAAAGAATTGAAAGATTTCACCAATTCATAAGTATAATTAGCAACTAATGCAGGACTGTATTGTGCTCCAGCTTGTTGAATGGTTTCAGGAAATAATTGCAATTGCTTTATCAGTTCTTTTTCTTTTGGATGCATTTCGACTACAGACAAAGTTTCTTCTTTTATTCCAAGCGATGTAGCTTTTCGTAATATCGATTGAATACGAGCATAGGTATACTGTATAAACGGACCCGTATTCCCTTGAAAATCTACACTCTCTTCAGGATTAAATAGAATTCGTTTTTTAGGGTCTACTTTTAAGATATAATATTTTAAAGCACCCAAACCTATAGTTTGATATAAGCTTTCTTTTTCATCTTCAGAAAATTCATCAATTTTCCCTAATTCTTCGCTAATCTTTTTAGCGGTCTGAGACATATCGTAAATTAAATCATCTGCATCAACAACCGTTCCTTCTCGAGACTTCATTTTTCCAGAAGGTAAATCCACCATCCCATAACTTAAATGATACAAATGCTCTGCCCATTGATAACCCAATTTCTTCAAGATTAAAAACAGTACTTTAAAATGGTAATCTTGTTCGTTACCTACGGTATAAATCATACCGGTAATATCTTGATAATCCTTTACACGTTGTATGGCAGTACCAATATCTTGGGTCATATATACCGCAGTACCATCACTACGCTGCACTATTTTCTCATCTAATCCATCCTCGGTTAAATCACACCAAATAGAACCATCTTCTTTTTGAATAAAGACATTTTTAGACAAACCTTCTTTTATCACTTCTTTACCTAACAAATAGGTATTGCTTTCATAATATAATTTATCAAAATTCACGCCTAAAGAAGCATAGGTTTTATCGAAACCATCATAAACCCAAGCATTCATTTTTTTCCACAGCGCTACTACTTCTTCATCCCCAGCTTCCCATTTTAATAACATTGCTTGTGCTTCCAACAAAGAAGGAGCTTTAAGTTTAGCTTCTTTTTCTGAAAGTCCTTCTGAAATTAATTGAGCAATTTCCTTTTTATATTCTTGGTCGAATTTTACATAGTAATTACCAACCAATTTATCTCCTTTTAATCCGGTGCTTTCTGGAGTTTCTCCATTTCCAAAACGTTCCCAAGCCAACATACTTTTACAAATATGAATCCCACGATCATTGATAATTTGTGTTTTATAAGATTTCTTTCCAGAAGCTTTTAATATTTCAGCAACAGAATAACCTAACAATATATTTCGAATATGCCCTAAATGTAGTGGTTTATTAGTATTTGGTGAAGAGTATTCTACCATAATGGTTTCTTTATCTCCACTTAGTTTTCCAAATTCTGAAAAGTCTTCAATACCATTAAAAAAGTTTAAAAAATAGGCATCACTCAACACCAAGTTTAAAAAACCTTTTACCACATTAAATTTAGTAACCTCTTCTACATGTTCCACTAAATAGTTCCCAATAGCTTCACCAATTTGCACAGGATTTCCTTTAACAACTCTCAACATCGGAAAAACTACTACGGTAATATCGCCTTCAAAGTCTTTGCGCGTAGCCTGAAATTCTACCGTTTCTAAATCGGCATTATACAAAGTATGTATCGCTTGTTTTATTTGTTTTTCCAGTGTTTCCTGAAGTGTCATTGGGTATATTTTAAAAATGCAAAGATAGGAGATTTTAGCATTCTATTTTATAAGAATAGCAAGCTTTAAATTAACCTTTTAAATACCATAAAGTAACCTTTTCCTAATCTTCGAAATTGTATTCTAAGCTTAATTTGCAGAAAAAACAATGGAATTATTTTTATTTGCATTTGCCTCCTTATTCTCCATCATAAACCCTCTGGGAACCGTTCCCGTATTTGTAGGATTAACTAGTGAAGAAAGCACAAAAGAACGAAATAGCACTGCTTTATTAACCGCTATTAACATCATCGCTATCCTTGCTATCTCTTTTTTCGCAGGCACCTTTATGCTTGCCTTTTTTGGAATTAGTTTAAACGCACTCCGAATTGCAGGTGGATTAATTATTGCTACTTCTGGTTTTGCTTTATTGAAAGGTGAGTTTTCGAAACATAAGGGAATGAAAAACAAAAGAGTAAGAAAAGATTTGAGTACTCGAGAAAAATTCTCTCTAACTCCTTTAGCCATTCCGATGCTAGCAGGCCCTGGATCCATTTCTTTATTAATTACTTTCAGTCAGGAATATTCGATAACACAAGATATATTAATCATCGTTGCTGCTATTATTGTTGTTGGAATTTGCACCTACTTTATTTTAAGAAGTTCTTTTCTAATCACAAAATTCTTAGGAGCATCAGGGATCAATGCAATCTCAAGAATTGTTGGGTTTATTGTAATTGCTATTGGAGTAGAATATATTATTGGAGCAGTTTTAAATATTTTTAAAACAATGAATATTTAACTCTAATTAAAATGTGATAGTCTTCGAGTGATTCTGATACCGCTAGAAAGCAGTATCGGAATTTTATCGAGAAGTTAGAAACACTTTACTTTATTACTCTTCGACAAGCTCAGAGCACATCAAGATTTAGGAAGGAACACTTCTGCCATCATACAACGAGCGCTTCCGCCGCCACAAGTTTCTATAGTGCTTAAATTACTATGGACAATCGGACTATGTTTTTCAATAATTGCAATTTGATTTTGGGTTAAACTACGAAAAGCAGCTGTACTCATCACCATATACTTTTTCTCGTCGGCTCCTTTTACCTGTAGCATATTGCCCGCAAATTGTTGCATTTGAGATTCGGAAATCTTTACAATCTCTTTCCCATCTTCTTTTAGATTCTGTATCAGCATTTTCTTTTCAGACTTACTGTCGATAGAATTCAAACAAATAATAGCAATATCCTCACCCAAAACCATTAATACATTGGTATGGTAAATAGGCAATCGTTTTCCATTTACAGTCTGCTTGGAAGAAAACAAAACCGGAGTATATTCAAAATCTTCGCAAAACTCAATCACTAAATCTTCGTCTGCTCGGGGCGATAAAGAGCAATATGCCTTTCGGTTTACACGATCTAATAACAAACTTCCGGTGCCTTCTAAAAAGTAGCCTTCGGCTTCTGCAGTACTATAATCTATCAATTGCTCAATTACAAAGCCTTCTTCTTCCAATCGTGTTAAGACATCTTCTCTACGCTCTCTACGTCTGTTTTCTGCAAACATAGGATATAAGGCAACATCTCCATTTTCATGAAAGCTCACCCAGTTATTTGGAAAAATAGAATCTGGAGTGTCCATTTCTATTTTATCGTTTTCTACAATCACCTGTACCCCAATAGCACGAAGCTTTTCTACAAAAGCATCAAATTCTTGTTGAGCTCTTTCATTAATAGCAATATTGCTAAGTTCTAGCTCTTTCTGAAAATAATTATTTACAGCAGTTTGCTCGTTCATACGGTAGGCAACCGGACGAATCATTAACAGCGTATTGGTTATTTGTTGCATCGTTTAAATTAAAGCACAAAAATAAACATTTTATGAAATCTAAAAGGAGAATTTTCATTCTGACTCAAATTAAAAAAACCTCCGTTTAAAAATGAAAAAGTTTATTAAAACTCCCTTTATCTTGACAATAGAACACAATAGTACAAGAACGAAAGAGGTTTATACCCCTTAGCTATTAACAATATTTAAACAATAAAATTCTTATCTTTGGCACAAAGGCACATGTTCAAAAGGGCATGTTTTCCTAGAGCCAATCATTTTCAAGAACGACCTTTTATGAAAAACAAATTAATAAGCTCTCTACTCTTATTGGCTCTTGGGTCGGTATTGATGAGTGCTACCATTGATTTGGATAACCTTTTTAATTATGCTAATCAGGATATTCCAGACTACATTTCCAATGACAATACCGATGGCAACCCCATTAATGACAAAGCAGCTACCTTGGGACGAGTTCTTTTCTATGACAAAAATCTTTCTAGCGATGGTACCATAGCATGTGCTAGTTGTCATCACCAAGATCGCGCTTTTGGCGATCCAAACGTTCAGAGCATTGGGGTTAATGGCCTTACAGCCAGACATTCCCCGCGACTTGTAAATACTAGATTTTCACGCGAGGTACATTTTTTTTGGGACGAACGCGCAGAAACACTGGAAGCTCAGACAACCATGCCCATACAAGACCACGTAGAAATGGGATACAGCGGTGCCAATGGTGATCCTAGTATAGAGAATCTTATAAATCATTTAGAAGGTATTGAGTATTACAATACCCTTTTCGGCTTTGCATTTGGCGATACAGAAATCACAGAAAACCGCATGCAACTAGCCTTAGCTCAATTTTTAAGAAGCATACAATCCTTCGATTCCCGATTCGATGAAGGCTTTATGCAAGTAAGCAACACAAGTGAACCTTTTCCAAATTTTACAGACCAAGAGAATAGGGGTAAGCATTTATTTATAAACACTCCTGATGCGGGTACTGGTTGTGCAGATTGTCATAATCCTCCCGAATTTTCCATTGGCATACATTCTCAAAATAATGGTGTAATCACCGTAGCTGGAATACCTGGTGAAATAGATTTAACAATTACCAACCCACCATCCCTTAGAAATCTTGTAAACCCGGATGGAAGCTTAAATAGTCCACTAATGCACGATGGTAGTTTTACGAGTCTTTTAGAGGTGATTAATCATTACAACAATATTCCAAACAACCCTGCTAATACTAATTTAGACACCCGGTTAACAGATGTCAATGGTGAGCCTCAACAACTAAATCTTACCGAAGGTCAAAAGCAAGACCTTGTTGCATTTTTGAAGACTCTTAGCGGTACAGATATCTATACGAATGAAAAATGGTCCGACCCTTTCAACCCGGACGGCTCTATAAATATAATAGGTGGCACTTTGGGTATTTCTGAAGAGAGCCTGAACCCTTTTATCTCCGTTACCCCAAACCCCGTAATACATAATGCAACGATAGAAACCAACCTTGGACATTTCAAAATTTGGGTGTACGACAATACAGGGAAGTTACTGTTCCAAAAGCAAGCCAATAAGCAAACAATATTAGATTTTAGTAGCATCGCTACCGGATTGTATTTTGCAAAAATAACTACAGAAAACGGAATGCAAATTACCAAACGCATATTGAAGAAGTAAAAAAGATCAAATCAAAAAATTGAAATCCAATTTAAAACTCCCACACTATTCTATATGTTACAAGAAACCTTATCCCAATTATTTGCTAGAGACCTTTCCAAACTAAAAACAGAACTAGAAGCATACACCCTCGAAAAAAACATGTGGCTTTTAGAAGACACCATTAACAATACTGCAGGGAATTTATGTTTGCACCTTATTGGTAATTTGAATGCTTTTGTAGGTGCTGAACTTGGCAACACAGGTTATATACGTAAGCGAGATTTAGAATTTTCTTTAAGAAATGTTCCCAGAGAAGAATTAATACAACAAATAGATGCTACCATCACGATGGTTAAAGAAACGCTATCTAAGTTAAGTACAGAAGATTTACAGAAAGAATACCGCTTAGTTATATTTAAAAATACCCCAATGCAAACGGAGTTTTTCCTAGTGCATTTAAGCACACATTTGGCTTATCATCTTGGTCAAATAAATTACCATAGACGATTGTTGGATCGTTAATACAATTGAAAAAATATTAGACCAAACTTTTAGTTATTTCATCTAAAACTTCAAAAGCGGTTTCTGCCATTTTATTGCCTTTAAAATCAAGTAATGGGTTCACCTCTACAAATTCTATAGCAGCAACTTTATTAGAAGTGGTAATTTGATTGATAATCTCTATAATTTCAAATTGGTCAAATCCTTTGGCAACAGGAGTTCCTGTTCCGTAAGAGATCAAGTCACAATCCATACTATCCACATCAAAAGAGATGTAAATTTGATCGCAATGAGATAATTGCGCTAATGCTTCACTTACACAAAAACTTAAGCCTCTATATCGCACTTCGCTTACCATATAGTTTCTTATCTCTAATGCTTCTATTTGCTTGTCTTCTGGCTCTTCAGTATCCCGCACTCCAAAATACACTACATCTTCAGCTAAGACCTTTGCACCTTCACAGCCTATATTTTTCATGGCTTCCCAATACTTTTTAGTTTCAGAAGATATGGTATTGATTTTACAGTCCATATTATCTTCAGACATAGCTGCTGCTAAAGGCATTCCATGAATATTTCCAGAAGGAGAAGTATAAGGAGAATGGATATCGGCATGAGCATCGATCCAAACCACACCCAATCGCTGTTCTGGATTTGCTGCCTTAATACCAGAAATGGTTCCTAAAGCGGAAGAGTGATCTCCAGAAATTATTATTGGAAGTTTCCCATCGTTTAAATTTCTTTCTACTGCATCGCTCAAACGAGTACATTGTTCAAAAACACTTTTAATTCGTTTCCCAAATGAGTTGGTAACCTTATTATAAATAGATTCGTTTTCGGTGGCTACATCTTCAAAATCAAAACGGCTAAAAAAATTGTTTTCTTGTACAATTGCTGCAATCTCAATGGCATCAATCCCCATGTCTGAACCACGAGTTCCTGCACCAATATCCGATCTATTTTTAATTATTTTGATTTCCTTTTTCATCCTTGATTTATATTAAAAAAGCGTGATCTTTTAACAGAACACGCTTTTATACATTAATTTCTTATTTTATCTATCTTCCACTTTCTTAAAGGCACGAAGGTTTTCTCCAATATAAACCTGTCTTGGTCTTCCTATTGGCTCCTTACGTAAACGCATTTCTCTCCATTGAGCAATCCATCCTGGTAATCTTCCTAATGCAAACATAGGAGTAAACATTTCGGTTGGAATTCCTAGAGCTCTATATATGATTCCTGAATAAAAATCTACATTTGGATATAGTTTTCTATCTACAAAGTATGGATCTTCTAAAGCTTCTTTTTCTAATCCTTTTGCAATATTTAAAATTGGATCTTCCACACCTAAAGCTTCCAATACTTCATCTGCTGCAACTTTAATAATTTTAGCACGAGGATCGAAATTTTTATATACTCTATGTCCAAAGCCCATTAATCTAAAAGGATCTTCTTTATCCTTTGCCTTAGCCATATATTTTTTAGTATCGCCGTCATCTTCTTTTATCGCTTCTAGCATTTCGATTACCGCTTGATTTGCTCCACCATGAAGTGGTCCCCATAAAGCGTTAATACCTGCTGAAAGTGAAACAAATAAACCAGCATTAGAAGAACCAACGATTCTTACAGTAGAAGTAGAACAGTTTTGTTCGTGATCTCCGTGAAGGATTAATAGTTTATCTAAAGCTTCTACTACAACTTGATTTAGTTCATATTCCTCCGTTGGCTTTTTAAACATCATTTTAATGAAGTTTTCTACATAACCCAATGAATTATCTCCATAATCTAATGGTAAGCCAGCTTGTTTTCTAAATGCCCAAGCAGTTAGTACCGGAAATTTTCCTAAAATACGTACGATGGCATTATACATTTCTTCTTCTGAATCTACATTAACAGAAGTAGGATTAAAAGCAACCAAAGCACTCGTTAGAGATGATAATACACCCATAGGATGCGCTGTTTTTGGAAAACCATCTATTATTTTTTTAACATCCTCATCTACATGAGATTGTTCTTTTATATCGGCATGAAATTTATCTAACTGTTCTTGAGTAGGTAATTCTCCAAAAATAAGTAAGTATGATACTTCTAAAAAATCTGCTTTCTCTGCTAATTCTTCAATAGAATAGCCTCTATACCTTAAAATTCCTTTCTCTCCATCTAAAAAAGTAATCGCACTTTCACAAGAACCCGTATTCTTAAATCCAGGATCTATAGTAGTTACACCACCAGTAATCCCTCTAAGAGTTTTTATATCTATTGCTAATTCGTTTTCTGTTCCTTCTATTATTGGAAATTCGTATTTTTTACCGTCTATTTCGAGGGTTGCTTTTCTGGACATTTACTATGTGTTTTTTTTGATTTTTGAGACTATGCTAAATTAAGAAAAATACCTCATTTTTTGGTGAGAAAAAGGAATAAAAAGAAAGCGGCTTATACGATTGTATAAACCGCTCTTAAAACCAATTATTAATATTTGCAACAATCTAAGACTACCATTATATTGCTACATAATATCCTTAATAATTTATTAATTTGTTGAGACAAATTTTTTCATAACTTTTCTCTCCCATTTTTCAACACTTAAAGGTACTACTCAAATCCCAAATAGTTTATGACAATTATCATATAAAAAAAGACCAACTACTAATTGCAATTGGTCTTTTGCAAAATATTATTTAATCTAATTTAGATTTTGAAAGCTTTATTTCGAGGATAATAAGCATTATCACCAAGTTGCTCTTCTATACGCAATAATTGATTGTATTTAGACATACGATCACTACGAGACATAGAGCCAGTTTTAATCTGACCACAGTTAAGTGCAACCGCTAAATCTGCTATAGTATTATCTTCAGTTTCTCCAGAACGGTGTGACATTACAGAGGTATAGCCTGCATTATGTGCCATATTTACCGCAGCAATTGTTTCTGAAAGTGTTCCAATTTGATTTACTTTAATCAATATTGAATTTGCAATTCCTTCAGTAATTCCTTTAGACAAACGTTCCACATTGGTTACAAATAAATCGTCCCCAACTAATTGTGTCTTATCTCCGATTAGTTCAGTTAAATATTTCCAGCCTTCCCAGTCGTCTTCGTCCATTCCATCTTCAATAGAGATAATTGGGTATTTTGAAGCCAACTCAGCTAAATATTCCGCCTGTTCTTTTGAAGTTCTTATTTTTCCACCCTCTCCTTCAAACTTGGTATAATCATAATTACCATGCACATAAAATTCTGCAGCAGCACAATCTAAGGCAATCATAACTTCATCACCAATCTTATATCCTGCATTTTTAACAGCTTCAGCAATAGTATCTAATGCATCTTCTGTTCCATTAAGTGTTGGTGCAAATCCTCCCTCATCACCAACAGCAGTACTCAACCCTCTGTCATGCAATACTTTTTTAAGATGATGAAATATTTCAGATCCCATTTTCATAGCTTCTGTAAAGTTATTTGCTTTTACAGGCATAATCATAAATTCCTGAAATGCAATTGGCGCATCACTGTGCGAACCTCCATTGATGATATTCATCATAGGCACCGGAAGTGTTTTAGCACTTACTCCACCCACATAGCGATATAAAGGCATTCCAACTTCTAAAGCCGCTGCATGCGCTGCTGCTAAAGAAACTCCAAGAATTGCATTGGCACCCAGTACAGATTTGTTAGCTGTTCCGTCCAACTCTATCATAATCCTGTCAATCTCTTCTTGTTCAAAAACAGAAACTCCCATAAGGGTTCCTGCAATTTTACCATTAACGTTATCTATGGCTTGAAAAACTCCTTTTCCGAAGTAATCATCTCCTCCATCACGTAACTCTACCGCTTCATGAACTCCAGTGGAAGCTCCTGAAGGAACAGCAGCACGTCCTAAAAATCCGTTTTCAGTGATCACATCAACTTCGATAGTTGGATTTCCCCTAGAATCGAAAATCTGTCTTGCGTGAATATCTATTATTATACTCATGTTATTTTTGTTTTTTAATGTTTTCTAAAAATTCATCAAACAAATAAGAAGCATCGTGTGGTCCAGGACTAGCTTCCGGATGATATTGCACAGAAAAAACTGGTTTGTCTTTCATTCTAATTCCTGCAACAGTCTGATCGTTTAAATGAACGTGTGTGATTTCTATATTATCATTTTGTTCGGCATCTTCTCTACTTATTGCAAAACCATGATTTTGAGAAGTAATTTCTCCTTTACCGGTTTGTAAATTTTTAATAGGATGATTAATACCTCGATGCCCATTATGCATTTTGTATGTGGATATTCCATTTGCTAATGCTAAAACCTGGTGTCCTAAACAAATACCAAAAATTGGTTTCCCACTATCAATTGCCGCTTCTGCAGTTTTAATTGCTTGTTCTAAAGGTTCCGGATCTCCAGGACCATTAGAAAGAAAATACCCATCTGGCTTAAAAGATTTCAAATCTTCGAATGTTGCATTGTATGGGAACACTTTAATATAACAATCCCTTTGAGATAGATTGTTTAGAATGTTCTTTTTAATACCAATATCTAAAGCAGATATTTTATAGCTTGCATTTTCATCACCGAAGTAATAAGGCTCTCTAGTTGAAACTTTTGATGCTAGCTCCATACCCTTCATATTAGGTATATCTGCCAATTGTTTTTTAAGTTCTTCTACTTTATCCACTTCTGTAGTAATAACAGCATTCATAGCTCCATTGTCACGAATATAAGCTACCAAAGCTCTTGTATCTACATCACTAATAGCTAGTAAATTGTTTTTCTCTAAAAAAGATTCTAAAGAATCATTAGCGGAAGCTCTTGAATAATTATAACTAAAATTTCTACAAATTAATCCTGCGATTTTAATAGAATCAGACTCTACATCATTTTCGGCAACACCATAATTACCAATATGGGCATTGGTGGTTACCATTAACTGTCCATAATAAGATGGATCTGTAAATATTTCTTGATAGCCTGTCATTCCTGTATTAAAACAAGCTTCTCCAAAAGCAGAACCTTCTTTACCTCCAACTGCTTTTCCGTGAAAAATAGTACCATCAGCTAGTAGAATCAAGGCCTTTTTTCTATTTTGATATTTCATGTGGCTTTACTGTTTTTTAAAATCGAATGATTTTTTATCTATTATTTAAAAGTAGATATTAAAAATCGATTAAATTTTTTGCAAAAATACTTTAAAAGTTGAACCTAAAATAATTTCTTTTTTAGTTCTTTTAAACATTAATATTATGGTATAAAAAAAGGGATAAACTATTAAAGTTTATCCCTTTTTTATTTTAAAAATAAATTTTCATTTATTCTTCTTCTTTTGTTGCCTCTACTGGAGTTACAGGAGCGACTACTTCTTTAGCACCACCACGACGACCACGACGAGTTGATTTCTTTTTAGTAGTTTTTCCAGGATTGTAAATCTCATTATAATCAACTAATTCGATCATTGCCATATCAGCATTATCTCCCAAACGATTACCCATTTTAATAATACGAGTATATCCTCCTGGACGATCACCAATTTTTACTGCAACTTCCTTAAATAATTCAGTTACCGCTTCCTTTTGACGTAATCTACTGAATACAATACGACGATTATGTGTAGTATCATCTTTAGACTTAGTTATTAAAGGCTCCACAAATCCCTTTAAAGCTTTCGCTTTAGCAACTGTAGTATTTATTCTTTTATGTTCTATTAGGGAACAAGCCATATTAGCAAGCATTGCTTTTCTATGTGCTGTTTTTCTTCCTAAATGATTTACTTTTTTTCCGTGTCTCATGACATTTTTATTTTAATCATCATCTTGCTACAACTCATTTTGAGGAGCAAAATATGATGTATTAATCTTTATCTAACTTATATTTTGACAGATCCATTCCGAAATTCAATCCCTTAACATCTACTAATTCTTCTAGTTCAGTAAGTGATTTTTTTCCGAAGTTTCTAAATTTCATCAAATCGTTTTTGTTAAATGAAACTAAATCTCCTAATGTATCAACTTCAGCAGCTTTCAAACAATTTAATGCTCTTACTGAAAGATCCATATCGATCAATTTCGTTTTTAACAATTGACGCATATGAAGTGATTCTTCATCATACGTTTCCGTTTGTGCTATTTCATCCGCTTCTAATGTAATACGTTCATCACTAAATAACATAAAGTGGTGAATAAGTGTTTTAGCAGCTTCTGTCAATGCTTCTTTTGGATTAATAGAACCATCAGTAACGATTTCGAAAACTAATTTTTCGTAATCCGTTTTTTGCTCTACACGGAAATTTTCAATGCTATACTTAACATTTTTAATTGGCGTGTAAATTGAATCTATAAATACAGTACCAAAAGGAGCTCCTGGTTTTTTATTTTCTTCAGCTGGAACATAACCTCTACCTTTTTCGATAGTAATCTCGAAATTAAGATTAACTTTAGGATCCATATTACAAATTACCATTTCTGGGTTCAATACCTGAAAACCAGAGATGAATTTTTGAAAATCTCCTGCGGTTAATTGTTCAGCACCTGAAACAGAAATAGTAACGGTTTCATTATCTATTTCTTCTATCTGTCTTTTAAAACAAACTTGTTTTAAATTTAAGATCATTTCTGTAACATCTTCTGTAACACCAGGAATTGTTGAAAATTCATGATCTACTCCTTCAATGCGTACTGAAGTGATTGCAAAACCTTCTAAAGATGAAAGTAATACTCTTCTTAAAGCGTTACCAACTGTTAAACCATAACCGGGTTCTAGTGGACGAAATTCGAATTTTCCTTCGAACTCGTTTGAATCGATCATAATTACTTTATCGGGTTTCTGAAAACTAAATACTGCCATAATGTGACTGTTTGTTTTTATTATTTAGAATATAATTCAACGATAAACTGTTCGTTTATCTTTTCTGGAATTTGTAAACGCTCTGGTTTAGAAACAAATGTTCCTCTTTTTATTGCGTTATCCCAAGTAATCCACTCATATACATGACTTGCGTTTGCTAATGAGTTTTCAATAGTTTCTAGAGATTTTGACTTCTCTCTTACACCAACAGTATCCCCAGGTTTTAACTGGTAAGAAGGGATGTTTACTTTTTCTCCATTTACTAAAATGTGACGGTGAGAAACCAATTGTCTTGCACCACTACGACTAGGAGCAATACCCATACGGAATACTACATTATCTAGACGTGATTCACATAATTGTAACAATACTTCACCAGTAATACCTCTAGAAGCTGTTGCTTTTTTAAACATGTTTCTAAATTGACGCTCTAAAATACCATAGGTGTATTTTGCCTTTTGCTTTTCAGCTAATTGGATTGCGTATTCAGATTTTTTTCCTCTACGACGGTTATTACCGTGTTGCCCAGGAGGGTAATTTCTTTTTTCGAAGTTTTTGTCTTCTCCGAAAATAGCTTCACCAAATTTACGGGCTATTTTTGTTTTTGGACCAGTATATCTTGCCATTTCTAATTTATTTTGAAGGGATTTACCAAATTAAGGTCTTATGCTTATCCTTTGGTTATCAATTTCCTTCAGTTTATACTAATTAATTATACTCTTCTTCTTTTTGGAGGTCTACATCCATTATGTGGCATTGGAGTAACATCAATAATTTCTGTTACTTCAATTCCTGCATTATGAATAGATCTAATAGCAGATTCTCTACCATTTCCTGGGCCTTTTACGTAAACTTTTACTTTACGTAATCCTAAACCGTGAGCTACAGCTGCACAATCTTCTGCAGCTAATTGAGCAGCATAAGGAGTATTCTTTTTAGAACCCCTGAAGCCCATTTTACCTGCCGATGACCAAGATATTACATCTCCTTTTTTATTCGTCAACGAAATAATAATATTGTTAAATGAAGCCGTAACGTGAGCTTGCCCCACTGACTCTACATTAACTTTACGTTTTTTCGTACTAGTTTTTGCCTTTGCCATATCTAGTGATTATTTAGTTGCTTTTTTCTTGTTAGCAACAGTTTTACGTTTTCCTTTTCTTGTTCTAGAATTATTCTTAGTACGTTGACCTCTTAATGGAAGCCCCGTTCTATGACGAATTCCTCTGTAACAACCAATATCCATTAAACGTTTGATGTTTAATTGAATTTCGCTACGTAATTCACCTTCAATGGTTAATGCTCCAACAACGTCACGAATGTTTCCGATTTCTTCATCAGACCACTCATTAACTTTTTTGTCTTCGCTAACTCCAGCTTTTTCTAATATAACTTTAGCTCGGCTGTCGCCAATACCAAAGATATATGTTAACGCGATTACACCCCTTTTTTGCTTAGGGATATCTACACCTGCGATTCTTGCCATAACTTATCCTTGTCTTTGTTTGAACCTAGGGTTCTTTTTGTTAATAACATATAATCTGCCTTTTCTGCGAACTATTTTGCATTCGGCACTTCTCTTTTTAATAGATGCTCTTACTTTCATAATAACTTAATATCTATATGTGATTCGAGCCTTAGTTAAATCATAAGGACTCATTTCTAATTTTACTTTGTCTCCTGGTAATAATTTTATATAGTGCATACGCATTTTACCAGATATATGCGCGGTTACAACATGTGCATTTTCCAATTCAACTCTAAACATAGCATTAGATAATGCTTCTGTTATTGTACCGTCTTGTTCTATTGCTGGTTGTTTTGCCATTATGCTACTGCTTTTCTGTTTTTACCCGTTTTCATTAAACCATCATAATGACGATTTAATAAATATGAATTTATTTGCTGCATGGTATCTATAGCAACCCCTACCATAATTAATAGAGAAGTTCCTCCATAGAATAATGCCCATCCTTGTTGTATTCCGAATAACTTAACTGCTATTCCAGGGAATATTGCAATAAACGCTAAGAATATAGATCCTGGTAACGTTATTTGCGACATTATTTTATCTAACAATTCTGCAGTGTCTGTACCTGGTTTAATTCCAGGAATAAATCCACCACTACGTTTTAAATCGTCAGCCATTTTATTAGTTGGTACTGTAATAGCAGTATAAAAATAGGTGAATATGATTATTAATACTGCAAACAATACATTATACCAAAGTCCAAAAATATCATTAAAATTAACTTGCATCCATTGTCCAACTGCTGAGTCTTTCAAAAAGGAAGCTCCTCCAATTAATCCAGGCACAAACATGATTGCTTGAGCAAAGATTATTGGCATTACACCAGAAGCATTTAATTTTAAGGGGATAAATTGCCTTGCACCAAAAATGTTTTTCTCGTAACCACCACTAGCAGTTCTTCTTGCATATTGTACAGGAATCTTGCGAACAGCCATTACCAACATTATACTAGCTAATATTATTACAAACCAAATAACTAATTCGATAAGGATCATAATCATCCCTCCATTAGATTCCATTACTCTTGAAGCAAATTCTTGAGCAAATGATTGAGGTAATCTAGCTATAATACCTACCATAATTAATATAGAGATACCATTTCCAATTCCTTTATCTGTAATTTTCTCTCCTAACCACATTGCAAATACACAACCGGTTACTAAGATGATCGTAGAAGAAATATAGAACATAGTACTTTGTCCTAATATAAAAGCTTCAACAGGAACTCCTAATGCAGGTAGTCCTATTAAATAAGTAGGTGCCTGTACTAAACAAATACCAATGGTTAACCATCTAGTAATTTGATTAATTTTCTTTCTACCACTTTCTCCTTCTTTCTGTAATTTTTGTAGATATGGAACAGCTATTTGCATTAATTGTACTACAATCGATGCAGATATATATGGCATAATACCCAATGCAAAAACAGATGCATTTGCAAATGCACCTCCTGTAAAGGCATTAAGTAAACCACCTAATCCACCGTCATCAAACTTTCCTGCAAATTCAGCTAATTTAGAAGCATCAATTCCTGGAAGCACTACTTGTGCTCCAAAACGATACACTAATAATAGCCCAAGGGTAAGTAAGATACGATTACGTAACTCTTCTATTTTCCAAACGTTCTTTAAGGTTTCAATAAATTTCATCCTTATAAAAAAATTACAATGTTATTACTTCACCACCAGCTTTTTCAACTGCTTCTTTTGCAGAGGCAGAAAATTTATGCGCTGTTACTGTTATTTTTGCTTTTAACTCTCCTCTACCTAATATTTTTAGCAATTCGTTTCTTCCAACAAGTCCTAACTCTACCATAGTATCAAAATCTAAAGTATCCTTAATTTTCTTGTCATCAACTAATTGTTGTATCACATCAAGATTTACACCTTGATATTCTTTACGATTTATGTTCGTAAAACCAAATTTAGGAACACGACGTTGTAGCGGCATTTGTCCACCTTCAAATCCTAATTTCTTAGAATATCCAGAACGAGACTTTGCACCGTTATGACCACGGGTTGCAGTTCCTCCTTTACCTGAACCTTGTCCGCGACCTACCCGCTTGCCTTGTGTTTTTACCGATCCTTTTGCCGGTTGTAAGTTACTTAAATTCATTTTTAATTGTATTATTTAGTTTCTACAGAAACTAAGTGATTAACATTTCTTATCATACCCAAAATACTTAGAGTATCTTCATGCTCTACAGTTTGACCCATCTTATGTAGTCCTAATGCTTCAAGCGTTCTTTTTTGGTTTTGAGTACGATTAATTGCACTACGAACCTTTGTTACTTTAATTTTTGCCATCTTCTTAGTTATTTATCCTTTAAATACTTTTTCTAAAGAAATTCCTCTTTGCTTAGCAATAGTCTGTGCGCTTCTCAATTGTAATAAAGCATCAAATGTTGCTTTTACTACATTATGAGGGTTTGAAGATCCTTGAGATTTTGACAATACATCATGGATACCTACAGCCTCTAATACAGCACGAACAGCTCCACCAGCAATTACCCCTGTACCGGCAGATGCTGGTATTAAGATAACTTTTGCTCCCCCATATTTTCCTTTTTGCTCATGAGGTAAGGTTACTTTATTTAAAGGTATACGAACTAAGTTTTTCTTAGCGTCTTCAATGGCTTTAGCGATTGCACTTGCAACATCTTTCGATTTTCCAAGTCCTTGACCTACAACTCCATTTTCATCACCAACTACAACAATAGCTGAAAATCCAAAAGTTCTACCCCCTTTAGTTACTTTAGTTACACGTTGAACCCCTACTAAACGATCTTTTAAGTCTAGACCTCCAGGTTTAACTAACTCTACATTTTTATAATCTTGATACATATTTCTTAGAATTTTAGTCCGCCTTCGCGAGCTCCTTCAGCTAATGATTTAATTCTTCCATGGTAAAGGTATCCGCCTCTATCGAAAGTAATACTTTCTACTCCTGCCTTAATAGCTTTTTCAGCGATTGCTTTTCCAACTAAATTTGCAGCATCTATTTTATTAGATTTAGAAGCATCAATTTCTTTATCTCTAGTAGAAGCCGCTGTAATGGTTACACCATTTACATCGTCAATTATTTGAGCATAAATTTCTTTATTACTTCTAAATACTGCTAAACGAGGACGTGATGTAGTTCCTGAAACAGTTTTTCTAATTCTGAAACGTAAACGTTCTCTTCTATCGGTTTTTGATAATGCCATAACTTTCTTTGTTATGCAGATTTACCTGCTTTTCTTCTAATTAATTCTCCAACAAATCTAATCCCTTTCCCTTTGTAAGGCTCAGGTGTACGGAAACTACGTATTTTTGCAGCTACTTGTCCAACCAATTGTTTGTCGTGAGAAGTTAATTTTACTATTGGGTTTTTTCCTTTAGCAGAAATTGTTTCAATTTTAACTTCTGGAGCTATATCCAACACAATATTGTGTGAAAATCCAACAGCTAATTCTAATTTCTGTCCTTGATTACTGGCACGGTAACCCACACCAACAAATTCTAGATCTTTAGTCCATCCTTTACTTACACCTTCAACCATATTACTGATTAAAGCTCTGTATAAACCATGTTTAGATCTATCTTCTTTTGAGTCTGAATTTCGTTCAACTATAACGTTTCCTTCCTCAACTTTTATTGCAACTCCTGAAAATTCTTGCGTTAATTCGCCTAATTTTCCTTTTACCGTTATTACATTGTCTTTAATATCGACTGTAACTCCTTCTAGGATTGCTACCGGGTTTTTACCTATTCTTGACATTTCTTCTTGTCTTTATTTTAGTATACGTAACATAATACTTCGCCACCTACATTTTGAGCTTGAGCTTGCTTACCCGTCATCACACCGTGAGATGTTGAAACAATTGCAATTCCCAATCCGTTTAATATACGAGGTAGTTCTGCTGAACTTGAGTACTTACGTAAACCTGGTTTACTAATTCTTTGTATCTCTTTAATTACAGGATCTTTTGTAAGTTTATCATATTTTAAAGCGATTTTAATTGAACCTTGTGGTCCATTATCATCTTCAAATTTATAACTCAAAACATACCCTTGATCAAATAAGATCTTTGTAATTTCTTTTTTCACACTTGAAGCAGGTATTTCTACTACTCTGTGTCCTGCTTTAACCGCATTTCTAACTCTGGTTAGATAATCTGCTATTGGATCTATATTCATCTTTTAATTTTGCGAATGTGGTTTTTACTTAACATTTAAGAAGTAAACCTGCACCCAATTAATTGTATATTACCAAGATGCTTTTCTAACACCTGGAATTAAACCTTGATTTGCCATTTCACGGAATGTTACACGTGAAAGTCCAAACGTTCTCATATACCCTTTAGGTCTTCCTGTTAATTTACATCTATTATGTAAACGTACTGGAGAGGCATCTTTTGGTAATCTTTGTAATGCTTCATAATCGCCAGCTTCTTTTAAAGCTTTACGTTTAGCAGCATACTTTGCAACCATTTTTTGTCTCTTCACCTCGCGGGCTTTCATTGATTCTTTAGCCATCTCTTAGTTCTTTTTAAAAGGTAAACCTAATTCAGTTAGTAATGATTTCGCTTCTTTATCAGTACTTGCAGATGTTACAAACGTAATGTTCATTCCATCAATTTTCTTGATTCTATCGATATTGATTTCAGGAAAGATAATTTGCTCAGTAACTCCTAATGAGTAATTTCCTCTTCCATCAAAACCAGTAGCTTTAATACCGTTAAAGTCTCTAACTCGAGGTAAAGCACTTGTAATTAGTCTATCTAAAAATTCATACATACGCTCTCCACGTAAAGTAACTTTTGCCCCAATTGGCATACCTTTACGAAGTTTAAAGTTTGCAACATCTTTTTTAGACATCGTAGCAATTGCTTTTTGTCCAGTTATATTAGTAAGCTCATCAACAGCATACTCTATCAGTTTTTTATCGGCTACAGCAGCTCCTACACCACGAGACACAACGATGCGCTCTAGTTTTGGTACCTGCATTACATTTGTGTAACCAAATTCTTCCTTAAGAGCTTCTATTACTCTGCCCTTATATTCTTCTTTAAGTCTTGGTAAATATCCCATAACTATATTACTTGATTCGATTGTTTAGTAAAACGTACTTTTTTACCATCTTCCATTTTGTAACCTACACGTGTTGCTTTTCCTGTTTTAGGATCGATTAACGATAGATTTGAAATGTGAATAAGAGCTTCCTTTTTTACAATTCCTCCCTGTGGATTATCAGCACTAGGTTTCTCATGTTTAGAAACCATATTTACTCCTTCTACTATTGCTTTGTTTTTCTCTAGACTAACTTTCATTACCTTACCTTCAGATCCTTTATGATCTCCGGCAGTGACAACTACAGTATCTCCAGATTTTATTTTAAGCTTTACCATCTTACTATATGTATTAAAGCACCTCTGGTGCCAATGATACTATTTTCATAAATTGCTTATCACGAAGCTCTCTTGCTACTGGTCCAAAAACACGAGTTCCAATCATTTCACCTTGTGGGTTTAAAAGCACACAGGCATTATCATCGAAACGGATGTATGATCCATCAGGTCTTCTAACTTCTTTCTTTGTACGAACAACTACCGCTGTTGCAACAGATCCTTTTTTGATATTTCCATTAGGAGTAGCGTCTTTTACAGCAACTACTATTTTATCACCTATGGAAGCATATCTTTTTTTAGTTCCGCCTAACACACGTATTGTTAGTACTTCTTTAGCTCCAGTATTATCTGCAACTTTTAGTCTTGACTCTTGTTGTACCATGATTACTTAGCTCTATCAATTATTTCTACTAATCTCCAACATTTGGTTTTACTTAAAGGACGTGTTTCCATTATCCTTACTTTATCACCTTCGTTGCAGTCATTTGTCTCGTCGTGCGCAACATATTTCTTTGTCTTTAACACGAACTTTCCGTACATAGGGTGCTTTACTTTTTTTACTTCAGCAACTACAATGGATTTATCCATTTTGCTACTAGTAACTACTCCTATACGTTCTTTTCTTAAATTTCTTTTTTCCATCTTTCAGCTTCGTACTATTGTACTTCTCTTTTAGTTAGTTCAGTCTCAATTCTAGCTATAGATCTTCTTTGATCCCTAAGTTGAATTGGATTCTCCAACGGTGTAATAGCATGCGCCATTTTTAAGTCTGAAAATGCCCTTCTGTTTTCAGAAAGCTTTTCTTGTAGTTCCGCTGTTGATGCTTCTTTTATTTCAGATTGTTTCATAATAAATTAAGCTTGAAATGTTCTAGATACAATAAATTTTGTTTTCACTGGCAACTTTTGAGCTGCAAGACGCAAGGCCTCTTTAGCAGTTTCAATAGGTACACCAGATACTTCAAACAATACTCTTCCTGGTCTTACTACTGCTGCCCAATATTCTACTGCCCCTTTACCTTTACCCATACGTACTTCAAGAGGTTTCTTTGTAATTGGTTTATCTGGGAAAATCATTATCCAGATAGAACCTTCTCTTTTCATAAAACGAGTAGCAGCAATACGTGCAGCTTCAATTTGGCGTGCTGTCAAGAAATTTGAATCTAAAGACTTTATACCAAAAGTTCCGAATGCAAGTTGGTTTCCACGTCCGGCATTACCTTTCATTCTACCTTTTTGCTGTTTACGAAACTTTGTTCTTTTTGGTTGTAACATTTTATTCTATATTAAAAATTACTTTCTACGACGTGATTTATTAGCACCACCTCGTCTGTTGTTACCGCCTTTTCCACCTTTTTTGGCTAAACCAACTAGGGGAGAAAGCTCTCTTTTTCCATACACTTCACCTTTCATTATCCATACTTTGATACCCAATCTACCATAAGTAGTATGCGCTTCAACTAAAGCATAGTCAATGTCGGCTCTAAATGTTGATAAAGGAATACGTCCATCTTTATAAGATTCAGAACGTGCCATCTCAGCGCCGTTTAATCGACCTGAAATTTGCACTTTAATACCTTCTGCATTCATACGCATTGCCGCAGTAATAGCCATTTTAATAGCACGACGGTATGAGATTCTATTCTCAATTTGTCTCGCTATACTAGCTCCTACTAAATGCGCATCCATTTCCGGTCTCTTAATCTCGTGGATGTTTATTTGTACATCTTTATCAGTAATTTTCTTAAGCTCTTCTTTAAGCTTGTCTACCTCTTGCCCACCTTTTCCGATAATAATACCAGGCCTAGCAGTAGTGATAGTAACGGTTACAAGCTTAAGGGTGCGCTCAATAATCACCCTTGACACACTAGCTTTTTGTAAACGAGCATGAACATATTTTCTAATCTTGTCGTCTTCGGCAAGTTTATCGCCATAGTCGTTGCCTCCGTACCAGTTGGATTCCCATCCTCTAATAATACCTAAGCGATTTCCGATTGGATTTGTTTTCTGTCCCATTTATTAATTGCTTTGTGTGTTATCTTTAGCTGCAAGCACGAGTGTTACGTGATTGGAGCGTTTTCTTATTCTATGTGCTCTTCCTTGTGGTGCTGGACGAAGTCTTTTTAACATCGTTCCACCATCCACACGAATCTCTTTTACAAAAAGATCTGCATCTTCTAAGGAAGCTTCTTCATTTTTAGCTTGCCAATTTGCAATGGCAGATAATAATAATGTCTCTAAACGACGTGATGCTTCTTTAGGGCTGAACTTTAAAATATTTAGCGCCTTGTCTATTTTCTCTCCTCTTACTAAATCCGCAACTAAACGCATTTTTCTAGGTGATGTAGGGCAATTGTTCAATTTAGCAAAGTACATAGTCTTCTTTGCCTCTTTGATTTGCTCCGCTCTTTCTCTTTTACGAACTCCCATGGCTTATTTTTTTCCTTTGTTTTTTGCACCTTGATGACCACGAAATGATCTTGTTGGTGAAAATTCTCCTAATTTATGTCCTACCATATTCTCTGTAACATAAACAGGAATAAATTGTCTTCCGTTATGTACCGCAATGGTTTGTCCAACAAAATCTGGAGTTATCATAGAAGCCCGTGACCAAGTTTTAATCACAGTCTTTTTATTAGACTCAACATTTAGTTGTACTTTCTTATCTAACTTATAATGAACGTAAGGTCCTTTTTTTAATGATCGTGCCATAGTTTCTTATTTCTTTCTACGTTCTATAATATATTTATTACTCGCTTTTGTTTTAGAACGGGTTCTAAATCCTTTTGCAGGAATACCGTTTCTAGAACGTGGGTGTCCACCTGAAGATTTACCTTCACCACCACCCATTGGGTGATCCACAGGATTCATCACTACTGGCCTTGTACGAGGTCTTCTACCTAACCATCTTGTTCTACCCGCTTTACCTGAAACTAATAACTGATGATCACTATTAGAAATAGCTCCCACAGTTGCTGAACAAGTAATTAATATTAAACGAGTTTCACCAGAAGGTAATTTAACAGTAGCAAATTTTCCGTCTCTAGCCATTAACTGAGCAAATGCACCAGCACTACGTGCTAATACAGCTCCTTGACCAGGATGTAATTCGATACAAGAAATGATTGTTCCTAAAGGAATGTTTTGTAAAAGCATTTTATTTCCAATTTCTGGCGCAACTTTGTCACCTGAAACTATATTCTGCCCTACTTTAAGTCCACTTTGAGCTACTATATATCGCTTCTCACCATCTTGGTAATTTAATAATGCGATAAAAGCAGTTCGATTTGGATCGTATTCTATAGTCGCAACAGTAGCAGGAACTCCTGCTTTGTTACGCTTAAAATCGATAATTCGATAACGTCTTTTATGACCTCCACCTTTATAGCGCATGGTCATTTTTCCTTGACTGTTTCTTCCCCCAGTTCTTTTAATCGGAGCTAATAAACTTTTCTCCGGCTTATCAGTTGTTATGGCGTCAAATCCATTTACAACTCTAAATCGCTGTCCTGGGGTGATTGGTTTTAATTTTCTTACTGACATTTTTGTCTAATTTATCTAAGATTTCTCTTTAGATGTTACTGTAAAAATCTATTGTATCACCTTCCGCCAACTGTACTATTGCTTTTTTAACTGCATTAGTTTTACCAGTTTGAACACCCGTTTTTGTATTACGAGTTTTTCTATCTGGGCGGACATTTATAGTACGAACTTTAGTAACTGAAACTTCATAAGCAGCTTCCACTGCTTTTTTAATTTCTACCTTATTCGCCTTAGTATTCACTGCAAACGTATATCTGTTGAATTTTTCAACATCAGCTGTAGCTTTTTCTGTAATAATAGGTTTAATTAAGATATTCATCGCTTCTAATTACTTAAGTTTGTTTCAATTCCTTCCAATGAACTCTCAAACAACACTAGGCTGTTTGCATTCATAATTTTGTAAGTGCTTAAGTGAGAGTTAGTTATCACTTCTGTCTTTTTCAAATTACGAGAGGACAAATATATATTATTATTTGACTCTCCCAACACAAATAAAGATTTTTTAGCATCTAGTCCTAAAGACTTTAATACCGCAGTAAAATCTTGTGTCTTCGGTGTATCAAAATTAAGATCTTCAATTACAAGAATAGACTTCTCGTTTGCCTTGATACTCAATGCAGAACGACGCGCTAATCTTTTTAAGTTCTTATTTAATTTGAAAGAATAATTTCTTGGTCTAGGACCAAACATTCTTCCACCACCTCTAAAAACACCAGACTTGATACTTCCCGCACGAGCCGTACCAGTTCCTTTTTGTTTCTTTATTTTTCTAGTACTACCCGTAATCTCTGCACGTTCTTTAGCTTTATGCGTACCCTGCCTTTGATTTGCAAGATATTGCTTAACATCAAGATATAATGCGTGATTATTAGGCTCTATTCCATACACATCTTTAGAAAGTTCAACCTTTCTACCTGTGTCTTTTCCGTTTTTGTCTAATACTGCTACCTTCATTATTTCTGAATCGTTACATAAGCGTTTTTAGGTCCAGGAATACACCCTTTCACTACAAGTAGGTTCTTTTCAGCAACTACTTTTAACACTTTTAGGTTTTGTACTGTTACTTTTTCGTTACCCATTTGCCCAGCCATTCGCATACCCTTAAATACTCTTGCAGGATATGAAGCTGCACCAATAGATCCAGGAGCTCTTAAACGGTTATGTTGACCGTGAGTAGCTTGACCTACACCGGCAAAACCATGACGCTTTACAACACCTTGAAATCCTTTTCCTTTTGAAGTTCCTGAAACATCCACGAACTCACCTTCCTCAAAATGCTCCACTGTGATAGTGTCGCCTAATTTGTAATCTTCTTCATACCCTTGGAATTCAACGACTTTACGCTTTACAGCGGTTCCTGCTTTTTTAGCATGCCCTTCAGCAGCTTTTGTAGCAGTCTTTTTGTCATCGAAACCAAGCTGAAGAGCATTGTACCCGTCAACCTCTTTGGTTCTGACTTGGGTGACAACACAGGGACCTGCTTCTACAACTGTACATGGAATGTTTTTTCCATTTACGTCAAAGATGCTGGTCATACCTATCTTTCTTCCTATTAACCCAGACATATTTATTATTTATTAATTATTAAAAAATGTTTATTCTTATTATTTCTGAAACTTATTCTTAAAAGAAACAGGGTCAAAATAAATTCAACCCTGAATATTATTTTGTTTCCGTTTTTCCTTTGCATTCAAGCTCCAGACATGTAACCCTATATCTCTATAAGATTCCTATTCAATTTTAGCGTTATAACTAAACCTTGATTTCTACTTCTACACCACTTGGCAATTCTAGCTTCATTAAAGCATCGATTGTTTTTGATGAAGAACTATAGATATCTAAAAGTCTTTTATAAGAACTTAATTGAAATTGTTCTCTACTCTTTTTATTTACGTGCGGTGAACGCAAAACTGTAAATATTTTTTTATGTGTTGGTAATGGGATTGGCCCCGTTACAACTGCTCCTGTACTTTTTACAGTCTTAACGATTTTTTCAGCAGATTTGTCCACTAAGTTATGATCGTAAGATTTTAGCTTTATTCTAATTTTTTGACTCATTGCCTTAATATTAAGCGTTAACTGTTCCTTTTGCCGCAGCAATCACTTCTTCTGAAATATTAGAAGGAGTTTCTGCATAATGTGAAAATTCCATAGTTGAAGTTGCTCTACCAGATGATAAAGTTCTTAAAGTAGTAACATATCCAAACATTTCAGATAATGGTACTGTTGCTTTAATTACTTTAGATCCAGATCGATCGCCCATATCACTTAATTGACCACGACGACGATTTAAATCTCCAACTATATCTCCCATGTTTTCTTCAGGAGTAAGCACTTCTAACTTCATTATAGGCTCCAGAATTACAGCTCCCGCTGCTTTTGCTGCCGCTTTAAAACCAAGTTTTGCAGCTAACTCAAACGATAATTGATCCGAATCCACATCGTGATAAGATCCATCTGTTAAAGTCACCTTCATACTATCTACCTCGAATCCAGCCAATGGACCATTTACCATAGCCATTTTGAAACCTTTTTCTACAGAAGGTATAAATTCTTTAGGAACGTTACCTCCTTTAATTTTATTTACAAATTCTAATCCTGTTTTTCCTTCTTCAGCAGGTTCTAAAGTAAATACAATATCACCAAACTTCCCACGACCACCAGATTGTTTCTTGTAAGTCTCTCTATGGTTAGCTTCACGTGTAATTGTTTCTTTGTATTCAACCTGAGGTTTCCCTTGGTTAACTTCTACTTTAAACTCACGCTTTAAACGATCAACAATAATATCCAAGTGAAGCTCACCCATTCCAGATATAATAGTCTGTCCTGAAGCTTCATCTGTTCTTACTGTAAAGGTTGGATCTTCTTCAGCAAGTTTAGCTAAAGCCATCCCTAATTTATCAACATCTGCTTGAGTTTTAGGCTCAACCGCAATACCAATTACAGGGTCTGGAAAATCCATACTCTCTAAAACTATTGGGTGCTTTTCATCAGATAAGGTATCTCCAGTTTTTATACTTTTAAAACCTACTGCCGCTCCAATATCTCCTGCTTCAATAAAATCAATAGCATTTTGTTTATTAGCATGCATTTGATATATACGTGAAATACGTTCTTTTTTACCAGAACGGTTATTCAACACATAAGAACCAGCATCTAATCTACCAGAATAAGCACGAAAAAAAGCAAGTCTTCCTACAAAAGGATCAGTTGCAATTTTAAAAGCTAATGCAGCAAATGGCTCATTAACGTTTGGCTTTCTAGATATCTCTTCGTCTGTATCAGGATTGGTACCAACAATAGCATCTTTATCTACCGGTGAAGGCAAATATCTACAAACAGCATCCAATAAAAATTGAACCCCTTTGTTTTTAAAAGCCGAACCACAAATCATAGGAATGATTGACATAT
>CAJXRD010000009.1 GCA_913058295.1 uncultured Flavobacteriales bacterium | reverse complement strand
AGTACCATTATATTCTTTAGAGGTCAGTAAAATAACTTTGCATTCAATAGATATCTTAAATTGTCGTTATAAAATAAAATAATCCAATGAATTTTAAATTCCCCCTTATTGCTTTTTTTCTGATACTGAATTTATCTGCAATATCACAAAACGAAATAAATCAATTGGATGACCAAGGAAAACGACATGGAGTTTGGGTGAAAACCTATGAGGGATCTGTACAAAAACGTTATGAGGGTAAGTTTAACCATGGAAAAGAAATAGGTGTATTTAACTATTATTGTAAAGATTGTAAGGATAGTCCCGTTATCATAAAAACCTTTAATGAAAACGATAATACCGCTGAAGTAGTTTATTTAACTAAAAAAGGGAAGGTGGTTTCTGAAGGAAAAATGGAAGGTAAAAACCGAATAGGAGAATGGGTTTATTATCATGAGAAATCTAAAAATGTGATGACTAGAGAATTCTATTTGGATGGAAAATTGGAAGGCTTAAAAACAACCTATTATATCAATCAAAAAATCACGGAAGAACTTACTTATAAAAATGGAATAAAAGAAGGGGAAAATAATTATTATTCTCCAGACGGTGTACTTCTTAAAAGACTATTATATAATAACGATCAACTAGAAGGAGAAGCATTTTATTATGACTCTAATGGGAATGTTATTATTGAAGGGAATTATAAAAATGGTAGAAAAGATGGCCTTTGGAAATACTATAATGAAGGTAAATTAACGAAAGAAGAAACTTTTCCCAAAGCTTAAAAAGTAGTAAATAAAAAAGAGTCCTCAGTTTTAATTGAGAACTCTTTAGAGAACAAAGCATTAATCAATCAAAATGCTTTACTTTGAATATTATAGGTTAGGAATCATTACTTTGTTTATCACATGGATAACTCCATTTCCTGCTTGTACATCTACAGCTATAATTCCTATATCAGAAACTCCAGAACCATCTGTAATTGTTGCAATATTACTTCCACTACCTGGTAAGGTAATTGTGATATCATCTCCCTGTAATGTTCCAGCAGTTGTATCTCCTGGACTATTTAAATCACCAGAAGCAATATTAGCTTCTCCAATAACGTGATGTAATAGCACTTGAGTTAAAACAGTTTCTCCTGGTACAGTTCCTAATGCTTCAAAAGCATCATTTGTTGGAGCAAATACTGTAAAGTCAGGGTTAATTCCATCTACAGGACTTCCAGCTTCCGTTCTTGAAAGGATACTTACAAAATCGGTGTTAGGAGTTAAATCAGTTAAGGCAGCTACTAATGTTGAAAAATTAGGATCTGCAGCAGCAAATGTTACTACTGTTGGAATATCAATAACTGTATTTACAGCGTGAATAATTCCATTAGTTCCAACTACATCAGCTTGAATAACAGAAGATATTCCGTTAAATTTTACACCATCAGATGTATTATAGTAAATACTCATTGCATTTCCGCCAGCACCTGTTGCTAAAGTTTTTGGATACCCAGCACCTTGACTTGTTAAGTCTTCTGCTTTAATTGCTCCTGAAATAACATGGTTCAATAAAATTTGAGATAAAACAGCAGTATCTACACCTCCTAATGGAGCACCATCTAAAAATGTAGTAAATGCATCATTATTTGGTGCTAATACTGTAAAAGGACCGTCTCCTTGTAATGCACTTACTAAGTCTCCATCTGCAGCTCCTAAAGCAGCAACTAAACTTGAAAATTCAGGATTTGCAATCGCATGATCTACAATATCTGGTAAGCCTAAAACTGCATCTATAATATGTATAGTTCCGTTTGAAGCATCTATATCCGCAGTAGTTACTGTAGCGGTATTGTTAAATCTTACACCATTTGAAGTATTATAATAAATACTTATGTTGTCTCCACTTGCATTTGCAGAGCTTCCAGCAGCATAACCTGCTCCAGCTGAAATTAAATCTGCCGATACGACATCAGCCATAATTACATGGTTTAAAAGTACTTGAGACAATACATCTGTAGGTACATCTTCTAAAGAATTAAATCCATTTGCATTTAAGAATGCTGTAAATGCTGCATTTGTTGGAGCTAATACTGTAAAAGGACCATCACCCTGTAATACATTAACTAAGTCTCCATCTGCAGCACCTAAAGCTGCAACTAAAGAAGCTAATTCTGGAGTTTCAAGCGCTAGTTCTACAATATTCTTTTCTTCTGGTATTACATTATTGTCATCATCATCACTACATGAAGTAAATGCGACTAATAATATTAATACCAGACTAAATCTTTTTAATGTTTTTAAATAGTTCATTTTTTTTGTTTTAAGTTTTAAATGTTTAACAAAGATATACTTTTATTAAACAAAATAACTATTTATTTTAATAAAAAAATGTTAATGTTTTAAAAAGCAGCACTTTTGGCTTCTACTAATCTGGAATTAAATAAAATTATATGCCAAAAAAGGTATCTTTGCACTTCTTAAATATTTTTATGAAAAAGCGTGTAGTTGTTGGTCTTTCAGGAGGTGTAGATTCAAGTGTTGCTGCCTATCTTTTAAAGGAGCAAGACTATGATGTTATAGGTCTATTTATGAAAAATTGGCATGATGATTCAGTAACTATTTCTGATGAATGCCCTTGGTTAGACGATAGTAATGATGCCATGATGGTTGCCGAAAAATTGGAAATTCCATTTCAAACTGTAGATTTAAGTGCTGAGTACAAAGAAAAAATTGTGGATTATATGTTTCGAGAATACGAAATGGGAAGAACACCAAATCCAGATGTACTTTGTAATCGGGAAATAAAATTCGATGTCTTTTTAAAGATTGCTTTAGAACTTGGTGCAGATTATGTTGCTACAGGACATTATTGCAGAAAAGATGTGATAGAAAATAATGGAAATAAAACCTACCAATTATTGGCAGGAAAAGATCCAAATAAAGACCAGTCTTATTTTTTATGTCAATTGTCACAAGAGCAATTATCTAAAACATTATTTCCGGTTGGAGAAATACTAAAACCAGATGTTCGAAAAATAGCAAAGGAACAGGGGTTAATTACGGCTGAAAAAAGAGATTCTCAAGGTTTATGTTTTATTGGAAAAGTACGTCTTCCAGAATTTCTTCAACAAAAACTAAAACCTAAAGAAGGAAATATCATAGAGATTTCTTCTGGTTTCTCAGCCTACAAAAAAGAAACTCCTGAATTTACTTCAGAAGAAGAAAAAAATAAATTCCTTTCTCAAAAACCTAGCTATGTAAAAGAAGATGGGAAAATTGTTGGAACCCATCAAGGTGCTCATTATTTTACAAAAGGTCAACGAAAGGGATTGGCAGTAGGTGGGACTAAAGAACCATTATTTGTAATCGATACCGATGTAAATGAAAATATTATTTATGTGGGACAAGGAAAAGATCACCCTGGCTTATATAGAAATGGATTATTTGTAAAACAAGAAGAAATACATTGGGTTAGAAAGGATAAAAAATTACAAGTAGGAGAAACACTTGATGTAATGGCTCGCATACGTTATAGACAACCACTAGAAAAAGCAACTCTGAACAAAACAAATTCAGGACTTTACATTATCTTTGAAAATCCACAATCTGCAATCACTGAAGGTCAGTTTGTTGCCTGGTATAAAGGGGAGGAATTGTTAGGGAGTGGAGTAATTTCTTAAAAAAAAAGCTATGAAAAAATTATTATTTTTATTTATGATTTTGTTGGTTCAACAAAGTTATGGACAAACTCAAGATGCTTGGGTATTTTTTGCAGATAAAGAAAATGTAGAAGAATCTTTAGCAGATCCAATAACCATACTTACACAAGATGCTATAGATCGTAAGCTATTACAAAATACCCCTATAGATGAAAGAGACGTTCCAGTTAACGAAGCTTATATCTCTCAAGTGAAAGATGCAACAGGTATCACTGTTTATTCAAAATCTAAATGGATGAACTGTGTATATGTTATAGGTACAGAGTCTAATATTGAAGATTTATTAAGCCTTCCTTTTGTTGTAAATATTGAATATGCAGACAAGGATTTAAATTTATTTCCAGGAGAACCTTTGGAAGATAAATTTGCTTTAGAAAATGAAACCAATAGAATAGTATATAATTATGGTGAAGCTGCAAACCAAATTGAAATGCTATCTGGAGACTATTTACATGAATTAGATTATACTGGTGAGGATATGATAATTGCAGTTTTGGATGCAGGTTTTCCTTCAGTAAATACAAACCCTGGTTTTGCAGATATGGTAAATGAAGGGAGATTATTAGGAACTTACGATTTTCAAGCAAGAAGCACTAATGTAGACGGGACTAGTTCTCATGGTACAAATACTTCTAGTGATATTGGAGGTTTTTTACAAGATGAATTTGTAGGTACAGCTCCTCAAGCTTCTTATTACTTTTTTGTAACTGAATATACTCCAACAGAAACACCTTTAGAAGAAGCGCATTGGGTGGAAGCTTTAGAAAGGTCTGATAGTCTTGGAGTAGATGTAGTAAACACTTCTTTGAGTTATAAAGGATATGATAACAACAATTATACTCACTCTTATGATGATTTAGACGGTGAAACTACTTTTGCAGCAAGAGGTGGAAACATTGCTTTTGATAAAGGAATGATTTTAGTTTGTTCTTCAGGGAATAGTGGAAATTCTGGCTCACCATTTCCTGGAACACCAGCAGATTCTAAAGGGGTATTAACAATAGGAGCTGTTAATTCAGATGGGAGCTATGCTTCCTTCAGTTCTTATGGACCAACTACAGACGGAAGAATTAAGCCAGATGTAATGGCACAGGGATCTGGTTCAGCAGTTATCGAAACCAATGGTACCGTGGGTTCTAGTAGTGGAACTTCTTTTAGTTCTCCAATTATGGCAGGTGTTGTAGCCTGTTTATGGGAATCAAGACCAGAAGTTCCAAATGGTAATATTATGCAAGTTGTTAGAGAATCAGCACATCTTTTTAATAACCCTACCAATCAAATGGGTTATGGAATTCCAAATTTTGAAGATGCTTATATTGCATTGGAAATATTGGCAAATGAAAATGACTTTCTGATGTCTAATTTCGCTTTATATCCAAATCCGGTTGCTTCAAGAATAAATATTTCATTTCCACAACAAATTCAAAATGCACAATTTACAGTGCATACTGTTTTAGGAAAAGAGATTTTAACAACCCAAGTTTCTACAACTAATAATGTGGTTGATATAGAGACATTAAAGCCAGGAATGTATATCGCAACGATTAGATCTAATAACAAGAGTATTAGTTTTAAAGTAATCAAGGAATAGTGCAAAATAAAATTACGGAACTTTTTAACATCCAACACCCAATTGTTCAAGGAGGAATGATTTGGGTGAGTGGATGGAGATTAGCAAGCGCCGTAAGTAATGCAGGAGGATTAGGCTTAATAGGTGCTGGCTCTATGTACCCAGAAGTTTTAAGAGAACACATTATAAAATGTAAGAAAGCTACAACTAATCCTTTTGGGGTTAATGTACCTATGCTTTATCCCAATATTGAAGAAATCATTCAGATTATTATCGATGAGGGGGTAAAAATTGTTTTTACTTCTGCAGGAAATCCAAAAACACATACAGCAAGATTAAAAGATAACGGTATTACCGTTGTTCATGTGGTTAGTAGTGTGAAATTTGCATTAAAAGCGCAAGATGCCGGTGTAGATGCTGTTGTTGCTGAAGGATTTGAAGCTGGGGGCCACAATGGACGTGAAGAGACCACAACTTTTACCTTAATACCAATGGTGAAGGAAAAACTAAAGATTCCATTAATAGCTGCTGGAGGAATAAGTAACGGACGTGGGATGTTGGCTGCAATGGTTTTAGGTGCAGATGGGGTACAAGTTGGAAGTCGTTTTGCGGCAAGTATTGAATCAAGCGCACATCAAGCTTTTAAAGAAATGATTGTTAGTGCAAGCGAAGGAGATACTTTATTGACATTAAAAGAATTAGCTCCTGTACGTTTGCTTAAGAATAGTTTTTTTGATGAACTTATGGAACTCTATAAATCCAATCCTTCAAAACAAGAATTACTTGATTTGTTGGGTAGGGCAAGAGCTAAGAAGGGAATGTTTGAAGGAGATTTAGTGGATGGTGAACTAGAAATTGGTCAAATTTCTGGTTTGATAAACGAAATTAAGTCCGCTGCAGAAATTATGGAAGATATGGTATCTGAATTTGAAATCTTGAAGCTTAATATTCAGAATTTATAAAAAATATTTGAATATAAAATTTTCAAATATTTTTCATTCTCTCAAAAGGCTTTTCTCTATCAAATAAATAACGATAAGTACTATGTACTTTGCAAATATCTCCACCTACTTGTTTTATTACTAGAATCATTTTTCTATTAAAATCACCTATTCCTTTAATCTCAGTAACAGGATACTTATTAGATATGCTATGTAATGTGTCAAGTGATGCTAGTATAATAGCACCATCAACCCCTTTTCCTTGGTGTTCTGGAACAACGCCAAATATTATACCGAGCATTTTCTGATTTTTACTGAATCTCTTATACCATAAAAATTTCAGCTTTCCTATTAAGTCCATTTTCCCGTTTACATACTTTAAGATTTGATTGGCATCTGGAATATTGATATAAAATGCGATGGGTTCCTCTTTGTAATAACCTAACCAAATTATTTTTTCTTCTAAAATTGGTTTTAATTGGTTGATGATTGCTTCCCCTTTTTCTTGTGTCATTTCTGAAACTCCATTATGTCCTACCCAAGCTTTATTATAAATACTAATTATGTCTGTGGTTTGTTTTTTGAACTTTTTCATACTGAAATGTTCAAAAGTATAATCTGGATCTTTTTTTATAATATCCGCCTTATATTGGAGTCTATGGTTTATAGGATCTAATATCTTTCTTGTAAAAGTATATTGGTCAAAATAATTTTGAAAGCCATAATTTTCAAATAGCTCTTGATAATATGAAAAGTTATAATTGCATTGGTAATTTGGCTCTATGTCAAAACCTTTGGTTAATAATCCCCACCATTTATCACGATCCCCAAAATTAATAGGTCCATCCATGGCTTCCATACCCATTTCTTTTAACCAATTTTCACTAATATTAAAAAGAATATCCGCTGCTTCTTGATTGTTAATGCATTCAAAATAACCAATACCTCCAGTAGCTTGATTATTATCTTTAGAAGCTGTGCTATGATTGACAAATGCTGCAATACGACCTATTACTTTATGCTTGTCTTCCAGAACCCATCTTATACATTCCCCATTTTTAAAATTACTATTTTCATTAGGATTAAAAACAGCCTCAATTTCTTTATCTATAGGTCTAATCCAAGCGCTTTCATTTTTATATAAATCAATGGAAAGAGTGATAAACTTCTTTGCGTCCCCTTTTGTTTTAACTTCTATTAAATTCATAGATTATTTAACATACAATTGATGATAGAATATTTGTTATTTTGCCCAGGATACTTCTTTGTAATCTTCATTTCGGGAAGCAACTTCACGGTTTTTTACAAGAAGGTAATCATTGCTTATTTCCCTACTTCGATAACCCATTAAATGAAAAAATTGTTTGGCAAATAACCAAGCAATTTTTCGGTTAACTAATAATGCATCTTGCTTATCGGTTTGCCACCTAATTCCTGGTAAAATTGGTAAAATGCGATCAAACCTTATGTTTCTTAATGTCTTTGATAAGCTAAGGAAAACCGGTGGAATTTTTCGAATAGAAAAGAAGCCATCATCTCCCTGGCTTTGGTACTGTGGCATTAACATTCTGCCAGATTTTTCTGCGTAAATAATAGAGCCATTGCTTTTTGCTAGTTCCTGCCCTTTATGGATATGTTGAAAATTTAAAAAGCCAGGATTCATTTTAAAAGTTTCTTCCTTCTTTATTTTATAATGAAAATATATTTCAAATATATCCTGAGAGTCAACCGAAGTCTTTGCTAGAATATCGTAATGTTTTTGATAATTAAAAGTATCTATAGCAATACTTTCTGTATATAATAAGGATAAATATATAAAAGCAATATGATTTTCAATAGAAGATAAGTCATCATGTTGTCCTCCTTCAAACCCAAATGCTACATAACCTAATTCATTGATATAACTTAGTAAGGGGCCTTCTAAATACTCTTCAATTCCTAAAACAATTGGAATAGGATATTGTTTTGTAAAGGCTCTGTTTAAAAGGCTGTCATTAACCGTTAAAAAAGGAATAGTTTCACTAGAAGTAGTGTGTAGATCCATAAAGTAAAAAGGACCCTTTTCATTTTCTAAAATTGTATTAATGGAATTACAAATATCTAATTGCTGGACTGTATCTTTATCTTCTTCATTTAAATCTCCACCATTAATTTTATGCATCCTATCGCTAGTCCACATTCTGTTTAAGTCTTGATGGTGATAACGGGTACCTTCTTCAAGGGCAGTAAGGTTACCGCTTAAAGCATAAATTGTTCCGTGAATTGGGGTGTTTTTTTCTTTTAATTCCTCTAATACCTCTTGTAATGCAAATATACCAGAAGGCTCATTGCCATGAATTCCAGCTGTAAAAATTAATGTTGGTCCAGGCTGTGAACCTTCTATTTTACCTATGATACGATTTACTTGTATCGTTTTATGTAGGGCTTTACTAAAAACATTTGTCATTATTATGCAATTATATCCTTTATGGTAATAATCCCTACTAAACTTTTATCTTGGACAACTGGAAGGCATCCAATATCATTAATTTTCATTAGATGAATAGCTTCTAAAATCTTGGTTTCGGGGTGGACAATGTAAACATTTTTCATCATAATATCAGCAACAACACTATCAATATCATTGTCTTTATATTTCTCCAGGTGCGCCCAAGTTAAAAGGCCTGTTAATTCCCCTTTTGTGTTTTCAACAGGAACATGACGAACTTCTTTCCATTCCATGATATTAATGGCTAAGTCGGCCAAATCATTTTCATGAACAGTAAATAATTGAGTCGACATTACATGACCAACTAAATGTGCATCTTGGTAATTACTTGGTGATTTGTCAAACATAGGCCATTGATGAACAGGTAGCCCAGTTTCTTGATTATTATACATTTGTTTTGTTAATGCACCTAAGGCATCATCTTGTTTTAAGGATTTTCGCAGGTGACGGTAATTTGCTACTTTCCATTGCGCTCCCGTATTTCCTTCAGCTCTATCTTTTATAATTCCTAATAAACGATCGATGTCTTTTTTATTTATGGAAGCTTTTTTTAATCCTTCTTTTGCAATTGGTATAAGCTCATTGATAATTAATTCTCTAAGTGAAATTTCCTTTCCCATCCATGTTAATACAGACTCTTTACCAGTTCTTGCCGCCTTGATAAAATTTGCTTTGGCATCTTTAAAGTCCATAATACTAGGCATGTTATCATATTTTGATGGCCTGCCCATCATTAAACCTACCCAAAATGCAAAATTTGCCATTTCATCTAAAGTAGTTGGACCAGCTGGAATATATCTATTTTCAATTCTTAAATGCGCTTTGCCGTTTCCTACTCCGTAGCAAGGGCGATTCCAACGGTATACTGTGCCATTAAAAGTGCATAATGCTTCAAGTTTAGGTGCTTTACCGTTTTTTATATCTTCTATTGAATTCGATTCAATATCTTTTGCTATTATTATTTTATGATTTGAAATGTCATTTTTGAAAATATCCAATACAGATCCTGTAGCCCATTCTTTACTAAAGGAAACTCTAGATAGTTTGTCCTCTAGAGCATGTGAAGAATTTCGGGTATCGATACTTTGTTGAAACAGTGCAATTCTTGTTTCACTCCAAAGTTCTCGACCTAATAATAGAGGAGAATTAGAGCAAATACCAAGAACTGGTCCAGTAATGGTTTGAGCCCAATTATAGCTGGATATAAAATCATCTGGTTCTATTTGAAGATGTAGTTGAAAACTAGTGTTACAGCCTTCAAAGAGAACCGAATTATGTTTTATAAATAGCTCATCAACACCACGAATATGCATTCTAAAGTCTTTTCCTCTTAACTCTTTTAGCATATTATTTAACATCCAATATCTATCTAAAGGAGTCATAAAATCGAACTCCAATTCTCTTTTGGTGATGGTTGGTAGAATTCCGGTAAGAACAATCTTATTATCAAACTTTTTTGCGGAGTCTGAAGCTTTCTTAAGTAATGTGTTTAATTGCTTTTCAACTTTTGAAAAAGCGTCCTCTTTTAATTCTATAGGATCTAAATTAATTTCAAGATTAAATAAAGCAATTTCTGTAGTAAAATGTGGGTCGTCAATATCTTTTAAAATCTCAGCAGATTTTTTTGAGGGGCGCCAGTTTTCGGTAACTAAACAAAACTCTTGTTCAGAACCAATTCTAGTAATATCACTTTCAAACATTCCTTTTTCAAGCATTATTTCTAGGGCTTGAATGTCGTTCAATAAATTTCGTATAAATTTTGAGCGCGCTTGCTTATCTGTGATAGTATTAATTTTTTGATCTCCCATAAAACTAAATTTAGTTGATAGAATGGCCCTAAATAAATAGTAGCTACCTTTTTATAAATTTATAGTTTTAATTGGGATTTTCCAAACAGATTTTATTTCTGGAATTATTTTAAAAGCATTCTAAATTAGATGGTAGAATTTACATTTTGTCACCAAAGAAAATAGCATTCATCAATAATTTGTTAGTACCATACCAAAAGGCTCTAAAGTTAGTGTTATCTGTAAAGTAAATTACTTTACCACTACCTAAGTTTCCTACTTTAAACATTGCTGTGTTCTTTAGTTCAGCTTTGTTTTTGTCAGAAATATAACCACTTAAAAGAGGTTCTTCTGAATAAACAATAGGATTGTTATAGCTGTTTTTGTCGGTTTCCATGAATAATGTAGAATTTCTAAAAACAGGAAGAGTGTTGTTTTTATAACCAAAAACTATTGGATGTGAGCGATCTAAATTAGTTTCGAAAATTGCACCACCAATAACTTGTGCGCCAAAATGTTTACCTTTTTGCTCAAAAGAGATATTTTGTGTAGAATCCTTCTTTGATTTAAATTTCAGTTTTAATAGATCATTTTGGTCAAACCATTTTCCAGCATTTTTATAACCTATTAATGTTCCCCCATTCTCTACCCAAATTTTAAGTTTTTCAGCATCTTCTTTTGTTAAAGCATTTCCCGAATTATTTGGAATAATAATATCTGTATATCGACTTAAATCTTTTCGGTTAAAATTTTTGGTATCCAATTTTGTGATTAACATATCGTAACGTTGATCAAATAAATGCCAAACCTCTCCAGCATCATATGGAGTAATGCCATCACCAACTATTAAAGCAACTTTCTGATGCTCTATTTTTTTGAAATTACTACTTCCTAAATCAATACCTTCCGTAAGACCAGTAGAAACTCCTGTTATTAATACGTTGCTTTCTTTGGCTATTTCTAATAGAAAACTTGCTAGTTCATCTTCATTCAACTTTTGATTTTGAACGGGTATTAATATAGTTCCATAATCATATTCCTTAGTTTCAAGCGTAAATGGCTTTAATCCAACTTTTGCGCGCAATCCTTTTTCAAGAATTTTATTTAAAGCTTTTGGAGTATTATAATCGTGCCATTCCATTAAATATCCATAGTTGCTTGTTTCTGGAAGTGGATTGTTTTTTGGTTTTAATTCGGTAACTAAATCTCCTAATTTGCCAGTAGATTCATTTTCTTCATAATCTAAATTAAAAGCTAATGGAAAGGTCCAAGCGCTTACATCGTAAAACAAACTATCTTGAAAAGAAGTGCGCTTCTGAAACATAGCTTTTATTAATCGATGTTGCTTTTGATTTTTAGGGATGACATAACTATATCCCTTTTTATAATTCTTTCCGTTTTTTGAAAAATCATCCTTTAGTTCATGAAATTCAATTTTATGACGTTTTAATATTTCAGCCAAACGAAAAGCTTTTGTAGCATCTTTTTCATCACCAAATACTATAGTTCCAGAATTCTCTGCTTCTTTTCTAGCATTGGTATAAAAGCTTTGCTGGTACTCTAATAATTCCTTACGCATGGCAACAGCAGCTTCTAATGTTGATAATGCTGCGGTAAATTGATTGCGAATAGTAAAGGGAAATGTAACTATGCCATTATCGCTTTCTTGTGCATGTCCTCTAGAGGAAGCTTGTTCAAATAATATTCCAATACCTCCATTAATATCTGGAAAAGTGGAACCTTTGCCATAATAAAAATCATCAAAACTTTCTTTGCTATAATAAAGACTTCCAATGTTATTTAAGGCTTTTGCATGAAATTCGCCAATGGCTCCTGTAAGTTCTTGATTTTTACTTGGTGTTAATGGGTTGGTTCTGGATGGGATACCTGGTTGAAAGAAAAAAGTTGCATTGGTGCCCATTTCATGATGATCAGTTAATATATTTGGGTACCATTGATGGTATGTTTTAATTCTAGCCTGACTTTCTGGAAGCTGAACAGGTAGCCAATCTCTATTCATGTCGAACCAGTAATGATTGGTTCTTCCTCCTGGCCAAACTTCTCTGTATTCTCTGTCGTTAGGGTCTGGATTAATGTTTTTGTTTTTATGCATATTTGCCCAATAAGCAAAACGTTGCAATCCATCTGGATTATAAGAAGGGTCTAATAAAATTATTGTATTATCTAAGAGTTCGTTAATTTTTGGGCCTTGAGCTGCTGCTAAATAATAAGCGACAGCTAAAGCGGCATTAGAGCCACTTGGTTCATTTCCATGGATTGAAAACCCTTGGTATACAACTACGGGCATTTCACTTAACTCAGTATCATTAGAACTAGCATCTGTTATAGACATATGATCTTTTTGTATCTGATCTATGTTATTATGGTTTGTAGGGGAGGTGATACTTAAAAGTAATAGTGGCCTTCCTTCAAAAGTTGTCCCTCTATTTTCAATGGTTATTCTATCGCTTGCATCCGCTAAAGCATGCATGTATTGTACTAATTTGTCATGGGTGATGTGCCAATCGCCAACTTCATGACCTACAATACTTTTTGGTGTTGGGATGTTTTTGTTATAGTCCACATTTGTTGGAAGATAATAATTTAGATCTACTGAGTAATCTTGTGCAACTAAAGTAAATGATAGTAATAAAAAAAGGAATTGAAAAAAATCTTTCATAGGGAGTTTGTATTTTTTAAAGATATAAAAAAAAACGTCCCTCTAAACCTAAAAAGGTAGAGGGACGTTTATATGCAATATTTGAGAAAATCTTATATATCGTCGAAATCTACATCTGTAAAACTAGATGTCGAACTTTCTTCTGTTTCATCTTCAACAGCATCGTCTTCTTCTTTTTTGTAATCTTTTTGATGGCGTTCACTAATAACTTCTTCACCTTTTTCATCAATAATGAAAGAAATCATTTCATCTAAACTGTCTTTAAACTCAGTGAAATCTTCTTTATAAAGATAAATCTTATGTTTTTTATAATGAAAAGATCCATCATCATTGGTGAATTTTTTACTTTCGGTAATGGTTAAATAATAATCTCCAGCCTTAGTAGCTCTAACGTCAAAGAAATAAGTACGTCTTCCTGCACGCATAACTTTTGAATGAATTTCTTCTCTCTCCATCATATAATTATCACTCATAATATTTTTGTTTATTTAAAGGTTTTGTCAAAATTCTAAAAAAAAATTAACTGTAGCAACATTATGGTTAGTTTTCTTTTTCTAAGAGTTGTTTGGAGTATAATTCTTTATAGTATCCTTCTTGGTTTACTAGTTCAATATGAGAGCCTTGCTGTACTATTTCACCTTCATTAAGGACAATTATTTTATCAGCATTTTTTGCTGAAGATATTCTGTGACTTACAATAATTGTTGTTTTGTTTTTAGATATAGCATTAAGGTGTCTTAATATCTCTTCTTCTGTTTCTGTATCTACTGCAGATAAACAATCATCAAACAATAAAATTTGTGGATCTTTAATAATGGCTCTGGCAATAGATACTCTTTGTTTTTGACCTCCACTTAAGGTAATTCCTCGTTCTCCTAAAATGGTTTCATACCCTTTTTTAAAATCTATTATATTTTTATGTACCGATGCTAGTTTAGCAGCTTCGAATACTTCTTCATCTGTTGCTTGCTCTTTTCCGAACTTGATATTATTTAAAATAGTATCACTAAATAAAAAGGCATCTTGGGGAACATAGCCTATACTACTTCTAAGATTATTTAAATTTAGTTCCTTTATATTTCCTCCACTTACCTTTATTTGTCCATCTTCCACATCGTATAACCTTCCAATTAACTCTAAAATAGTAGATTTTCCTGAACCTGTATTCCCGATGATGGATAAAGTTTCTCCTGGATTTACTGAAAAGCTTAAGTTTTTTAAAGCTGTAATATTAGTATCTGGATAAGTAAATGTAAGATTGTTAAACTCTATAGCTCCAGAAATAGGAGTTTCTTTGCTAACTAAGTTTGTTATTTCAGGTTTTTCATTTAAAAATTCATTGATTCGTTTTTGTGAAGCTTCCGCTTGTTGCACCATGGATGTAACCCAACCAATAACCGCCACTGGCCAAGTAAGCATATTTACATAAATTAAAAATTCGACAATGGTTCCTAAATGCTCAATTTCACCATTGATGAATTGTTTTCCACCAACATAAATTACAAGGATATTGCTTAATCCAATTAATAAAACCATTAATGGGAAAAATAATGCTTGTACTCTTACTAATTCTATATTTTTGTCTTTGCTACCCTCGGCTAGCTCCTTAAAGCTTGTATTTATTCTGGATTCAATTCCATAGGCTTTTATCACAGAAATACCACTAAAACCTTCTTGTGTAAAGGAGGTTAATTTAGATAAGTATTCTTGAACAACAGTACTTCTTTTATGAATAGCTGCACTCAATTTATAAATTGCAATAGATAATAAAGGAAGAGGTGCTACAGCATATAATGTAAGGTTAGGTGCGGTATAGAACATATAACTTAATGCAACAATAAGTAAGGTGGTATTGGTGACGCTATACATTAAGGCTGGGCCAGCATACATTCTTACTTTACCAACATCTTCACTAATACGGTTCATTAAATCTCCCGTTCGGTTTTGTTTGTAAAAGCCTAAAGAAAGGCGTTCATATTGCTGAAAAATTTCATTTTTTAAATCGAATTCTATATTTCTAGAAACAACAATAAAAGTTTGTCGCATTAAAAAAGTGAACAATCCTGCCATTAATGCAGTACCTAAAATGATTAGTATATTTATAAGTAATTGAGATTTAACATAATTCAAATCTGTTGTACTACCGTTTACATAATTCTCTATAATATTAATTATGGATCCTATTTTCATAGGAACAATTAACTTAAAGACGGTAGCGATTATAGTAATAACTAATCCTAATAGTAATCGGCCACTATATTTTTTAAAATAGAGGTTAAGGTACTGAAGTTCTTTCATTTAGGGGTATGTGATATTTATTAACAATGTCATAATTTAATCTTAATTTTATTGTGAGGTATTTCGTAATCCATTACTTTTGCACGTCCTTATAAAGGAGGTCATAAATTCAACATATGGAGACTGAAGTAATTAACAAAAAAGATCTTATTAAAATGAACCCTGTGTTCGGTCAATTATCATTCGATAATCACGAACAAGTAGTTTTTTGTAACGACAAAGATACGGGTTTAAAAGCAATTATTGGAATTCACAATACGGTAATGGGACCTGCTTTAGGAGGTACTCGTATGTGGAATTATAATAATGAATGGGAAGCATTGAACGATGCCTTACGTTTATCTAGAGGGATGACTTATAAATCTGCAATTACTGGCCTTGATTTAGGTGGTGGTAAAGCAGTTATTATAGGGGATGCTAAAACTCAGAAAACTCCTGAGTTAATGCTTCGTTTTGGAGAATTTGTTCATTCATTAGGTGGAAAATATATTACTGCTGAAGATGTTGGAATGGCAACTTCAGATATGGATTTAGTAAGAACAGTAACTCCTTTTGTAACCGGTATTTCTGAAGAAAAGGGTGGCGCTGGTAATCCTTCGCCAATAACTGCTTATGGTGTTTTTATGGGAATGAAAGCTGCCGCAAAATATGCATTTGGTAGCGATGTTCTTGAAGACAAAGTTGTTTATGTAGAAGGAATTGGAAATGTAGGAGAGGCTTTGGTTGAAAACTTGAGTAATGAAGGAGCAAAAATTTATATTTCAGATATAAATAGAGCTCGTTTAGAAGAAGTTCGAGATAAGTATAATGTAACTATTTATGAGGGAGATAATTTATGTGCCGAAGAGATGGATATTTATGCACCTTGTGCTTTAGGAGCAACAATAAATGATGCTACCTTATCCCAAATAAAAGCGAAAGTAATTGCTGGTGCTGCTAATAATCAATTAGCCGAAGAGCAAAAGCATGGATTATTGCTTAGAGAAAAAGGAATCGTTTATGCACCAGACTTTTTAATTAATGCTGGAGGAATAATTAATGTTTATGCTGAATTAGAAAATTACGGTAAAAAAGAAATTATTCGTAAAACGGAAAATATTTATAATACAACGCTTGAGATACTTAATAATGCTGAAAATAATGGTGTTACAACTCACCAAGCTGCTTTCGATATAGCACAGTCTAGAATCGATGCCCGAAAACTAAAAAATAGTAAGGGGCAATTAAATTAATATTAGGGAAAAGCACAATTGTAAAATTGTGCTTTTTTTATTTAAGTTCTTATAAAATATGCTAACAAGAAGACACATTAGAGTTAAGGTTTTGCAGTCTATTTACGCTTACAATCAAAGTGAAAATAAAAACCTAGAAAAGCAAGAAAAGTTTTTACTCTATAATATGGAGCAAATGCAAGATTTGTATTTAGTAACGCTTCAGTTATTTATTGCGCTTCGAGATCAAGCAGATAACTTCCTAAGCATTTCTCAGAAAAAACACTTAGCAACAGATTTAGAAAAAAACCCTAGTAGAGTTTTTGTGGAAAATAAAGTGATAGATTTAATTGCTACAAACGAAGCTTTTTCAGATATCATAAACCGTAAAAAGCTAAATTATTGGGAGGATGATTCAGAGTATGTTACCATTCTATTTAATTCATTAAAAGAAAAAGATTGGTATACAGATTTTCTAAAACAAAAAACAACCAATTTTTTCGAAGACAAAGACTTTCTTATTAAAGTTTTTAAAGAAGTCATTGCTCCTAATGAAAAATTGTATGAATATATAGAAGACAAGCGTCTTACTTGGGTAGATGATTTTCCTTTAGTGAATACATTATTAGTGAAAATGTTATCTAAAATTTCTGAAAAGAATGTTAATGCAATTTTAATCCCAGATTTATATAAAAACAAGGAAGATCGCGACTATGCTATAGATTTAATGCAAAAGGTAATTATAGAGGATGAAGAACTTACCAAAATAATAGACGAGAAAACGCCAAATTGGGATAAGGAAAGAATCGCAGATTTAGATATGATTATCTTAAAAATGGGAATTTCAGAATTTCTTTATTTCCCATCTATTCCTATTCGAGCAACTATAAATGAGTATTTAGAAGTTTCTAAAGAATATTCTACACCAAAAAGTAGTTTGTTTATTAATGGGATTCTCGATAAATTAGTTAAAGAATTCTCAAAATCCGAAAAAATAAATAAATCGGGACGTGGTCTAAAATAAAAAATAAGTATTTTAGCCCCACTAAAAACATAAAACTATATTATTATGAAAAAGTCAATTTTAATAATTGCAATAATGTCAGCTTTCGTATTTACTTCTTGTAAAGAAAACGCAGCTGAAAAAGTGAGTGAAGAAAAAGTAGCTGAAGCTGCAGATCGTGATGCAAACTCTGGAAAATATCCAGTAATTACTTTTGCTGAGTCTGAATTCGATTTCGGAACAATAGATCAAGGTACTAAAGTAGAGCATGTATTTAAATTTACAAATACAGGAGATGCACCTTTGGTTATTGTAGATGCTAAAAGTAGTTGTGGTTGTACTGTTCCTACTTATCCTAAAGAGCCTGTTGCTCCTGGAGCAGAAGCAGAACTTCTTGTGAAATTTAATGGATCTGGTAAAAACCAAGTTAGTAAAACGGTTACCATTACAGCTAATACAGCAGCAGGAAAAGAAACTATAAAAATTAAAGCTTTTGTAACTCCTAAAGAAGGAGCTGCTGGAGGAACACCATTGAAGACATCATAATAAAAAGTAATATTTAAATATTTTATGGAACAATTACAAAGCTTTTTACCGCTTATTTTATTATTTATGGTGATTTATCTATTTATGATACGTCCCCAAATGAAAAAACAAAAGCAAGAGAAAAACTTTTCTAAGGAATTAAAAAAAGGAGATAAAATCATTACTAAAAGTGGAATGCATGCTAAATTGCTAGAGCTTAATGAGGATGGAACCTGTCTTTTAGAAACCTCTGCCGGGAAAATGAAATATGAACGTTCTGCAATTTCTATGGAAATGAGTCAAAAACTCAATGCCCCAGAAAAAAAGAAATAGTTTAAATACTTTTAAAGCATAAAAAAAGCCTTCAGTTTTAAACTGGAGGCTTTTTTTTGATATATAGAATAATCTATTTAGCTATTAATTGCACAATATTAATAATGACTTCGGTAGCTTTTTGCATGCTTTCTACTGGAACATACTCATATCTTCCATGAAAATTATGTCCACCAGCAAAGATGTTAGGGCAAGGAAGTCCTTTATAGCTTAATTGAGAGCCATCTGTACCACCACGAATAGGTTTTATTAAAGGCACAATTCCAGCTTGTTCCATCGCTTCTTTTGCAGTTTGAACAATATGCATCACAGGTTCTATTTTCTCTCGCATATTAAAGTATTGATCTGAAATATCAACCGTAATTACTTCTCTTCCATATTGGGAGTTTAATTCCTCAGCAAGTTTATTAATTACATTTTTTCTCGCTTCAAAATGAGACATATCATGATCCCTAATTATATATTGAAGTTTCGTTTCTTCCACTTCTCCAATCATATTGTGTAAATGAAAAAATCCCTCTCTACCTTCAGTATGTTCAGGAGTTTCCATAGTAGGAAGTGAATTGATAAACTGCGTAGCTATATACATACTATTGATCAATTTGCCTTTAGCATATCCCGGATGTACAATTTTTCCTTTAACGGTTACCACTGCACCAGCTGCATTAAAATTTTCATATTCTAACTCTCCTATCTGACTTCCATCCATAGTGTAAGCCCATTCTGCACCAAACTTTTCAACATCAAATTTATGTGCGCCTCTTCCAATTTCTTCATCAGGAGTAAAACCGATTCTTATTTTACCATGTTTTATTTCTGGATGATTAATAAGATATTCCATAGCAGAAACTATTTCTGTAATACCCGCTTTATCATCTGCACCTAATAGAGTTGTTCCGTCTGTTGTTATTAAAGTTTGACCTTTATATAAAAGCAAATCTTCAAAATACGAAGGAGATAAAATAATATTCTCCTCTTTATTTAAAACGATGTCTTTTCCATCATAATTTTCAATTATTTGTGGCTTTACATTCGCACCAGTAAAATCTGGCGAAGTATCAAAATGAGAGATAAATCCTACAACAGGAACTTTATGATCTACATTGCTAGGTAAGGTAGCCATAATGTATGCATTATCATCAATGATCACATCTTGCATCCCTATACGTTTTAATTCTTCAGCTAAAGGTCTGGCAAGATCCCATTGATTGCTGCTGCTAGGGGTTTCATTGCTGTTTGGGTCACTCTCAGTATCAACTGTCACATAGCTGATAAAACGGTCTATTAAGTGTTGTTTTTCAATCATAAATATTTTTTTTCAAAGATAAAATAAACAATTCGATTAATCGGATAATATGCTTGCTTTCACCGATTAAAAAAAATAAGTGTACATTTAAGCAAAACAATTTAAAAACCGATTTTATGAAACAAAAAAACTTTTTAATCCTCACGATGGCAATGATGTTTTCAGCATTTGCTTTTTCACAAGTAACCGGGACAATAACGGATGATTCCTCGCAGCCTCTTATGGGTGTAAGTATTATTGTAAAAGATACAACAACAGGGGCGGTAACAGATTTTGATGGAAATTATTCAATAGAGGCATCAAATGGAGATATTCTTGTATTTTCTTATATAGGATATGAGCCACAAGAAGTAACTGTAAGTGGAAATATAGCTAACGTTACAATGGTACAGGGTGTTTCTTTAGATCAAATTATTTTAGTAGGTACTCGTAACCCAGGAAGAACAGCACTTAACTCTGCAGTACCCGTGGATGTATTAAATGTCTCTGAAATTGCACAGAGCTCACCGCAGATTACAGTAACGGAAATACTTAATTATGCGGCTCCTTCTTTTACTTCAAATCCACAATCTATTTCGGATGGTACAGATCATATTGCTCCAGCATCTTTAAGAGGATTGGGACCAGATCAAGTATTAGTTTTAATCAATGGAAAAAGGCGTCACAAATCAGCATTAATTAATGTTAATGGAACTTTTGGTAGAGGCTCGGTAGGTACAGATTTAAATGTGATTCCTGTAAACTCAATTGAACGAATTGAAGTGTTAAGAGACGGTGCAGCTGCACAATATGGGTCTGATGCTATTGCTGGTGTAATTAATATCGTATTAAAGAAAGCAACAAATGTACTTGATATGAGTATTACAACAGGTGCTAATTTTACAAGTGAAAATTATGATGATGATATAGATGGTGAAAAATTTAACCTTGGAGCTAACTACGGTTTGCCAATTGGCGATAAAGGGTTTATTAACTTCACAGGTAACTTCGATTTTAGAGGTGCTACTAATAGAATGAAAGAATGGGAAGGGCAAATTTTTAATCAATATAATTCTATTGAAAGAGTCGCTCAAGCTGATGGATATGATATTAGCCTTTTATTAGATGATGATGTGTCTGATGTTATTAATTATGGTAATCAATTAGGCTTTGGTTTAGACCCAAATGCTTCTAAAGAAGATCTCCAAGGCATATTAAATGCTGATAATACTGAAGCTGAACTTGATGCAAGAGGTATGGAGAGAAAAGATTTTAATATGCGAGTTGGGCAATCTGAATTAAGAGGCGGTCAGTTTTTTGCAAATATGGAAATTCCAGTAAGTGAGGATTTAGTAATCTATTCTTTTGGAGGATTAGGATTTAAAAATGGTAATGCTGCAGGTTTCTACAGATTACCATACCAATCAAGAGCATATACTCCAGCAAGAATAAATGGTTTCTTGCCAGAAATTAACTCAAACATTAAAGACAAATCTTTAGCTATTGGTATTAAGGGTGTAATTGGAGATTGGAATGTTGATTTTAGTAATACCTATGGGAATAACGAATTTAGTTACCGTATTGCAAACTCAATGAATGCATCTTTGGGGAATTCAACTCCTTTTGAAGCAGATGCTGGTGGATTTAGTTCCGGTGAGAATACAACTAATCTAGACTTATCAAGGTTTTATGAAGATACTATGGCTGGATTTAATTTAGCTTTTGGTGCTGAATATAGAGTAGAAAACTATAATATTTTTGCTGGAGAAGAAGCGTCTTATGCTCAATACAATACCTTAGGTAATGTCCACGACCCAACAGATCCTGATTCAACGGTGCCAACAGATTTCTTTGATTCTAGTAGACCAGGAGGAATTCAAGTGTTTCCTGGTTTCAAGCCAGAGAATGAAGTAAATGCTTATAGAAACTCAATTGCTGCTTATATGGATGTGGAAGCAGATTTCACAGAATCTTTTAGAGCTACAGCAGCAATTCGTTATGAAAATTTCTCTGATTTTGGAGGAACACTTAACGGAAAATTATCTTTCTTATTAAATGCTACGGATAATATTAATGTACGGGGTTCTGGTCAAACTGGATTTAGAGCACCATCATTACAACAAATTCATTATAATTCTACATCAACAATATTTGTAGATGGTGTGCCAAACGAGGTTGGTATTTTTCCAAACACTTCTCGAATCGCTAGAATTTTAGGAATTGATGAATTAAAAGAAGAAACTTCAATAGGATTTACTTTGGGTGCTACTGCAAAAATTCCAGATTGGAATTTAAAACTATCTGTTGATGGTTATTTTGTAGGTATTGACGATAGAGTGGTATTAAGTGGACAATTTGATGATGGAGGAAATCCAGAATTGGCAGCATTATTTGCACAAGCAAATGCTAGTAAAGCAGCTTTCTTTACCAATGCAGTAGATACAGAAACGTATGGTATTGACTTTGTAGTTGAGCAAAATATGCGTATTGGAGACAATATGAGATTGGCAAATACCTTATCGTTTACTTTTTCTGAAACAGAAGTAGTGGATACTAATATTCCAGATGCTATAGAGAATGCTGGTTTATCTGAAACGTTTTTTGATGAAACAAGTAGAATTTATTTAGAATCTGCAGTTCCAACAACAAAAGGGTCATTAACTAATAATTTAAGCTTAGGAGAAGATTGGAATTTCTATTTGAGAAATACATATTTTGGAGAAGTCGAAGAAGCTACCAATAATATAGATCCCTTAGTAGATAGAATATACAGTGGTAAATTAATAACAGATTTATCTGTTGGTTATAATGTTAGTGAAGCTTTACGGTTTACTGTAGGAGCTAATAATTTATTTGATATATACCCAGATGAAGCAGATGATGCTTTTAGATCTTCAGGAAGATTTATATATTCTAGACGTTCTACCCAATTTGGAACCGGAGGAAGATTCTTATTCGCAAGAATGAATATTACTATTAAATAATACAAAATTTTATTTATTTTAAAAAGGGTTGTCTAAATTTAGACAACCCTTTTTTTATAACAATGCTATCTATTAGCAAGTATATATGAGTCCCAAGGAGGCTTTTAAATTTTGGCAAGTTCTGATGATTATAAAAATGACTTAATAAAAAATATCTTAAAAATGATGTACCTTTGAACTCGAAATTTATTGAAACTTATTCACCTAATATTGTTAATGGAATTCAAAAGATAATTGAATAAATAACGACATTAAAAGCCTAAATAAGTTTTAATATGGTAAGTGTTCTATAAGTTATGTACAAACTATTAATAAGACCATTTTTATTCCTTTTCGACCCAGAAAAAGTCCATTACTTTTCTTTTTCTTTAATTCGATTCTTAAACAAAATTGGATTTGGTGGGATCTTTAGAAGTCTATTTCAAATCAATAGCCCAAAACTTGAAAGAGAGTTATTTGGAATTAAATTCCCAAATTCAGTAGGTCTTGCTGCAGGGTTTGATAAAAATGCCGTTTTGTATAAGGAGTTGTCTAACTTTGGCTTTGGCTTTATTGAAATTGGTACAGTAACCCCAAAACCTCAAATTGGGAACCCTAAGAAAAGATTGTTTAGGCTAAAAAGTGATCAAGCTATTATTAATAGAATGGGCTTTAATAATGAAGGTGTTACTGAAGCTGTAGAACAATTAAAGAAGAATACTAATGTAATTATAGGAGGAAACATTGGTAAGAATACAGATACATCCCCAGAGGATTATACACAAGATTATTTGGAATGTTTTAATGCCTTGCATCCATATGTTGATTATTTTGTACTGAATGTAAGTTGTCCAAATGTTTCAAGTCATGCCAAACTTAATGACAAAGATTATTTAGAAGAACTGATAGGTGAGGTGCAGAAATGCAATACTACTTTTGAAAAGAAAAAACCAATATTACTAAAAATTGCTCCAGATTTAAATAACAATCAGCTAGATGAAATTATTGAATTAATCAATATTACAAAACTAGAGGGTGTTATAGCTTCTAATACTTCGGTTTCAAGAGAAGGATTGATTTCAGAAAATAAAAAAGAAATGGGTGGACTTAGTGGTAAGCCGCTTTCCAACAAATCAACTCATGTGATTCGTTATCTTCATAAAAATAGCAAAGGTGCTTTTCCTATAATCGGTGTTGGAGGAATTCATTCTGTCTCAGATGCTATAGAAAAATTAAATGCAGGTGCAAGCCTTGTACAGATTTACACCGGTTTTATTTATGAAGGGCCTAGCCTTGTTAAAAAGATAAATAAAGAGATTCTTAATTCTTTATAATTTTCTTTAATGTTGTTTTATTTGAAGTGTCTATAAGGCTAAGTAAATAAACGCCACTTGGTAACTCTGTTACATCTACCTCAGTTTGACTTACATTTTGTAATGGATAAGAAGTTATCTTTTTCCCTAAGATATTGAAGATTTCAATGTTTTTTATTTCAGAGTTTGAAATAGAGACATTAATAAAATCTTTGCTTGGATTAGGATAAATAGAGATTGTATTTTCATTTATTATATCATTAGTACTCAAAATGATTTCTTCTAAACTAATGGTTATTGTGCCTATCTTTTCTGTTGAAAAAGGAGGAATTCCTTGCAAACTCGAAATAGGTTCTTGCGGATTAGAATCCATATTGGAAGAATCATAATCCATTCCACTATCGGTTCCAGCATCATAAGGATATAAATCCATAGAAATTTCATTTATCCAATCCCCATTAATGTCTACTAAAGAAATGCTATTAATGGCAATTATCCAATCTGGACTAGGCGCAATCATGGAAGCCAATGTAAGTAAAGGGAATTCTTCCGAAGTGATTAAGTCCCCAATAATAATAGTGCCTAAAGAAGTAGAAAGATTGCCTCCATCTATTATCTGGTTAGAATTTTCTTCATCTATGGCTAGGTTTATTTCTTCAAAAAATAGAGTATTTACTCCTAGTTCGGCAACATCTTCAATTCCTGGAGAGGCATTTTCTCCCATTTCTAGAAAAACAATATTTTCATTATGTGTTGCTCCAACTAATTTTGACCAATGTGCATTAGAGGGAAAATTATTTGTTGGATGAGGATGTGTTACATTAGACCAATTACTTACAAAAGTAATGGTATAGTTGGCAGAAGTTTGTGAATATATATTTAGGCTTGATATAAAAATTAGAAGAAGGACGTATCTTTTCATAAGGCTTGCGTTTATTTTTAATTATGGTCGTAATTTGAAGATAGGTATTACATAAATTGTCATTATTATTTTTCTTTTCCTATTCTGGTTTTTGCTTTTTCTAGCTTATTTTAACTTCTAAATGTTTATTTATTAATCATGATAAAAATTTTAAATTGCTTTTTATTCTAGTGTAATTGGCTGTTTTAATTATAATTGAAATGTATTATTAGAATTTCGAATAATATAGTTTAAAAAGATATGGACTTCAAAGGAATACTTATCTTTGAAGGAATGCAAAAAGTAAAAATCATAGAATGTCCAAGAGATGCCATGCAAGGTATTCGAGATTGGATTCCCACGGAAGAAAAAGCCCAATACATTCAGTCTATATTACGTTGTGGCTTTGATACCATTGACTTTGGCAGCTTTGTGTCTCCAAAGGCTATTCCACAAATGAAAGACACTGCAGAGCTTCTTTCAAAATTAGATTTGTCTTCCACAAAAAGTAAATTGCTTGCCATTGTTGCAAATGTTCGTGGTGCGCAAGATGCAGTACAATATAAAGAAATTCAATATTTGGGTTATCCGTTTTCAATTTCTGAAAATTTCCAGATGCGAAATACACATAAAACTATCGAGCAATCTATTGTAACCTTGCAAGAAATTTTAAATCTTGCTGATGCAAACAATAAAGAAGTTGTTGCTTACCTTTCTATGGGTTTTGGGAATCCCTATGGAGATCCATGGAATGTAGATATAGTAGGAGAGTGGACAGAAAAATTAGCTGCTATGGGTGTAAAAATTCTTTCATTGAGCGATACTGTAGGTACTTCTACACCGGAAATTATTAAATATTTATTTTCAGAATTAATACCAAAATTTCCTTCTATTGAATTTGGAGCTCATTTACATACAACACCCACAAAATGGCATGAAAAAGTAGATGCAGCTTATAGTTCAGGATGTAGAAGATTTGATGGAGCTATACAAGGATTTGGTGGATGCCCTATGGCTAAAGATGAATTAACTGGAAATATGCCTACCGAAAAAATGTTAAGTTATTTTACAGCAAATAAAGTAGATACCAATATCAACCCTATGTCTTTTGAAAGCGCACATAATGAGGCGACTAAAGTTTTTGGAAAATATCATTAATTAGATTCCTTTTATTTATGAAACAGTTTTTACTATCCTTTCTTATCGCAGCTACATTATTACTTAGTTGTAAAGAAAACCCTGAGAATAATGAGATTACTTTCAAGTTTGTACAGGTAAACGATGTATACGAAATAGCCCCTTTAAGCGGTGGGAAATTTGGTGGTATGGCTCGTGTTGCTCATGTTAGAGATTCTATTAAAAAGGAAAATCCGAATACTTTTCTATTTATGGCAGGAGATTTTTTGAACCCTTCTTTATTAGGTACTATTAAAGTGGACGGAGAACGTATTAATGGAAAGCAGATGATTGAAGTGATGAATGCTATGGAATTTGATTTAGCGACCTTTGGTAATCATGAATTCGATTTACAAGAAGAAGATCTTCAAAAAAGATTGAATGAATCTACTTTTAATTGGATGTCTTCCAACTCAAGGCATATAACTAAAAATGGAAATGTACCGTTTCAAGTTCAAAAAGAAATAGATAGCTCAGAAGTTTCAGATACATTCATATTTGATATTAATGACGAAAATGGCAATCAAATAAAGATTGGATTTTTAGGAGTAACCATTCCTTCCAATCCAAAAGATTATGTGTTTTATGGTGACATGTTTAAGGAATCTAAAAGAGCATATAACGAGTTAAAAGATGAAGTTTCTATAGTTTTCGGATTGACCCATTTAGAAAAAGAACAAGATTCTTTACTATTAAAACAAATTCCAGAAATCCCTTTAGTTATGGGTGGACACGAGCATTATGCAATGTTAGTTGATGTAGGTGAATCAAAAATAACTAAAGCAGATGCAAATGCTAAAACTATTTATATACATACAGTTAGCTATAACACTAAAACAGAGTCGATTGCTATTGATTCAGAATTGTTTTTTATTGATGATAAAATAGCATCCCAAGCTAAAGTGGAAGCAATCGTTAATAAATGGGTGGCTATTTTAGATCTTAAAATAAAAGAAGTTATCGATGACCCTAATGAAGTAATATATGCTGCCGCTACTCCTTTAGATGGAACAGATAGTGCTAGTAGAAGTATACAAACAAACTTGGGAGATGTTATCACTGAAGCAATGTCTTGGGCATATAATGAAGAAGTTGATGCAGCTTTGGTAAATGGTGGTTCTATTAGAGTAGATGATATGCTGCCAGCTAAGATTACCAGCATGGATGTATTTAGAGTTTTGCCTTTTGGTGGAGGAGTACTAAAAGTCGAAATAAAAGGGGGTTTATTAAAAGAAGTATTGGATTACGGGAAATTAAAAAGAGGAACAGGGGCCTATTTACAGAGACATAATGTTTCTGAAGATGATCAAGGAAACTGGTTAGTTGGTGGAAAACTTATTGATCAAGATAAAATATATAAAGTTGCTTTTAGTGATTTTTTATTGAAGGGGTATGACATTCCGTTTTTAACTCCTGAAAATAAAGAAGTAATAAATGTTTATAAGCCAACTGAAAATGAAGCTGCATACGATATACGTAAAGCAATTATTTTATATTTAAAATCATTGAAATAATAAATTACTAATGAAAAAAAAGACAATTAAATATATTGGTATTTTTTTACTTATCGCCTTGGTGATTATGCAATTTATTAGACCCGATAAGAACAATGGGGCTTATGAAGAAATTGCAGCTTTTAAAAAAGATACAAGACCTTCTGAAGAAGTTTTATCTATCTTAGAAAAGAATTGCTTCGATTGTCATACTAATCAAACAACTTATCCTTGGTATTCTGAAATTGCTCCAATCTCTTTTTGGCTAGATGATCATGTTGTTCAGGGTAAAAAGCATTTTAATATGTCTTCTTGGGATAAATATTCTGTAAAAAAGAAAGACCATAAATTAGAAGAGCTTATTGAAGAAGTAGAAGAAGGAGAAATGCCTTTAGATTCTTATACATGGATTCATGGAAACTTGTCTTCAAATGATAAAGAATTACTCTTGCAATGGGCTACATTAGCTAGACTTCAATATAAAAAGGAGTTAAAAGTGTCTTCAAAATAGCTGATTATAAGTCACTTAAAAAAACGTTAAATATTATTTAAAATTATTCTAAATAAGCTTGCTTAGTATGTCTTTAGGATATACTTTTGTGCCTGAAAATAAATCTTATTTATATACAGTCTAAATAAAAATAAATGAAAAAATTACTAGTATTATCAGCTTTTTTAATTGCAAATTTTGCAATATCACAAACTGTTTTGGATTCTACAAAAACGGAGCAACAGGTAAATTCTGCACAAAGAATGATGTCTAAGGCAGATAAAAAATTAACAATTGGAGGGTATGGAGAAATTACTTATAACCAACCCGAAACACAAAACGGGGAATTAGATGTTCAGCGATTGGTTATGATGTTTGGGTATAAATTTAGTGACAAGGTTCAATTCTTTACTGAAATTGAATACGAACACGTGAAAGAAGTATTTGTAGAACAGGCTTTTGTTAATTATGCAGTTGGTGATAATATGAGTGTACGTGGAGGATTAATGTTAGTACCTATGGGTATTGTAAATGAATACCATGAGCCTACAACATTTAATGGAGTGGAAAGACCAGCTGTTGATAATAAGATTGTTCCAACTACATGGAGAGAAATTGGAGTTGGTGTTAACGGACGTTTTCCAGATTTAGATTTAAGCTATCAAGCCTATATTTTTAATGGCTTCAAATCTACAGAAGTAGATGGTGAAGAAATAAATGGCTTGTTGAAAGGAAGCAGTGGTTTACGTGGTGGACGTCAAAAAGGAATTCAGTCTACAGTTAGTACCCCTACATTTTCAACAAAATTTGATTATTATGGAATTTTAGGTCTTCGAATGGGGTTGTCTGGATATTTTGGAAGAACGCAAGCGGATGATGAAATTGAAGATATAGATGGATCTACTATCGGTATTGCTATGGTTGGCTTTGATGCAAGATATAATTACAGGAAATTTGAAGCTCGTGGAGAATTTATTTATGCTTCATTAAGTGATACAGATGATTATAACGATTTAACTGGAAAAGATCTAGGCTCTGCTTTAATGGGATATTATGGTGAGATAGGATATAATGTATTGCCATTATCTGCAAAACAGAGATTGGTAGCATTTGCACGTTATGAAAATTATGATACTCATTCAGAAACAGAAGATAATACAGTAAGAAATGACGCTTTTAATAGATCTGATTTTACCTTTGGTTTGTCTTACCATATTGTTGATGGTGTTGTGGTTAAGGGAGATTATCAAGTTAAGGACAATGCTTTAAGTGGATCTGAAGTAAATAACCAATTGAATTTTGGTATTGGAGTTTGGTTCTAATAAAACCAATCGAATTAGTTTGAAAAGAGTTTAATTTCAAATTATTTTAAGGTTATCCACTCCATATAATGTTCAAATTGAATTTTTATATAGGAGTGGATTTATAAATTATAAAGCTTAGAAACATTAATTATATTTGCCAAGTGAAAAACATTTTTATTATATCAATAATTGTATTTGGACTATTTGCTTTTAAAGTTCCAGATAGTGTTATGAAAAGGGCAGGTAAGGAGATTTCTAAATTTTATGATATTGATAATTTTTCAAAAGAATATATTGAATTTTCAGCAGAAATAAACTCAGAAACCCTTTCTAATTTTGGAGAGGATAATTTCTTTAAAATTTACTCTGAAGGTCAATTTATAAGTTATGGGTATATAGGTAGAGCTCCTAGTAAAACTGCAGATTTTGATTATTTAGTATTGTTCGACTCTGATTTTGTAATTACAAAAAGCAAGGTATTAGTTTATCGAGAGGAATATGGAGGGGAAATTGGTAGTAAACGCTGGTTAAAACAATTTGTCGGAAAATTTTCAGACTCACCTGAATTAATTGCTGGTAAATCTATAGTCCCAATTAGTGGTGCAACTATTTCTGTAAAATCGATGACGAATGCAATCAATGATTTATTAAAAAGTATTAAGGTCTTACAAGATTTAAATAAAATATAATGGAGTTACACGGTTTACTACATACATTTCCGAAGCATATAAAATTGTTTATTGCTGTATTTGTAATTATGTTAACTGTGGGATATGGATCTGGATTATTATTTGTTGGTAATACCAATTCTAACAATCCAAGTGGAATGGAAGAGAATTACTTAGGAAATGAAGAGGATGAGAATGCTGAGGTCATGAAATTTAAAAAGGGTGAACGAGAAATGCTTACCATTCTGCATACTCATGTAATTTCTATTTCATTTATATTTTTCTTTTTGGGGGGATTAATTGCAATGACTTCATTGCCAAAAAAGCTAAAAACCTTTTTAATGATTGAACCTTTTTTATCTATCCTACTTACTTTTGGTGGTATTTATTTGTTGTGGAAGGGAATGTTATGGATGAAGTATATAGTGATGCTATCTGGTATTGTTATGACGATAGTTTTTGTGGTTAGTGTAATGTCTATATTATTTCAATTGACAAAAAAAGCACAATAACCAACAAAAAGTTATACATTTGCACGCAATTAAAAAGGAAATATTTCTATACTTAGAAAATAAATTTAATTGCTATGACTGCACACAACAACAAGGTTTTAGGAGAAGGACTTACTTACGATGACGTACTTTTAGTTCCTGCCTATTCAGAAGTATTACCACGAGAAGTTTCAATAAAAACAAAATTTACTAAGAACATTACTTTAAATGTTCCTGTATTATCGGCTGCGATGGATACCGTTACCGAAAGTGCTATGGCAATGGCTATGGCTCGTGAAGGTGGCATCGGTGTTTTGCATAAAAACATGAGCATTGAACAACAAGCTGCAGAGGTAAGAAAAGTGAAACGTGCAGAAAGTGGGATGATAATTGATCCTGTTACTTTACCTGAAACAGCTACTGTTGGTGATGCACAAAGTACGATGCGGGAATATAGTATTGGGGGAATTCCAATAGTGGATAATAATGGAAAGCTAATTGGGATTGTTACCAATCGGGATTTGCGTTTTGAGAAAAACTTTGAACGTCCTTTGTCTGAAGTTATGACTACAGAGAATCTAGTAACTGTAAGTAAAGGAACATCACTAGGTGAAGCAGAAATTATACTTCAGAAAAATAAAATTGAAAAGCTTCCAGTAGTTAGCGAGGATAATACTTTATTGGGTCTAATTACATTTAGAGATATAACTAAGGTAACACAAAAGCCAATCGCTAATAAAGATGAGTTTGGTAGGTTAAGAGTTGCGGCAGCAATCGGTGTAACCGCAGATGCTGTAGAGAGAACACAAGCCTTGGTTAATGCACAAGTTGATGCTGTAATCATCGATACTGCTCACGGTCATACGCAGGGAGTAGTTGTAGTTTTAAAAGAGATAAAAAAGAATTTTCCAGAATTGGAAGTAGTTGTAGGTAATATCGCAACTGCAGATGCGGCAAAATATTTAGTAGAAGCTGGAGCTGATGCTGTAAAAGTCGGAATTGGCCCGGGTTCTATTTGTACAACTCGTGTGATTGCAGGAGTTGGGTTTCCACAATTTTCAGCGGTTTTAGAAGTTGCTGCTGCTCTTAAAGGAACAGGTGTTCCTGTGATAGCAGATGGAGGAGTAAGATATACAGGGGATATTGTAAAAGCTATTGCAGCTGGAGCAGATTGTGTAATGTTAGGTTCTTTACTAGCAGGAACAAAAGAATCCCCTGGAGAAACTATTATTTTTGAAGGTAGAAAGTTTAAATCCTATCGAGGAATGGGATCTGTGGAAGCAATGAAACAAGGTTCTAAAGACAGATATTTTCAAGATGTTGAAGACGACATTAAAAAATTAGTTCCTGAAGGTATTGTAGGTCGTGTTCCATACAAAGGAGAATTGATGGAAAGTATGACACAGTTCATTGGAGGACTTAGAGCAGGTATGGGCTATTGTGGAGCTAAAGACGTTGAGGCTTTAAAAGAAAATGCAAAATTTGTAAAAATAACTGCTTCCGGTATAAAAGAAAGCCACCCACATAATGTAACCATTACAAAGGAGGCTCCTAACTATTCTAGATAAACTATTCTTTATTATTCCTCTTCTTTTTGAATAGGTATTCCCATTTTAGTCATGGTGCGAAGAGTGATGTCAAAAGCTGGATCAAGATAAGCTATAGTGTTATTGATGGTAAGTATTTGGGTAAACTTTTCTTCAGTTGCAACTTGGTTAAAGGCTTCTCCAATTAATTGATATAATGGATTAATCAATTCATTTTGACGTATCTGAACTAGAGACGCTCCGTTTTTCTGAAATTTTTGAATATCTTGTTCTAAAGCTATAATTTCATCTTGTTTTGCTTTTTTAATATCCTCCGTAAAAGAAGATTCATTTTGTTGATATACTTCAATCAATGCTTTGTAATTAGTAACTTTAACTTGTAATTGACTTTCTAAGTCATCACTATAAGCTTTAACATCTTGATTTACTTGTTCAAGTTGGGGCATTTGAGATAAAATATATTCCACATCTATCGTACCTACTTTAGATTGTGCATTTACTTGTAAACTAGTTACTATTGCAATGATTAGGATGCTTATTTTTTTCATTTTATGATATTTTTTTTGCGAAGATAGTATAATTTAAAGAGCTTGTGTTTTAATTGCAAAAACCTTGTAAAAAGCTTAACAAATTCTTACTTGTGTAACGATTGCTTTTTATTATTTTTGCACGTTTTAGTACTAATTTTAAATTATAACAATGAATACAAAATATCTTACTTTAATTCTACTTTTATTAATTACAATAACAGCAAATTCGCAAAAGAAGAATGAGGTTTTACTTACCATAAATGATGAGCCAGTTTATGCTTCAGAATTTAAAACAGTTTTCAAGAAGAATTTAGATTTAGTATTAGACGAATCTCAAAAAGATGTAGATGGCTATTTAGATTTATTTATAGATTATAAGTTAAAAGTTACCGAAGCTTATGCACAAGGCTTAGATAAGAACGAAGTGTATATAAAAGAATTTACTAAATACCAAGATCAGCTTTCTAAAAATTATATTTACGATAAAAGAGTTACTTCAAAATTGGTTGATGAAGCTTACCAAAGAAGTTTAGAAGAAATAGATGCAGATCATATTTTAATATTGGTTAATTTAAATGCAAGCGCACAAGACACGTTAATAGCATATAATAAAATTAAAGCAATTAGAGATAAAGCAGTAAGTGGAGAAGATTTTGAAACTTTAGTTAAAAACCATTCTGAGGAACCTAGCGCAAAAACCACTGGAGGAAAATTAGGGTATTTTTCTGTTTTTGCAATGCTTTATAGTTTTGAAAATGCTGCTTATAACACGAAAGTTGGTGATATTTCTGAAATTACAAGAACCGATTTTGGATACCATATTTTAAAAATTAACGATAGAAGAGAAAAAAGACCAAAGATTAGTGTATCACACATTATGATTTTTTCTAATAAGGATGCAAAAGAAGCAAATCCAGAAGAAAAAATTAATGAATTATATGCGATGATTATGCAAGGGGAGTCTTTTGAAAGTATTGCTAAGCAATTTTCTGAAGATAAAGCAACGGGACAAAAAGGTGGAATAATTAAAACATTTGGACCTGGAGATTTAAGAGCCCCATTATTTGAAAACGCTGCGTATTCAATTAAAGAAGAAGGCGAAATCTTAAAGCCTATCGAAAGTGCTTTTGGTTGGCATATAATTCGATTAAATGAGAAGTTTTCAATTCCAACGTTCGAAGAGTCAAAACAACAAATAGAAAAGAATGTGACTAGCGGTGCTAGAATTAGAGTAGTAACACAGGCAACAAATAATAAAATAATGTCTGAATATGGATATAAAGAAGGAGTAAGTTATTCTCCTTTTTTCAATGAATTTGTTACGGATAGTGTTTTTAAGAAAAAATGGGTATACGAGACAATTCCAGCCGAAGAGGATAAAATATTGTTTACAATTGGTGACCAAGAAGTGCGTTATAATGATTTTGCAAAATTCATTTCTGAAAAACAAATGTTAACTAAAGTTTATACAGTTAAGGATAGAATGTTTGTTGATTATTATGATGAATTTAAAAACAAAACAATTAAAGATTTCTATAAGAATAAATTAGAGTTAGAGAATGAAGAGTATGCTTCTGTTTTAAGTGAATATAGAAATGGTCTTTTAATTTATGATGTAATGCAAAAGAATATTTGGGAAGTTGCAAAAACGGATTCCATAGGGCTCCAAAAATTTTATGATGAAACTAAGAGTAATTACACTTGGAAGCAACGTGTTGATGCAGAAGTAATATCAGCTCCTCAATTAGCAAATGCAGAATTGGTTAAAAAGCTATTAAATAATGGTAAAAATATCGAGGAAATTAAAAAGCAACTCAATACAGAGGGTAAAATAAACGTTATAATTACACAGGGGGTATATGAAATAGATCAAAAAGAGCTTCCTAAGAATTTTAATGCTAAAGTTGGAGTTTCAGAAATATATAATACAGAAGACTCTAATGTCGTTGTTAATGTAAAAGAAGTATTGCCTCAAGCTACTAAAGAGTTAGAAGAAGTTAGAGGATTGGTAATTAGTAAATATCAAACTAAAATTGAAGAGGATTGGATGAAAGAACTTAAGAGCAAATACACGGTTGTTATAAATAAAAAGACCTTAAAAAAAATAAAAAAAGAATTAGCTAATTAATGCGTATCATACCCTCATTATTTTTGTTTTTGTCACTTATATCTTGCGATTATTTTAAACAAGATGTACAGAGCAAGCCTATTGCCAGGGTTAATGATAAATATTTATATAAAGAGGATATTGAAGGTTTGGTTTTTCAATCTACTTCAAAAGAGGATAGTATATTAATCGTTAATAATTTTATTACAAAATGGGCTACTCAGCAATTGCTAGTAGATCAGTCTATAATTAATCTTCCGCAAAATCAGCAGGATAATTTTACTAAATTAGTAGATGAGTATAAGATTGATTTATATACCGAAGCATATAAAAGTTCGATTGTAACAAGGCAGTTAGATAGTATTATCTCTGCTAAGGAACTGGAACATTATTATGAGCTAAATAAGGAAAACTTTAAATTAAATGATGAATTACTAAAAGTAAGGTTTATCGTGGTTCCTTTAGATTTTCATAATTTATCTGAAGTATCTCAAAAGTTGAAAAGATATAATGCTAAGGATAAAACAGATTTATCTAATTTAACTATAAAATTTAAAGCTTTTAATTTAAACGATTCTATTTGGATTAAAAACGATGTACTATTAGATGCCTTGCCAATATTACAAAACAGCAGTAAGCAAGTGTTAAAAAAATCTAATTATTCTCAATTACAAGATTCATTAGGAGTATATTTGGTGAAAATTGAAGAAGTTTTAAAGACTAACGATATTGCTCCTCTTTCTTATGTTAAACCTACTATAGAACAAATTATATTAAACAAAAGGAAGCAAGAACTTCTGGAAATACTTGAAAAAGAAATTACAATAGATGCAATCAAAAATAAAAATTTTGAAATATATAAAGACAAATAACATTAGTCTAGTTTTACTATTACTTTTTGCTTCCCAAATTTTTGCACAGGAAGTAGTAACGGTAGATAGTGCAGGTGTTGCTGAAATCAAAAGATTATTAACCGAAGATAATACTGTAAAACCAGATTCTGTAAAATCGTTTAAAAGATTTAAAGCAGAAGGTGTTAGTGCAGTTGTTGGGGATTATGTGATCTTAGAATTCGATGTGGATAAGAGTTATTTAGAATTTGAACAAAATGGTGTAGATATTTCTACAATTGATCGTTGCCAAATGCTAGGTAAATTAATGGAAGATAAACTATATGTTCACCACGCCTTACAGGATAGTATTATTATTACGGATGCTGAGATTAAACCTGAAGTTGATCAAGTTTTGCAATATATGATTGAACAGGTAGGTAGCATTGAAAAAGTAGTAGAATATTATAGAAAGTTAAATGAAGCTGAATTAAGGGCAGAACTTTTAAAAGCTAGAAAAGAAATTCGACTTACAGAAAGAATGCAGGAGAAAATAGTATCAAACATTACTATTACACCCGAAGAAGTAAGAACTTTTTTCTTTTCAATACCAGTAGATGAAAGACCTGTATTTGGTGCTGAGTTAGAAATTGCTCAATTGGTAGTTGAACCTAAGGTAACCGAGGAAGCAAAGCAAAACGTTATTAATCGTCTTAAGGTAATTCGATCAGATATTGTTGATAATGGTTCTTCTTTTGCTACAAAAGCAGTTTTGTATTCAAAAGATGGAACACGTACTAAAGGTGGTTTAATAGAAGGTGTTCGAAGAGATTCTCCTATGGCTAAGGAATTTAAGGATATGGCCTTTTCATTGTTAGAAGGAGAAGTAAGTGAGCCTTTTGAAACTGAATTTGGTTATCATATTTTAAAAGTAGATAAAATACGAGGACAAGCTGTAGATGTAAGACACATCATTATATTCCCAGAAGTTTCTTCCGAAATAATAAATGAGGCAAGAACAAAAATTGATACTATTCGTCAAGCAATTATTGATGAAAAGTTACCATTTGAAGCTGCTGCTAAATTATATTCAAGCGATAAAGAGACTAAAAATAATGGTGGACAATTAATGAATCCAGCAACTTTCGATACTCGTTTCGATCTTACTAAAATGGACCCGACTTTAAGTGCTCAAATTTATAATATTAAAAAAGGAGAGATAACCAAAGTTTATACAGATACAGATCGTACAGGAAAAAGTATTTTTAAAATACTTACAGTAACTGGAAGGCATGAAGAACATACGGCTGATTATGTGAAAGATTATGAAAAAATACATGAACTAGCCATAAAAGAAAAGCAGTTAAGAGCAATTGAAGAATGGCAGTCTATTAAGATTATGGAAACATATGTAAAGATAAACGAAGATTATCAAGAATGTGATTTTACTAATAACTGGTTATCAAATAACAATTAATATATGTCGGACGTAGCAGCTATTCAAGAACTTGTTTCAAAATATAATGATTTACGGCAGGAAATAAAAAAAATAATAGTAGGACAGGACGATGTTGTCGAACAGGTTTTATTATCTATTTTTTCAGGAGGACATGCATTATTAATTGGTGTTCCGGGACTTGCAAAAACTTTATTGGTACATACCGTTGCTGAAGCTCTAGGTCTTAATTTTAAAAGAATACAGTTTACTCCAGATCTTATGCCTAGTGATATTTTAGGCGCTGAAATATTAGATGAAAACAGGCAATTTAAATTTATAAAAGGCCCAATATTTTCTAATATTATTTTAGCAGATGAGATTAATAGAACTCCCCCAAAAACGCAGGCAGCTTTATTAGAAGCAATGCAAGAACGATCGGTTACTGTAGCCGGGCATACTTACCAATTAGATAAACCATATTTTGTATTAGCAACACAAAACCCAATTGAGCAAGAAGGAACTTATCCATTACCTGAAGCACAACTCGACCGTTTTATGTTTGCGATTAACTTGGATTATCCTTCGTTTAATGAAGAGGTTGATATTGTAAAGACAACAACGATTGGAGCAAATCCAAAAATAAATGCACTGTTTACTTCGGAAGAAATAATCAATTGTCAAAAATTAATTCAAAAAATACCTGTAGCAGATAATGTAATTGAATATGCTGTTACATTAGTGGGTAAAACACGTCCAAAGAGTTCAGCTGCTCCAGAAATAATTAAAAAATATATCGATTGGGGTGCAGGTCCTCGAGCTTCTCAAAATCTGATACTTAGCGCAAAAACCTATGCTGCATTGAATGGTAAATTTTCACCAGATATTGAAGATGTTCAAAAAGTTGGCTTGGGGATTCTTCGCCATAGAATGATTAAGAACTACAAGGCAGAAGCCGAAGGTTTGAGTATTGAAGATATCATTAAGAGTCTTTTTTAGAATACATATTTCATAATATTTTAGCATATAATGCCCTAATTTAACATAAAATGTTTAGTGATTATTGAATATCTGTAAAATATATTCATCAATATCGCTATTTCATTAAATATTTGCTAATATCTATTTGTTTTTGTAGTTTTGCACCAAATTGACCAAGGCTTTAATCTTGGATCAGTACTTCAAAAATTAAAAAGATACTCATGGCATTCGATATTCAGATGATTAAAAATGTGTACTCTCAAATGGTAGAGAGAGTAGATAAAGCAAGAGAGATTTCAGGAAAACCATTAACACTTTCAGAAAAAATATTATACGCTCATTTATGGGATGGTAATGCTACAAAGGCTTTTACAAGGGGAAAAGATTATGTAGATTTTGCACCAGATCGTATTGCTTGTCAAGATGCTACTGCGCAAATGGCGCTATTGCAATTTATGCAAGCAGGAAAAAATAAAGTTGCTGTACCAACAACGGTACATTGTGATCACCTAATTCAAGCTAGAGTTGGAGCAGATAAAGATTTACAAGCAGCACTTAATAATAGTAATGAGGTTTTTAATTTCTTAGAGTCTGTTTCTAATAAATATGGAATTGGATTTTGGAAGCCAGGAGCTGGAATTATTCATCAAGTAGTGTTAGAAAATTATGCATTCCCAGGAGGAATGATGATTGGAACCGATTCACATACTGTGAATGCAGGTGGATTAGGAATGGTTGCTATTGGAGTAGGTGGAGCAGATGCTGTGGATGTTATGGCAGGAATGCCTTGGGAATTAAAATTTCCAAAATTAATTGGAGTAAAGTTGACCGGAAAAATTTCGGGTTGGACAGCTCCAAAAGATGTTATTTTAAAAGTAGCAGGAATCGTTTCTGCAAAAGGAGGAACTGGTGCTATTGTTGAATATTTTGGAGAAGGTGCTATCTCATTATCTTGTACTGGAAAAGGAACTATTTGTAATATGGGTGCTGAAATAGGTGCTACTACTTCTACTTTTGGTTATGATGAATCTATGGAGCGTTATTTACGTTCAACAGATAGAAACGATATTGCTGATGAAGCAAATAAAATAAAAGATTATTTAACTGGTGATGCTGAAGTTTATGCTAATCCAGAACAATATTTTGATCAAGTAATTGAAATTGATTTATCAGAATTAAGGCCACTTATTAATGGGCCTTTTACTCCAGATTTATCTACAGAAGTTGGTTTTATGAATGAAAAGGCTACCAAAAACGATTGGCCTTTAAATGTAGAATGGGGATTAATTGGTTCTTGTACTAACTCTTCTTATGAAGATTTATCGAGAGCTGCTTCTATTGCACAACAAGCATTAGATAAGGGAATTAAAATGAAATCGGAATTGGGAATTAATCCAGGTTCTGAGCAAGTTAGATTTACGGCTGAAAGAGATGGTATTTTAGAAGTTTTCGAAAACCTAGATGCTAAAATATTTACAAACGCTTGTGGTCCTTGTATAGGACAATGGGCTAGACAAGGAGCAGATAAAGAAGAAAAAAATACTATAATTCATTCATTCAACAGAAACTTTGCAAAACGAGCGGATGGAAATCCAAATACACACGCGTTCGTAGCTTCTCCAGAATTAGTAGCTGCTATTGCACTTTCTGGACGATTGGATTTTAATCCTTTAACAGATACCTTAAAAACAGAAAATGGTGATGAGGTTTTATTAGATGAACCAACTGGTTGGGAACTTCCTCCAAAAGGATTTGCAGTAGATGATAATGGTTATATCGAGCCAATTGAAGATGGAAGTGGAGTAGATGTTACGGTTAGTAAAGATTCAGAAAGGTTGCAATTATTAACCCCTTTCACTCCCTTAGGAAATAAAATTGATGGTGCTAAATTATTGATCAAAGCATTTGGAAAATGTACCACAGATCATATTTCTATGGCGGGACCTTGGTTACGTTTTAGAGGACATTTGGATAATATTTCGAACAACTGTTTAATTGGTGCAGTTAATGCCTTCGGTAAGAAAACGAACTTTGTTAAAAATCAATTAACTGGTGAATTCGGTGGCGTGCCAGATGTTGCTCGTAATTATAAAGCAAATGACATTAAATCTATTGTTGTGGGAGATCATAATTATGGGGAAGGATCTTCTAGAGAGCATGCAGCGATGGAGCCAAGACATCTTGGTGTAGCGGCTGTAATTGTTAAGTCTTTTGCAAGAATCCATGAAACCAACCTTAAAAAGCAAGGGATGTTAGGATTAACATTTGCTAATGAATCAGATTACGATTTAATTCAAGAAGACGATACGTTTAACTTTGTGGATTTAAATGAATTTGCTCCAGGAAAACAATTAACACTTGAAACAATTCATGCAGACGGTAGTAAGAATGTAATTAAATTAAACCATACATATAATCAATCACAAATAGATTGGTATAATGAAGGATCAGCCTTAAACCTGATTAAGAAAGAAAACGCATAATTATATTTTGATGTAATATAAAAAGCCCCGATTATTAATCGGGGCTTTTTTTGTAATATAAATATCTATTACATCCTATTAGCAATTGGGTGGTCTGGATTCAATTCTAACAAGTCCCATAAATTGCCATACAAATCTTTAAACACAGCAACAGTTCCATATTCTGCTACTTTTGGTTCTCTAATGAATTCAATTCCATTGGAAATCATATTGTTATAATCTCTCCAAAAATTATCTGTATTTAAAAATAAAAAAACCCTTCCTCCAGTTTGATTTCCTATAAAGTTCTCTTGTTTTGGTTTTGCAGCTCTTGCAAGTAAAATTGTTGTACCAATAGAGTTGGGAGGAGAAATAACCACCCATCTTTTATCCTCTTCAGGGATATATGTATCTTCGATTAATTCAAAGTTTAATTTTTTGGTATAAAAATCAATCGCTTCATCATAATCTCTTACTACTAATGCAATGTGAACTATAGATTGTTTCATTTAGTATGTATTTTTATATTTCTGAATCATAACATACAAATTCTATAATATTTAATTCAGGATCTTTAATAAATATAGATTTCCAACTTACCCATTCAAATACCTCTGTGATGTATGCTATGTTTTCTTTATTGAAAAAAGCCTTTATTTCCTTATAATCTTTTTTATCGATTTCGAGAGCAAAATGATGTAGTGTAGTATTTTTTTGTTGGATAGATTTAAATTCTTCTCCAAATGCATTTAGATTAGTCTTTGCAAACAATGCCAAGGTTTGATTATGACCACCAAATCCTTCAGCAATTTTAAAAAAAGTGTAATTTTCAGATTCACTCAAATGGTGTTATGATAGAAATATTTCATCAATTCCATATCTTTTACTCTTAGAATTATTTCCCCTAAACCTCTAATTTTATTTCCAATCATTTTTAATTATTCGATTAAGAAACTAAGGTAGTTAAAATGGGTTAATTCCTGAACTTATAAAAAATGTAACGGAACCAAGAAAATTAGTAAGCAATGAATTATTAGCGTTGTTAGTTTATTTATCATTTTCATTATAAAAATCTTTTTTGAGTTTTCAATTATTATACATACATTTGTGAATGTATAATATTAATAATGAGAAAAACTAAAGAAGAAGCTGAAAAAACTAGAGACAACATTCTTAAAAGTGCTTTAAAAGTATTTTTAAAGAATGGCTATTCTAAAACATCGTTAGCTGGTATTGCAGAAAATGCGGGTTATACCAGAGGTGCTGTATATTGGCACTTTAAAGATAAGAGTGAAATATTAGAAAAAATAATTTCGAAATTTCATGAGCGATTTTTTTCTGAACAAAACAATATTTTAGAATCCTCACTTGATCCACTTCAGAAAATAAGGGAGATGATAGATATTAATCTTCCTATGCTTTATAATAATAAAGAGTTTAGAGATTTTATAGAGTTAACCTGGTTTAAAACTGAAATAGATCAACATGAAGGTTTATTAAAAGGAAAGATTGCCATTACAAAAACATTTAATGATACTATTTTAACTCTGTTTAAAGAAGCTTCAATGGAAGGGGCATTAAAAAAAGAAGTAGACCCTGAAATAGCTGCACTTTCCGTGACCTCTATAATCAATGGAATTTATCGAGGTTATTTTATTATTCCAGACAAGCTACAATCGGAAAAGACAGGAAGAACAATAATCGAGAATTATCTAAATCAAATAAAAAACATATAAAATGGAAGATCAATTAACAATTAGAACAAAAATAGGAAACTGGTTGGGCAGTAATTTGGCGCAATGGTTAGTAATACTAGGCTTTGTTATTTTAACATTTTGGAAAGATGATCTCTCTTATTTTTTTGGATTAGCATTTGTATTACTATTTCTTTGGGCAAAAAGATGGGATTGGAAACTAATAGGGCTTTATAAACCAGAAAGTTGGAAAAAAGTATGGCTTCAAGCTGTTGTTATATCTATGCTATTATTGATCTTAGTGGATATTATGTTTGCTCCAGTTTTGGAATTTCTATTTGGAGGGCAACCCGATGTTAGTGCATTTGATAGTATTCGAGGAAATTTTATAAATTATATAATCCTTATTCTGTTTATGTGGGTGGTTGCAGCTTTTGGAGAAGAGTTTGTTTATAGAGGTTTGCTTGTTAAACGCTTGGGGATTCTTTTAGGAAATACAAATGCAGCATTTTGGATTGCAGTACTTTGTTCCTCAGTTCTTTTTGGAATAGCACATCAATATCAAGGTATTTCTGGTATGGTAAGTACAGGCTTGGTCGGATTTATTTTTGGAGTTATATTTATGAAAAGTAAAAACAGGCTCTGGTTAACAATACTTACCCATGGAGTTTATGATGTGATTGGAATTACGCTCATCTATTTAGATATAGATAAAGAGGTTTTTAACTTATTGAATAATTTAATTTAAATGGTTTTTTATACTTTGTTATATTCCCTTTAGAGGTTTTAAAACTATCTTTACCAAATATTATTTATTCGTTGATTTTAATGATTTCTTCGCATAATTATTCTAATAGTATTTTTAATCTTACGCTTTGCTAATCTTATTAATTGCAATCCGTTTCAATACAAAGCCAATTGATGACTTCAGAATTAAATGTAAACAAACCAGAACCTTTTATTTTTGAACAACCATTAAGAGTGTTTAATAGATCTACGGATGTTAAGCAAACAATAAAGGCATTAGAAGAAGGTAAGCCAGTATTAATAAGCGCATTTTATAGCAATGGATTGTCACTTCTAAGAGAATTACAATTGCATCTTAAAAAAAAGTTTCCAGGCAAATCTTTTCAGGAGCAACGCAAGTATCGATCAGAATTTCATAAACTATCCAACCTTATTTTAATAGAAATTGTAGACCATAAATTGGTAGTCAAAAAATCACCTTCTATTGGTTGGCTCGAAAAACTGTATCCAGAAAACAATAAATTTTTATTGACTTTTCCTCAGGTACAAGGACTAAATAGTGCTTGGCAATGGTATGAAAAAGGAATTATTGTTCCAGTACTACGAAATAAAATACACCCTTATTATGGCACTTATTTCCCAACGCGTTTTGATCATTTAATACTTTTCGATAATTGGTTGAAACGTTACGAAGGACCTAAAAAAGCAGCTATAGATGTTGGTATTGGGAGTGGGATACTTTCATTTCAAATGGTAAAGCATGGCTTCCAAAAAGTTTTTGGTACGGATACAAATCCTAATGCTATTGTTGGTCTTAAAGAAGTTATGGGAGAAACGAAGATGTCTAGAAAAGTAGAAATAGATTTTGGGCACCTTTTTGGGAAATGGGAAAAGCAGACCGAATTGATTGTTTTTAATCCACCTTGGATGCCAGCTCCTAAAAAGACTGAAGGAATTGACACTGCAGTTTATTACAATGAAAATCTCTTCCCTGAATTTTTTGAAAAGGCGAAAGAGAGATTATTACCAGAAGGAAAGCTTGTGATTTTATTCTCAAATTTGGCACAGATAACGAATGTAACAAAGGAGCATCCAATAAAGAAAGAGCTAGAAGTAGGAGGTAGATTTAAATTAGAAAAATGTTTGAATAGACCAGTAAAAGCTTCTTCTGATAAAACAAAAAGAGATCAAAATTGGCGTTCTTCTGAAGAAGTAGAACTTTGGATTTTGATAAATAAATAAGTTTAATTACAGGCTTTAGCTATTATTTGCCACTTAAGTGGGCTTTTAACTTATTCCTTTTTTTAATAGGAATGGCATCATTATTAATAGCAAGATTAAGTAGTTCTTGATTCTTGTCTTTGGCATATAATAAATTGAAGAACTCTGCAATGGTTAAACTATTTTCAGCATGCTTTACAAGTTCAAATACATCATTGTTTTTAACTTGGCCTTCTTCTAAAATACGAACATAAGTTCCTGGAAAACCGTGATCAATAAATTGCTTTATTGCGTTTTCCGAACCAAATTTAACTACAAATTTAAAACAGGGTTCTCTGGGTTGTGTTATTTGTACTAATGCGGTTCCTACTTTGTAAATATCTCCAATTTGAAGCTTGGTTTCATCCAAGTTTTTAACGGTTAGATTTTCACCAAACATACCATGATTCCATTCTAAATCTGGATACAAGTCTTGCCAGTATTTATAATGATTAAGAGAAAATAGATAACAAGCTTTATATTCTCCACCATGTACTTTCCTATCTGAAACTTCATCTCCTTTTACCTTTTCTTTTTCTAAATGGATTGGAGCATTGGTTGGGGTTTTATAAATGCCCGTTGTAATTTCTTTTCCGTTCCATATTATGGTAGTAGGCTTTGCAGTATTGGTAGAGATAATTTTCATAGTTTGTTTAGCGATAGTTGTTTTATGGCTTAAAAACGGATTTATTAAATAATAAGTACTATAATCTGTTATTAAAAAAGTTCTGGATAATGTTTTTCCAAATAAGTCTTCATAATGGCAATGTCTTCCTTAGAAGTTAGATCTGGAACATGCTCATTAAAAGGAATTCCTTTCATATAAAAAGAATCTTCCTTACACATATTTAATATAGCAGTAGGTAATTCCTTTTCATTCCGAAGAACATTTACAGGACAATTTTTTAGAAAAGAAAATATTTGTTCTCCCGTAAATTTGAAGATATTCATGCTTACTCTCAACTTTCCGGAAGCATCGGTATAGTCTGATACCATATTGCTTTCAGGTTTTTCTATAATGTTTTTAATATGAGAATTCGCATCTAAAAGGGTCAAAGCAAATCGTTCAATTTTTTCCATTGGAAACTGTAAGCCTTCCCGATCATAACTTATAAAAGCATTTGCTGCAGAAGTTTCGGCTAGAGATTGTAATGCTTTAACCGAATATAAATTATCGCTATTGCAAACTGTAAAAGCTTCTTTTTGCAAATTAGAATATTGCAGCATAGCTTGTAAAACTGCATCGGCAGTGCCGAAGGGTTTTATTCTATCTTCTGGAACATATTGGGTGGCATACGAAATACTAAGGCTCTTATGTTTGTTATTTCGGGTTTCTTGACCATAAAAATCTTTAAAAGCCCCACCATCTTCACTAATGATAATAATGATATTGGTATAGCCCGCTTTTTCAGCATTTAATAATAAAAAGTCTAATATTGGGCGATTGTTTTTTCCGAAGGTCAATAAAGATTTACTATTGGTATTTGCATTTTTAATCTCTTCTTCCGAAAGATTATTAGAGGCCATAGATTTCTTCATTCTCGAAGAAGCGCCTCCTGCTAGTATTATTAAATTATTATGCATATTCTTTTTTTTTGTCATTGCGAGGAGATTCGATAGTTATCGAGGCGACGTGGCAATCTCATGATTTTAACTTTTATAATGAGATTACTTCGTCACCCAAAAAATGGTTCCTCGTAAAGACATTCTATTTATAATTTATGTGCTCCTTTTGCTACCAAAACTTCATAAGCATCTTTTCCGCCTGCTTGTTTAATTGCCTGTATAATTTCTTTCTTTTTATCGTTTGGTGAAAGAGCTACAATACAGCCACCGCCTCCCGAACCAACTATTTTAGCCCCATAAGCACCTGCAGCTAAAGCCGCTTCAATCATTGCATCTATTCTAGGAACCGTAATCTTTAAATCGTCTCTTAAAATGGTATGATGCTCGTTCATTAGGCTTCCAATTATTGGAAGGTTTAGTTTTTTCTTACTTAATTCGACCAATGCTTTTTGAGTAATAAGATGATTCTTTATGGCTGCATAAAAATAGGGCTTTAATGGCTCGGAAAGTAAAGGAGAATAATTCTCATAATCCTTTAGTGTTGCTGTTTCAATAATAAAACCTGGTACTTTGTCACTAATTATTTTAATAGCTTCTAATGCATTTGTTTTTACGCTACTCAGTAATCCAAGTGTGTCTTTTAAAATTCCAGATTCTCCTAAAATAAGCCCCTCCATTTCATCGCCAATTATTTGATACGAAAAATGATCACCGGTTTCTATAAAAATAATATTTCCAATACCTATGGAATATTGATCCATTTTACCGCCTGGGGAATTGTGTTCTAATACTTCAGCTTCATAGGCCAATTGTGAAATAAATTCTGAAGTAATTTCTTGATCGCATCCAAAGGTTTTTAATAAAAAAGAAACCCAAGCTACTACAATTGCGGAGGAACTAGAAACTCCTGCATTAACTGGAATATTACCTTGTATTGTAATAGAATAACCCAAATTTGGAATACAACCATATTTTCTTGCTCTTCGCAATACCGAAGCAAAAAAGTCACCTTCTTGAAGATTTTCAAAAGTTTCGTCAATAGAAAAATTCCTTTGAGAATTAATATCCGGTAAGTTGAAAATAAATTCCTTAGTCGTATTTGGTTTCGCTATCAGATTGATTTGTCTATTTATAGCACAGGCAATTACCGGAAGACCCAAATAATCTTGATGATCACCAAACAAACAAATTCTGGCTGGGGCTACAATTTGTATGGATGCCATTGAATTTTTATATAATGTCATTCTGTAATTCTATTTCAAATAATAATTAATAGGTATCCTTCATCCATTGGTAAGGCTTTCTTTTCACCCAATCTCCACGAGTAAAATCTGGAAAATCTTGAGGTTCTCCATTGTTTGCTATGGATACTTCGGATAAAGGAGTAATAGCACTCCAAGCAGCAGCATCATAAGCATCTAAAGGTGGTGCTATATTTTGTTTTGCAGATTCTACAAAAGAATTAATTACAAAATAATCCATTCCACCATGTCCAGCACCCATTGCTTTTTCACCGTATTTTTTCCAAAGAGGATGATCGTGTTGTTCTAACCATTTTGTAGCCTCATCCCAACGATGTGGCTTTTCGGCTTTCCCTTCAATATAAATTCTGTTACCATCTACTTCCCAAATCCCATCACTACCTTGAACTCTAAATCCTAAGGAATAGGGACGAGGAGAGTTGCAATCGTGAGTAACTATAATAGTTTCTCCATTGGCTGTATCAATTGTGGAAGTAATAATATCTCCTTGTTTAAATTTTAATTTTGCATTAGGATGATCTTCTCCGCCATTTTCTACAATATATTTATGTATTCCAACTCCTTTAGTGGCGTGTGAAGTCATAGATACAAAACGATTTCCTCTATTAATATCACACATAACTGCTATTGGCCCAACTCCATGAGTAGGGTAAACATCTGCATTTCGCAATAGAGAATGTTGTGTTCGCCAAGCAGATTCTGAGATTCCTTTTTCTCCAAACTCAACTCCTTTTCCATAGGCAGTTTTGCCATCGTTTAATTTTACAAAACGCAAATCGTGTTGGTAACCACATCTAAAATGCAATAGCTCTCCAAACAGATTTTGTTTAACCATAGATAACACCGCCAAAATATCTCTTCGGTAACATACATTTTCAAGAATCATTAGGTGAGATCCAGTCTCCTCATGTACATTAACCAAATCCCAACATTCTTCTAAAGTATTGGCAGCAGAAACTTCTAAGCCAGTGTACTTACCAGCTTTCATAGAATCTTTTGCCATTTTTGTATGCCATAACCAAGGGGTAGAAATAATAACTGCGTCCACTTCTGGAAGCGCTAAAAGGTTTCTATAATCGTAATCGTCTTTTCCAAAAACTTGCGCCTTCTTTTGCCCGTGTTTCGTAATCATTTCTTGAGCTATTGGTATTCTTCTTTCATCGATATCACAAATAGCAACCACATTTACATCGTCTCTGAGTAATACATTATTTAAATGATTGGTACCTCTAAGTCCGACTCCAATTAAAGCTAAATTCAATTTGTCTTTTGATGAGCTTAATCCTTTTCCGAAAGAGATTTGTGGAGCCAATGTAACTCCAGCGGCACCAAGAGCTGATTTCTGTATAAAGTTTCTTCTAGTACTCATCTATTAAATGTATTTATGGTTAATGAAGTTATTCAAACAAATTTAAAATAATTTTGTTATTAGAGTAATCTAAAGGCATTAATTTCGTCTGTTAAGATTATTGATAATTAGCATTTATGAAATTTTTAAAGAAAAATTGGAGTAACCTATTATTTGGAGTTTTTATCCTAGCCTTGATAATCCCTCAAACTCGCATGCCTATTCAAGTTTTTTTGCAACGAATGATTTCTTTTAGCCCTTCGGAAATAGATGAAGAGGATAGAGCTTTACTGAATGATTACCAATGGAACTTGACTGACTTAGATTCAGAAAAAATAAGCTTTTCTCAATCTGAAGGTAAAGTAATACTTATCAACTTTTGGGCAACTTGGTGCCCTCCATGTGTTGCAGAAATGCCTGAATTACAAGAGTTATATAATATTTATGGAGATCGTGTGGATTTTTATTTCGTTACAAATGAAGAGCTTCAACCCATTAACTTCTTTTTAGAAAAAAAAGATTATGATTTTCCAGTTTATATAACATCTGAACCTTCGCCAGAAGTATTGGCTTCTTCAGTTTTACCTACCACTTATGTGATTTCAAAATCTGGAAAAATTATAATGCAAAAAACAGGAGCAGCAAGTTGGAATAGTGAAAAGGTACACCAAGTATTAGATCAACTATTATTAGAATAGTTAGTATTCGGTTTTATCTACCTTTTTTGCCCAATTATTAAATACCAATTTCCCTTCTTCTTTTAAAAGTCTTACAAAAGGAATACTACGTTCGCTAATGGATAGGTCTAATTCGGTATAAATAAATTGGTCATCGAAATCTATTTCCGCAGCGTCCTTTTTATCACAAGCATAGAAAACTTTTTTAGGTCTTGCCCAATAAATTGCTCCTAAACACATAGGGCAGGGTTCACAGGAAGTATAGATAATACAATCGTCTAGCTGAAATGAGTTTAGTTCTTTACAAGCATTTCTAATGGCAACCACTTCTGCATGGGCGGTAGGGTCATTGGTAGAAGTTACCGCATTATTTCCTTCTGCTATAATTTTATCATCCTTTACCACAACAGCACCAAAAGGTCCTCCTTCATTAGAGTTCATTCCTTCTTGGGCTAATGCGATCGCTCTTCTCATAAAAAACTCATCTCTTTTAGTCATCATCATTAATTGGTTTATGTATTAATTCATTTAAAATATTAAGGCTTAAAAATAGGATTTAATACAATAATTAGCCTCCATTATCGATTATTTTAATCGTCTTGATTTTCTTACATTTGTTAACCTTAAAATAAAATATAATAAAACAATGAGCACAGCCGAAAAAAAGATTTTGTCAGATATAGAAATAGCACAAGGTAATTCTATGGAGCATATTAAAGATATTGCTTCAAAATTGAATATTGCCGAAGATGATATAGAAATGTATGGAAAGTACAAAGCGAAACTTCCCATCCGATTGATTGACGAAGCTAAGGTTGCAAATAGTAATTTGATTTTGGTTACTGCTTTAACTCCAACTCCAGCTGGGGAAGGAAAAACAACAGTATCTATTGGCTTAACAGAGGGGATGAACAAGATAGGAAAGAAAACAACAGTGGTTCTTAGAGAGCCTTCTTTAGGACCTGTTTTTGGAATTAAAGGTGGAGCTGCAGGAGGTGGATACTCACAGGTAGTTCCAATGGAAGATATCAACCTTCATTTTACAGGTGATTTTTCTGCTATAGAGAAAGCGAATAATTTACTTTCAGCATTAATAGATAATAACATTCAATCTCGTACTAGAAGTTTAGGGATAGATCCAAGAACTATTGCTTGGAAACGTGTAATGGATATGAACGATCGTGCTTTACGGGATATTACTATTGGATTAGGAGGAACTGCAAACGGTGTACCTAGACAAGATGGTTTTAATATTACTCCAGCATCCGAGGTGATGGCTATATTATGTATGGCTAAAGATTTTTCAGATTTAAAAGAAAGATTAGGTAATATTTATGTTGGTCAGACCCTAAATAGAAAACCAATATATGCTAGAGATTTAAATGCAGAAAATGCAATGGCAATCTTATTAAAAGATGCAATTAATCCTAATTTAGTACAAACTTTAGAAGGGAATCCAGCAATTATTCACGGAGGTCCTTTTGCAAATATTGCACAAGGAACCAATACTATATTAGCTACAAAAATGGGGATGACCTTATCTGATTATGTGGTTACAGAAGCAGGATTTGGAGCTGATTTAGGAGCTGAAAAATTCTTGGATATCAAGTGTGTTTCAGGAGGATTAAAACCTAAAGTAGTTGTTCTTGTTGCTACCATAAGAGCTTTACGTCATCATGGAGGAGCTACTAAAGAGCAATATAATGATGCAAGTGTAGAACGTGTTGAAAAAGGTTTTGTAAACCTTGAAAAGCATATAGAGAATATGAAGAAGTTTGGATTGAACCCTGTGGTTGCAATCAATTCCTTTTTTACTGATAGTGATGAAGAAGTAGCTCTTGTTCAAGAAAAGTGTAAGGCTATGGGTGTAAATGCTGTAGTTTCTAAAGGATTTGCAGATGGAGGAGAAGGAACTAAAGAATTAGCTACTCAAGTAGTTGCCGAAATAGAAAAGGGAGAAAACGATTTCAAACAATTATACGATTGGAATTCTCCAGTAAAAGAAAAAATTGAAACTATTGCAAAGAATATATATGGAGCGGTAAGTGTTGAATATTCTAAAAAAGCTGAGTTAGGTTTAAGAAGAATAGAAAATTTAGGACTTAGTAATTTGGCAGTTTGTATGGCAAAAACTCAAAAGTCGTTTTCAGATAACGATAAGTTAACAGGAAGACCAGAAGGATTTTCGGTAACCGTTCGTGAATTTGAATTTGCAGCCGGAGCAGGCTTTATAATTCCTATATTAGGAAATATGATGCGTATGCCAGGATTGCCTGCTGTACCAGCTTCCGAAAAAATGTCTATAGACAATAATGGGAAAATTTCTGGACTGTCTTAATTGTTCAGCATAGGTTTTAGGTTTGGATTTTTATTTCTAAGATCCAAACCGCCTTCATATACAGATTTTAAATTTACCAGAAAAAAGGACCAACCACCGTCACAACCCAAGCGTATATTATATTTAGATTCATCGTCTGTGGGAATGTCCTTATGAGTTAAAGTAACAATCGTTCCGTTTTCAAATTCCTTTAAAGTAACGTCTACAATACAATTTCCTGCAAAAGTAAATTGGATATGATCTTTTTGGTTTGCTAAAAGAATCTTTCCTTTTTCGGTGATATCGTATAAATACCAATCCCATTCATATCTTAATCCTTCAGAGATGGTTTTATTATTAGCTAGTTGTTTTTCATCCGCATCAAAATAACTTGCCTTTTCTAAAAACCAACGTTCAATTTCTTCAGGTTTTGCCCAAGCATCGTATATTTTTTGGATGGGTGCATCGATATGCATTTTTCTGGTAAACTGAGTCCAATCAAAATTTTTCATCTCTAAATTATTTCCTTAAAGGTAATAAAATAGATATATCTAGTATTGAACTCATTTATTTAAAAAAAAGAGTTCAGACTTCTTAAAATATTAGTCAATGACCACAACATTTGTTATTTTTGCAAACTGAAAATTAATACCGGAAATAAACGGAAAACACCTTATTATGAATTTACACGAATACCAAGGAAAAGATTTATTGAATAGTTTTGGAGTTGAAATCCAACGAGGAATTGTTGCTCAAACTCCAGCTGAAGCAGTAGCTGCAGCAAAAAAATTAACAGAAGATACAGGAACGGGTTGGCATGTTATTAAAGCACAAGTTCATGCAGGTGGTCGTGGAAAAGGTGGTGGAGTAAAACTGGCAAAAAATTTAGGGGAAGTTGAACAAATTGCAGGAGATATAATCGGAATGCACCTTGTTACACCTCAAACCAGTGCAGAAGGTAAATTAGTAAATCAAGTACTAGTTTGTGAGGATGTTTATTATCCAGGAGAAAACGAGACTAGTGAGTTTTATATTAGTGTTTTGCTTAATAGAGGTACTGGTAAGAATATGATTATGTATTCTACAGAAGGAGGTATGGATATCGAAGCGGTTGCTGAAAATACACCACATCTTATTTTTAATGAAGAAGTAGAGCCTTCAACGGGATTATTGCCATTTCAGGCAAGAAGAGTTGCTTTTAATTTAGGGCTTAGCGGAAAGGCATTTAAACAAATGACAAAGTTTGTTACTGCTTTATATACAGCATATGTTAAAACGGACTCCTCTCTTTTTGAGATCAATCCAGTTTTAAAAACTAGTGATGATAGAGTAATTGCTGTTGATGCTAAAGTTACTATAGATGAAAATGCATTATTCAGACATAAAGATTACGAAGCTTTAAGAGATATACGTGAAGAAAATGCAGTAGAAGTAGAAGCGAAAGCTGTAGGTTTAAGTTATGTAGATTTAGATGGTAATGTTGGTTGTATGGTTAATGGTGCAGGATTGGCTATGGCAACTATGGATCTAATTAAACAAGCAGGTGGTGAGCCAGCAAACTTTTTAGATGTTGGTGGTACAGCGGATGCAGAACGTGTAGAAATAGCCTTTAACTTAATCTTAAAAGATCCAAGTGTAAAAGCAATCTTAGTTAATATATTTGGAGGAATTGTTCGTTGTGATCGTGTAGCGCAAGGAATTATTGATGCGTATAAAAGCATAGGAACAATAGAGGTGCCAATTATTGTACGTTTAGAAGGTACTAATGCAGATATAGCAAAAAAATTAATAGATGATAGTGGATTGGATGTTCATAGTGTAGTTGAATTTCAAGAAGCAGCAGATAAAGTTCAGGAAGTATTAGCATAGTGTAGTACTTTCCCTTATAATATTTTTAACAAAGCCTTATTTATTTAAGGCTTTGTTTTGTTTTAGAAAGAACTAACGTTAAGTATTAGTTAAAAAAATAAATATCTGTAACATTTAGTAGTTTCCCATCGTCTTCTTTGTATATCAATCATTTAAAACGAACAATCATGAAAAATGTTAAAGTAATTTTAGTAGCCACGGCCTTTTTAATTGGAACCTTATTTACAACCGCTGCAGTTCCAGCTCCAGTAAAAAAAACTAACTTTTCTGTAGAAATAGAAAAGCTTCTTGAAAATCCTAATTTTGATATTGAAGTTACAACATCTGTTTGCTTTGTTATCAATTCTGATGGTGAAATTGTAGTATTGTCAGTAGATACAAAAGATTCTGTAGTAGAAAGGTTTATCAAAAGTAGACTTAACTACGAAAAAATTGATGCACATCTAGTAAAAGGAAGAGAATACAGAGTACCAGTCCGAATTATAAAAAATGAATAATTGGAATTCATCACCCAATAAACTATAAATCTCGTTTTCTTTTTAAAAGAAAACGAGATTTTTTAATGAAGTAAGTTTTGCAATTTAATTGCGACTAAAGGTTGATTAGTTTGAACGTTTTATAAGAAAAAGAATCTCTTTTATTTTAAAATAAAAAAAGTGTCAAAATATTTTGTTAAATAAATATAGATATTTGTTAGTCTGTTGGTTAAGAATGATATTTGCAGAACAATACGTTTTTTAACAGTGTTAATTTTGTTTTTTCAAATAAATACTTAAATTTATATGAGTATTAAGATATATATAAAGCAGATTAATTGAAATCAATTAAAAAGCTTCGAAGATATTTAAAATATGGTTGAGATTTCATAATTGAAATTTAATTTGGTTAGTTAGTTGATATGCCGCGTGTTACTCAATCGATGCGCGGTTTTTTTATACCCTAAATATTGCAATTTAAATCCCCCTTTGTTTTTGAGATATATTGACTGAATCTTCCAAAGAATTTTTTAGACCATTTAACTCTTCTGTAGTTAAATCACGAGACACTCCAAGTTCTAAATTCCCTAATTGAATATTCATAATTCTGGTTCGTTTTAACTCAACTACTTCATAACCTAAATATTCACACATTCGTCTAATTTGACGATTTAACCCTTGAATTAATACAATTTTAAAAACATAACGACCTACTTTTTCAACCTTACATTTTTTTGTTACAGTTTCTAAAATTGGCACTCCGTTTTCCATTCTATTTATAAATTCATCTGTAATACGTCGGTCCACTTTTACAATGTATTCTTTTTCGTGTTCATTACCTGCTCTTAGTATTTTGTTTACTATGTCACCGTCATTAGTCATTAGCAACAATCCTTCACTTGGTTTATCTAATCGACCAATATGAAAAATACGCTCTTCATGTCCAATAAAATCAACAACATTACCATCAATTCTTCTATCTGTAGTACAGGTAATACCAACAGGTTTATTTAGAGCTAAATAAACAAGGTGCTCATTTTTTGTGATCGGTTTGCCATCTACTTCAATTATATCTCCTGGCATGGCACGATCTCCTAAAGTAGCAACCTTACCATTAACAATAACTTTTTCTTGTTCTATATATCTATCTGCTTGTCTTCGGGAACAAAAGCCACTATCACTAATAGCTTTATTCAATCGTTTAGAATCTGGGTGGTGTGCCATTTAGTTTACTTTTAAAGCTTCTAATTTATCTTGGTATCGTTTTATAGTATCTCTCAATTTAGCAGCTGACATAAAATCTAATTCTTTAGCAGCTTTTTCCATTGCTTTACGGGTATCTCTTACTTTTTTCTCTAGTTGAGGTTTACTTAAGTATTCATTTTCTGATTCCGCTGCAAGGTTTTCAAAAGGATCAAAGGAATATGCATCTGTTTTCGCTTTGGTCAATGCATTCTCCAAAGATTTTATAATGGCAGTTGGAGTAATGTTATGTTCTTTATTATAAGACATTTGTTTTTCCCTACGATAATTGGTAGCATCTATAGTTGCCTGCATACTTTTAGTAATCTTATCAGCATACATTATTGCTTTTCCATTAAGATGTCTTGCTGCTCTTCCTACTGTTTGTGTAAGTGACCTTGTAGAACGTAAGAAACCTTCTTTATCTGCATCTAAAATAGCAACTAGAGAAACCTCAGGTAGATCTAATCCTTCTCTTAGAAGATTGACTCCAACTAAAACATCAAAGATACCTAATCGTAAATCTTGCATGATTTCAACTCGCTCTAAGGTATCTACATCACTATGTATGTATCGGCATCTTATGTCTATTCTGGACATATACTTAGTCAACTCTTCTGCCATACGTTTGGTAAGCGTTGTAACTAAAACACGTTCATCTTTTTCTACTCGTAATTGGATTTGTTCTAATAAATCATCAATCTGATTTAAACTTGGTCGAACCTCAATTGGAGGATCTAATAATCCTGTTGGTCTTATTATTTGTTCCACAAAAACACCACCACTTTTTTCCAATTCATAATCTGCTGGAGTAGCGCTGATATATAATACCTGATTTTGCATCATTACAAACTCATCAAACTTTAACGGGCGATTGTCCATAGCTGCTGGTAGTCTAAAACCGTATTCTACCAAATTTTCCTTACGAGATCTATCTCCACCATACATTGCAGAAACTTGTGGTATCGAAACATGGCTTTCGTCCACTACCATTAAGTAATCATCTGGGAAAAAATCTAATAAACAGAAGGGACGTGTACCAGGTAACCTTTTATCTAAATATCTAGAATAGTTTTCAATACCACTACAATAACCTAATTCCCTAATCATTTCTAAATCAAAATTAGTACGTTCTTCCAAACGTTTTGCCTCTAAATGCTTACCTATTTCCTTGAAATATTCCAATTGCTTTACCAAGTCATCTTGAATATGAATAATGGCTTCTTGCAGGATATCTGGAGAAGTCACAAACATATTGGCTGGGTAAATATTAAGCAATTCGTACTTTTCTATGACCTCATTGGTTTGTGCATTAAAAACTTCAATTTCCTCAATTTCATCTCCAAAAAAGTGGATTCTAAAAGCATCATCTGCATAACTTGGATAGACATCTACGGTATCTCCTTTTATTCTGAAACTTCCATGATGAAACTCATCTTCAGTTCTTGAATACAAGCTTTGTACTAATCTATGAAGCAGTTTTGTACGTGAAATGATCTGCCCTTTTTGAAGTTTGATAATGTTTTTTTGAAACTCCGTAGGATTTCCAATACCATATAAACAAGAAACCGAAGCGACTACTATTACATCACGTCTTCCTGAAAGTAGGGAAGAAGTAGTACTTAATCGCATTTTTTCTATTTCTTCATTTATAGAAAGATCTTTTTCAATATAAACACCACTGCTAGGAATATATGCTTCAGGCTGATAATAATCGTAATAAGATACAAAATACTCTACCGCATTATTAGGAAAGAATTGTTTAAACTCTGAATATAATTGGGCTGCTAGTGTTTTATTATGTGCAAGAATTAAGGTTGGTTTTTCAACTTGTTCAATCACATTTGCAACAGTAAATGTTTTACCACTACCTGTAACTCCCAAAAGTGTTTGATGCTCTTCTTGAGTATGAATACCTTCCACCAACTGTTTTATAGCATTGGGCTGATCTCCTGTGGGTTTAAAATCTGAAACAATGTTGAATTTCATAGCAAGTTTGCAAGTTTTACAAAACTACGGAATTGAGACGCTAATTTCACGAATTTATTCTAAAGTATATACCGTTAAAAAGAAATCGGCTTAAGATTTCTCTTCTTTATTAAAATATACCAAATAGTAATACATCTGCTTTTCTTCATCCCAACCTTTTTCAACAAACTTATCTGCACTTTCTGGATTGATAAAGTCTAACTTAATTTGAACATTGGTGTCCAAATTAATTACATTCTTTATTTTTTTCCGAGCTGCAGTTACCGCATTATTTGCAATTGGAAATTCGGTTAAATCTTCAATTTTATATTTAGGAGATTGTTCCGTTTTATAATGTTTAAACTCTGGAATAAGGTCTGGATTATCGATTACTTCATTGATAAAAGTGGACTCTTCAAACGCATCATTCTTAGCGAAATGATTTACCGCACGATTCATAAAAAGAACTTCTTCTTTTTTATCTTCTGCTGGTAATACTACGTCTTTAGCGAAGTCCTGACAGAACTTTAAATATTTTTTAGTATAGAAATTTTCGTCTTCTAATGCATCTACTCCTAAAAAGGATTCTAACCAATAACGGGTGTCATAACGATTACTATCAACTGATAAAACCTTATATCCTTCTTCTTTTTTTACATTAAAAATAAGGCAACCCTTATCTAATTTATTCAAATTAACCCCTTGTTGTAAATGAGCGCTCATCTGAGTTTCTTTTTCTGAAAACTGAAGAAAATCTTGCTTAATTTCAGATTTAAAAATTCCGATTCCTTCTACTTTTTCATTATCAATCTGAAGGTTTTCAAAATGAACAATATATACCTCTCCACTTTTAATATGTGGATGTAAAGATTGATCGTATAAATGCTTGGTAATATTTTTACTATGCTCGTGAATAGTATCTGGAGCTGAAAATATTTTTGATGAAATGTTGAATAATTCATGAAACTCCAAATCGGTTTCGTGAACAAATTGAAAATAATTCTCTTCTTTTTCTCTAAAGGGTTTTAGGAAATACTCCTTTAAAAGCGGTGTTAACTCATCGTCTGCTTTATAGGTTTCATCCGAAAGGAAATAAGATTCATTATTAATTTTATTTCCAACTCTATGAATAGAAATCGAAGTTATGTGGGCACCGAATAAGTTGATCATTTAGTTTGTTAATCGTTTGGGTTAATTAATTTTTGAGTCTTGTTGTTTTAAATGATCTAATTCCAATTTTCATCAAAATCTAAATCTTGATAATCATCTTTATTAAAATCATCATCAAAATCACCATCTTCATCTTCATGTCCTTCTGCGACAAATTCTTTTTCGGGAGCTTCTTCTGGTATTTCACCGTGAGCAAACATTAGGTTTGGATAGGTCTGCTCTGGATCTACTTCAGCAATATCTGCTAACTCCACCAAAAATGTCCACATATTTAAAAAATCATATACGTAAATAAGCCTTGGCTGTTCTCGATAAGTAACATCATCGATAGAAGTTTCATTCATAATTCGAATGCTATTCATGCCTTCACTCACATCGAACAAGGCAATTTCTTCGCCCTGTGACCATTCTTCATTACTTTCGTAAAAAGATGCCATTTCATTTCCTTCAAAACCAAAAGCTTGGGTAATACTATTATGTAGTTCTTCTAAGGTGCTTTCTGAATCAATTTCTATATCCCGAAAAACATCTTCTTTTGCATCTAAAATAACTCTGAATCGATAAATCATAATGAAATAATTAAGTGCGCAAAGATAAGCAAGGCTATAGATTTAAAAGCAGAGAGTTCATAAGTTTTTTATCATTTACTGAACCTATGCAAAGTAATAGTCATTACCGCCAATAAAAAGAATGCAACTACCTGATGCAGCACTCCTAAAATTACTGGAACTTGATAGATTAATGTAAAAACTCCTAAAATAAATTGTAATAATACAATTACTAATAAACTTTTTAGTAAGCTTTTTTGAAAGGAGCTAATGGTTTGTTTTTTAGCTTTAAACCAAATAAAAAGGATCAAAGCAACAACTATATATGCAAGATATCGATGTATAAATTGAACACCGCTTTTACCTTCTATAAAATTTCTCCAAATAGGATTTTGCTCTATATAAACAGTTTCATGAATTAATTTACCATCATTCATTAAAGGCCATGTATTATGAATAAAACCTGCGTCTAAACCAGCTACAAAAGCGCCCCAAATAATTTGAATAATGAGTAATAAGAAAGTAACTCTTATAAGATTGCGTAATGATGTATTGACTTCTTTTTGTTTAGGAAACTTAATATCTAATGCTATCCATAAAGCAAAACTGAAAGTGATAAAAGCGGTAGTTAAATGCAATGCTAATCTATAATGACTTACATCGGGTCGTTCGACCAATCCACTTTTTACCATATACCAACCCAAGAATCCCTGAAATGCCCCTAGAAAAAGAAGTAATATACTTTTTTTTATCGTTGCTTTTGTAAGCTGCTTTTTAAGTAAAAAGTATACAAAAGGAATGATAAAAACCACACCAATAAAACGGCCTATAACACGATGTATCCATTCCCAAAAATAAATCTCCTTGAAATCTTGAAGATTGAAATCTGAATTTATTTTTTGATATTCTGGATATTGTTTATACAAATCGAAAGCTTCTTGCCATTCTATTTCATTCATTGGGGGAATAGTTCCAGATATTAATTTATAATTAGAAATAGATAAGCCAGAATGGGTAAGTCTAGTGATGCCACCAACAACTACCATTATAAAAATTAGCAGACAGCCAGTTAAAAGCCAGTAAATGACACTTTTATTATCTTTCATATTCTTCTTTAGTTAACTCCAACCAATTAATTGGTTTCTTAGTTGGATCGTTTTCTTCACCAGGATAAAAATCGACTTTGGTTATTTTAAATCCCATTTTCTCTAAAACATGTGTTGAGGCTATATTCTCTATTTCTGTGAAGCCAATTATTCTTTTTAAATTAAGATTTTTAAAAGCAAAATCTAATGACATTTTAGAAGATTCTGTTGCGATTCCTTTGCCCCAATATTCTGGTAAAAAACGATATCCTAAATCCGATTCTCCACCAGTTTCAGGTAAATATTTTATTCCGGTGAATCCTATTAGTTTATTGTCAGGTTTGTAAATAACTGCTAAACGACCGTAACCGTGATTTTTATAATCTTCAAAAACTACATTTATTAATAAGTCTTTTGCTTCTTCCACGGAATTAATAATAGTGTCTCCTGTATATTTTTGAACAATTGGGTTTGAATTTAATACGAACATAGCTTCTTCATCCCCTAATTGAAAAGGCCTGATAAGCAATCTCTCTGACTCTAATTTAACATCAATCATTTGTAACTTTTTTTAAGCCTAATTTTTTTCCTTTTTGAAGCATAAAAGATTTAGCACTTTCATAATCATTTGGAATTATTCCTTCTAATATTCCTTCTTTTATGGCATCTTTTATAATACCAATCTCCCTAGAAGGCTTTATTCCGAATGTTTTCATGATTTCTTCACCAGATACAGGAGGTTGGAAATTCCGGACATGGTCACGTTCCTCCACTTCAGTGATTTTTGCTCTTACCTTTTTAAAATTATTAAGGTATTTTTTAAATTTAAACGGATTCTTGGTAGTGATATCCGCTTCACAAAGTGTCATTAAATCTTCAATATATTCACCAGCATCAAAAACCAATCGTCTAACTGCACTGTCTGTTACATCTGTAGCGATAACAATAGGGCGGGAGCTCATAAACACCATTTTCTGAACAAACTTCATCTTATCATTCAATGGCATTTTAAGACGCTTGAACAATTTATACACCATTTTAGAGCCTACAAATTCATGTCCATGAAAAGTCCAACCTGCTTTTTTTGTAAACTTTTTTGTGGGTGCTTTTCCAATGTCATGTAAAAGTGCTGCCCAACGTAACCATAAATTATCTGTAGTGTTTGCTATGTTGTCAACTACTTCTAAGGTATGCCAAAAATTATCTTTGTGACCTTGACCGTCAATTTCTTCAATTCCTTGTAATGCTACTAACTCTGGAAGGATGTGTTGTAGTAATTCTGCTTTGTGTAATAATGCAAACCCAATTGAAGGCTTTTGGGAAGCTATAATTTTATGAAGCTCATCAACAATTCTTTCTTTCGAAATAATTTTAATTCGATCTACATTTTTTATTATAGAGTTGAAAGACTCCTTTTCTATAGTAAATTCTAATTGGGTTGCAAATCGAATAGCTCGCAACATACGTAATGGGTCATCACTATAGGTAATGTCTGGATCTAGAGGCGTTCTAATAATCTTATCCTTCAGATCTTGTATGCCATTAAAAGGATCTAATAATTCGCCAAAAGTTTCTTCTTGTAAACTTAAGGCCATTGCATTTATAGTAAAATCTCTTCGGTTTTGATCGTCTTCTAAAGACCCTTCTTCCACTGCAGGATTTCGACTATACTCTTTATACGATTCCTTTCTGGCACCAACAAATTCTAATTCAATCTGATTAGATTTTAGCATGGCTGTTCCATAATTTTTAAAAACAGACACATTTGGTTTTCCAGGCAGCAGTTCAGAAACTTTTTCAGCAAGTTTTATCCCACTACCTACAGCCACAATATCAATGTCTTTTGCAGTACCTCGATCTAGAATGTAATCTCGAACAAAGCCACCAATAACATAACTATCAGTATGTATAGCAAAAGCAGCTTTAGATATTATCTTAAAGACAGGATTCTCTAGTGCATTGATGAAAAACTGTGATTTTGACATGCTATTATTTACGAATTATTTTTACCGACCCATCTGTTGTAATTTTAATAATAGAGGAAGGTTTGGCTGTTTTGTTGTTTTGGTGCAAATTTACAACATAGTCAACACCTTCTAAAATAACTTTATTAATTTCTAGAAAGTTATTAGGTGTTGCTTTGCCACTTAAATTAGCTGAAGTAGATACCATTGGTTTTTTTAATTTACGCATTAACTTATTACAAAAACCTTCTCTAACAACTCTTATTGCTAAGGAATTGTCTTTTGCGATAAGGTTTTCAGCAACATGCAATGGGCGATCATAAATAATAGTTGTTGGCTTTACAGCATACTTAATAATATCGTAAGTTACTTCAGGAATATCCTCAATATATTGATTCAGCATTTTAAAGTCTGTAACCAAACAAATCATGGATTTACTTTCCACTCGTTTTTTAAGTTGATAAATTTTTTCAACAGCTTCATAATTTGTAGCATCACAGCCTATTCCCCAAACCGTATCGGTAGGGTAGAGGATTAGTCCTCCTTTTTTAAGGACATTTAAGCAGTTATTTATTTCGGTTTGCATGGTTATTAAAATAATTATGAATTGCAAAAATAACTGCTTTAAGGGAAAAATAACTATTTGTGGAACTTATATTAAAGTGTATTTTTTTTTATTCTATTAAAAGAAATTTAATTGAGTGTTTTTTAAAGACTAGTAGCGCAATGTTTTTTATTAACTTTGTGTAGTATTCATAATTATAAACTATTTAATTTTTTGTGAAAAATATGCATAAGGACCTTGTTACTGTTGTAATACCAATATATAGAACAATCTTTCTGAAACAGAACAAATGTCTTTAAAACAATGTTTAAAGACACTTGGAGATTATAATATTGTTTTTCTTCAACCAGAAAGCTTAGATACTTCTTCAATAAATTTTAATAAAATAAAATCTGAAAAATTTCCAAATGAATATTTTAAGAATGTATTTGGTTATAACAGTTTAATGCTTTCAGAAATTTTTTATGAACGCTTTTTGTATTCAAAATATATTTTAATCTATCAATTAGATGCTTTTGTTTTTAAAGATGATTTATCAATGTGGTGTAATAAGGGCTATGATTATATTGGGGCACCTTGGATTGCAAGCCCCAACACATTATCTAAAAGGGTGATAAGCATATTTGATTCTAAAAGAAAAAAAGAGCGTAGTAAAATATTTTTTGAGGTAGGTAACGGAGGTTTTTCTTTAAGAAATACAGAAAAGAGTTATAAAATTGCAAAAGAGTTTAAAAAGGAATTATCTGAAAAATTAAAAGGTGGAAAAATGAAATTTGATATTATGGAAGACGTTTTCTGGTCGATTACTGCACCAAAACTTTTTCCAGAATTTAAAATTCCAAAATATAAAGAAGCTTTAAATTTTGCAATGGATAGAAAGCCGGATTTAGCAATGAAATTGAAAAGTAATGACATCCCATTTGGATGTCATGGTTTTGAAAAGCCAAAAGTAAAAGAGTTTTGGGAGCCTATATTAAAAGTTCATTATCTAAAAGATAAAGTATAAAAGGGTTACTTATTATATAAGCCTATATTTTTTTTGATATTTTTAAAAATAAAATTCCAATGCGATGAAAAGGAATTTAAAACACTTTGTGATTTCCATTTATTACATGGAAAATTGTGTGTTATAATGTATTGAGTTTGAGTTTTTGAAAGTGTAAAATTAGCAAAGAAATTATTTAAATTCACTTTTCCATAACCTGTAAACTCATTTACTTTATTTTCGGAATGAATTACTGAAGCCCAAATCCTTACCTCTCTAATTTGTATAATTCTTTTTTCCTTTTTCCAAATTCTATGAGAAACATTACATATAGTTTTTGGGGAACTATTTTTTTCTATCAATGAAATAAAAGGGTTGTATTGATGTAATTTTTTTCCAACTTTAATTAAAGACTGTGTTTGTATGGTATATCCATCAATAAAATCAACAGCCATAAATTCTTGTTGGTCAAATCTATTTTGAACTTCCTCTATGTAAGTACGGCTAATACAATCATCATTATCTAGAGTGCTTGTGATTATATATTCCTCTTTAAAATCGTTGACATATGATTTTATGGAAGGCAGAAATTGAGACATTCCATCAATATATAATGGAATAAAATTTGGCATTTCCTCTTGTAGTGAAGCAATTGTTTTTTTATAACTATCTGGGGTTGTAATATCAAAATAAACCAACCAAAGAAAGTTTTTATTGGTTTGTGATTTTACACTTGGAAAACAATAATCTGCAAAAAGTTTAAATCTGTTTTTATGCCATTCCTCCGTTAAAACGGCTATATTTTTTTTATTTGTAGTCCAATCGTCTTTCCGAAGGTTAAAACGAGTAATTAAAAAATGTTTGAACATAAGGGCTTTAATTATGGAATCTTATATTTGCAAAATTACAATTTATCATAGGAAAAGTTATTACGGATCGTTTTAAAAAGAAATGGATTAATTATCCAGAACTAAATTATTAAAAAAATTGAAGGAATTTAAATTTTTTAACGAAGAACTATCTCTAGATAGTAAAAATAAAATCACAAAATACATTCATGATTTTGATGCTATTGAAGGTGGTTTTGGGAAAAGAAATTTTATTAAGAATATAACTGTAGATGGAATTGAATTAAATATAAAATCATTTAAAATTCCAAATCTAGTTAATAAAATCGCTTATAAGTTTTTTAGAAAATCTAAGGCTAGGCGATCCTTTGAATATGGAAATAAACTTTTGAATATGGGAATTAACACTCCTAAGCCTATAGCGTATATAGAGTATAGTTCCATGTTTTTTATACAGAATAGTTTTTATATCAGTGAGCAATTCGATGACGATTTAACCTATCGTGAATTAATTTTTAATCATGATTATCCAGACTTTGAGATTATTCTAAGGGCTTTTACTAGATTTACTTTTAATCTTCATGAAAATGGAATTAATTTTTTAGACCATTCACCAGGAAATACTTTAATTAAAAAGAATGGTGAGGAATATGAGTTTTATCTGGTAGATTTAAACCGAATGAAGTTTCAAAGCATGAGTTTTGAGGAACGTATGAAGAACTTTGCTAAGCTTTCTCCTAAAGATGTGATGTTAGATATCATGAGTGATGAATATGCTAAATTATATCCTCAAAAAACAAAAAACGAAATCGTAGAGGTGATGTATTTTTTCTCCAATAAATTTTCTACTTATTACAAAAAGAAAGAACGATTTAAAGAGCGCTATTTTTTCTGGAGAAGCAAGTAAATTATTATCAATGCCAATGTTTATATAGTTTTTTATACTTTAAATAAGTAACCCTAAAGGTTTGCTTGCAAATTCTAAAACCATTTTTTCCATCAAGAAATCCAAGTCTTAAAAAATAAGCCTTAAAGAAAGCCCAAGTGGGTCTGAAAAAGATTTTAAAAATGGAAGATTTAATTCCCAATTTAAAATAAGCCCCAGCTGCAATAGTTGAAAAATTATCTACTTTTTGTTTGTGTTCTTTATAATCTCTATAAATCCAATGCAATAAGTCACCCTTAAGCTTCCCTGCTTTTTTGTTCTTCTTTAAAGTGTAGCTATCGTGAGGGTTAATGCCCTTCCATTCACCGCTCCCTTTTTTGAAAAGGCGTAGTTTTTTATCGGGATACCAATCTGAATGCTTGATCCATTGGCCACAATAATTATTTAGTCTATTAGAGTAATAACCATCACAAGTCCAGTTTTCCTTAATTTTAAATATAGAATTTTTGAGTTCTTCAGAAAGTGCCTCATCGCCATCTAAAGACAAAATATAATCATGGGAAGCAGTAGACAAAGCATAATTTTTTTGTTCTATATATCCTTCAAATTTATGTTCAATAAATCGGACATTAAAATGCTCGCAAATCTCTTTTGTTCTGTCTGTTGAATAGGAATC
>CAJXRD010000008.1 GCA_913058295.1 uncultured Flavobacteriales bacterium | reverse complement strand
TACACAGAGTAGATCGTCGGCAGCGTCAGATGTGTATAAGAGACAGATTATATGCTCTTCGGTAAGGCTAAAATCCATTAAAATCTATATTAATTATTTCAAAAAAAAGATAGGCAAATATACCTTTAAAATTTCAAATCTCAAACCTCAATCCTCTTAGTTATTTGATGCAACTTTAGTATTTTCAAGCTGATAGTAAAATAATTGGATATTGGTTTTTTTAAATGTATTTTTAAATTATTAATTGGAATAATTAAATTGAAAAAAAAGAACTATCATGTAGTTGGTGTGATGAGTGGTACCTCATTAGATGGAATTGATCTCGCGGAATTAAAATTTCAAATTTCTGATAAAGGGATTTGGAGTTTTGAAATTTTAAAATCGGAAACCTTAGCATATTCTAAACTTTGGAAAAAGAATTTGCAAGAAGCTATTTCTTATTCTAATAAGAAGATGGTTGGTTTTAATAAGGACTATACTGGGTATTTGGCAGATGTTATCTCAAAATTTATAGATAAACATGAAATTGAAAACCTGGATGGAGTTTGTTCTCATGGACATACCATATGGCATCAACCCGAAAATGGTTTAACCCTACAAATAGGAAATTTGCCCTTATTAGCTAAAACGATAAAGCAAAAAGTAATTTGTGATTTTAGAGCTCAAGATGTTGCTTTAGGAGGGAATGGAGCGCCACTAGTACCTATAGGAGATCGATTGTTGTTTTCGAATTATGATTATTGTTTAAATCTAGGCGGATTTGCAAATATCTCTTTTGAAAATAAAGACTTTAATAGAATTGCTTTTGATGTTTGCCCGGTTAATATTGTAATGAATTATTATGCGGAGTTGTTTGGTAAACCCTATGATGAAGATGGGGATATTGCCGCTTCAGGAAAGTTAAATACAGTAATGCTTCAAAGATTAAATAACTTGAAATATTATACAAAAAAAGCTCCTAAATCTTTAGGCTTGGAATGGGTGCAAAAAAATATATTTCCAATTTTAGAAGCATCAGAAATTTCATCAGAAGATACTTTACACACTTTTGTAGAACATGTAGTAATTCAGTTGGCAAATCAATTTCGGGATAAGGCTTCGGTTTTAATGACTGGGGGAGGAGTCTATAATCGATATTTAATAAATAGATTAAAATCACATTCAAATACAAAGATTGTTATTCCTTCTTCAGAACTCATAGAATATAAAGAAGCATTGATTTTTGGTTTGTTAGGAGTGTTGCGTTTAAGAGATGAAGATAATTGTTTGTCGAGTGTTACTGGGGCTGAAAAAGACCATTCTTCTGGGGAAATATTTATCCCTTAAATTTATTGATAATATTCTTTTTTCCTTATCTTCAGCCCTTAAAATATTTATTTAAAATAATAAATTTATTATTAATTCCCTCTTTATAATTCACTAAAAATCTAATACATGACGTCTATTATTATATTAATTTTTGTTATTGGTTATCTTTCCATTACACTAGAACATCCTTTAAAATTAGATAAAACGGTTCCAGCATTATTAATGTCAGCATTAATTTGGGCTGTACTTGCAATTGGTTTTCATAATGGTTGGTTTAACATAATAGATACACACGAAAATGTTTTTAGTTTTTTAACGGGTGGAGAAACTGCGCAGCATGGTTTTGAAAATACCTTATTGCATCATTTAGGAAAGACATCAGAAATTCTAATCTTTTTAGTTGGTGCGATGACCATCGTTGAAATCATTGATTTGCATCGAGGCTTTGAAATATTAAAAAGTGCGGTTCGAACGAAGAGCAAGAAAAAATTATTATGGATAATTGGAATATTAGCATTTGTACTTTCAGCAATCATAGATAATTTAACTGCTACCATAGTATTAGTTACTTTATTAAGAAAATTAATACATAGTAGAGAAGAGCGTCTATGGTATGCAGCAATGGTAGTTATTGCGGCTAATGCAGGTGGGGCTTGGTCTCCAATTGGAGATGTTACCACGACAATGCTTTGGATCGCAAATAAAGTAACCGCAATGGGACTGGTTAAAACTGTAGTAATCCCTTCAGTTGTTTGTTTTATAGTGCCATTTTTTATTGCAGGAAACTTAAAAGTTTTTAAAGGAAATATTAAAGTGGATACGGAGATGAATATAGAAGCAGAGCGTTTATTAAGTAGTAAAACGATGCTTTATTTGGGATTAGGAATGATTGTCTCGGTTCCAGTTTTTAAAACCATAACCCATTTACCACCATATATTGGTATGATGTTAGCACTTGGTGTAGTATGGTTAGTTTCTGAATATATCCATCCAGAAGAAGACTTTTCAGATGAAAGGCGTCATTTATATTCTGCCCATAAAGCATTATCTAGGATTGAGATTTCAAGTATTTTATTTTTCTTAGGAATTTTGATGGCTGTTGCCGGATTAGAATCCTTGGTTTATGGAGTCATAGATGGAGTAGAGGTAGGAACACTTCGTTATGTAGCCGAGTTATTGCAAGGAGCCATACCAAATCAGGATGTTGTTGTTGTGCTGTTAGGAATACTTTCTGCAGTTATAGACAATGTTCCTTTGGTTGCTGCTTCAATCGGAATGTACGATTCGCCTACAGATTCTGTATTATGGCATTTTATAGCTTATTCTGCTGGAACTGGTGGTTCTATGTTAATCATAGGCTCTGCTGCAGGTGTTGCGGCTATGGGAATGGAGAAAATAGATTTTATATGGTATCTTAAAAAAGTTGCTTGGTTAGCATTTGCAGGATTTATTGTTGGTGCAGCAGTCTTTTTACTATTAGAGAGAGTAGTATTTAGTTAAACTATTTTAACCCTAACAATTTCTTAAACCGAATCACGTTATTCATTTTAAACCTATACCTACATGATTAATTTTTTAATCCAAAACGGTTCTGAAAAAGCAATTCAGGATCTTGAACCAATTGTTGAAGAAAAAACCTTATCCATCATGGAATTGCTGATGAATGGAGGTGCAGCAGGCCAAATAATAATAGGGGTGCTGTTTGTACTTCTTTTTGTGGCTGTTTACCTTTATTTTGAAAGGATTTTTGCAATAAAAGCTGCAACACATTACGATCGTAATTTTATGAATCAGATTAAGGATAATGTGTCCAGTGGGAATATAAAGGCTGCAAAAGAATTGTGCGCGCAACAAAATACACCAGTTTCTAGGCTTACTGAAAAAGGAATATCTCGTATTGGGAATCCATTGGAAGATATTAACACTGCCATTGAAAACGCGGGAAAGTTAGAAGTTTACAAACTCGAAAAAAACGTGAGTATTCTAGCAACAATCGCTGGAGCTGCTCCTATGATTGGCTTTTTAGGTACAGTAATCGGAATGGTATTAGCCTTTCATACTCTAGCAACTAGTAGTGGTCAAGCAGAAATGGGAACCCTTGCGGAAGGAATATATACCGCGATGACAACCACAGTTGCTGGTTTGATTGTTGGTATTATAGCCTATATCGGTTACAATCATTTGGTGGTCAAAACCGATAAAGTTGTGCATCAAATGGAAGCAACTGCTGTAGATTTCTTAGATCTTTTAAACGAACCTGCTTAATACCAATATAAATTTAAAATGTCGAATATTAATAGTTTCTTTTTTGCCCACTCATCGTTTAAAAAAATAAACGTAGCTAAGGCTATGTTACTTTTTTTCGCCTCGATTGCACAGAAAAATAATTCAATGAATTTATCCAACACTTTAAAATTAAATTGGTAATATGAATTTAAGAGGAAGAAATAAAGTAAGTGCGGAGTTTAGTATGAGCTCCATGACAGATATTGTATTTCTGTTATTGGTATTTTTCTTATTAACATCACCATCCATTACCCCTGATGCTTTAGATTTAATTTTGCCAAAAGCAAAAGGAAAAACGACCAACAAGCAAAATGCTTCGGTAAGTATTACTAAAGATGGTGCTTATTATGTGAATAAGGAAAGGGTAAGTGAGTTTAGTATAGAATCAGAGTTAAAGAAAGCATTAAGCGGAGAAGAAAGTCCAACATTAATTCTTCGTGCTGAAGAAGGAGTGCCTATTGAAGACGCGGTTTTTGTTATGGATATTGCCAATAAAAATAACTATAAAGTAGTATTGGCAGTTCGGCCAAATTAGATATTTTTCATTCTGAACGGATGTAAAGAATCTCTTTTCTATTAATAATATACAATGAGTTTACTAGATACAAAACATAAAAGAAAGAGTATGAGGATCACTGTGGTGATACACGTGATTATTTTATTGTTGCTATTTTATGTGGGATTGTCTTATTTAGATCCACCACCAGAAAATGGGATTGCTGTTAATTTTGGGACGATGGATGCTGGAAGTGGAAAAGTACAACCTACCGAAAAAATTAAAACCGCCCCTAAGCCTACCACAACAAAACCTGTGGTTCAACAAGAAGCAGAAATTAAGGAGGAAGTGGTAACTCAGGATAATGAGGAGGCGCCAGTTATTAAAAAGGAAGAGAAAAAAGAAGAAGTAAAAGAAGTGGTGGAAGAAGTTCCAGAAAAGGAAGAACCAGTTAAGGAGCCAGAAAAGAAACCAGATCCTAAACCCGATAAATCTACTACAGATGCACTTTCTAGTTTAATCAATGGGCCAAAAAGTGATGGTGTAGATCAAGGTGGAGAAGGGGATGATAAAACAGGAGGAGATAAAGGAGATCCTGATGGCGATCCCAATGCAAAAAGTTATTATGGAAATGGCAAAGGATTGGATGGCGATGGAAATTATATGTTGGGTGGAAGAAAAGCACTTAATAAAAAGAAGATCATTCAAGATTGTAACGAAGCAGGTACGGTTGTAGTAAGTATAGAAGTGGATAGAAATGGAAACGTGATCAAGGCAATGCCAGGAGTTAGAGGTACTACTAACAACTCCCCCTGTCTATTAGATCCTGCAAAAAGAGCAGCTCTTGCTACAAAATTTAATAAAGACGATAAGGCGCCTAATAAACAAATTGGGAAAATCATCTACAGATTTAGCCTTTCGGAATAGTATTACAAAACCATTATTCTAATACATTTTTCAATATCTTTATAGCTTATAAAATTATTTGCTATGATTCGTTATATACTACTTTTATTAGTTGCATCAATTTTTATGGTTAGTTGCACTAATTCCTCAGAAAAGAATAATACTAAAATCGCTAAAATTGAAAAATCACCTCACGATTTTATGTTTATGCAGCGTGCTTATCCTACTGGAGAAATTAAACCCGATGCCTATTCTAAAGCTATACAATGGAAAAAAGAACAAGCTAATCGTAGTTCTAACGCCGATGTGATTTGGGAGTTTTCAGGGCCAAATAATATTGGAGGAAGAATTACAGATATTGAAATCCCAATAGACCAAGCAGAAACCTATTATGTAGGTGCAGCTTCAGGTGGGATTTTTAAAACTACCGATGGAGGTGCGAACTGGAACCCTATTTTCGATGAACAAGAAATGCTTTCCATTGGAGATATGGAGATTTCAAAAAACAATACCGATGTCATATGGGTTGGTACAGGTGAAGTAAATGCTGGAGGAGGTTCTTTGGCCTATGATGGAAACGGTATGTTTAAAAGTGCCGATGGGGGAATTACTTGGGAATCTAAAGGACTTCCAAATGTAGGTAGTATAGGTAAAGTATTGATTGACCCAAACGATGATCAAACCATTTTTGCAGCTGCTATGGGGCCACTTTTCAGAAAAGATACGGAGAGAGGAGTTTATCGTTCTACAAACGATGGAGATACTTGGGAGCAGGTTTTATTTGTAAGTGATTCTACAGGGATCATCGATATGTCTATTCATCCAACTAATGGGGATATTCTTTATGCAGCAAGTTGGGAGCGTATAAGAAGAACAAACAATAGACAATATGGTGGGGAAACCTCAAGAATTTATCGTTCACAAAATGGAGGTGATAATTGGACAGAATTAACCAATGGTCTACCGTCTAATGCAAACGATAAAGGAAGAATTAGTATTGATATATCACAATCTAATCCAGATGTGTTATATGCTTTTTATACCGATAAAATTGGAAATGTTGAAGGGACTTATAGAACAGATAATGGGGGAGATTCTTGGACTCAGGTAAATTCTATTAATAATGGAACTTCTTATCATTGGTGGTTTGGAGGAATATTTGTAGACCCAACCGATGAAAATGTTATTTATAATTCAGGATTTGTAATGGAAAAATCTATAGATGGAGGAAATACTTGGAGTTCTACCTTCTCTAATGTTCATGTGGACCAGCATGCAGTAGCTTTTAATGCTTCTGTACCTGACGAGGTTTTGATTGGTAATGATGGCGGATTGTATATAAGTTCTAATAATGGGAATACTTCAATTAAAGATAATACCTTACCCATTACACAGTTTTATCGTTTTTACGTAGATGCTCAAAATGCAAATAAAGTGTATGGAGGAACTCAGGATAATAATACCATTAGAACCACAACAGGTGGCTTGGATGATTGGCAGTCGATTTTTGGAGGGGATGGTTTTCAACCCCTGGTAGACCCTAGCAACACCAACGTAATTTATGCCTTATCGCAACGTGGAAATTTAGGAAAATCTGTAAACAATGGAGCTTCATTTAGCGGTGCCTTAACAGGAATACCTGGTGGAGATACTAATAATTGGGACACTGTGATTACTTTTGATCCAGCAGATTCCCAAACTTTGTTTTATGGAACTCAAAAGGTATATAAAACTACTAATGCTGCTGGGAATTGGACAGCTATAAGTCCAGATTTAAGCAATGGACCACATAGTGGTAATTTAGCATTTGGTACTGTTACAACTATCGATGTATCCCCTTTAGATAGCAATGTGATTTATGCCGGAACCGATGATGGCAATGTTTGGGTGACCCAAGATGGAGGTTCTAATTGGGATTTAATTTCAGCAGCATTACCGGATTTATGGACGACTAAAGTTTTAGCATCCAGAGAGGATCTTTCTTCAGTATATGTAACATTCTCTGGGTATCGTTATGGAGAGGATAATGGTCATGTGTTTAAGAGTTCTGATTATGGTGCAAACTGGGTTGATATTTCTACCGATTTACCAGATATTCCTGTAAATGATATCTTAAAAGATAGTTATGGTAATTTGTTTTTAGGAACCGATATTGGTGTCCTTGCTTCCTTAGATGAAGGTGTAAATTGGCAACCCTTAGGGCTAAATATGCCTTCTGTAGTGGTGAATGATATGTATATTCATGAGGCTACAGAATATTTGTATGTAGCTACTTACGGGCGTTCAAGCTATAAATTAAATATTGCGGATGATATTTTAGGAAATGAAACAGATCTATTTGCTTCTGAAGTTAAAATATATCCTAATCCAGCTTCTGATTATTTAAATATTTCTACACTAAATTCATCTGAAAAGTTAAAGGTTGTTGTGTTTGATCAATTAGGAAGAACGGTGTTAATTGAGGAAATAAATGTATCCAATTCTGAAGATAGAATTTCATTAGAGGCTGTTAATTCTGGAATATATTATATGCAGTTAACGCAAGGGACTAAAAAGACGACTAAGAAACTAATTGTAAAGTAACCTTCAAAAAATATTCGTATCAATTATCTTGAAACCATAGCTTGGCTTTTTGAGCAATTACCAATGTATCAGCGAGTAGGTGCCTCTGCTTATAAAGTAGATTTGTCCAATACGCTAAAGTTGATGTCGCATCTAGAAACTCCACAAAAGAGTTTTAAATCGGTACATGTTGCTGGAACCAATGGAAAAGGATCAACGAGCCATATGTTGGCTTCTGTTTTACAAGAAGCGGGTTATAAAACTGGTTTGTATACTTCTCCGCATTTAAAAGATTTTAGAGAGCGTATTAAGGTTAATGGAGAATTGATTACTGAAGAAGCAGTAACAAATTTTGTAAAAAACAACCAATCTTTTTTTGAAAAAAATCAGTTGTCGTTTTTTGAAATGACGGTAGGATTAGCTTTTAATTATTTCAGAAAAGAGAAAGTAGATATTGCAATTATTGAAGTGGGATTAGGAGGTAGGTTAGATAGTACCAATGTGATACAGCCCGAAGTGTCTGTAATAACGAATATAGGCTTGGATCATACTAAGTTTTTAGGAAATACTTTAGAGGAAATTGCATTTGAAAAAGCTGGAATTTTAAAGCCAAATACTCCTGTTGTGATTGGAGAAACATTACCCGAAACTAAGATTGTATTTCAAAAAACTACAAAAAATAACAATTGCCCCATAACATTTGTTGAGGAAGAAGAAATAACTGTTTACCAAATAGATTTATTGGGAGACTATCAAATTAGAAATTGTAAAACAGCAGTAAAAACTTTAGATATTCTTAAAGAGAAAGGATGGAATATCTCTGAAAAAGCAATTAAAAAAGGATTATCAAATATTGTTTCTAATACAGGTTTATTGGGAAGATGGCAAGTGTTACAGCAACAGCCTAAAGTAATTTGTGATACGGCTCACAATAGAGAAGGACTGGTGTTGGTTTTAAAACAACTAAAAAAAGAAAGTTATCATAAGCTTCATATGGTTTTAGGAGTTGTAGATGATAAAAATTTAGACAGAATATTACCGCTTTTTCCAAAAGAAGCGACTTATTATTTTTGTAAACCCGATGTCATTCGTGGTTTTAGTCAAGAAACTTTAAAATCTAATGCATTGCCATATGGGATGAATGGTTTGTCTTATTTGTCTGTAAAAGAAGCTTATAATGCAGCTTTGACAAATGCAGAATTAAATGACTTAATATATATTGGTGGAAGCACATTTGTAGTAGCAGAAATATTATGATATTTTTGTAATAAATGTTTGTTGAATATAAAAACTAAGTTATATTTGCAACCGCTAACAGAGAGGGCAATTAGCTCAGTTGGTTCAGAGCACCTCGTTTACACCGAGGGGGTCGGGGGTTCGAATCCCTCATTGCCCACATCAAGTATAATCCCGATACAGAAATGTATCGGGATTTTTTATTTTAAAAACGTTGAAAAGAATTTTCATAAGTTTTAAAAATAAAAAATCCCATCCACGCCTTAGCGTGGAATAAGGATTGTAATTGCAGGAGAGCTCTTTTAGGGATCAACGAAGTTAATCCTTGAATATTATTTTCATAAGTTTTGGAAATAAAAAATCACAAATAGGCGTAGCCTGTAATGGGATTGTATTTGCAGAAGTGGTTTCATTGTAGGGAAAACTATAAGTAATCCCTCCAATGTGATAGCATTGTTAGGGATTGTAATTGCAGGAGTGAGTTAGAAGTGATCAACGCAGTTAGTACTATTCTTGATATTCGCGTTAAAAACGTATTTTTGAAAAGAAGGGGTCATTAACTCAGTTGGTTCAGAGTGTTACCTTGACAGGGTAGAAGTCACTGGTTCGAATCCAGTATGACCCACATCGAAAGCCTGTGTGTAAGAGGTATACAGGCTTTCATGTTAAAGGTGGATATGTAGGGTGGATATATATTTAGTATTTATTTTTATTTTTTTAAAGTGCGCAACAAACTATTGGACTTTCCCTACCACAAATTTTCTTACTTTCTATCTCTGTCTTGACTAATGTAAATCCTTGTTCCTGAAAATTCATTGAAGCGAGTTCTTGATCCATACTAAATTCATCTACTTTATGAACGATAAATCCATCATGTATGCAAAATATTCTGTCTAAATTTAATTTTGAAACTACCTCATCAAGTACAAATTTGGTTTCTTGTCTTACTGTCTTACTGTCTTACTGTCTTACTGTCTTACTGTCTTACTGACTTACTGCCGAAACCTCTTTTTAATAGGTTATTAAATAGGGGGAATTTCTCTTTTATTAATCTCTTGGTTTTTGGTGAGTAGTCTGTAGATTCGCCAAATATTACTGATGAAAATTGTTTTTTGACTTTATCTCTATCAATACCTTCAAATTTTAGATCTAATACTATATTCCAATTTAAATAAAAATCTCCTTCAAATAATTCTAAGAAGGGATCTTCATTACTTAACCCTTGTTTTTCTAAAAAATCAATGATTACTTTCCTTGTATGACACGGAATACTTGTTTTAAAATCATAATACACTAAATCACCTTTGGTGGGTAATACCTCTTTATAAATAGTACTAAGGCAGTTATAGAGCCTAAATCCGTAGTTGTCTCTAGTTATTTTGGGGTTAGTAATACCAATGGATAATAAGAAGTTTTCATTTTTCTGACTTACATTATTAGATTTGAAAGTCAGTTTAAATGAATAATCTTTATCTTGTTTTGTGGGATACTCTAATAATCTATATGATTTTGGATATTCTCCTACCTTATATGACTCAACTATTCTTGTATCACCGAAAAGACCTGTTCCACTTTCGTAATTATCCAGTGCTCTACCTTTAATCGTAATAAAATCATTGTCTTTTAAGAATTTTATATAGTTGTAGTATCTTTTACTTATTACTGATTTGAAATATGAAGTTGTAATAGAAACATAAAATTGATGTAATGGTTTTGTAGTTTAGGAATTTATTATTATCTATTGAGATTAGAAGGGCTGGATGCGATATGTTCTAAAAGTTCGATAATCGTTTCGTAATTCCTTACTCGAATCTAAATCCAGTTAATCGCATTTAAAATCATTATTTATAGGGTTTGAGTATTTACATTTTTACCATAGCATAATATCTACACTCATACCAATTGAATAGGAATCATATTTTGCAACTTTTTTAATGGAAGGAGAATACACGGGTGTACCATTATCTATATACTCTATATATTTAACGCTATATTCTGAATCTCCAATATTATAATCAAAAAATAATCGCAATGCTAGGTTATCATTTAAAACTCTTCTATAATTAAAACCTGTAGCCCAACTAATTGATGTTGAAGGGTCATATTCTGCATAAATTAATTCATTTGGTTGAGTATCTTCTGGAGTATTTCTTTCTGTTATATAAACCTTAGTATTAGGTCCTGAAATAGCCCCCAATAATAATCTGGAACCGATTGCATTTTTTCCAAAGGGATACTGAAAATATCCACCAGCATAATACATTCTATCCCCTGAAGATTGAGCTTTAATATCATACCCATAACCTATAAATTCTTGTTTAACATCATCGTTAACAGAATTTGGGAAACTTTGGAATCCTATTTCACCACCTACACCAACGTATTTATTAAAAAAGTAAGCTCCTTCTACAGATACCTTAAACCCTGATTTTGAAGTAATTCCAGGTTCATTGTCATCCGTAAGGTCTATTAAACTAGCATATCCAACCTTTAAACCCAAAAATGAAGGTTTGCCATTATTAACAATTCTTTCAGTAGGGACATATTCATTAACACCTTTTTCGTCCCACCACTTATCATTTAAAAAGTATGCCAGTTCAGTAACACCAATACCAACACCAGCACCTACGAAAACATCTGATATCCAGTGTCTATTATTTAATTGCCTAAAAACTCCTGTCATAGATGCTAATACATATGCTCCAATACTATAAAAAGGGCTTTTATGACCATACTCTTTATGAAAAATATGAGCACCCATAAATGCCGTTGCTGTGTGTCCAGATGGGAATGAATTATTGGAAGAGCCATCTGGCCTTGGTTCCGCAACACCATATTTTAAACCTTGAATAATAATTAAATTTAAAGCAATTGCTGTACTTATAGTAGTAACCTTTCTTAAACTTTTATGTTTACTCTCAATGCCTGCCCAATCCAAAGCAAATACTGCAGCGTAGGGGATGTATTGCATATAATCGTCTATTGGGTCATGAAATTCTGGCAAGTACCTATTAATTTCATCACGAACATCATATTTAAATGATCCATTTGCTACTTGAATATAGGTTCCTACACCTATTAATGTACCTGCTACTATTAATGAAACCCCAGTATCTGTTTTATGCCATTTCTTTTTAGTGTCAAGTGTATCAATTGTTTGAGAGTAATAAACTAAGTCATTATATTCAGATTCAAAACTTTTATATTTTAAATAATTTTTAAAATCATGAGTAGATATTGGGCTATTATCCTCAATAATTTTATTATTTATAAAGCCAAAACTATTATTTTGAGACTGCAATCCCAAAGTAGGGTTATAAACTATATTATTATTATTTTGAGCTTTTCCAGAAATAACAAAGATGCATGATACTAATAAAAGAATAAGGTAGTTTAATTTCATAATCTCAAGATTTAGTTAATCAAATATAAATAAAATGGAATGATCACTTAAATAAAGGGTTAATTATTTGTGAATTTTTGTGTGATATTTTAAGAAATAGTTAAAATAAAGTATTCCAACCCACTTTAAATCTAGCTCCAATAATTGGTTCTAAATGCACTCCAGTATGGATTAATTGAAAGTCAAAGGCTGCTTGGATAAGTTTTTTAAAATTCCATCTAAAATAGGTTTCAATACCTGTTTGCGTATTACTGCCTATGGAAACCTGATAATCTGTAGGTACTCCAATAAACCATGCCAAGCCTATTTCAGCTTTTTTCCAATGAAAAGGGGATTTTTTGGTTGTTCCTAAAAAACCTCCATGAATTACTTTATTATCTTCAATTCTTACTTCTTCTGTTTTTCCAAGACCACCTTCTCTTAAGGTATATCTTCCATATAAACTCCAAAAACCTTGCTCCCCAAATTCATAAACACCCCCCAAACTCCATGCATTTTCTGGACTTTTATCCGGTTTGTCATCTACATAAGAATAGAGCAACGAAACTCTTCTGTCTAGAGAATTATTAGCTTTAATTCCTGCTTCAAAAATGTACATAAAAGCTCCATCAGACAAACTCTCAAAATCTATTTCTTTAACAGCACTTGCATCATGAATCCCAGCTTTTCCAAACCAATAGTCATCAGTGTATTCAGCCATTAGCCCAAGCCCTAGTAATCCAAACCACGATGAAGTGGGGCCACCAGATAACATATTATTCATATGTACTTCAGAATTATTAGGAGCATAATAATTTGATTGATAATGTACTCCTGGAAATAATTTCCCTGCTTTTATTAATAATCGGTCGTTCAATAAATTTTGGCGGAATGCTAATACTCCAATACCACTTAAAAAAACGTTGGTACCTAAATCATTGGTATTCCAAAGTAAACCTGCATTATTTGCTAATTCAGGGACAGATTCTTCAGGATTTGAAGGTTCTGTAGTATAGACCCAATAATCCAAATGTGTACTATTTGATTTATTCCTTCCAAGAAGCACAAAATCTCCAATAATATTTAAGGAATTAGCCACACTGAATGCATCTTTCGATTGCAAAGCATCCTGACTGATTAAGTAGACGTATGCTTCGAAGAAATGTTCGTTTTTTGGGCGATTATCTGCAATAGAATCATCTGAAACTTGTGAAAATGACAGGTTCCATGAAAATAATACTAAAAGACAAACTATAGCCTTTAAAACTTTAATCATATTCAGGATTTCCTAATAATCGATTTACATTTTCTAAACTTTCTGTATCTACTTTAGGGAAAGGTGTCGGGTCTAAGAATCGATCAATAATATTCTTTGTAATAATTGCAACATCATTTTGGTAATTATTTTCAAATGTAGAGCTTATCCACGTAATTGAGCCAGTTGTGAACACGGCACCACCATTAGGTGTTTCAAAAAATGCCATACTTGCCTTGATAATTGATTCTGCCTCTGAAGGGTGATAAAAGATTGAAAGCGGTAACTGCGAAACAACAATATCTTCTACTGTACCTTCAAAACTATTCCCTTCTGCTAAAATTAATGCATTTCTCGGTGTTCCTCTTGTATAATCTGCAGCATCCACTTCAAAGCCAGCGGCACCTCCTCTTATTTGATCAATACCATATTCACCAAAAGTATCACCTTCAGTTGTGCCATTAAACATCCATTTTACTCTTGGATTTTCGGCATCTTTTGTTTTTTTGTAGGGGCTTGATCCCGTAAATACCATGCCGCTAGTGTGTACTCCAAAAGCAGACCAAGGGATTTTACCAACTTCAACAGTAAGACCACCTCTAATGCCACTTTCTAAATAACGTTCTCCTAAAGCAGCAAAATTTCTACTTTCAAAAATATTTTTATTGGTTGGGTGAAGATCTGTATTCCAAAAGAAACCATTAGCTCCTATGTACATAAATCGTCCACCATCATTAGTATATACCTGCATAGCATCATAAATTTTTGCAGAGGGATATTCGGGATGTGTAGAACTGATCACCACTGGATATTTACTTAATAAATCTATGCCTTCCTCATGAATAATTTCATCGGTAATGATATCGTACTCATAATTCATAGCTTCCAAATAACTTGAAATATGTGTATCTGCCACAAAATTATAGGCTAATATTCCATTTGGTTTCATTCCTAAATCGGGTTTTAATCTTGTAGCATAAGAATAATAGGATCCATCTACGTGTTTGTTATAAACACCTCCTGTTGCAAAAGGTTTATTATTTTCTAAAAATGCTGCATCAGACTTATTCCAACTATGTCCTGGATAATTATTCTCAGCATAAACACCGATACTAATGTTTGAATAAGCTAAATAATTAAAATCAGACATCCAAAGCGCAACTTTAGCTGTAGGCTTATTTTTTGGAGCTGCAACAAAAAAGGTAATATATTCATCGAAACCATCCTGAGTAATTTTGGCAGCATAGATGCCAGACTTAAGGCTTTCGGGAATTTGATAGGAAAAACTTGTTTTCCATTCTGCATCGGCCAAATCGTCTGCGAAAAAATGAATAGCATTATAGCCTTCAATATCGTCTTGCCAATTTACGGATTGTTTATCCCAAAAAACACCTCTTACTGCTCTTTCTGGAACGTTAACGGATTTTCCATGTAGTCCTAATTTTCCATCGTCTAAAACATTACCAGTACCAATACCTTTAGAGAAATTCCAATAACTTATTTGTGATTTTAGCAATTCTGTTGGTAGATTCTTATTTTTTAATCCTTCAAGATCGGTATCTGTGAGTTGTTTATTGAAAAATCTAATATCTTGAATTCTACCAGTAAAAACATCAATAGGTTTTGAAAAAGTACGCCCTTCTTCAATTTCACCAGCACTTAAAGCTGCAATACGAAGCGTTTTACTTTGAGATAATTCATTCTCGAGCTGTATTGTAACAGATGTTTTTTGAGCTACAAATTGATCTCCTGCACTCCAAGGAGTTTCCATTAAATGAACCGTTACAGATTTACTATTTGAATCTACTCCTAAGGCAATATAGCTCCAATCCCATGTTTTTATTGTAATATCTGTTGGGTATTTTTTAATTTGGTCTCCATTACCATGAACAAATATCAATTGCCCAACTTTATCTAATTGTAATGCCCAACCTAATTTTTCATCTACATTCATTCTACTAAATAAGGTTTGATTCTCAAGAGATAGAGCAATATCTACAGAAGGTGGACTAAAAGGATCTATGGTTTCTGGAAAAACATATTCACTTGGCAAAAAGGTAGGATAGAAATAACCTCCAATAGTAAAATCATCAAATTCATCTAGCTTGCTAATATTGTCAATATTAATGTAAGAGCCTAAATGTAATTCTTGTTCAATTAAGTCAACATTTCCATCAAAGGAACTACTAACAGGTTCAACCTTAAAATGTTCTCTATATTTGGAAATACTGTCTCCATTTATTATTTGAACTAGCTGAGCGTTCGCTTGACCACCATTAAAACCAGAAAGTTTAAATTCGATGGTCTCACCTCCTCGAACAGTATGTTTGTTTGAATAACCAATTATGGTTCGTTCCTTAATATTCGTCGGCTCAAGTTTAGTGCTTTTTGAATTTTCTTGCACGTTGTCTGATTTACATGATACCATTAAAATTAAAAAAGATGCAAAAATTACTTGAACTAGATATGATGTTTTCATAATATAAATGTGTTATTATTTAATTCTTACTATTAAAATGAATAGAATACCTATTAAATTTAAGATACCGAAAATAGCAAAAAATAATTAGTTTGGCACTATTTTTTTTACAACGGTTAAGGGCTGTAGCAAGGTACTATACTAAGTAAAAATAGTTATTTCTTATAAACAGAAACTCCTTCCTTTATTGTTTCTAAGACTAAAATTTTCTTAATATCCTCTTCTTGGACCTTTAAAGGGTTTTTGTTTAAAATAACCATGTCTGCTAATTTTCCTTTCTCTAGGCCATGACCATCAATAAATCCTGGCAATAATGTATTTCCCTCAAGATCTATATATTTATAACCTTCATCCGCATTTGATTTTGCGTCTTTTAATGAACCAACGAATAAAATTTCATTACCCCTAACAACAAGAGCTTCTGTATATTCTGGCGAATCACCTTGCATGGTTATAATATCTCCTCCACCATAAATTATAGTTGGATTTATACTTTCATTTTTTTGCTCTTGCTTACAAGATATCAGCAAAGTTATTCCCAAAATAAGGGTTAGTGATAGTAATGTTCTCATCTTTTAAAATTTTAATTGTTTCAATGGTCTTATATATGAATTGTAGCAAATTTTCATGCACTATCTTTTCGTTTATTTTCGCAAATATTGAAAAGTTATTTATTTCTTAAATATTTGATTGCTTATAGATTTAAAATCTGGAATTTTAATTTCTATAAATTCATGATTATTTACTTTGTGACAACGATTACAAGTGTTAGTTAACGACCCATAATTAATTTTAAATTTATTTATGTCTTTTTCTTCAATTGTCTTATCAAGACTGTCTAAAAAAGGTTTGATCATTGTAATCATTTCGGTTTCTTTTTTGTCTTCTTGATATTTTTCAATATCATCAAATCTTTCTTTAATTTCGTGAATCTCAAATTCGGCTAATTCCCAGTTCTGATTTAATCCTGCAAACCAAAGTTTTGAATGATGTAATTGAATATTACTCATTGTTATTCCAAATCCTGGTTTATAAGTATCATTCAACTCTTTTTCTATAGCTTTTATTTGATTTTCTAAAGTTGTAATCCTCTTATTATTTTGATTACAACTAAAAAGAAACGTTGCCATACATATAGTGAAAATTGTTTTTCTCATCCTTTTAAATTATTGTATCTCTACTATTTCAATTTCGAATATTTATTGTGCACTTATATCTTAATATTTTACACTATAAACCAAACATCCTATATTTTTAAAAGAAGAAACATAGCCAAAATATTGATATGTTAAATTTAATTTTAAGTAACTTGCTCCAATTATATTAAACGATTTATGAAGCTAAATTGTACTTTCTTTATTTTCTTGTTTATTATGACAAATACTTTTTCCCAAAACATAAGAAATTATGATTTTGAGATGCAAGTATTACATGCAGAGAAAGAAGGTTATGACTCATTATATCGTGTAAATTATTTTGAAAATATTATTATTAGAAGTGAGTTGACTTCAGATGTACCAAGAATTGAATTAAAAAATGGAACTACTGGAGAAACAATAGAAATAAGACCTGCATCAGAATATCAATTGGGTCTGTCATTAGATTATAAATGGATAGCCATCGGTTTTGCATTTACTCCAAAATTTTTATTAAACAAACAGGACCTTCAAGAACTTAATGATAGCAAAGCTTTTGCAATGAGTTTAAATTTCTTTTTCTCGGATAGATGGAGGCAAGAACTAAAATACAATTATTATCAAGGATTTTTTAGTAGTACCTCTACAGCTGGAGATGATTTAGATATTCAATTAAAAAATACAGTTTTGCAATCGATAGAGGGGAGTACTTATTTTATAGTAAATCGAAACTATTCTTTTAGAGCTCATTATGCACAAACTGAAAGACAATTAAAAAGTGCTGGAAGTTTAATACCGCGATTGATTTTTAATTATAGCGTTACCGAAACAAATTTTACAGATGTACCAGAAGTTGAAGAAATTGATTTAATTAATAGTTTTGATTTAATAGCACAAGTGGGGTACCTATATACTTTTGTTTATAATAAAAAATGGTTTGCTACTGTAGGTGTTCATCCTGGAATAGGTTATAATTATTCTCAATATAAATATGGGGACAACAATTTAAGTAAAGAATTATTTAATAATCTCACCTTTGCAATAGAAAGTGAATTGAATATTGGATATAACAGTTATCGATGGTTTTTTGGCACCTCATATAAATTAAAAAATTACAATTATTCTAATAGTGATATAGATGAATTTAAAAGAAATTCAGGATCATTTAATATCTATTTAGGTTATCGATTTAATGACAATAAGCCTATGAGAAAATTATTTGATTGGTTTGAAGACAAATTAGGATTATAATCTAATTATTTCTAATCTTTAACCAAAAATAACATGATTCAATTTCAAGATAAATCTTCAGCTAATTTGATTCCTTTTTTAGCATATTTAAAATATTCAAGTCTATTAATTTTTTAAGGCGACGAAGAATTGGTTTAAGGTATTCACTAGTATGTGTCATATGAAGGTTGAAATCTACTTAGAAAAGTTTTTTATTTGTCATTAAAAGATATAAATTTTATACGGTAATTTAGTGGTTTTTTTATTGTTTTTATCATAGGAAACTATCTTAATTTTAATATTCAATTTATGCAATAAATTTAAAAATTACCATATAAGGTAGCAGTTGGCCCACTAAAACTCATATTAAAATTACCATTCCATTTATCTTTATCAACATCAACATCTACTTTATAAAATTTATAATGTACACTTAAACCAAAATTTTTAAAAAATTGATAATTAATACCTGGGCTTACATTCCACAATCCTCCACCAAAATCTCCTATTTTTATTCCAAACCAATCAACACTTGCATCAAAAGACAACTTTTCAGTAGGCGCATATATATACCAAACACCAATATTAGGTAATGGGGCTACAACAGAAACTTTACTTTTTTTAAAATTAATTTGGTTATCAGATAATAGAACTTTGCCTTCTAAAAAAGCATTGACATCTAATATATGTACTCCCAAGCCACCACCTAATTCATGCTTATCTCCCGTAGAGATAATTCTTCCAATAAATATTTTATATAAAGAAATTCCAAAACCTCCTTTTACAAAACTACCCTCTTGAAAAACTAGATCATTCCACTCAACATCATCTGTTAATAAAGCATTACCTACGTTAGTTATATCAAAATATTCAGCTTTTAGTTGCCATTTTTTCGAAAAACGCCAAGTGAAATTAAGTGTAAATGTGGTTTCAAAGTCACTCAAACCAAATTTCTCATCAAATGCAACTTCTTCTTCAAAGACATCAGGAATATTTCCATCTGCTTGTACATTTACTTTTTTTATTGGATTAAAAATACCAGCATGAATAATAAACTTATCTGTTAAAATTGAGTTTTTAATTATATCATCCTGAGCTAACAAGAATTGATTAGTCATCATACCAATCAAAAGAAATAAAGCAATTTTTAGGTGTTTCATAATAAAATTAATATTTATACAAGTATACAAAATATTTAAATTTTTTGTACTTATCCTTCAATTCCAATATGAGTTAACACCTTCTTCTTTCCAACTTTTCATGACTCATCAAATGATGAAAAATAGAACTACATGCTTTTTTGCTATTTAAAGAGATATGTGGGCAAATTTTTTAGTGTCTGTGATATGACCAAATTTCGGTATTCTTAAATTAAAAATCATTAGCGTCATTGCAGAAGCAAAGGTGATATCAGCCAAAAACCTTAACCTTAATCTCCATTCTTGGCTTTCATAGTTGTCCAATGAATCGTTTTTCATAATAATTTTAATGTTACAAAAATAATAATTAGCTCAAGTTTATCATTTGTAAAAGGTTGGTTTAAAGTCACTATAACTTAAAAATAACATTCCAAATGTGCGTAAATCTATTTGTTTTTATTCCAAAAATATTGATATGATATAAATAAACCGTCAAAATCTGGGCCTTGTTTAATTCGAAAACTGGATTTAGCAGTGAATCTTAAAGTATGATTAATTCCAATTGGAACTGCTGCTGAGGCTCCTATTACATAGGAAGAAATAGTTACATCTTTTTTAACACTATCTACCTTTGGCTCAGCTCCATACCCATAACCCGCGTCAATAGTAGCCCACATCCTATTCTTAAAGGTTTTTATTATATGTCCCTTAATTCCTAAAAAAGGAGATTGTTTTAACACCTTTCCATTTAAATAATTATTATTTGGAGTAAAAAACCAAGAGCTCAAATACAATTCCATAATCCAATCTTTATTAAAATGTTGAGCAAAACCAAGTTGTGTTTTAAATGCCCAACGATTAGCCCCTAAATTAGGTAATATTGAAGAATCATAAGCTCCCGTGGGTGCAATTACTTGAAGAGAGAACCCCATAATACTTTTTGGTTTGTAATCTTTAATTTCTGTTAATGAAATAGGCGGTGCTCCTAAAAAATTAACTGATAATCTCATTCTTAGATCACCAAACCCTGTTTGAGATGCTTCTTCATAATTTCCATTATAAGTTCCAGACCAATCTGCTATACTAAAAGGAACTACAACATCTACCTTCCCAGACATTCCAAATAGTTTGATGGAACGGACATATGCCCCCATAAATGAATTTATCTTAGCATTAAAATTTTCAATTGTTATAGCAGGATCTAGTAACATATCTCCCCAAGCATATCCATAACCGACTGCTAGTATATTTGATTTTACAGGTATATTTGTTAATAACCGAGGTTCTAATTCTTGCGCTAAAAGTGAACTATTCACCCCCGAAATAATAAAGGTGAAAATGATAGGAGAAACATATTTAAAAAATCTAGGCATAAATTATATTATAGATTCAAATATAATTGAAAGTTTAACTTAACTCTTGGTTTTCTATTTTTTGTTTAATACGTCAAAAGGATTTCAATAAATTGCTATTGCAAAAAAAATACAGCTATTCCTGTATTATATCATTTTAAAATTGTGCACATTTTTTGGGTTTGTCTAAAAATAGTATATTTTTAATATATTGAAAATAAACGTATAGTAATTTATAATGGAGTGATTAGGTGTTTTTAAGTAATCCAGTATGACCCACATCAAGCGGAAAATCCATCAGCCCAAGGCTGATAGATTTTTTTTATTTCCGAAGATTTCAAAATCACATTTTGAAAATTTGAAGGAAATAAAAAAATAGATCGCTTAGCGATGTGATTTTCTATTTGCAGCATTGGGTTTGTTCTGGATCACTGGAAGTAATCTTGTAGTCCACATCAAGCGGAAAATCCATCAGCCCAAGGCTGATGGATTTTTTATTTCCGAAAAATTCTGTTTTGGTGTTTCGCCATAAATTCAATAATAATGATTAGTTTCGAAAAAAACTATGAAAACTATCTTTAGACTTTTCTTCTTATTCAATGTGAGCCTATTATTGTCACAAAACTATCAATCTGCTGAAAGTGTAGAATACGATCCTATAAATAACCAATGGTTAGTTTCTAATGGCTCTAGAATTATTGCAGATGATGGGGAAGGGAATCTAAGTTATTTTGGTACTGGAAATGCATCCCACGGATTAGAAGTGCTTGACAATACTTTATTTGCTGTGGCTTCAAATGCAATTAAAGGATATGATTTAACAAGTGAAGAGGAAGTCATGAATCTTCAAATTCCTGGTGTTAGTTTTTTAAATGGCTTAACAAATGATGGGGCAAATACACTTTGGGTAAGCGATTTTTCAGCTGGAAAAATATATTCAATAGATGTGACGGATGTTTCAAATCCCATTTATACAGAAATAGTATCCAGCACTGGAGGAACTCCAAATGGTGTTTTATTCGATGAAGCTAATAACCGATTACTATTTGTAACCTGGGGATCTAATGCGAAAATCAAAGCAGTAGATTTAGGAACTAATGAAGTTTCAACTTTGGTTACTACTAGTTTTTCTAATATTGATGGAATCGATGATGATAGTGATGGGAATTATTATATTTCTTCTTGGTCACCTGCTAGAATTACAAAATACAACAATGATTTTTCAGTTTCTGAAACAGTTATTACTCCAAGTTTAAATTCTCCTGCCGATATTGGATATAGTCAAAGTACAGATGTACTTGGAATTCCTATGGGGTCCTCTGTGATTTTTGTAGACTTAACTGTTTTGTCTGTTTCTGATGAAGATTTCAATCCCTTCGATTTTGAAATATCTTCCAATCCTATTGATGAATCCTCTTATTTGCAATATTCTCTTAAGGATTCAGAAACGGTAAAATTACAAGTTTTTAATTCTATTGGGATGTTAATTAAAACATTGGTGAATGAAGAAAAGCATGCTGGTACACACCAAGTGTCGCTCTCTGAATTAAAATTATCTAGCGGAATTTATTTTTCAAGATTAAGTACAGAAAGTGGTATTTCTATAGTAAAGAAAATGGTTTTAAACAAAGCAATTTAATTGAAGTATACGTTCTAAAGCCATGCCTCTGGAAGCTTTTATAAGGAGATGACTGTCTTTTATTGTATTAGTGTCTAATTCTTTTTTAAGTTCGTCAAACGATTTAAACTTGTGAATTTGTGATGAAGAAGATTTGGTGTTAAAGAAGTTTTCGCCAATTAGATAGACTTTTTCAAAATTGCTTTCCTTTAAAAGGTCAGCGATATATTGATGTTCTTTTTCAGCTTCTGCACCTAGTTCAAACATATCTCCTAAGAATGCAATTTTAGATTTTCCTTTTGTTTGTTTAAAGTTTTCTAATGCAACTTTCATGCTAGATGGATTCGCATTATAAGCATCTAATATTATTTTATTAGTCCCTTTTTCTATTAATTGAGAACGATTGTTTTTTGGAGTATAACTTTCAATAGCCTTTTTAATGTTTTCTTTAGAAACTTTAAAATAGTCGCCAATACAAATAGCTGCTGCTATATTATGAAAGTTGTATAAACCAATTAAGTTACTTTGTATGTCTAATCCTTTAAATTGCACTAAGACTTGTTCTGAGGCATCTTTTAATTGAATAGAGTAATCTTGTTGCTTATTGCCAAAAGTGATGCGATTAATCGTTTTACTGAGCTCTAATTGTTTTGGGTCCTCGGCATTTACAAATGCAATTTTATTAAATTGTTTTAAATGATTATAAAGCTCTGTTTTTCCTTTAATAACTCCTTCCATACTACCGAAACCTTCTAGATGAGCTTTGCCAAAATTTGTGATATAACCATAATCTGGTTTAGCAATCTCACATAATAATTCGATTTCCTTTAAATGATTTGCCCCCATTTCTATTATTCCTATTTCTGTTTCAGAATTCATAGATAGAAGGGTTAAAGGAACGCCAATATGATTGTTTAAATTTCCTTTGGTAGCAACCGTATTAAACTTTTTAGATAATACAGCATTTATTAACTCTTTTGTAGTTGTTTTTCCGTTGCTGCCTGTTAATGCAATAATTGGGAGCTTTAAATATTCCCTATGGTAGGAAGTGAGGTTTTGTAAAGAGGTTAAAACATCTGAAAATAATATAGTTTCTCCAGATTCTTTATGATAATCATCTTCATCGATGATTACTTTATAAGCTCCTTTGTTTAATGCTTCTTGAGTAAATTTATTGCCGTTAAAGTTTTCTCCTTTTAAAGCAAAAAATAGACAGTCTTTTGTAATGCTACGCGTGTCTGTACAAATACCAGATGATTTTAAAAAATGCTGATGAAGAGTTTCTGTTTTCACACGATTAAAGATACAAAAAAACCTCTCCAGATTAAGAAGAGGTTTTTTTATTTATATATTTTGTTTTTTAATGTCTTGGTCTTTTTGCTTCTTTAGATTTTGATCCTACACGAGACATAGCACATCTAAATCCAATATAATCTGTAGCCATATCTTGAGGCCAATATCTTCTTTGCGCTGGATCTAACCAATAATCTCTATCTCTCCAAGAACCTCCTTTATATACTCTTACTTCATTGTTAATTAAAGAAGTTCTAACTGAAGATTCATCATATTGACGATCTAAGTTTCCTTCATCATCTGCAGTTACAGAATGATTAGGTGAATTGTACATTCTCTTATTGTCATCAACATTATCATCATCACCATCAAATGATTGGTAGTAACGACTAGATTTTTTATCTCCATCACGATAATCACGTTGATCACTTTCAGAGAAATTAGTTCTTAAATAAGTTTCGTTATCATCTACAGGTACTTGATGAATTTCACCAGGTAAATTTCTTGCAATAATTTTTCCGTTACTTAATGTATCAAAAACTATAGAATCTGCAGTAACGATTTTTACTTTACCATCTTCTCCAATATAATTTTTGGTATATACATTTCCACGGAAGTAGTTAAAATCATTAAATTCATCATCTACTATAGGGCGATAAACATCTGCTACCCATTCGGCAACGTTACCAGCCATATCGTAAAGACCGAAGTCGTTAGGCTCATAAGATTTAACTTCTGCAGTTATATCCGCTCCGTCATCACTCCATCCAGCAATACCACCATAATCACCATCTCCTTGTTTGAAGTTTGCTAGTTGGTCACCTTTAGATTTTCTTTTCCCAGAACGAGTATATTGCCCTTCCCAAGGATATTTTTTTCTACCTCTATAAACATTATAATTACGTAATCCTACTAAACCAAGTGCTGCATATTCCCATTCTGATTCAGTTGGTAAACGATATGCTGGTAAAAGTAATCCGTCTTTACGTTGAACATAAAGATTAGTACTGTCTTCACTTCTTTTTTGTCTTGATTCAGATTTACTTCCTCCTCTTGTTATAGAATCATTCCCTCCATAAGTCATCGTAGGAGAGTTAAGGTAAGTTTGAGTACTAAAAGTTTCACCAGCTTCAACGTCGTAACGAGCGTTTCTTGCAGTAAACCCTTCAGTTTCTAAAATCATTTCATTTACACGATCTGTTCTCCAGTTTCCAAACTCAACAGCTTGAATCCAGCTAACACCAACTACAGGATAATCTGCGTAGGCAGGATGACGCAAATAATTATTAGTCATTACTTCGTTATATCCTAATCTGTTTCTCCAAACTAAAGTGTCTGGAACAGCTCCTTCATAAATTTTTCTGTAGTTTTCATCTTCAGGAGGAAAAACTGTTTTTAACCAATCTAAGTATTCATGATACATAAGATTTGTTACTTCGGTTTCATCCATATAAAAAGACTGAACGTGTTGTTGGTTTGGACTATTGTTCCAATCGTGCATTGGATCATCCTGTACTTTACCCTTTGTGTAAGTACCACCTTCAATAAATACTAGACCAGGTCCGGTCTCTTGTTCTTTGGCATCTGGGTTATGTTGGAAACCACCTTCTTTGGCGTTCATTTTCCATCCAGTAGCTCTTGAGCTGCTTTTATAATCTCTAGATTTGTTACAACTTACCAATATAGTGGCAGTAAATAGTACAATAAGTAGCTTAAAAGCTAAGTTTTTTTTAATATTCATAGTTTTCAGTTAAGAAAAGTTGGGTTCGCAATATAGTAATTAACGATTATATATCAATAATATTTTAAAATTTAATAAACTGTTAGGTTTAGGGTATTTATTCTACTGATTTGTTAGCAAACGCAATTGTTTTAAATTTATTTTATAATAATTGGATTTCAAGAAAATCTTTTAAAAAAGTCTACTATACTAAGTGTATATTTGAAGCGTTACTAATTATGATGAAAAATACGTTACTTTATTTGAGTATATTTTTGATGCCTCTATTGATGTTGGCACAAAATAGAAATATTGAAATTAATTGGAAATCCAATATAGATACTAATTCTAAATCCAAGAAAGTTTCTTTTTCAAAAGATAAATCTATCTCTGCATTGCAAATCTTGCCAACAGATGAAGAATTGATTTATAGAGAACAATGGATAGATAATAGTTTTGCAGACGAAAAATCTTTAAGGGTTTCGAATATAGTTTACGGAGACTTGACCAATAGTGAATTAAAGAATCTGAACAAGAAACTAGTTCCAAATCAAATTAAATACGACATTAAAAGTAGTGCCGCTCGAAATATAATATATACTGTCATAAATATATCGCCAATAGTAAAGACTAGTTTCGGTTATCAAAAAGTTCTTTCTTTTGATATTTCTTACACTGCTAAGAGTAGAAATAACTCTGCACGTCAGTTGCAAATAACTAATTCAGTTTTAGCAACTGGAAACTGGTATAAATTTAAAGTAGAAAAAACAGGAATTCATCGTATCAATAAAAACTTTTTAGATGATTTAGGGATGAATACCGATGGTATTAACCCTAGAAATATTAAAGTATATGGTAATGGAGGAGCTCCTTTGCCTTTTTTAAATGAAGATAATACTGTTTTTGATCTTCAAGAAAATTCAATTCAAGTTATTGGTGAAAATGATGGAAGTTTTGATTCAAATGATTTTATTTTATTCTACGGAACTAGTACCTTAGGTTATTTAGGTGAAGAAAATGAAACCGATTATGATACAAATATAAATCCTTATAGTGACGAATCTTATTATTATATTACTGTAGGGAGTGGGCCAGGGTTAAGAGTTCAAGCAATGGTTGAGCCATCTGGAAATCCAGGAGAAGTGATTACCCAATTTAACGACTATCAATTTATTGAAAGTGACGAAGAAAGTCCGGTTAAAGTAGGAAGAAAGTGGTTTAGTAATAGATTTGATATAGAAAGTGAACAATCTTTTGTATTAAACTTTCCTAATATAGTGTCGAGTGAACTTATGAATGTAAAAGTAAAAGTTGCATCTGCTTCAGAGTCATCGACATCTATGGCAATAGCTGTTAATGGGACTAGTTTAGACCCATTGATTTTTACCCCTATTAATGATCCAAGATTATTAGATGTTGATCAATTTGTTGGCGAGGTGCCAGCTGGTGACGAAACGGTTACATTTAATTTAGCTTATAATAATGGCGGGAACCCTACTAGTATTGGATATCTTGATTTTATTAGTGTGGATGCAATAAGGCAATTATCTGGAGTTACTGGGCAATTGGCTTTTAGAAAAAACTCTGTAGGAACATCCACGGGAATTGGAGAGTATAGAATTGATAATGCTTCTCAATTTTCACAAGTATGGGATGTTTCAAACCCCACTTTTATAACCTCAAAACAGAATGAAGGGAATAATGCTTCATTTGTGTTTAAAGCCCAATTAGGTGAAGTTAGAGAGTATGTTGCAGTAAATTCTAACGATTATTTTTCACCGATTAAAATTTCTCAATCAACAGTTCCGAATCAAAATTTAAAAGGAACTATTTTCAACGATGAATCTGGGAATTTTTTGGATATTGATTATTTAATTGTAGTTCCTCCTTTTTTACTACAACCTGCTTTGCGTTTAGCGAATCATAGAAAAAATATTGATGGATTTAATATTAAAGTTATAACTACAGACAAAATTTATGAAGAATTCAGTTCAGGGAAGCAAGATATAGGGGCAATTAGAAACTTAGTGCGTTATATATATGAAAATGCTTCTTCAGATGATAAAAGGATAAAATATGTTTGCCTATTTGGGGACACCTCTGTAGACTATAAGGATAGACTATCTAATAATAACAACATAGTTCCAACATACCATACATTAAATAGTCAAAGTACCTATAGGTCTTTTATGTCGGATGACTTTTTTGGAAATATGGACCCGAATGAAGGCCTAATGATTGCTAGTGAAAAGTTAGACATTGCTGTTGGAAGGATGTTAGTAGATGATGTTAGTCTTGCTAATGCAATGATTGATAAAATTGTTAATTACGAATCAAAATTATCTTATGGAAACTGGCGGAATGATTTTGTTTTAGTCTCTGATGATGTTGATAAATCATGGGAACACGAAACCTTACAAGTTAATTTAGATAATCTTGGAGATGAAGTTACTTTAGAAAAACCTTATGTTAATGTAAAGAAGATTCATTCGGATTCTTATCGGCAAATTGCATCTGCAGGAGGAGATAGATATCCAGATGTAAATGATGCATTCGAAAATGCAACCGAAGTTGGAGCGCTTATTATTAATTATTTTGGACATGGAGGAGAGGATGGCTTAGCTTCTGAACGTATATATACTAAAGAAACAGCAATTGAGTTTAAAAACAAAAACAAATTTCCTTGTATAGTAACCGTAACCTGTGAGTTTACAAAGTTTGACAATCCCTTACGTATAACAGCTGGTGAACTTAGTTTTTGGAACAAAGAAGGAGGTGCTATTTCATTAATTACGACAACAAGATCAATTTCGGCTTCTGTAGGTGTAGAATTTAATCAAGAATTGGCACCCGAATTATTTGGGTATGGAATGAATATTCCAAACCCCCCTTCAGAAGCAGTACGAATATCAAAAAATAATATTCTTAGTGAGAATAGGCGAGTCGTTTTTTTTATAGGTGATCCTGCAATGCGTCTTGCTTTCCCTAAACAAAAAGTTAATCTAACTACATTAAATGGGGTTCCAATTGAAGATGCTGTAGATACTTTAAAAGCCTTAAGTAAAGTGCGGATAGGTGGAGAAATTCTTGATGAAAATAATGTGTTACAAACAAATTATAGCGGTGTTTTAGAAGCGAAACTTTTTGATAAAGATTCCTATCGAAGTACTTTAGGGAATGATGGTACTTCCGTAGGAGGAGAGTTGTTAATATTAGATTATAAAACCCTTGGTGAAGTGCTTTTTAATGGCCAGGCAAAGGTAACTAATGGGGTTTTTGAATTTGAATTTGTGATGCCAAAAGACACCAAAATTCCTTTTGGGACAGGTAGAGTAAGCTTTTATGCTCAAGAGGATAGTGCATTAGATGATAGGTCTGGGTTTAATTTAAAGTTAAAAATAGGTGGCTTAAATGAAGATGCGCCTGAGGATAATCAAGGGCCATTGATACAGCTCTTTATGAATGATGAAAGTTTTGTTTCAGGAGGTGTCACTAATAACTCTCCAATTCTTATTGCAAAATTAGAGGATGAAAATGGTATTAATACCGCTAGTGGTATTGGACATGATATTGTTGCTATATTGGATGGAGATGAAAGTAATCCATTTGTTTTAAACGAATATTATCAAGCAGAAGTAGACGATTACACTAGAGGATTGACTAATTTTAAGCTTCGAGATTTAGAAAATGGCATTCATACCCTTACATTAAAAGCTTGGGATGTTTATAATAATTCATCATCAACAGATATACAATTTGTTGTTGCGAATAATGAGACATTAGAGATTAACCGAGTTTTAAACTATCCTAATCCATTTGTTAGTTATACAGAATTTTGGTTTAATCATAATAGGGAATACGAAACATTAGAGGTTCAAGTGCAGGTTTTTACAGTAACTGGGAAAGTAGTTTGGACTCATGGAGGTACATATCCTTCCACTGGAAGCAATTTATTTAGAAGTATAAGTTGGGATGGAAAAGATGATTTTGGAGATCGTATAGGAAAAGGTGTATATGTATATAAGATTACCGTAAAATCTACGTTAACTAATCACCAAGTTGAAAAATTTGAAAAACTAGTTATTCTATAAATAAATTAAAATTATATTTGTCAAAAATTTTACTAAATGAAAAAAATATTTTTATTCGCATTATTGGGGTTAATCGCTTATAATGTTTCAGCACAAGAAGTTGTTATTATTCCTAATTCAGATGATTCGCGAGCAATTACAACAGGTGTTCCTTTTATGTTAATTGCAGCAGATGCACGTTCTGCAGGTTTAGCTGATATTGGTGTTACCACTTCAGCAGATGCATTCTCACAACAATGGAATGCTTCAAAATATGCTTTTGCAGTTTCTAAACAAGGTATAGGTATAACTTACACTCCTTATTTAAGTAGTTTGGTTAGTGATATCTTTTTAGGAAATGTTACTTATTATAATCGTTTAAATGAAAGAAGTGCATTAGCATTCGGTTTTAGATATTTTAGCAATGGTGAAATAGAGCTTAGAGAAACTATTGATCAAGAGCCTTTAATTGTAAAGCCAAATGAACTTGCTTTTGATGTTTCCTATTCATTAAGATTAGACGAACGTTTTTCAATGGGTATTACAGGAAGGTATATTAGATCCGATTTAAAATTACAAACAGCTAATGAAGATGCTACTGCAGCAAGTTCGTTTGCAGTAGATATTTCTGGATATTACCAAAGTGAAGAAGTAGCTTACGATAGTTTTGATGGCCGTTGGAGAGGTGGTTTTAATATCTCGAATATTGGACCTAAATTAAAATATGATGAAGTTGGTTCAGAAAGTAGCTTGCCAACAAACCTTGCTCTTGGTGGTGGATTTGATTTTATCTTAGATGAATACAATAAAATTGGGGTAAGCATAGAGTTTAATAAATTATTAGTGCCAACTCCTCCAATTCGAGGGACGGAGTTTGTAGATGATAATGGAAACGGTGAATTAGATGATGGAGAAGTTGTTATAGATAACAATGCAATTTATAAAGGAAAAGATCCAGATGTTAACTTCTTTAAAGGAATGACTCAATCTTTTACAGATGCGCCAAACGGATTTAGTGAAGAATTAAATGAAGTTACTTGGGCATTAGGAGCAGAATATTGGTTTAGAGATGTATTTGCTTTTAGAGCTGGTTATTTTAATGAGCACCCAGATAAAGGTGCTAGACAGTTTATGTCTTTAGGTGCTGGATTTAAATATACTACAATAAATATAGATATATCCTATTTAATTTCTACTTCAAGTGTAGTAAGTCCATTAGAAGGTACCCTTCGTTTCGGACTAACATTTAGCTTTGGAGATGAGTATGACGAATACTAGAAAATGTGAAAAACATAAGAATTGAAATTAATTTAGAAGTGTTTGATACTATTTCAGATCTTCCTTCTTCGATTCAAACTTTAATGAATAAGGCGCATGAAGCACGTGAAAATGCTTATGCGCCTTATTCACAATTTAAAGTTGGGGCGGCACTTCAGTTGGATACTGGAGAAATTATTTTAGGTAATAATCAAGAAAATGCTGCTTATCCATCAGGACTTTGTGCAGAACGTGTGGCTATATTTCATGCTGGTGCTACACATCCAAATGCGACCATCACTACCATGGCGATTTCAGCGAAGTCATTAAAAAATAAAGTTACCTCACCCGTTGCTCCTTGTGGTGCTTGTAGGCAAGTATTGGCAGAGTATGAAGTAAAACAAAACGCTTTTATGGCTATCTATTTTATGGGAGAATCGGGGAAAATTGTTAAATCCAATTCCATAAAAGATTTATTACCCCTTATTTTCGATAGCACCTTTCTATAACGATTTAATAGTTTTTAGCAAATCTAGCATTGTAGAATCTTAGAATATAGTATTTTTGCTAACCTTGTAGTAATTTGCCTAATTGGCTAATAGTACGTTAACAAATGAAGAAAATCACAAAAAAAACATATCTAGAATGGTACGAGAACATGTACTTCTGGAGAAAATTTGAAGATAAACTTGCGCAAGTTTATATCAACCAAAAAGTAAGAGGTTTTTTACATCTCTATAATGGTCAGGAAGCTGTATTAGCTGGTGCATTGCATGCAATGGATTTAACTAAGGATAGAATGATAACTGCTTATAGAAATCATGTACAGCCGATTGCCATGGGAGTAGATCCAAAAAGGGTAATGGCAGAATTGTATGGAAAAGGTACTGGTACTTCTCAAGGGCTAGGTGGTTCTATGCATATTTTTTCTAAGGAACACCGTTTTTATGGTGGTCACGGAATTGTTGGAGGACAAATACCTTTGGGTGCTGGTTTAGCATTCGCAGATAAATATTTTAAACGCGATGCAGTTACACTTACTTTTATGGGGGATGGCGCTATGCGACAAGGATCACTTCACGAAGCATTTAATTTAGCAATGCTTTGGAAATTACCTGTTGTTTTTTGTGTTGAAAATAATGGTTACGCTATGGGAACTTCAGTAGAACGTACTGCTAGTCATTCCGAAATTTGGAAGATGGGATTAGCTTACGAAATGCCTTGTAAGCCTGTAGATGGAATGAAGCCAGAAACAGTAGCAAAAGAATTGGATGAAGCTATTCAAAGAGCTCGTCGAGGGGAAGGACCTAGTTTTTTAGAAATAAGGACCTATCGTTTTAGAGGGCATTCTATGAGTGATGCACAACATTATCGTACGAAAGCGGAAGTTGTAGAAAAACAAAAAGAAGATCCGATTACTTATGTTAGAGATGTTATTACAAAGAAAAAATACGCTACAGAAAAACAATTAGAAGAGATAGATAAAAAAGTAAGAGATTTGGTAAATGAATGTGAAAAATTTGCCGACGAATCTCCATATCCAGATAAGAACGTAATGTACGATGCTGTTTACGATCAAGAAGATTATCCATTTTTATCACATAAATTATAATTACTATGGTAGAAGTAATCAATATGCCGCGTTTAAGCGATACCATGGAAGAAGGTACTGTTGCAAAGTGGCTTTTTAAGGTAGGAGACAAAATTACGGAAGGAGATATTCTTGCTGAAATAGAAACCGATAAGGCGACTATGGAGTTTGAATCTTTCTATGAAGGGACATTGCTTTATATAGGAGTTCAAGAAGGAGAAACTGTTGAAGTGGATGTGCTATTGGCTATTATTGGTGATAAGGATGAAGATATTTCAGAAATAATAAAGGGAAATAATTCGTCATCCTTACCTGAAGAAAAAAAGGAATTTACAGACAATGTTGAGACTCCTATTTCTGAAGAAATTACAAAAACGAATGGGATAACTATCCCTGAAGGAGTTGAGGTGATTACTATGCCTAGGCTAAGTGATACGATGACTGAGGGAACAGTTGCGTTATGGAATAAAAAAGTTGGAGATACAGTTGAAGAAGGAGATATTCTTGCTGAAATAGAAACCGATAAGGCAACTATGGAGTTTGAATCTTTCTATACAGGATCTTTATTAGAAATTGGAATTAAAGAAGGAGAATCTGCATTAGTAGATAGTGTTCTTGCAATTATTGGACCTAAAGGAACAGATGTTACTGGAATTCTAGAAAGTTATAAAACAGAAAGTGATATTGAAGAAATTGCAACACCTTCTGAAACAAAAATTGCTGCCCCAATTGTAGCAGCGAAACCAGAAACAATTCAACCAGTTTCAAACAAAAATACAAGCCTTGAAGGAGGAAGAATATTTATATCTCCTTTAGCGAAAAAGCTTGCAGATGAAAAGGGAATCAATCTTCATCATGTAGCTGGGAGTGGAGAAAATGGTAGAATTATAAAACGAGATATTGAAAACTATCAGCCTGCTTCGTCCGGAGCATCATCATATGTTCCTGTAGGAGTTGAGAGTTTTGAGGAAGTTAAAAATTCGCAAATGCGAAAAGTAATTGCCAAACGTTTAGGAGAATCTAAATTTATGGCCCCCCATTATTATCTTACTGTAGAGTTGGATATGGATCATGCGATAGCAGCTAGAAAAGCCATTAATTCTGCGCCAGATGTAAAGGTGTCTTTTAACGATATGATAGTAAAAGCTTGTGCAATGGCATTGCGTAAGCATCCTAAAGTAAATTCACATTGGACAGATACATCTACATTATTAGCAAAACATATTCATATAGGAGTTGCAGTAGCTGTCGATGATGGTTTATTGGTTCCTGTATTAAAGTTTGCAGATCAAATGACTTTTAATCAGATAGGGACTTCGGTAAAAGAATTGGCTGGTAAAGCTAGAAATAAAAAATTATCCCCAGAAGAAATGGACGGAAGCACATTTACTGTTTCTAACCTTGGAATGTTTGGGATAAAGGAGTTTACTTCTATCATAAATCAACCAAATTCTGCCATTCTATCGGTTGGTGCAATTGTGGAGAAACCTGTTGTTAAAAACGGACAGCTTGCGGTTGGTAATACCATGATATTAACTTTAGCTTGTGATCATCGTACAGTTGATGGTGCAACTGGAGCAGCCTTTTTACAAACCCTTAGAGCTTATATTGAAAGCCCTGTGACGATGTTTGTATAAGATGAAGAAAGTAATTATCACAGGTACGAGTAGGGGAATTGGTTATGAATTGGTACAGCTCTTTGCAGATGCTGGCTGTCAAGTATTAGCCTTGTCTAGAAATCCTGTGCCTGTTTCTAGTATTCAATTGGACGGCTGTACTATTTTTCCTTTTGATATTACAGATTCAAAAGATATTGATAAGATTTCTAATTTTGTAAAAGAAAACTGGAAACAAGTTGATGTTTTGATTAATAATTCAGGAACATTAATTAATAAGCCTTTTAAGGAAACTACACCGGCAGAATTTAAAGAAGTTTACGATGTAAATGTCTTTGGTGCTGCAGCTTTAACTCAAGCGATGCTTCCTTTTATGAAAAAGGATGGTCACGTAGTTAATATTAGCAGTATGGGTGGAATACAAGGCAGTGTGAAGTTCCCTGGATTAAGTGCTTATAGTAGTAGTAAGGGAGCTTTAATTACCTTAACCGAACTGCTAGCCGAAGAGTATAAAGAAACGGGGCCTTCATTTAATGTATTGGCACTAGGAGCAGTTCAAACCCAAATGCTTGAAGAAGCATTTCCAGGTTTTAAAGCAAATACTGCAGCCGAAGAAATGGCTCAATATATAATGAATTTTTCTCTTACTGGAAATAAAATGTATAACGGAAAGGTATTACAGGTTTCTAACTCTACACCATAAAGATTTAATGCAAGAAACACTTGAAAAATATATTCCACAAGCTTCAGTAGTTCCTGTTTTTCAATTGATAAAAAAATATAATTTACACCTTAAAATTGTAAATGAACGCGTAACCCGCCATGGGGATTATCGTAAAACGGCAAACGGGCAACATCTTATAACCGTTAATGCAAGTTTAAATACCTATCGCTTTTTAATCACTTTAATTCATGAAATTGCGCATTTAATTGCGTTTTCTGAATTTGGAAGAAAAATAAAACCTCATGGAAAAGAGTGGAAATTTACCTTTCAAAGACTAATGCTTCCCTTTTTACGCCCAGAGATTTTTCCCTTGCAATTATTGCCTTTATTGGCATTACATTTCAAAAATCCTAAAGCAAGTAGTGATACAGATGCTAAGCTATCTTTGGCCTTAAAACAATTTGACCCCGACAATGATAAAAATTATATCTTTGAAATACCTTTGGGTGGTGAGTTTAGGTTATATAATGGTAAAATATTTAAGCGTGGCAACAAAAGAGTGAAGCGTTATGAATGTGTTGAAATTTCAACAGGTAAAGTTTATCTATTTAATCCTAATGCAGAAGTAGAGTTTTTAAAATAGTTATTACTATTTTAAATAATCAAGAATTTTAAAAAAGAATTACCGTCTTTTCAGCAATTAAATATGGAAAAAAATAATAAAATAAAGAACAATAATTTTTATGCAGTTATCATGGCTGGAGGAATTGGATCTAGATTTTGGCCGGTTAGCACTACAGAAAATCCAAAACAATTTCAAGATATGTTGGGTACTGGAAAATCTTTATTGCAACAAACGTTTTCTAGAATGAATGCTTTAATACCTTCAGAAAACACCTTTATCTTGACTAATGACAGGTATGTAGATTTAGTTCAAAAACAGCTTCCAGGAATATCTTTAAATAATATTGTTTTAGAACCCGCTATGCGAAATACAGCTCCTTGTATTTTATTATCGGCATTGAAAATTTATAAAGAAAATCCAAATGCATTAATGTTAGTTGCTCCAAGTGATCATTGGATTGAAGATGAGGCTTCCTTCTTAAACGATGTAGAAACTTGTTTTAAGGCCTGTGAATCTGATGACAAACTTATGACTTTAGGGATTTATCCAACCTTTGCAAATACTGGCTATGGTTATATTGAATCTGATAAAAACTCTTCAGGAACAATTAATAAGGTAAATCAGTTTAGAGAGAAACCAGATTATAATACTGCTAAGCAATTTATTGCAGATGGAAACTTTCTTTGGAATGCTGGGATTTTTATTTGGAGTGTTAAAAGTATCATCACTTCTTTTAAAAAGAATTTACCCGAAATGTATCAATTGTTTTCTGGAGGGAATGAAAAATTAAACACTTCAGAAGAGCGAGACTTTATACTTGAAAATTATGAAAACGCTGAAAATATTTCTATCGATTATGGAATATTAGAAAGGTCTGATAATGTATTTGTAAAAAAAGCAACATTCGATTGGAATGATCTAGGTACTTGGGGAGCGTTATATGATAAATTAGAAAAGGATGAGAATGGAAATGCGACAGTTCGTGCAAAAGCATCTTATAAAGATGCAAAAGGAAATATAGTTTTTACTTCTTCAGAAAAATTAGTAGTTTTAGATGGAATTGAAGATTTTATTGTGGTTGATAAAGAAGATGTTTTAATGATTTACCCCAAAAAGAAAGATCAAGATATTAAAGAGTTAGTTTCTAGAATAAACCAAAAATTTGGTAATAAATTTAAATAGATGGAAGATTCAGAAGAAAAAGTAGACCAAAAAAAGATAACATCTGATGAAAAAGAATTTGAACAAGTAAAGCAATCAGCCTGGCATGGATTAAAAGTGTTCTTTAAAGAGTTATTGGACATTAGAGATGATACAGATAGGGATGCAACGATTGAGGCCGTAAGGAAGGATATTTCCTTTAAAGGTCATAATGCTTGGATTTTAGTTTTTTCAATTTTTGTGGCTTCTATAGGTCTTAATGTAAGTAGCCCTGCAGTTGTGATTGGTGCAATGTTAATTTCTCCATTGATGGGTCCTATTGTTGCCTTAGGGTTATCGGTTGCAATTAATGATGTAGAAACTTTAAAAAGATCCCTTATAAACCTTGGAGTAATGATTGCTTTAAGTGTAGTTACAGCCTATTTGTATTTTGAATTATCACCTCTTACTAAAGAAAGTCCGGAGTTAATAGCAAGAACTTACCCAACTATTTTAGATGTTTTTATTGCCATTTTTGGTGGTTTGGCTTTGATTGTAGCAAAGACCAAAAAAGGAACCATTGCCAGTGTAATATTTGGTGTTGCAATTGCCACGGCTTTAATGCCACCTCTTTGTACGGTTGGATACGGTTTGGCTATTGGTAATATGAGTTATGCGGGAGGGGCATTTTATCTTTTTTCTATAAATGCAGTATTTATAGCTTTATCAGCATTTGTTGTTGCTAAATTATTACGCTTTCCTTTGGTGCGGTATGCTAATTCTAAAAGAAGAAGAAGAGTAGCTCAAATTGCTACAATAATAGCGTTACTAGTTATGGTACCTAGTATTATTTTATTTTTGAATTTATTGAAAGTTGAACTATTTGAAAATAGAGCCAGTGATTTTGTAAAAACAAATATGAATTATGAAGGAGCTGAGGTGGTGAAACTTTCAAAAGATTTTGATAAAAATGAAATCAATGTATATTTTATAGGTAAACTAATTCCTGAAGATATAATAAATACATGGAAAGCAGAATTGGAAAAAGTTAAGGATCTTAGAGATAGTGAATTAAACGTTATTCAAGGGTCTGATCCAAGTACACATTTGGCACAATCTATGTCTGGAGAAATAAAATTTGAGATACTTGAAGATTTGTATGTTAAAAACGAAGAATTAATTAAAAATAAAGACAATCAAATTAATTTTTTGGAAAGCGAACTTAGAAAATTAAAATTTAAAGAAATTCGGTTTAAAGAAATAAGTAAGGAAGTTAAAATTAATTATAATGAGATTAAAAAGATAAGCTATTCTAATAGAGTTTCTACAAACTTTACCACAATGGATACCTTGCCTGTTATTAATGTGGTCTGGAATGAAAATATTTCTGATGAAGCAAAAAAAGAAGATATGGCTAAACTTGAAGAATGGCTTAAGTATCGCTTAAAAATGGATACCTTACTAATAATCCTGGATAAGCCATAATAAAAAAGGCGCCCATTTGGGCGCCTTTTTTTATGAATTTAAATAATAAATTACTCTTTTAGCACCTTATAATTTACCGCTTTATTTTCTACTTCTAATTGTACAAAATAAACGCCTTTAATTAGGTTTTCTATATTGATATTATTGTCTGTAGATACAGTAGTGTTTAATACTACTCTGCCGTTTAAATCTATAACTGTAACTGGAGAGCCTTCTAGATTATTTATAGAGAAATTGATAATATCACTTGTTGGATTAGGGTACATGCTAATTCCATTTATTTGGAAATCTGTAACAGCTAATTCATTATCACCTTCTATATATACGTGTTGTGAGTTAATGTCTGGATTGTCAATTACATCTATAATTCCAGATGGCCAATTAATAATAATTTGGTCCACTTCAGTGCTTGTTCCAATTCCAAAATGAGCTATTAAAGAACTCATATGGCCGTATCCAACACCAGAACGTACTTCACGAATTTGAGTCCCCCAATCACCATAAATAGTGATACGGGCACCAACACCATTGCTATTGCTTTCTATGCCTCTTAAACCTATTTTTATCCAGCTATTAAGTCCACCATCATTTATCCATAAGTCACCATTATGAGCTACATCTAAATATCCATCACTATTAAAATCAGCAATTGCACCTTCATCAAATGGTAAATCCATACCTGTAAAAGTCATATCTCCGTTATTGATATATAGTTCTCTAGCCATTTCAGAAAAAATATCTACAAACCCATCATTATTAAAATCTGCACCTTGATTTTCCCAAGCACCTAAATCTGTTGGATTAATTCCTGTACTTCCTATAATATCAGTAAATACACCAGAACCATCATTTTCGTAAAATCTATTCGCATCACTATGGTTCACACAATAAGCATCAAAATCACCATCATTATCAAAATCTTGAAAAACAGTAGCCCAAGATTGTTCATTATCTGCCATATTTATCGAAGCTGCAACTTCTGAATAAGTTCCATCTCCATTATTACGATACATTGCATTAGTACGTTCTGGGTCACCAGGAGTAGATCCTTGTCTACATTTTGTTAAGTACATATCTGTATCCCCATCATTATCATAATCCACCCAAAGGGATTGATAGTTTCCAGCTAAATTTAATGTTTCAATTAAAGTTTGATCCTCTACCATATTTTGATTTCCATCATTACGGTATGGGTGACTTTGATCTACATCGTGACAAACAAAGGCATCTAAATCACCATCATTATCTATATCTGCAAGATTAGATCGTTGAGAGAATATGTAATCTGGATGAGTTTGTTCAGAATATCCAGAACCAGTATCATTAGCAAATAGAAAAGAAACCCTAGATCCATTACCTAAAACAAGATCGGTATATCCATTTTCATCAATATCCCCAGCAGCTACACTCCAGTTAGGAGGGTTTTGTATACTCATACTGTAAAATACAGAATTAAAAGTACCATTAGCTTGTTGGTAGTCAATTCCAATTCCTGAACTGGAAACTCGTACAAAATCATCTAAAAAATCTCCATTCATATCCACACTAATGGATGTAGTTCCAGGATAATTCTCAATTAAATTGTTTTGGTTTGTAAAGGAAACTTGGGCAATTAAAGATGCTCCAAATAATAATACAATACTGTTAAGTAATAGTTTTTTCATGTTAAATTCATTTTTAAGGAGCCTAAAAATAAATTAATTATTTTGATTTACACTACTTTAGGTGGAATATTAATTTTCTTCTATTTGTATATTTCTTATTTTCTTAAATAAATCTGAAGAATACACAAAATCGGTAACGTCTTCATTATTTGTTTTAAAAATTTCTTGCTTCGTTCCTTGCCATACTAATTTTCCGTTTTTTAAGAAGACAATTTTTTCCCCTATTTCCATAACAGAATTCATATCATGGGTTACAACAACTGTAGTTATGTTGTTTTCCTTTGTTATATCCTGAATTAAATTATCAATTAGGGTAGCTGTTTTTGGGTCTAATCCAGAATTAGGTTCATCACAAAAAAGATATTTCGGTTTGTTTACAATAGCTCGTGCTATAGAAACTCTTTTTTTCATACCCCCAGAAATTTCAGAAGGGAATTTTTTATTTACATTTTCTAAATCTACTCTTTTTAAAACCTCGTTTACCCTTGCTAGTAATTCTGGTCTGCTTTTGTCACTAAACATTCGAAGGGGAAACATCACATTATCTTCAATATTCATAGAATCAAACAAGGCTCCGCCCTGAAAAAGCATTCCGGTTTCTTCTCTTAGGATTCGTTGTTCTTCATTATTCATTTCACCTAAAGCTTTATCTTCAAAAAAGATTTCTCCAGAATTTGGCAGGAATAATCCAACTAAACATTTAAGCATTACTGTTTTTCCACTACCACTACGTCCAATAATAAGATTGGTTTTTCCTCTTTCAAAAGTAGTAGAAATCCCTTTTAGAATTTCATCCTCTCCAAAATGCTTGGTTATGTTTTCAACTTTTATCATTGGCTTAATAGTAATTGAGTTACAATATAATTAGTAAGTATTATTAAGATACTAGTCCAAACAAAAGCCTTAGTACTTGCTTTACCTACTTCTAAAGATCCCCCTTTCATATAAAACCCATGCCAAGATGGAACGGTAGCTAATAAAAAAGCAAAAAGGAATGTTTTGAAAAAGGCGTAAACTAAATGAAATGGATAAAAGGTATTTTGAAGCCCTGCAATAAAATCTGCTGAAGTAGAAAAACCGCCGTATACACCAGCTAAATATCCTCCTAACATGCCCAAAAACATAGAAATTACAATGATGAATGGAAAAAATAGCATGGCTATTATTTTCGGAAAAACTAAATAATTTAATGAATTGACGCCTATTACCTCCAAAGCATCTATTTGCTCTGTAACTCTCATAGATCCTATTGTTGATGTTATAAACGATCCTGCTCTACCAGCTAATATAATGGACATAAAAGTTGGCGCAAATTCTAATATCATAGATTGTCTTGTTGCAAAGCCAATCAATGTTTTTGGGATTAAGGGGTTATCTAAATTTAATGCTGTTTGAATGGCGATTACTCCTCCAATAAAAAAGGATATAAACGCAACAATGCCTAAGGACCTAATTATTAAATCATCAATTTCCTTAAAAATAAGTTCTCTCATCACAGACCTTTTAGTAGGACTGCTAAAAACTTTTTTTAACATTAAAAAATAAGACCCAATGTCCCTTAAATACTTCATTCTTTTTATTGGCTATTGCTAAAGTAATACAATTCTTTATTTTTTTTAAGAAATTAATTGTCCTGAAAAAGAGATAACATTTTATGATAAATCGCAGTGTTTTCATAAATACCCGAAAAAAATTCGGAACCTAAACCATAGGCAAAAACAGGAACCATAGTTGCAGAATGTCCGTCTGTTGAAAAAACAGGTTTGATATTATTATAATCTCCTCTTTCATCTGAAGCTAATGTAAAACCTCCTGTTTCGTGGTCTGCAGTTACAATAACTAAAGTTTCGCCATTTTGTTTTGCGAAATCTAATGCAACACCCAAAGTATTATCAAAATCTATTAATTCTGAAATTAAATAATCCGCATCCATATCATGTCCTCCCCAATCTATTTGAGAGCCCTCTACCATTAAAAAGAAACCTTCTTCATTCTTCGATAAGTACTCTAATGCAAGTTGAGTAGCATTTGGTAAAAAATCACCTCGTCCTTCTTGCATTTTAGGCATTGCATCTTTTGAAAGTAATATGGCTTGTTTTTTGTCTGAAAGTATTTTAGGAAAATTTTCTGTTGAAAGAACAAAACCATTTTCTACTAAACCTAAAGTTAAATCCTTCTCGTCTTTTCGTTCATTAAAATATTTTAAACCACCTCCTGCGAAAAAATCAATTTCAGAATCTACAAGAAAACCAGCTATTTCATCATGCATCCTTCTGCTTTTAACGTGAGCATAAAATGATGCTGGAGTTGCATGAGTGATTGAGGATGTGGATACTAATCCTGTGCGAATTCCATTAACAGAAATCTGTTCTACAATTGTTCCAACAGCTAAAGTATCTGAAGTTACCCCAATTGCCCCATTATACGTTTTTATTCCAGAAGCAAAAGCCGTTGCTCCGGCAGCAGAGTCTGTAATAACATCACTGGAGGAAGATGTTTTGCTTAGCCCAATCACTGGGAAACGTTCAAAATTTGAAGGCTTATCATTATAAAACTGACTTGCAGAAACTTGACTCAATCCCATACCATCACCAATTAATAAGATAATGTTTTTTGGTTTTCTATTTTGAATGGTCTCTAATTCAACTTCAGCGAAAGAGTTGTCTTTTTCTTTATTACAATTACAAGAAACAAGAATTAATGATACAATAAAAAGCAAAAAAATAGTTTTTGGGTAACTAGACATAAGTATTTGTTTTGAATGTCAAAAATACATATTAACTATTATCTAAATGTAAATATATTTAATAAGCTGCTAGAATAATTTCTTTTTAATTCCATCCCAGCGTAATTTTCTAATAAACACTCCTTCTTTTTCTGAAACTATAAAAGGTAATTTCTTATTCTTTGCTTTTAAATACCCTTTTAAAGTATTAATAAAAAACAAAAAGCTTTTTTTATTAAAAGCAAGTTTTGCCGAAGCAATACTGCTTAACCAAAAGCCATAACGCAATAAATAAAAGGCTTCTCCTTGTTTGTGTTTAGATGCTTTGGTATACGCATTACCTGTGGGTTTAAGGTGTTTTACATGTAAGGATTCGTCCGTGTGTATTTCCCATCCTTGATATTGGGCTAAAAGTTCATCTACTGTGTCCCAACCTATCGACTTTTTTAAGCCCCCAATTTCTTTAAAACATTCTTTACGATAAAGTTTTATAGGTCCACGAACTTTCTTTTTGTTAGAGATGTTTTCAAAAACCCAAGTCTTATCATTTTTAATATATAAGTTTCCCCCAGCAATACCAACTTTATTGTTTAATGAAAATGCATTCAATAACTTTTCAAAATAGTTTTTAGGTAATATAATATCTGCATCAAATTTACAAATGATGTCGTAGTTGTTATCTAGCGATTCAAAGCCTTTGTTAAATGCATTGATTACTTTTTCTCCAGGAATATGGATAGCTTCAGATTTATTAAGGACACTGCTTATAAATGCATGTTTTTCTGAAAAGGAATCAATTATTTTTTGAGTATTATCTGTTGAATTGTCATTAACCACTACAATTCTTTTTGGAAGAAAAGTTTGTTCAACTAGCGATTGTAATGTTTTAGCAATAAAAGCCTCTTCATTATATGCTGGTATGACTATATAAATATTCATTATTTCCTTTCGGCATAGATCAAATAAAATCGAGGTACAAATCGTCTTAAGATTGGTCGGAAACCAATTTTATTAACTGGACTTGTAAACTGGATGCTTTTTTTTATCTCCCAACCCGATTTTTCTAATAACCAATCAAATTGCCAATCTTCAAATTCGTGATAGTGGCGATCCCAATCGTCTGTTTTACTTCGGTATGCAGATGCAAACCATAGTTTTAATGGTATGGAGGCGACTAGTTTTTTTGCTTTTATATCCTTTAAGACATTATAAGGTGCAACCATATGTTCAAAGATTTGAAATGCAGTTATAACATCAAAGTCTGTTGATTTTACAACAGAAGTGTCAGTATCTAAATCTTGACCCTGTGTATTGGTTACATTATACCCTTCTTTTAATAGTATATCAGAAAATGGGTTGGTAACTCCTAAATCAAGAATATTTTCTTCTTTAGATATATGCTCCGTAATAAAATCTAGGGTGAGTTTAAAACGTTTGTTTGGGAAGTTTTTTTCGTACATACTATTCCTCTTTATAAAAGGGGTGTTTTAATAATAGTGATTGTCCATGAGGTTCTTCACTTTGCAAGTTTTGTTCTGAATGCAACTAAACTTGATAAACAATAGCATTAATGTTCATTCCAGCACCAACACTCGCGAAAATGATAACATCACCTTCAGATAAGCTATGATTTTCCATTTTCCCTTTAAGAATCAAATCATATAAAGTTGGAACTGTAGCAACACTAGAATTCCCTAATGTTTCTATAGTCATTGGCATAATATGTTCTGGCATTTCCATTCCATATAATTTATAAAAACGCTTTACAATAGCTTCATCCATCTTTTCATTTGCCTGATGGATTAATATTTTCTTTACATCCTTGATATCAACATTGGCTTTTTCTAAACAAGATTGCATTGCAGATGGGACATTATTTAAAGCAAATTCGTAAATCTTACGACCTAGCATTTTTATATACCGATTGCCATCCGTTTTTTCTTTATTGAAAGATTCGTCAAAATAAATATAACTAGCTTCATCGTATGCATAAGTGGCAGATTCATGCGCTAAAATACCGCCATTGCCATCTGTTTTTTCTACAACAACTGCACCTGCACCATCACTAAAAATCATAGAATCACGATCATTTGTATCTACAACTCTAGATAAAGTTTCAGTTCCTATCACCAAACACTTTTCAGCAATACCAGATTTTATAAAAGCATTGGCTTGAATCATTCCCTCAATCCATCCAGGGCATCCAAACAAAACATCGTATGCTACACTTTTTGGGTTTTTTATTCCTAGTTTTTGTTTAACTCTAGTTGCAATACTGGGTACAGTGTCACACTGAGAGCTTCCGTGTTTTACGTCACCATAATTTTGTGCTAGGATAATATAATCGAGTTCTTCAGGATCTAAATTGGCATCTTCAATTGCTTTTTTTGAAGCTAGAGCGCCTATGTCAGAATTGTTTAAATGATCTTCTACATATCGTCTTTCAGCAATACCTGTAATAGATTTAAACTTTTCAATGATGACTTTGTTATCGGCATTAAACCGTGAGCCATCTTCGTTGTAAAAATCATTATTTTCAAAAGCTTGGTTTGGAGTTACTTTTGTGGGGATATAACTTCCAACACCTGTGATTTTTATAGCCATAAGCTAATTTTATTCTTGTGAATAGGTAAAAATAGAAAAGCTTTTCCGAAGAAAAGCTTTTTATTTCTATTATTTTAAATTTATTAGTCGGTCATAAACTCCTCAATAGGAGTACAGGTGCAGATTAAATTTCTATCACCATAGGCATCATCTACTCTTCTAACTGTTGGCCAAAATTTGTTTTCAGATACATAGGGTAAAGGAAAAGCGGCTTGTTTTCTAGAATATGGAAAGTCCCAATTGTCATTGGTTACCATAGCTTGTGTATGTGGGGAATTCTTTAAAGCATTATTAGGCTCTTCTAATGTAGCATTGTCTATTTCTTTTCTGATAGAGATCATCGCATCACAAAAACGGTCTAATTCCTCTAAACTCTCACTTTCTGTTGGCTCTATCATTAAGGTTCCAGCAACTGGAAAAGAAACTGTTGGTGCGTGAAAACCATAGTCCATTAAACGTTTTGCAATATCGGTAACTTCAATTCCATTAGCTTTAAATGGGCGGCAATCCACAATCATTTCATGGGCAGCACGTCCTTTTTCTCCAGCGTAAAGAACTTCATAGGAACCGTGTAACCTTTCTTTAATATAGTTTGCATTTAAAATTGCGTGATGGGTAGAATCTTTTAATCCTTCTTCACCAAGCATACAGATATATGCATAAGAAATTAAACAGACTAAAGAAGATCCCCAAGGTGCTGATGAAATTGCAGTTATCGCTTTTTCCCCTCCAGTTTTTATTAAAGGATTACTTGGTAAAAAAGGAGCTAATTGCTCTGCAACACAAATTGGACCAACTCCTGGGCCTCCACCACCGTGTGGAATCGCAAATGTTTTATGTAAATTTAAATGACATACATCTGCTCCAATTGCACCAGGATTAGTTAAGGCAACTTGAGCATTCATATTTGCGCCATCCATATAAACTTGTCCTCCGTTTTCGTGGATAATACCAGTAATTTCTTTTATGGAAGCTTCATAAACCCCATGAGTGGATGGGTAAGTTACCATTAATGCAGAAAGATTGTCTTTATGTAAAATTGCTTTTTCACGTAGATCTTCTACATCAATATTGCCTTCTTCAGTAGCTTTGGTTACCACAACTTTCATTCCAGCCATTACTGCACTAGCAGGGTTTGTCCCGTGAGCAGAAGAGGGAATTAAACAAATGTTTCTATGAAGATCTCCTCTAGATTCATGATAAGCTCTTATCACCATTAATCCTGCAAACTCTCCTTGTGCGCCTGAATTGGGTTGAAGTGAAGTTGCTGCAAATCCTGTTATTTCAGTAAGTTGATCTTCTAAATTTGAAAGCATTTCTTGATATCCAGCAGCTTGTTCTATTGGAACAAAGGGGTGAATTCCTCCCCATCTTGGATTGCTCAAAGGAAGCATTTCTGAAGCTGCATTTAACTTCATAGTACAAGATCCTAAAGAAATCATAGAATGGTTTAGAGATAAATCTTTCCGCTCTAATTTCTTAATATACCGCATCATTTCTGTTTCAGAATGATAAGAATTGAAAACATCATCTGTTAAGAAATCTGTTTTTCTTTTTAATTCTGAAGGGATTGCAGTAGACTCCACAAAAGAATTTATAGTGTAGTCTTTGTTATTTACAGACTCTGCAAATACAGCAAGTATTGCATTTAAGTCTTTTAATGAAGTAGTTTCATTTATAGATATGCTAATGTTGTTTTCATCCGCATAGTAAAAGTTGATATTGTGTTTCTCAGCAATAGGTTTGATATCTGCTGCATCTGCACGAACTAAAATAGTATCGAAAAAAGAACTGTTATTTTGAGAAAAACCTATTTTTTCTAATGCATACACTAATGTTACAGTAGTATTATGAATTTTGTTTGCGATGTGTTTTAATCCTTTTGGACCGTGATAAACAGCATACATACCTGCCATAACAGCCAATAAAACCTGAGCGGTACAAATATTAGAAGTAGCTCGATCTCGTTTAATATGTTGCTCTCTTGTTTGTAAAGCCATTCTATAAGACATGTTGTTGTCCATGTCTTTGGTTACACCAATAATTCTTCCTGGAATACTACGTTTATAGTCTTCTCTTGTAGCAAAATAGCCAGCGTGAGGGCCACCATATCCTAGAGGTATTCCAAAACGTTGTGTAGTTCCAACTACTACGTCAACTCCAAGATTTCCTGGAGAATCTAACATTACTAAACTTAAGATATCAGCTGCAACTGCTACTTTAATTTGTGCTGCATGGGCATTTTCAACAAATGTTTTGTAATTAAAAACTTCCCCATATTTTCCTGGATATTGTAATAATGTTCCAAAGTAATCTGTTGAAAAATCAAAATCCTTATGGTTTCCAATCACCAATTCAATCCCTAAAGGAATAGAACGAGTATGGAGCAAAGAAATAGTTTGAGGCAATACCTCTTCAGAAACAAAAAATTTGTGAACGTTATTTTTCTTTTGTGTACGATCGCGTAAAGCAAATATTAATGCCATTGCTTCGGCTGCTGCGGTCGATTCATCTAATAGCGATGCGTTGGCAAGATCCATTCCAGTTAAATCGCAAACCATGGTTTGAAAATTAATCAATGCTTCTAATCTTCCCTGAGCAATTTCTGCTTGGTAAGGAGTATATGCAGTATACCAACCCGGATTTTCTAAAATATTTCTTTGAATCACAGGAGGCATAAAGGTATTATGATAACCTAAACCAATATATGTCTTAAAAAGCTTGTTTTTTGAGGCTAACTCCTGATTATGTTCTTGGAATTCCTGCTCACTCATAGCTGGTTGTAATGATAGTTTGTTTTTCAACAAAATATCATCAGGTATTGTTTGTTCTATTAAATCTGCAATAGAGTCAACACCAATAGTTTTTAGCATTTTATTAAGGTCACTTTTTCTAGGACCTATATGTCTTTGAGCGAAAGAATCTGTATTCATTTTCCGAAGTTAAAATTTGAAACGCGAATTTACGATTTTTCACTAAATATGTAGTTTTTTAAATAAAAACAAATTGATTTTTTAACGAATAATTAGGAATGCTTTTTCTTTATGTATTTTTGTTTAGTGAAAATTTTAAAAAAACTTTTCTATTTTTATATTGAAAGTAGTACTCATGTTGCGCTAGCAGTTTGTGGTTTTGTTGGTGTTTCCGTTTTAGAATTTGATATACCCATCTCAAATGAATTATTGGGATTTGTTTTTTTTGGAACAATTACAGGTTATAATTTTGTTAAATATGCAGAGATAGCAGGGCTTAAACATAGAAGTCTTAATTTATCGTTAAGAAAAATTCAGATATTTTCATTCTTTTGTTTTTTAGCTTTGATTTACTGTTTTTTTCAGCTTCCATTTAAAACTATAATTGTTAGTGGAGGTTTTGCTGCACTCACCTTTTTTTATGCTATCCCTTTTTTGAGTTATAAGAAATTGCGTGCACTAGTCGGGATGAAAATAATTATTGTTGCAATTGTTTGGGCAGGAGTTACTCTTATAATTCCTTTAGTAAATGAAAATGTAGTTTTAACAAATAGTAATTGGATTGGTTTTTTTCAACGTATTCTATTTGTATTGGTATTAACGCTTCCCTTTGAAATTAGAGATTTAAAACATGATGAATTGGCTTTAGGGACTTTGCCTCAAAGGGTTGGAATGAAATCCACTAAAATAATTGGAGCTCTATTGTTGCTTGTGATATTAATTATAGAATACTTAAAGCAAGATATTAATTGGATTTATACCTTTAGTTTAATAATTACTTGTGGCGTTATGGCTGTATTTATTTATTTATCAGAAAAGGAGCAAAGCAAGTATTTTGCTTCCTTTTGGGTGGAAAGTATTCCGATACTTTGGTTGGTACTGATAATTTTATTGAAGCTTATTTAGTCATTTCTTGATGTAACCTTTCTTTTAAGCCATTTTTATCTTCTTTAGAAATTGTTTTTAAATCAGAAGTTTTTAAAGCATTGGAAAGTTTTTTGTTTCTAGCAGTATATTTTCTGCAAGCACTGCAATAAATAAGGTGTATTGTTAATTTAACTCTTTCTAAAAAAGAAGATTCTTTGTATTGACTTTTGTCACAGACGTGATTTGCATTTTCACATTTCATATTACAACCAATTTTTTTCTAAACATTCTGCCATGGCTTTTCTTGCTCGGTGTATTATCACCCACAAATTAGACGCAGTAATATTATATTCATTACAAATAGCTTCCGTATCGAAACCATCTATTGTTTTCATTTTAAATATGGTAGCTTGTTTTTCATTTAAACTGTCTAAACAACTAAAGATTGCTTGTCCTAATTCTTCATTCTCAATCTTATCTTCTGCAGTTTTACCAAAAGGATCACTAACTCGTTCTTCTAGCCAATCTCCTTCAGATTCATCATCTTTATAGGTAATTCGTACTTCTGCCTTTCCTTTATTTGAATTGATTTTCCGGTAATGATCAATAATTTTTCTCTTTAAAATAGATATGAGCCAAGTACGTTCACTAGCTTCACCTTTAAAATTATCTTTAGATTTTAATCCTGCCAAAAAAGTTTCAGAAATTAAATCCTTTGCTATTTCACTGTTATTAACTCGTGAAATAGTGAAGTTGAATAGATAATCTGAATATTTATCTACCCAAGTTTCAGGATATAGTTGGTGTTTTGGCATTGTGTATTTTTAACAAAAATAGAAAAGATTTTAAGATTTTTCAGAGTTTTTTGCACTCTATTGTTACTGAAACAATTAAAAGACCTTTTAAGAGGAAGTTCAAGTATTATATATTATTTTTAAAGAAAAAATATATTATGAAAAAACTACACTTAATTACACTTGTAGTATTGCTGTTATCCTTTAATAGTTTTGCTCAAGATTCAAAAAGTATTTACGCTACCATGTCATTATCGGATGCCTTAGAACTAAAAAAGGATTTGCCAGATGAGGTTGAAATTTTAGAGAAAAGAAGAAATGAAGCGGCGGTTTTTTTTACAGATCATGCAGGACATTATTTACATGATAAAGTTTTAGTACACGGACCAGGTTATATCTTTAAAAATTCCGAAGAGGATGCAATAGCAGCTTTATATAAAGAAGCGAAAGAAATTCCTGCTAATAAAATGGCTTTTACTATTACAGAAGATGCTTTAGTAAATCCTGCCTTAGATTTAATTAATACACAAAATATTGAAGACCATATTTTAGAATTGGAAAGTTACGGAACACGTTACCATGCATATCCTATTGCTATAGATGTTGCCAATGATCTAAAAGATAAATGGGAAGCAATGGCAGTACAATATGGAAGAAGCGATGTAAGTGTGAGACTTTTTAACCATGTAAATACCAATATGCCTTCTGTAATTATGACTATTGAAGGTGCTGAAACACCAGATGAATTTGTGGTTGTTGGGGGACATTTAGATTCAACGTCATCAAATAATAACAATGCTCCCGGAGCCGATGATGATGCTTCAGGAATTGCTACTATGACAGAATCTGTTAGAGCTTTGTTTGAATTAGGATTTGTTCCTAATAGAACCATTGAAATAATGGCTTATGCTGCTGAAGAAATTGGACTTGTTGGTTCTGCAGAGATTGCCGAAGAATATGCTGATAATGATGTAGATGTTATTTCTGTGGTACAGTTTGATATGACAAACTATAATGGTTCTGCTATAGATGTTTCATTTATTACAGATTATACTAACGGAACCCTTAATTCTTTTTTAATGGAATTAATTGATCATTACAATGCAGATGGTATTCATGAAATAACCTATGGCACATCACTTTGTAACTATGGTTGTTCAGATCATGCAAGTTGGACAAGTGAAGGATATATGGCATCCTTTCCTTTTGAAGCTAATTTTGGGCAACACAATGGAAATATCCACTCTCCTGGGGATACTTTTAGTGTTTCAGGAACTGCGAATCATGCTGCTAAGTTTTCAAAATTATGTACAGAATATTTAATAGAATCTGCTAAGAGTAGTTTATTGTCTGTAGATGATGCTTTGGTTAATTCAGTTAGTGTTATTACACAGAATGGCCAACTTATCTATAATTTAGAAGCTGCTGCTATTGATTTTACTTCTGTTATTCTATATGATATACAGGGTAAAAAGGTTTTAGAAACCCCAATTACTTCAAAAAATGGAAGTGTTTCTACACAGTCTTTTACTAAAGGAATTTACATAGCTACCTTTATAGTAGATACTAATACTTCCGTTTCAAAAAAGCTTATTATTAAATAGCTGTAGAAGAATAATTCTATAAAATTAAATATCGAAAATACTTGAACTCAATTCAAGTATTTTCGACATTTTTTAGTTTAATAATCCTGCTCTTTTTAATAAGGCTTCTGGATTGGGTTTTTGACCTCTAAACTTTATATAAAGCTCCATAGGATCTTGTGTTCCTCCTTGTGAAAGAATATTGTTTTTAAATTTATCCGCTATAGTTTTATTGAAAATTCCTTCTTCTTTAAAATAAGCGAAAGCATCAGCATCTAAAACTTCTGCCCATTTATAGCTGTAATATCCTGAAGAATAACCTCCCTGAAAAATATGAGAAAAGGCAGTACTCATACAGTTTTCTTGAACATCTGGATACAATTGTGTATTAGAAAAAACTTTCTTTTCAAAATCTTTTACTTGATTAATTGCGGAAGGGTCTTTGCCATGCCATTCCATATCCAACAATCCAAAACTTAATTGTCTAAGGGTTTGCATTCCTTCGTGAAAAGTTGCAGAAGCTTTTATTTTTTCAATAAGTTCCATTGGGATTACATCTCCAGTTTTATAATGATTTGCAAAGAGCTCTAAAGCTTCTTTTTCATAACACCAATTCTCTAATACTTGGCTTGGTAACTCTACAAAGTCCCAAGAAACACTTGTGCCTGATAAACCTTTATATGTTGTATTTGCAAGCATTCCGTGAAGTGCATGTCCAAACTCATGAAACAATGTGGTTACTTCGTTAAATGTTAGTAAAGATGGTTTGCTCGACGTTGGTTTTGTGAAATTACAAACATTAGAAATATGTGGGCGATCATTGATGCCGTCTTTAATTTGCTGAGATTTAAAAGAGGTCATCCATGCGCCACCTCGTTTTCCAGCTCTGGGATGGAAGTCCGCGTAAAAAATAGAAACTAAATTGTTATTTGAATCTGTTACTCGATAGGTCTTTACTTCTTCGTGGTATTTGTCGATATTAGAAACTTCTTCGAATTCTAAATCATATAATTTATTTGCAATAGTAAAAACTCCTTCAATGACATTTTCAAGTTTAAAATAAGGCTTTAATTGTTCGTCATCTAAATCGAAAAGTTTCTTTTTAAGTTTCTCAGAATAATAAGCGCCATCCCATTTTTCCAGTTGATCAATGCCATCTAACTCTTTTGCAAAGGCTTCTAATTCATTAAATTCTTTTTTTGCTGCTGGTTGGGCTTTTTCTAATAATTCATTTAAAAAGTCAATTACTTTTTCTGGAGTTTTCGCCATTCTCTCTTCCAAAACAAAATGAGCGTGTGTTTTATAAGCTAATAACTGCGCTCGTTTAAATCGAAGTTTAGCGATTTCTAAAACATTCATTTGATTATTGAATTCGTTTTCTTGAAATGCCCTTGCGCCAAAGGCTATAGCTATTTCTTTCCTTAATTCTCTATTGTTTGCATAGGTTATAAAAGGAACATAACTGGGGTAGTCTAAAGTGAATACCCAGCCTTCTTTTTCTTTTTCCTTGGCAGTTTGCAAAGCCATTTCTTTAACTCCTTCTGGTAATCCAGATAAATCTTTTTCGTTAGTGATTTGAAGCTCGTAGGCATTGGTTTCTGCTAAAACATTTTCGCCAAACTTTAATTTTAGTTTAGAAAGTGAAGAGTCAATTTCACGAAGTGTTTCTTTATCGGCATCAGAAAGGTTTGCTCCATTTCTTGAAAACCCTTTGTATTGTTTTTCAAGTAATGTATTTTGTTCTGTAGTTAAAGTAAGCGATTTTTTATGGTCAAAAACTTGTTTTACTCTTTTAAAAAGTTTTTCATTTAAAAGTAAATCATTACTAAAATCTGACAATAAAGGAGAAGCCTCTTGGGCGATTTTTTGAATTTCATCATTGGTTTCGGCGCTATTCAAGTTAAAAAACACACTAGATGCTCTGTCCAATTCTTGACCAGTATATTCTAAGGCTTCAACTGTGTTTTTAAAGGTAGGGGATTCAGAATTATTCGCAATACTATCAATTTCAGATTTTGTATCCTTAATTAATTGCTGAATTGCTGGTAAAAAATGCTCGTTTTTAATATCTGAAAAAGGGGCAGTGTCAAAAGGTTTTAATAGGGGGTTGTTCATGTATTATTTAGTTTATTTGTCTGGTCGAGCGCAGTCGAGACCTCCTTGTTAGTTGGCTTAAAATCTGAATGTGTAAAGTTTCTGCATTCAGCTAATATTTGTAACATATCATAATCTTTATTTGCTAAGGCTAATTTTTTCTTTGCACTCCAATTTTTTATTCTCTTTTCAAAGTAGATAGCTTGCTTAACATCATTAAATTCTTGATGAAAAATTAATTCAACTGGTCTTCTTTTGTAGGTAAATGAAGATTTGTTTCTTCCTAGTTGGTGTTCGTTAAATCTTCTTGAAATGTCATTTGTAAATCCTGTATAAAGTAAATCGTCGGAGCATTTTAATATGTAAATGTAATAAGATTTCATTTTACTTTTTCAATTGTAAGGAGGTCTCGACTGCGCTCGACCGGACATAGAATTTCATTTTAATTGATAGGTTACGATGTTGTTTGACTAGAACTTAGTTCTTATTTTTTCAAATTTTTAGCTCCTTCCATAACTTTCATCTTCATGCCTTCTTTGTAGGCTAAAATTTTATCCAATACACATTTATCTGCAACGCCTATAATTTGAGCTGCAAGAATACCAGCGTTTTTGGCTCCATCTAAAGCTACTGTTGCTACAGGAACGCCTCCGGGCATTTGTAAAATCGAAAGTACCGAATCCCAGCCATCAATTGAATTTCTAGATTTAACTGGAACACCAATTACAGGAAGTGGCGAGAGAGATGCAATCATTCCAGGAAGGTGAGCAGCTCCACCAGCACCGGCAATAATAACCGAAAAACCTCCAGTATGTGCATTTTTTCCATAATCGAATAATTTTTCAGGAGTTCTATGTGCGGAGACAATATCCACTTCTACTTCAATATCAAATCCTTTTAAAATATCGATAGCATCTTGCATAACTGGCAAGTCACTAGTACTTCCCATAATGATTCCTACTTTACCCATAATATTTTATTTGCTTATTACTTTAATTATTTCTTTTACTTTTTCAGCAATTTTATGAGCCTTATCCATTTCTTTATTTATGATAGTTACATGTCCCATTTTCCGAAAAGGACGGGTTTCTTTTTTACCATAAATGTGCGGAGTCACTCCATCCATTGCTAATATTTCTTCTATGTTTTTATAAACGACCTCTCCTGTGTGTCCTTCGGCACCTACTAGATTTACCATAATAGCAGGTAGTTTACTGTCGGTATTTCCCAAGGGAAGATTTAAAATTGCTCTTAAATGTTGTTCAAATTGATTGGTATAACTTGCTTCAATGCTGTAGTGTCCACTATTATGAGGTCTTGGAGCCACTTCATTTACTATAATTTCACCCTCTTCTGTTTGAAACAATTCTACCGCCAATAAACCCACGTGTTGAAAGGCTTCAGACACTTTTACAGCAATATTTCTTGCTTTTTCAGCTACTTCATCATTTATCCTTGCCGGGCAAATTACGTATTCCACTTGATTGGCATCAGGATGGAATTCCATCTCAACCACAGGATAGGTTTTTATTTCTCCCTTAGGATTTCTTGTTACGATTACGGCCAATTCATTTTTAAAATGGATGAGCTCTTCCGTTATACAATGTGTATCTGGAAGTAAATCTACATCCTCGTTTTTCCGAATCACACTTACGCCCATTCCATCATAACCCCCAGTACTTTGTTTCCAAACAAAAGGAAATTTAATGGTATTATCTGAAATAGCAGCCATTAAATCCTTTTTAGTTTCAAAAATATTAAAAGGAGAAGTTGGAATTTGATGGTCTTTATAAAATTGCTTTTGAGTAGCTTTATTATTGATGTTTCGCAATGTTTTCGGAGATGGGTATACAAATATGCCTTCGGCTTCTAATTTTTCTAAAGCATCTATATTTACATGTTCAATCTCAAAAGTAAGAACATCCACTTTTTTGCCGAAATTATAAACGGTTTTAAAATCCATCAAATCACCTTGTTCAAAAACATCGCAAGCTATCTTGCAAGGAGCTTCATCACTGGGATCTAAAACTCGAGTTTTGATGTCGAATTTGCGGGTTTCATAAAGAAGCATCTTACCTAATTGACCTCCTCCAAGGATGCCTAAAGTAAAATCTGATGAGAAATATTGAGTCATATTTTGTTCCTATAAAAAAGCAAAAATAAATCATTCTAATCGAACTGCGAAGTCTTCGAGAAATAATAAGTTAATCCTTACCTTTGCATCTTTATTTTTCAAGGCATTATGCAAAAATGCGATATTAAAAATACAAGAATATTTAAATGATTCAATTACACGATTTATTTTTCGAAACATTTATTTCAGAAACTGAAATAAACCAAGCTGTCAATGGTGTTGCCGTGAAGATTAATGACGATTATAAAAAAAAATCTCCGGTTTTTTTAATAGTATTAAATGGAGCTTTCTTTTTTGCTTCCGATATCATCCAAAAGTTTAATGGAAATTGTGAGATGAGCTTTATTAAAGTTGCATCTTATGAAGGGACTAAATCAACAGGTGATGTTACCACAGTGATGGGAGTAGAGCCTTCTTTAAAAGGACGAGATGTGATAGTAGTTGAAGATATAGTTGATTCTGGAAATACTATTGAAGCTATTATTAAAATCCTTCAGCAAGAAGAAGTAAATAGTTATAAAATAGCTAGCATGTTTTATAAGCCTAAAGCCTATACTAAAAGCTATAAAATTGATTATATCGGTATGGATATTGCCAATGATTTTATAGTGGGATATGGTTTGGATTATAATGGATTAGGAAGAAATTTGAATAAAATTTATAAGTTAAAACAACAAAAAATGAAGAATATAGTATTGTTTGGCCCTCCTGGTGCAGGAAAAGGTACACAAGCTGAAGTATTAAAAGAAAAGTATAACTTAGTACATATCTCAACTGGAGATGTATTTCGATTTAATATTAAAAATGAAACCGAATTAGGAATGCTTGCTAAATCTTTTATGGATCATGGAGATTTGGTGCCAGATGAGGTAACCATAGATATGTTAAAAGCAGAAGTAGAGAAAAATACGGATGCAAACGGATTTATATTTGATGGATTTCCTAGAACTAATTCTCAAGCAAAAGCCTTGGATTCTTTTTTAGCTGAAAAAGGAGAAGGGATTAACGGGATGGTTGCTTTAGAAGTTGCAGAAGACTTACTTGTTGCACGCTTATTAAAAAGAGGAGAAACCAGTGGAAGATCTGATGACCAAGATGAAAGTAAAATTCGTAATCGTTTTAATGAATACGAAACAAAAACAGCAATACTAAAGGATTATTATAAGACACAAAATAAATATTTTGGAGTTGATGGTGTTGGTGGTGTTGAAGATATTACAGGCCGTCTTTGTGAAGTGATTGATAATCTTTAAATTAGTTTTAATTAGAAAATACTATGACTGAAGGAAATTTTGTAGATTATGTAAAAATGCACCTTACTTCTGGAAAAGGAGGGAAAGGAAGTGCTCATTTACGTAGAGAAAAATATATTCCAAAGGGTGGGCCCGATGGAGGAGATGGAGGACGTGGAGGTCATATTATTTTAAGAGCCAATGAAAGTCTATGGACCTTATATCACTTAAAGTTTAAAAGACATTTTAAGGCAGGATATGGTGGAGCTGGAAGTAAACAAACTAGCACTGGAGCAGACGGAGAAGATGTAATTATAGAAGTGCCATTAGGAACTGTAGTTAGAGATTCAGAAACTCAAGAGATCATTCTCGAAATTACCGAAAAAGATCAAGAAATAATTATAGCTAGAGGAGGAAAAGGTGGTTTAGGAAACGACCATTTTAAAAGTGCTACACGCCAAACTCCAAGATATGCACAACCTGGGCTAGATGGAGTTGAAATAGATATTACTCTGGAGCTTAAAGTATTAGCAGATGTAGGTTTAGTGGGGTTTCCTAATGCAGGAAAATCTACTTTGCTTTCTGTAGTTACTGCTGCAAAACCTAAAATTGCGAATTATGAGTTTACCACTTTAAAACCCAACTTAGGAATTGTAAAGTATCGCGACCATCAAACTTTTGTAATGGCAGATATTCCTGGAATTATTGAAGGAGCTGCTGAAGGAAAAGGATTGGGGCATTATTTTCTAAGACATATTGAGCGTAATTCTACTTTATTATTTTTAATTCCTGCAGATGCAGACGATATTAAAAAACAATACGAGATTTTATTGGATGAGTTAAGACGCTACAATCCTGAAATGTTAGATAAGGACAGGTTGATAGCTATTTCTAAATGTGATATGCTGGATGAGGAGTTACAAGCAGAAATGAAGGTAGAGTTGGATAAAGATTTTAAAGACATACCTTATGTGTTTTTCTCTTCAGTTGCACAACAAGGATTAATGGAACTCAAGGACAAGCTTTGGGAAATGTTGAATCAATAGATAGATACTGTGCTATTGGATAGGTGATTATTGCATCTAATAAAAATAGTGAGAAACGAGAAATTTATATTTAGCACCTATAAATAAATATTTGATATCTTTTTTTTGTATATTGAGATGGATTATATTTTTAAATTTTTTGCTATGAAAATATATATATGTTTAGTATCCTTTTTGTTATTCTCTTTTATAAGTTTTGGACAGTGTCCAACTACAAATATTTTGATAACATCTCAAGCCGAGATTGATAATTTTGCAATAAATTATCCAAATTGCACTGTATTAAGCCATAACATAAAAATTGATCAACAGAATGATGCTATAACCAATTTACATGGTTTCTCTTTAATTACAAGCGCCCAACACATATTTATTGTAAATACAGATATTGAGAATTTTATAGGACTCGATAATTTAGAAGAGGTTTCACATTTGGCACTTTGGTTTAATGTGAAACTTAATAATTTTTATGGATTAAGTTCCTTACAAAACATGGATAGATTAGAGTCGTTCTTAAATGTCAATTTGATAGATGTATCTGGTATGGATTCTATTCAATCTATAAACAATATTAACTTTTTTGGTAATACAAGCCTTAATAATATTAGTGATTTTAGTTTTATTGAAGTCTTAAACTCTTTGACTCTAGGAGGAAATGGTTTAAATACTCTTAATGGCTTGGAAAATTTAACTAAAATAACGGAAGATTTAAATATTAATGAAGAGCCTATAGACAATCTCGACGAACTTGCAAATTTACAGCAAATAGGAGGTTCTTTATACATCACATCTAATTATCAACTTCAAAATATTAATGCTTTAAGCAATTTAGAAACATTAGAAAATGCCTATATAGTTGAGAATACTATTTTAGAAGATTTAATTGGATTAAACAGCCTTCATACAGTAAATGAAAAATTAAGAATTGGGTTCAATCACGGACTTGAATCTTTGTTTGGTTTAATCAATATAGCATCTGTCGAAGATTTAGAGATTTATGAAAATGATAACTTAAGAACCTTAAAAGGTATAGAAAGTTTGACTGAAATAACAAAGCGATTATTAATAAATGATAACCCTCTATTATACAATTTGGAGCACATTAGTAATGTTTCTCCTGATGAATTAGATGATGTTATAATGATAAATAATACAAGTCTGTCTATCTGTGATTTTCAATTAATTTGTGATATAATTGAAGAGCCTGGGGTATATAAAGTAATTCAGAACAATGCACCGGGATGTAATTCTGAAGAAGAAGTTGTATTAAGTTGTCAAGATGATTTTAATGATCCTGATATAGATTCAATTGATTCAAATGATAATTTGTTTGCTAGCGAATTCTCGTATTATCCCAACCCAGTCTCAGACCTACTAACCATTAATGTATCTGAGGATTTTACTTATAATAAAGCAATTGTTTTTTCTTTGATAGGTGAAAAGCAATTTGAAACTTCAAATGATATAATTGATTTTTCAAGCTTATCTAATGGTGTCTATTTTGTAGTTATTGAAACGGTTAAAGAAAGTAGAACCATAAAAATAATAAAAGAATGATTAATATAGTTTTCGTGTAATAGTTTATATTTAATAAAAAAAAGCAATGAAAATATTAATTACTCTAATTATATCAGTACTACTTGTTTCTTGTGGGGCAACAGTCAATTATGATTACGATTCTCAAACTGAATTTTCGGTTTATAAGACCTATGATTTTTACCCAAATATAAATTCTGGACTTAGTAATTTGGATAACATGCGGATTATGAAAGCTACAGATAGTATTTTGCAATCTCAAGGTTTTGAAAAGAGTTCGTCTCCTCAAATTTTAATTAACTTTTTTTCTAAAGAATTTTTAAGTCAGTCCAATACAACTATCGGATTTGGCCTAGGCGGAGGTGGACATAATGGAAGTGTTGGTGTGAGTGGTGGTGTTCCTGTTGGTGGAGATATTATCAATCAGAAATTAACTTTTGATTTTATCGATGAAAAAGAAGATAAATTAGTTTGGCAGGCCGTAGGAAGTGATGAATTAAAAGTAAAAGCTAATCCTTTACAAAAGGATGATTATTATTTTGAACTTATAAGTAAGATTTTAAAAGGGTTTCCTCCCAAAAAGTAAAAAAGAGGCTTTCGCCTCTTTTATTTTATTATTTAAGTAATTCCTTATAGGAGTCTTTGTAGTTGTATAACATAACAATATTAAGAAGTAACAATACTACAGCCATAGCTATACTTGCAGAATCTAAAGTAGCATGATATAAAACTGCATTTATAGAAACACTCATTAAAATAAGCATCATAAGTGCGGCATATTTATTTAAGATTAAGCTTAAACCGGCAACAATTTCAACAATAGCTACAAGAATCATGGTTTTTGTAAGGGTAAGTGCTGTCCAATAACCCATCGCTTCTTCTGGAGGTGGTGGGGGATCCATAAAATGAAAAAATTTATTTGCCCCAAAAAATAATAATGCTAAGGCAAAAATAATCCTGATAACCATAAAAACTTTTGAATTCATAATATTTTATATTAAGATTAGAATTGAAAGATAATAAATTATATAGCTATAAATTTGAGATTAATTAATATATATCAACATAATTATTAATACCATAGTTTTCACTCGTAAAATGATCAAATATTTATTAATTCTATTATTTCCGTTAATCGCTTTTGGACAAACTCAAGTTCAAGAAATAAAAGCACTAGAAGACCTAGGGAATACATATGTACAACAGAATAAATGGGAAGAAGCAGTTCTAATTTTTGAAAAACTTGTAGAAGTAGATATAAATAATGCAAATTACCATTATAAATATGGAGAAGCCTTAGGGAGAAATGCCTTAAGTAATAATAAAATATTTGCTCTTTTTATGATGAATGAAGTTAAAGAAGAGTTTTTAATAGCAGCTAAATTAGACAGTATTCACATTGATTCTCGATGGGCATTGGTAGTTTATTATACTGAATTGCCTGGAATTCTTGGAGGAAGTATCCGAAAAGCATTAGCGTATACCGATGAATTACAAATAATTTCTCCAGTGGATGGTTATTTGGCAAAAGGATATGTTTATGAATATGAGGAGGAAGTTGGTTTAGCCGAAGAGAATTATAAAAAAGCAATTGAAGTTGGGGGTTCCATTACTTGTTTTAACAAACTAATTACTTTTTATAAAGAGAATTATGAACCGAAAAAGGCAATTTCTATCATTGAAGAAGCCTATATGGAACTTCATAAAGACACTCTAAATTATCAATTAGGAGAAGTTTCTGCAACTTTTAATATAGAGCTGTATAAAGGTGAGAATAGTTTGAAAAAGTACATAGACAACTTGTCTTCTGAAGATGAATATTCTATAAAATGGGCTTATGTAAGACTTGCCCAAATCTATAAACACAAAAAGGATAAAGTCAATGCTCTTAATTGGATTAATAAAGCGTTAAAAATATCTCCCGATTTTGACCCTGCTCTTAAGGAAAAGAACTTGATTCTTAATATGTAATGTTTATTAAAATCTCATTGAGTTTATATGCCAAGTTAAAGTATGGAAACGACCTAATTATGTATCTTTACGCTAACAAAGATTATTATAAATGAAAATACATTTTATAGCTATTGGCGGATCTGCCATGCACAATTTAGCCCTTGCATTACATTTAAAAGGTGATGAGATTACTGGTAGTGATGATGAAATCTTTAACCCTTCAAAGAGTAGATTAGAAGCAAGAGGAATTCTACCAAAAACCATGGGTTGGTATCCAGAAAAAATAACTTCAAACTTAGATGCGATTGTTTTAGGAATGCATGCCAAAGCGGATAATCCTGAATTATTAAAAGCACAGGAATTAGGACTTAAAATATATTCCTATCCAGAATTTTTATACGAACAGTCTAAAAATAAAACCAGAGTAGTTATTGGTGGAAGCCACGGAAAAACAACCATCACATCTATGATTCTGCATGTAATGCATTATTATAATAGAGAAGTAGACTATATGGTTGGTGCCCAGTTAGAAGGGTTTGATGTGATGGTAAAGCTTACCGATGAAAATGATTTTATCGTTTTAGAAGGCGATGAATATTTAAGCTCTCCTATCGATAGACGTCCAAAATTTCATTTATACAAACCCAACATTGCTTTAATTAGTGGAATAGCTTGGGACCATATAAATGTGTTTCCTACTTATAAAGGTTATGTAGAACAGTTTTCGATATTTGTAGATTCTATTGTAGAAGGAGGAAGTATTACATATAATATAGAAGATGCTGAGGTGAAGGATGTGGTAGAGTCTTCAGAAAATACCATTAGAAAATTTCCTTATGAAACCCCTAATTATTCAGTAGAAAATGGAACTACTTTATTAGAAACTGAAGAAGGTCCAATGCCGATAGAAATATTCGGAAAACATAACTTGAATAATTTAGCAGGCGCCAAATGGATATGCCAACAAATGGGTGTAGATGAAGACGATTTCTACGAAGCTATTTCAACTTTTCAAGGTGCTAGTAAACGATTAGAGAAAATTATAGAAACCGAAACGAGTATTGCTTATAAAGATTTTGCGCATTCCCCTTCAAAAGTTTTGGCGACGACACAAGCTTTAAAAAACCAATATCCAAACCGAAAACTAATTGCTTGTTTAGAACTACATACTTACAGTAGTTTGAATCCTGAGTTTTTAACCGAATACAAGGGTGCCTTAGACGCTGCAGATGTAGCAGTGGTGTTTTATTCCCCCCATGCAGTTGAAATTAAAAAGTTAAAAGAAATTTCGGCGCAACAAATTGAAGATGCTTTTCAAAGAGAAGATTTAATTATTTACACCAACCCAACTCAATTTAAAGACTTTTTGTTTTCGCAACAATTTGAAAACACGTCCTTATTATTAATGAGTAGTGGAGATTATGGAGGATTGGATTTAGAAGAAGTTAAGGGTTTAATTTCTTAAGAAATACTAAAGGCATTCCTAAACCGTTCTTTTATTCTAAACACTTCCAGCTTATTCTAAAAAATACTCTTATTTACCAAAACCATTTAATAATGAAAAGAGTTTTTTATATAAGTTTATTTTTATCCATATTTTTTATTTCCTGTGATAACGATGACGATTCTTCAACAGAAGAGCAAGAAGTTGTTGAGAATTTCTATGCTTTAAAAATTGGTAACAATTGGAAGTATGAATATTTTAAAAGAGATGGTCAAACAGAGGAGTTTGTAACTACTGGGGTTATAGAAGATGTAGTGATTACAGAAACAGCATTAATAGATGAAGAAACCTATTTTGTTTTCCAAAGTACTACTACTGGGAATGAGGATAACAATCTTCCCTGTGCACCAGAAAATGGGATTACAACTAAATCTAAAAGAGATTCATTAGGGTATTTAATAGAGGAGGAGCATCATATAATATTTTCAAATGAAAACGCCGAAGATTACTTGCTTAGTGATAATGATTGGGGAGATTTATATGGAGTTTTATTAGAAAATCAACAGGAAATAGTAATGCCTGCGGGTACCTTTAATTGCCTTGAAAATGAAGTATATGCGATATTAGAAAATACTGGCGAGATGTCACCAGGGAGAAATAAGGCCTATTTTTCGGATGAAATAGGAGAGGTTTATGGAGAATATTCGTCTGTAAATAATCCAGAACATATCTGGGAGAAACGACTTATAGAATTTGAAATATTAGATTAACTTATACATCTAAGTCATTAATGAATCCTGTGATATCCTCACGGGATTTTTTTATTAATTCCTGTTTTGCATTCTCTTGGTCTTGTTGTTTTTTGTCTTGAGAGAGTTTAAATTTTCCTTCCCAATTGGTGATTTCTATGTCAAAAGCTTGGATGTAATTTATCGAATTCCGCATTCCTCTATTGTCCTTGTCTAATACAAATTTTTGATCTACTCCTTCTAAATATTCAGTCATAGCAATCATCGTATCTTTTGCTTTTTCTGGATCGTTAATTAAAGAAACGGTTCCCTTTATGTGTACAATGATATAGTTCCAAGTTGGTAATTGTTTTGTAGTATAAACACTTGGGGATATATAGCAGTCTGGGCCTCTAAATACCACAGTGACTTCTGTTCCATCTTTTAAACTTGCTACTTGAGGATTATATTTGTCTATATGTGCAACTAATTTACCCGTAGTTTCATTGTAAATTATTGGTATATGAGTAATTAATGGACTTTCATTTAATGCTGTAACCAACATTGCAAATGGATACTGCTTTATAACAGCAATCATTTTTTGTTGGTCCTTAGATTGGTGGTGTTTTGGTGGATACATTCTTATCAATATTAAACTCCAAATTGTCTTAAGTGATGGTCCAAATGCTTATAGTTCATTTTGCCCCATTGTTCTTTTTTAAAATTTCCAAAAATGGGATGAGGATTCCATTCTTCTTGGTTTTTCCTATAATGAAATTGGTCGACCATAGCAAGTAAATTTATTTTTTCTTGGTTGAAGTTCACATCATAATCTATAACAAATTCCTTCCCAGTTGGTACATTATGCCTCCATAACTTATCATTATACATCATCGGTTTCATCATAGAAAACATTAATTTTTTTAAAAAGCCAACTTTAAAACTTGGTTTAATGTTTCCGTTAATAACTTCAAATGGAACCTGACAATGTTTTGCCATTTGCCCAACATTCATTTTTCCCCAAGTGGCTTTAGTTTGTCCCTCTAGATTATTAATTCTAGTTTTTATTTCTTCAAATGCTTCTGTTTCAAATAATGATTTCATATAAATATTTTTCAGTTTAAATATACATCATTATCTTTAGTGACTCCCTGATTATAAAATCAATTATTTTGGAAGATAAAAAAACATCTTTCTCCATTAAAAATTGGAGTGAAGAGGATCGTCCTAGGGAGAAATTACTTCAGAAAGGAAAGAGTTCATTGAGCAATGCTGAACTTATCGCAATTTTAATTGGCTCTGGAAATCGTAAGGAAAGCGCTGTGGCTTTAAGCAAACGAATATTAGCTAGTGCAGCATTAAATTTAAATGAATTAGGAAAGTTGTCTATTAACGAATTAATGAAATTTAAAGGAATAGGAGAAGCAAAAGCAGTGACCATAGTAGCAGCTTTAGAATTAGGAAGAAGACGTAGAGGTGCCGAAGCTTTAGAAAAGAAAAAAATTGCATCTAGTAATTCTGTTTTCGAATTGATGCAACCTATTATTGGGGAATTGCCGCATGAAGAGTTTTGGATAGTATATTTAAATAATTCAAACAAGGTTTTACAAAAGGCACAATTAAGCAAAGGAGGAATTACGGGAACTCTAGTAGATGTAAGGTTGGTACTTAAAACAGCATTACAATTAGGAGCTGTAGGGCTTATATTAGCACATAATCACCCTTCTGGTACGTTAAAGCCAAGTCAAGCCGATCAACAAATTACGCAAAAGCTAAAAAAAGCTGGTGAAAGTTTAGATATTAAAGTTTTGGATCATTTAATTATTACCGAAAAAGCTTATTTTAGCTTTGCTGATGAAAGCCTTCTGTAATATTATTTATGCTATTAATATATACACTAAAATCTACTCATAGAATAAGCTATACTTTTAAACACATCTGTTTTCGAGTATTGGGAATTGAAGTTGGTTTCACCAATATTATAGAGGAATTTATTGCTTATTCTGGTCCCAAATTATCTTATGGAAAAAAGCCCTTAGGAAACGAATTGTTTATTCAGAGTTCTGGACTATTAACACAGCAGGGCTTTGAAAGTATTGATATTAAGATTAAAAATTGGGAAGAAACCAAATGTTTTTTTTCAGTCGGAGCTAAGAGTGGTTTGGCCTTCGATATATTTTCTGCAAGTTTTTACCTACTAAGTAGGTATGAGGAATATTTACCTCATGTAAAAGATGAAAAAGGACGTTTTCTTGCTTCGGAAAGTTTAGTTTATAAAGAAGATTTATTGCAATATCCATTGGTAGATATATGGGCGTATAAGTTTAAAGAAGTGTTAGAGAGAACATTTCCGCAATTAAACTTTCCAATCAAAAATATGGTGGTTCATAATTTGATAAATGCTCAGGAACCTTTCGCATATAAACAAAAAGGTGTTTTAAGATCTATTTCAGGCTTTGTAAAAGATATAATAAATCTTAATCTTAGAGATGCCATTAAAAGGATTGGTGTGGTTATAGGAGTTAAAGAAGATCCTTATAATACTTTCGAATGGATAATTAATACGGTTAAGGAACATAAAACAAAGCTTACGGTTTTCTTTTTACTAGGTGAAGCAGTAAATTTTATTGAAGGCACTAATTTTAGAAAGAAAAAGTTTAGACTGCTTATTAAAAGAGTTTCAGACTATAAACAGATTGGATTAATTTTCTCTAAAGATTCCCTAAAGAATTTCGATATTCTTAAAAAGGAGAAAAATCAGTTGGAAAAAATCACCAATAGAAACTTAGTAAGTTCTATGAACTCTCAGTTTATGGTTAACCTTCCTCATAATTATAGAAGCTTAGTAGAATTAGAAGTGGAGGAGGATTTTTCTATGGTTTACGAAAATCAATCGGGGTTTAGAGCTAGTTCTTGTACTCCTTATTTGTTTTACGATTTAGATTATGAGATTGTATCTCCTTTATTAATTCATCCAATAGCATTTTCAACAAGTGCATTTATAGATGATAAAGAGTCGAAGATAACAGATAATTTTGAAAAATTATATAGTTCAGTAAAACAAGTAAATGGAACCTTTTCTGTACTTTTTAGTAATAAAAATTTTAGTCCTATTAAATCTAATAAAGTGTGGCAGGATCTTTTTGTGCGTCTAACAAAAGAGCCTTTTTTAAAATAAGAACAAATGAATAATAAAATCATTACAGATGTTTTTTTTGATCTAGATCATACCCTCTGGGATTTTGATAAAAATTCCATGCTTGCCTTTAAAAGGGTTTTTAAAAATCATGCTATAGATTTAGCAGTGGAGGATTTTATAAATGTATACGAGCCAATAAACTTTAATTACTGGAAACTTTTTAGAGAAGATAAGGTGAGTAAAGTAGATTTAAGAAGAGGAAGGCTAACGGAAACCTTTGCTGTATTTAAACTGAATTTTACTTTGCAAAAGATAGATGAATTGGCAGATTCCTATATAGAGGAATTGCCGGGTGATAACCATCTTTTTGATGGTGCTGAATTGATTTTAGATTATTTAGCTGAAAAGTATACCTTACATATTATTACCAATGGATTTAATGATGTTCAGCATTTAAAACTAAAAAATAGCGGGATTAATAATCATTTTTCTACAGTTACCACATCTGAAGAAATTGGTGTAAAAAAGCCAAATCCTTTAATATTTACTGCCGCATTAAAAAAAGCAAATGCTAGTGCTTCTTCTAGCATAATGATCGGAGATACCTTTGAAGCGGATATTTTAGGCGCAGAAAATGTAGGTATGGAAACGATGTATTATAACTATAGAAAAGAACCTCTTCCTCAAAAATATACAATTGTAGATCACCTTCTGGATATTAAAAGGCACTTGTAGGGGTAATATTTCTGTTATATATTGCGTTATAATTTAAATTGTCCCAACAATTATGAATTTAAAACTTAACCTGCTCCTTACCATAGGAATTGCCATGCTATTTTTTACAGCTTGTGTAAAAGATACTGACTTTGAGCAAACAGACGATATATTAGTTACTCCAGTTATAGAATTGGACTTTTTGTTTTATGAATTAAATTCAGAAAGTTTCTCAGAAATTGGAGCGAATAATATAATTGTTTCCGACACTACAAATTTTGATTTTCTAAATGATGAGTTTATAGTAGACAACTTGTTAAGAGCAGAGTTCTATTTTAAATATACCAATAGCTTTCCAGTTGATTTCGTTTCAGAATATAAATTTTTAAATGAAAACAATGAGCTTCAATATGAAATAACATTTCCAGTTGGTGCTGGAGCTACATCAGCTCCTTTAATTACAGAGCATATAGAGAACGTTGAAGGAGAAACTATCTTGGAATTAACCAGTGCTGAAAAAGTAGTTGTTAATGTTATTGCTTCCACCGCTGTTGATGACTTAGAAGGCTTATTAAATTTACAATCAAAAACCACTTATTATTTAAGGATAGAACAATGAAAAACCTAATTACATGTATATTCATGTTTTGGGTGCTATTGCTTTATGCTCAAAATAAACAAGTTCTTTATGGATTAGAGGAGGTGCCTCAATCCATGATGCTTAATCCAGGAAGTATCGTTAATTATGACTATCATTTTGGAATTCCTTTTTTATCACACATTCATATTAATGGAGGCTCGTCTGGAATTTCTGCATATGACATATTTAAAGATTCTAATGATGATATTAATGACCGAATAACCAATTCCATACGAGGTTTAAAAAACACAGACTTTTTTACTGCTACCGAACAATTAGAAATTATAAGTTTTGGATGGAAGAATAATAAGGACTTTTATTTTTCGGGAGGAGTTTATCAAGAATTAGACTTTATTTTATATTTCCCTAAAGATTTAGCCACATTGGCTTGGGAAGGAAATGTCAATTATATTGGTAAAGATTTCGATTTAGGTGAAATAAGTACTACAGGTGAATTGCTTAGCATCTATCATTTTGGAGCAAATAAAAAAGTCACAGATAAATTAACATTAGGAGCTAGATTTAAAATTTACTCCAGTATGTTAAGTTATAGAAGTACTAATAATAAAGGCACCTTTACCACACGATTAAGCGAAACAGAGAATAATATTTACGAGCATATTATTTCTAATGCAGATATTACTGTGGAAACTTCTGGAATTGAGTCTCTTGAAGATTTAGATGGATCCTCTCAAGTGGTTAGTGAGATTATGGGACGTGCTTTTTTTGGCGGAAATATTGGCTTCGGAATGGATCTAGGTGGAACTTATGAAATAAATGAAAAGTGGACTGCAAGTGCTAGCTTATTAGATGTAGGAGCGATATTTTACACAAAAGATGTAGAGACCTATCAAGTAAAGGGTGAATATGTTTTGGATGGTATAGAACTTTTATTCCCAGCTCTTGAAGATGGAGAATCGACCAATGATTATTATGATGATTTAATAGATGAAATTGAAGATACTTTTGAAGTAGACACCTTAAATAATTCCTATACTAGATTTCGCCCTGTAAAAATGAATGCCTCCATAAAATATAACTTTGGTAAGGCAGTAGGGGGAAGTGGTGCATGTAATTGTCTTAAAATGGGAGAAAATCAAGAATTCAATCAATCTGTGGGATTCCAGTATTATAGTATGTTTCGTCCCAAAGGACCACAAATCGCTGCTACTCTTTTTTATTACCGCCGTTTTTCAGATCATTTTTCTACAAAGGCAACCTATACCATAGATTCTTATTCTGCGGCTAATATTGGCTTGGGTATTGTTGCTAATATGGGGGTGGTAAATTTTTATATTATGGCCGATAATTTACAATGGTATCAAAATATTGCAAAAGCAAAAAGTGTATCTTTACAATTAGGCTTTAATATAATTATTGATAAGGAATGAAAAAATATTTTGTACTCATAGTTTTCTTTTTAAGCATGATAACTAAAGGATTTACTCAAAAATCTCTGAGTGATTATAGTTATATCATTGTGTCTGAACAATTCGAATTTCAAGATGAAAAGGACAAATACGAATTAAATTCACTTATTAAATTTCTTTATAATAAACATGGATTTCATGCTTATTTTCAAGATGAAGTCCCAGATAATGTAAGAAGATGTGATGGTTTATACGCAGATGCAGAAGGAAAACCTGGATTTTTAATTACTAAAGTCGAAATGATTATTCGGGATTGTGATGGGACGGAGGTTTTTAGAAGTCAAAAAGGGAAAAGTGATGTTAAAGATTACAGAAAAGCCTATTATGAAGCAACCAGAGAGGCTTTTAGAGATGTACGAGATCTATATGTAAATCAGAAGCCTATAAGTACCTATGAGGAAGTTGCTATAGATAAAAATGTAAATAAGACAAGTAAGGAAGTGGTAAAAGTTGCAGCCGTTCCTGTTGTTGCAAAAGAAACAGTAGAGAAAAAACCAAAAGAGAATTCAACCAATACAATTGAATCTAATGGATTAGATAATCTTCCAACAGCAAAATTTTCAAATTATACGAATGCTGGGAAAACCTATTTACTTCGGAAAACAAAAGATGGATATTCATTTTATGAAGAGTCTAATGATTCTGATGATGACTTATTGCTAATTGGAAAGCTTAGTGTATTCGCTGGTGAAGTAACTTTTACAAATAATAAAGGCAAAATGTCGAAAGCGGAATTCGATTCTTATAAAAATATAAGTATTGAGAATAAAAAAGGTTCAACACTTTATAAATTAGAGAATTAATATCCGTATTTGTCTTTCCAAAGACTTTTTAAATAGATTCTTAGGCTATTTTCTTTGGGGTTATTTCCTGGAGAATAGAATCTTGTATCTTTAATTTCTTCCGGTAAAAATTCCTGAATAGCAAAATTACCATCATAGTTATGTGCATATTGGTATTCTTTGCCATAACCCAATTCTTTCATTAGTTTGGTTGGTGCGTTTCTAATAGGCAATGGTACCGATAAATCTCCTGTTTGTTTTACCAATTGTTGTGCTTCTTTAATTGCCATATAAGACGCATTACTTTTAGGAGAAGTTGCCAAATAAATCACACATTGACTTAAAATAATCCGCGCTTCCGGATAACCAACTGAAGTTACTGCCTGAAATGTGCTATTCGCTAATACCAAGGCTGTAGGGTTTGCATTGCCAATATCTTCTGAAGCTAAAATAAGAAGCCTTCTTGCTATAAATTTTAAATCTTCACCACCTTCAATCATTCTAGCAAGCCAATATACCGCTGCATTAGGATCGCTACCTCTAATCGATTTTATAAAAGCCGAAATGATATCGTAATGCTGCTCTCCAGTTTTATCGTATAAAACAGTGTTTTTCTGCACCTTTTGCAAAACCATTTTATTGGTTATTGTAATTTCATCTTCAACTTCAGAAAGGACTACTAGTTCTAAAATATTCAATAACTTTCTAGCATCACCTCCAGAAATTCTCAGTAGAGCTTCGGTTTCTTTTAAATGGATATTTTTTTTGGATAGTAATTCATCTTTAAGAATGGCACGTTCTAAAAGCGCCTCTAAATCTTTTTTGCTAAAAGATTCTAAAACATAAACTTGACAACGAGATAGGAGGGCAGGGATCACTTCAAAACTAGGGTTCTCTGTAGTAGCACCAAATAAAGTTACCCAACCTTTTTCTACTGCTTTTAAAAGAGAATCTTGTTGTGATTTACTAAACCGATGAATCTCATCGATAAATAAAATAGGATTTTTTGTTGAAAAAAGAGTGTCACTTTTTTTAGCTTCATCTATCACTTTTCTAACCGCAGCAACACCACTATCAATAGCACTTAAAGAATAAAAAGGTCTTTTAGATTGGTTTGCAATAATAGTTGCCAATGTGGTTTTACCTGTACCAGGAGGCCCCCAAAAAATCATAGAGGAAAGCACCCCGGTTTTTAATTGTGCAGTAATAGCTCCTTCGGCACCAACTAATTGCTCCTGGCTTAAATATTCGTCTAATGTGTTAGGTCTAATGCGTTCTGCTAAGGGTATGCTCATACCCGTAAAAATACAATTTTATAGCAGCCTATTATTTAGAAATGCTTATTATTTAATAATTTTTATCGTGCCAGTTGTGTCTCCAATTATGGCATTTATAAAATAAGTTCCTTTAGAAAAAGAAGACATATCGATGCTTGTGTTTAATGCATTTATGCTTTGAGTATGTATTTCTTGCCCTAGAATATTTGTAATGGAGATGGATGAAATTTCTTCATTAGCACTCAGGTTTAATTTATCTTTTACCGGATTAGGTACTGCCACAAATTCTTTGGAATTAAAATCTTCTGTAGAAAAAATAATAAAACCATCCAAAAAATCGAAATTATCCAAGTAGAATTCATGTTTTGTGTTACCCGACCAAAAATTGATACCTCCTAAACTAGTTGGAGAGGTTCCATCTGCCTTAGTAAAAGGAGTGCCTTCTGGTATTACCATTATATTATTAACAGACATTTCCCATTCAGCTAAAGAAATACCATTTTCAATGTTCCAGAACATTACTATTCTAAACCACTGATCTTCGGGATAAGAAAAGTTAACTGGAGCGCCAACTGCATCATCAATTACACCTGTGCCAGGTGCAAGACCATCTTGGTTAAAATATATATTACCTACAATCCATTCTCCAGCGTCAATAGGAACTTCCCCTTGTAGGTTAAAATATCCTTCTTTACCTTCAGGAATATACATCCAGAATTCTAAAAACCATTCATCAAATATTTTATTACCTAAATCTAACACAGCATCTGTTGTTCCGTCTCCTGGTATTAAACCAGATTGAGAGCCATCATGAGCATATGTGTTTGAAGCCATAATTGCACAACCAGCGCCTCCACCACAACCCCAATCGGTCCAGTGTTCTTCAAAAATTGGCTGTCCTATGGTATAACTTTCCATGTCATCCTCGAAAGGGGCAATTTGTGCTTGAATAGATAGTGTTGAAAAAACAAGGGCAATGCCTATTAAAAGAAGGTTTTTCATTTTATAATTTTTTAGCGGGGAGCTAACATTAGTAAAGTTACCATTTTTATTTTATGATAACTGACAATTTATCCTAAATTTGAAAAAAGGACTGTTTTTTGAAATAAAAAAAGTATGTCAATAAAAAAAGAACTACAATTTTCTACAGATGTGATAATTTATCCATTACTCTTTCTATTAATTATAGTAGGGGTATTTTGGTTAGAATCCCGATTTAATTTAAACTTTAATTACTTGGGTATTTATCCAAGAGAAATTAAAGGCTTACAAGGAATTTTATTTGGACCACTTATCCATGGAGATGTAAAACACTTATTTAATAACTCCGTGCCTTTAGTGGTACTAAGCACAGCCTTATTTTATTTTTATCGAAGCATCCGTTGGAAAGTTTTAATTTTTGGGTTACTACTTACGGGTTTGCTTACTTGGATTATTGGAAGGCCTTCCTTACATATTGGAGCAAGTGGTGTAATTTATATGCTAACTGCATTTTTAATGTTTAAGGGGATATTTTCTAAGCAATACCAATTAACTGCTTTGTCTTTTATGGTTATCTTTTTATATGGAAGTTTTATATGGTATATATTTCCTACAGACCCTAAAATTTCTTGGGAAGGGCATTTGTCTGGTTTTCTAATTGGAATTTTATTTGCCATTATATTTAAAAAGAATCCGATAAGCAATAAAAAATATCTTTGGGAAAAGGATGATTTTAAGCCTGAAGACGATTTGTTTTTGCAACATTTTGATGATGATGGGAATTTTATAGAATCTATTCCGGATACTACTCTTGAAGAAGATAAAATTGAAAAAACGATAATAAGTAGAAAACCAAATACTGTTACTATTAAATATACCTTTAAAAGTAACCCTGACAGCCCTAAAAAGGATTTATAGCCTCTTTCCTAGTGTTTTAATAATTAATGACAATATGTAACCTATAATAAAAGGCTGTCTATTAAGACAGCCTTTTAAGGATAAATAATTTTGTATTATACTTATTTTACAATTTTAACAGAACCTTCCGTTCCTGCAATGTTAACTTTAACGATATACGTTCCATTAGCATAACTAGACATGTTTATAGAAGAAGTATTTGTAGAAGAATTATAAACTTCTTGTCCTAACATATTATAAATAGATACCTTAGAAATTTCTTCATTAGCTTGTAAGGTTAAGATGTTGTTGCTTAATGCAGATCTAAAACCGGTAGCGGAGAAATCTTCCATAGATAAAATTATATCAACTTCATCATCTACATAAATAAATGAATCTAAATAGAATTCATGGTTGGTGTTACCAGACCAAAAATCGATACCACCTAAACTAGTAGGAGGGGTTCCGTCTGCACTAGTAAAAGGAGTGCCTTCAGGTATCACCAATTCATTAGCAATAGAAAAACTCCATTCAGCTAATGAAATACCATTTTCTATATTTACTTCCATTGCAACTCTAAACCATGTGTCTTCTGGATATGTAAAATTAACTGGCGCACCAACAGCATCATCAATTACACCTGTACCTGGAGCAAGACCGTCTTGGTTAAAATATAAGTTACCAACAATCCATTCTCCAGCACCAATTGGAACTTCTCCTTGAAGGTTAAAATATCCTTCTTTACCAGCTGGGATATACATGTGAAATTCTAATGACCAGATATCAAATATTTTGTTGCCTAAATCTAATACAGCATCTGTAGTTCCGTCTCCTGGTATTAATCCAGATTGAGATCCGTCATTTGCATAGGTTCCGTCTGCTATAATTGCACAACCAGCACCACCACCACAACCCCAATCGGTCCACCAGCCACCTATAATTGGCTGTCCAACTGGATAATCTTCCATGTCATCTTCAAAAGGATCAATCTGTGCATTCATGCTAAGCATAGCAAATGCAAATAATGCAACTAAAAAATAATTTTTTTTCATAATATTAAGTGTTTAAAAGTTAATGTATTAGCATAAAAATACAAAATAATTTTTAAAGCATTTAATAATTGGGTGTTCTTTTAATACAAGAGCTTACAGGTTAAATCTTTTTTACTAAAATAAAAGGCTGTCCATAAAGACAGCCTTTTTATATAAAAATAATTTGTGTTATTCTTATTTTACTATTTTGACAGTTCCTTCAGTTCCTTCAATGTTAACTTTAACAATGTAAGTTCCGCTAGCATAACTAGACATGTTTATAGAAGAAGTATTTGTAGAAGAAGCATATACCTCTTGTCCTAACATATTGTAAATAGATATCTTAGAAATTTCTTCATTAGCTTGTAAAGTTAAGATGTTGTTGTTTAGTGCAGATCTAAAACCTGTAGATGAAAAATCATCCGTAGATAATAAAAGATCGATGTAATCATCTTGATAATCAAAAGTATCCATGTAGAATTCATGGTTAGTATTACCAGAGTAAAAATCGATACCACCTAAACTAGTAGGAGGAGTTCCGTCTGCTTTAGTATAAGGAGTACCTTCTGGTATAACAATTGCATTTGCAACAGACATTTCCCATTCAGATAAAGAAATACCATTTTCGATATTCCAGTTCATTACAATTCTAAACCATGTGTCTTCAGGATACGTAAAGTTAACTGGAGCGCCAACAGCGTCATCAATTACACCCTGTCCTGGAGCAAGACCATCTTGATTAAAATAAATGTTACCTACAGCCCATTCTCCAGCACCAATTGGCACTTCACCTTGTAAGTTAAAATATCCTTCTTTACCAGCTGGAATATACATGTAAAATGCTAATCCCCAAACGTCAAAAATTTTGTTTCCTAAATCTAATACGGCGTCTGTAGTTCCGTCTCCTGGAATAAGACCAGATTGACTTCCATCAAAAGCATAAGCTGCAGATGATATAATAGCACAACCTGCGCCGCCACCACAACCCCAATCGGTCCACCAATCTTGAGAAATTGGTTGTCCTACTGGATAACTTTCCATATCATCTTCAAAAGGATCAATTTGTGCATTCATGCTAAGCATAGCAAAAGCAAATAATGCAACTAAAAAATAATATTTTTTCATAATATTTAGTTTTTAAAAAGTTAATAATAACTAAATATACAAAAAAAAATCATAAAGTACTTAAGGGCAGTGTATTAAGTTAATAAAAAAATTATAAAATTAAATACTTATAGACTTCTTTGCCTTATTACCTCATAAAGGAAGGCTCCACAAGCTACAGAAACGTTTAAAGAATTTATATCGCCTTTTAAAGGTAAAGCTGCTTTATGGTCTACTAGATTTAAAATAGATTTTGAAATACCTTTTCCTTCAGATCCCATTATAATTGCAACAGGTTTTTTTAAATCTAAATCATAAACACTTTGATCGGTTTTTTCTGTAGCAGAAATGGTTTCGATATTAGATGCTTGAAGATAAAATATTGCATCTTTAATGTGATCCACTTTACAAATTGGTATTTTAAAAATTGCGCCTGCTGAAGTTTTTACTGTATCTCCAGTTACTGGAGCTCCTCCTTTTTTCTGAATAATTATTGCATCTACACCAGTACATTCTGCCGTACGAATTATAGCGCCAAAATTTCTAACATCACTAATTTGGTCTAAAACTAAAAAAAGAGGGTTCTTTTCGCTTGCAAGAACTTTTTCAACTATTTCTTCTATAGAATGAAATGAAATAGGGGAGGTGATTGCAACAATCCCTTGATGATTTCCTTTAGTTAGTCTATTTAATTTTTCTGATGGAACATGAGAAATAGAAATATCACTTTTCTCTATTGTTTTTAATATTTCTTCAATTTTTGGATTTGAACTATCTTTTTGAACAAATAACTTATCCACTACTATATCTGAAGATATTGCTTCTTGAACTGGATATATCCCAAATATTGTATTTTCCTTTTGTCCCATAATAACTTAATAATTAATTTGATAAATGCTGTTATAAAAAAAAGGCTGTCAATTAAGACAGCCTTTTAAATATAAAAATAATTTGTATTATTCTTATTTTACTATTTTAACAGTTCCTTCAGTTCCTGCAATGTTAACTTTAACAATGTAAGTTCCGTTAGCATAACTAGACATGTTAACAGAAGAAGTGTTTGTTGAAGAAGCATAAACTTCTTGACCTAACATATTGTAAATAGATACGTTAGAAATTTCTTCGTTAGCTTGTAAAGTTAAGATATTGTTGTTTAACGCAGATCTAAAACCTGTAGATGAGAAATCATCCGTAGATAATAAAAGATCGATGAAATCATCTTGATAATCAAAAGTATCCATGTAGAATAAATGGTTTGTATTACCAGAGTAAAAATCAATACCACCTAAACTAGTTGGAGGAGTTCCATCCGCTTTAGTAAAAGGAGTACCTTCTGGTATAACCATTACATTTGCAACAGACATTTCCCATTCAGATAAAGAAATACCATTTTCGATATTCCAGTTCATTACAATTCTAAACCATGTATCTTCAGGATAAGTAAAGTTAATTGGTGCGCCAACAGCGTCATCAATTACACCTTGTCCAGGAGCAAGTCCATCTTGGTTAAAGTAAAAGTTACCTACAACCCATTCTCCAGCTCCAATTGGTACTTCACCTTGTAAGTTGTAATATCCTTCTTTACCAGCTGGGATATACATCCAGAATTCTAATCCCCATACGTCAAATATTTTGTTTCCTAAATCTAAAACTGCATCGGTAGTTCCGTCTCCAGGTATCATTCCTGATTGAGAACCATCATGTGCTTGATCAGCAGATGCGATAATAGCACAACCAGCACCACCACCACAACCCCAATCGGTCCACCATCCTTCAAAAATAGGCTGTCCAACAGTGTAGCTTTCCATGTCATCCGTTTGAGGATCAATTTGTGCATTCATACTAACCATAGCTAGTGCAAATAATGCAACTAAAAAATAATTTTTTTTCATAATATTAAGTTTTTAAAAAGTTAATGAATTACAAATATAGGAATTTAATATTAAAGTAATTGTTAAAACTTGAATTTAAAGGCAAAAAAAAAAGGATTTTCAATAAAGAAAATCCTTTTTTTTAAATATTAAAAAACTATTAAAGTTTTTGATATTATTCTTGAATAACCATATCTACAGTTAATTTAGTACGATCTACAACTGGATTACGTTGATCACCTTTAGCTTCTTGCACAGTATATGTAAGTGTAGTTCCTACCGGAGCATCATCTACAATTGCGTAAAGTTTTAGTTTTTCTGTATCTCCTGGTGCAATATCACCTATAGTCCAAATTCCTGTTACAGCATCGAAAGCACCGTCTCCATCATCAGAATCATATGTAAGACCTTCAGGTAATAATGCATTCATTGTAATATTAGTAACCGTGAAACCAAGTTCATCATCACCAACATTTTTTACTTCTAAAGTAAACTTAAGTTCTTCTCCAACTTCTGGCTCCTCTTCATCCACTTTCATTTTAGTTTGGATACCTTCATTTACTTTAAAAATAGTTCTAGTTAAAAATGGAGATTCAAAATATGGTCCACTTAAAGTTGCACCAGCATTAGAATCTGTCCAAACTCTACCATCCGTCATTTCTAATTCGAAACGATTTACAATAATCGGGTTTGCTGCGCCAAATACTGCAGTAGAAAACGTATCATCTAATAAAGATCTAGTAGTAGAATTATAGTTAGCCTCAGGCAAACCATTTATAAGACTTAATGTATCAAACTCTGAAGCATCAATTGTTTGATATAAAAACTCACCGATTTCGTTACCATCAACATCAATTGTAGGGTTTATTAAATCTTGATCATCATATGCGCTCAAATAAACTCTTACCTCTTTAAAATCTGGAGCAAAAGATCCATCTCCCTCTTGTACTTCGAATAAGAAATCGATAGTATTAGGAACAACTTCACCACCAGTTAAATTAACTAAATCGGCAGGATACTCTAAAATTCTTAATACTGCTCCTGAAGTATCAACATTTTCATATAGTTGGTCAATTTGTAAATCACTGTCTTCACATGAAGTGATGCCAAATACAACTAATATTATTAATAATGTTTTAAATATGTTTTTCATAATTTATTATTTTAAAAATTAGTTTGCTGATGGGAAACCTGGTGAAGAAGGATTGTTATCCCAAAACACTTGACCATCAACATTTGATTTTTGTTGAATATTACTATTGGTATTTGCTTCATCAGCAGGATATAAGAATGATCTTACAAAATTTCCTGGACTTACTTCAATATGGAATTGTAAAGATAAAGGGTACCCCGTTCTTCTGTACATATTATAACCATCAGATCCATTACCATAATGAGCTTTTAAATGTTGTAAAGAAAATATTTCCCAACGATCACTGTTATTAGCAGCATTAGCAAAAGCATTACCAGTACTAGATATATATTCAGAAACATCATCAGCAGATGGTGCGAAAGATAAATCAGCTTCTGGATCTTTAGAGCCAAAACTCATTGCTTTAGCAATAGAAAGCTCCATACCCATTTGCATTGCAGTATTTGCACCTCCAACATTTCCACTAACTAAATTCATTTCTGAAATCATAAACTGAGACCAAGAAGCTAACATAATAGGTGTTATTCCTGCACCTTGTCCACCAGTACCTAATCCAATAGAAGTAAAACGATCATCATCAAATTGACCAGCAGCAGGATAAACACCTACAACAGTTCTTGAAAAAGAATCTGGTGGGATACCTCCACCAAAACCGTGGTCTCTACCCCAATAACCAGCATCTACCCAGCAAAATACCATACTTCCAGGGTAATGTGCAGGACGTGAATCTGTAGAGCAAAATAAAGATCCTGGATCTGCAGGACATAGTTCGCCATTTACACCTAAACCACTAGGAGTACAATCATTTTGTCTATAGAAATAATATCTTCTTCTAGGGTCATTATCATAAAGCATTTGATCCATTAACCAGTTAGATCTATATCTAGAAGCTCCTGCAGCAGTATAATCTGCTGCATAACCAGGTTGTCTTGAATCAATGCTTGCATTATTTACAATATCCCAAGTAAATTGAAAATCATCATCTGTAGAAGATATGTAATTTCCAGTATTAACTATTGCATTAAATTTACTTTGTGCATTACCATCAACTAGTCTAGTATTTACATAAGCATTCATTTTTAAAGTATTTGCAAGTTTTATCCACTTGTCAAAATCATTTGCATAATAGAAGTCATTCTCTAAACCAAGTCCTTCTTGATTTAAAAAGGAAATACCTTCGTCTAACATTGCTAATGCAGCTTCATAAACAGATGCGTCATCATCGGCATTTGGATTAGGGAATTCTGCAAGATTAGTAGCTTCTGAAAAAGGCACGTCACCAAAGTAATCTACTAAAATCATTAAAGTAGATGCTTTTAAAACTTTCATTACTCCAATGTGCTTATTTGCTTCTAATTCCATAGCCAATTCTTCTGCATTTTTCATGTCAGAAAACATTCCTTGGTAAGCTAATCCCCACTCAAAATTAGTACTAGCAGGGTCAAAAGCATTTGCATAGGAAGCACTTCCCATTTGTTCTAATCTAGTTAATTGAGCGCCATTTCTACCCATTGCTTCCGCAAAATTCGCGTAATCAACTTGGATGGCAACCATATAACGTTCTAAATCACCATTTTCTATTGTGATTTCGTTTGGATCGTTTAGTAAATCTAAATCCGTAGTCTCACAAGAAGTAAATGTGATTCCTAGAAGTAGTACTAAAAGAATTTGAATTTTATTTATTTTTTTCATCTTAATTTTGTTTTTTATATTAGAATGATGCAGTTACACTAAAACCATATCTTTTACTACTAGGACCTGTTAAAAAGTCAAATCCTTGTCCGTTTCCTGCTCCAAGACCAGCTGTGTTAGGATCAAAGTTTGTTCCTTCTGGCATATTATAAGCATCGTACCACATATTATATGCACTAGCTTTTATAACTAATTTACCAAATGGAGTTTTATCTAATAATTTAGAAGGTATAGAGTATCCTAATGTTACTTCTCTTAATCTTACAACAGATGCATCATAAATAGATAATTCACTTGCAGGACTTGCAAAACCATTATCAAAATAAAAGTTTGAATTATTTATTTGCAAATCATTTACTTCACCAGTTTCTTGACTAACACCAGGTAATATAAAAGTAGATAATCTATCCATAGAATCTGTAGTTAAACCTCTACCCATAAGAGTAGCTACAGTTGTAGTATACATATCTCCACCAGAAGTGTGATTTACAGCAACTGTTAAAGAAAGACCTTTATATGAAAATGTATTAGTATAATTCATTACAAAGTCAGGGTTTGGATCTCCAATAAAAGGAAGTAAACCATCTTCATCAATTTCTTCAGAAGCATAATTACCAACACCATCTACTAATAAGTTACCATCTGCATCACGAGCGATACGAGATCCAAAGATAGAACCAAGTGGATAACCAACTCTAGCTCCATTTCCTAAGTTACTATAACCTGTATAAATAATTAAGTCAGTGTCTTGTCCAAGATCTGTAACTTCACTTTCATACGTTGTATAGTTAACATTAAAGTTCCAGTTAAAACCATCTGCTCTTCTAATAATATCAAGTCCTAAATCAACTTCAACACCCCAAGAGTCAATTTGACCAATGTTAGTATCAGTTTGACTAGCTCCAGAACTTACAGCAATAGGCTGATCTTGAATAATCAAATCTTCAGTTACTCTTTCGTAATAAGATAAATCTAAATTAAGTCTTCTAAAAAACTTTCCTTCTAAACCGAATTCAATTTCAGAAAACAATTCAGGTTTGATGTTTGGATTTCCAACAGAAGAACTAGTAGTATTACTAGTAGTATCAACCCAACCTTGAGTGTTTAACGTTAAAGTTGTTACTGTAGGATATCCTGTAGCAAAGTTTGCAGATGTTCCGTAACCAGCTCTAAGCTTTAAATAGTTTAATCCGTTATCAGATTTTATGCCAGGCCAAGCACTTGTTGGAATGAAAGACATACTAGCTGATGGGTAAAATAATGAGTTGTTTACTTCTGTATTAGATACCCAGTCATTTCTACCTGATAAATTAAGATATAACCAACCTTTTACATCAAATCCAAGTGATCCATAAAGACCAACAATGTTTCTTTTTTGGTGAAATTCTGTATCTATATCATTTTCACCATCTTCATCAAAATCAACTTCAGTTGCATGATCCACAAATCCAGAATGATCAAAGAAATCAAATACTTGCTGATTTGAACTGTAAACACCTTGTCTGTTGTAATCTGTGTGATTTGAGTTTGCACCAACTAAAAAGTCAATTTTTAAGTTATCATTAAAGACAGAATAATTATTTCCGCTTAATACAACTTTATGGTCCAAAATTAAATTATTATTATTATAAGTATGATAAAAACCAGAATCAGCAACTGCATTACCAGTTCTACCACCTTTATTTTGTTGATTTACGTTATCCTCAGAATATGTATCAACACTTCCTTGGTAAGAAAGATTTAAATTATCGTTGATATTAAAATCTAAAGCTCCAAAACCATTAATACGGTTTGTTACTTGGTTGAATTTTGCATGTTTAACAGTCCAAAGAGGATGCTGAATAGCATTATCATCTCTATAATAGATACTTGAACCATCAGGTAATTCAAATGGTAATTCAAAAAAGTCAATACTTCTTGGTGTATAAATTAAATCACCAAAAATAGAAGAACCGGCTCCATTTACACTACTACCATTACTCGCAGCAATTGGAGGAGTTTTATAATCTGTACGTGTATAAGTCATAGAGCCCCTAGCGTTAAGCTTGTTGTTTAATTTGGCTCCACCAGCGACAGTAAAGTTAGTTCTAGAAACTTCGTTTCCAGGAGTAAATCCTTTATCATTAACGTGAGCAAAAGACAAACCGTAGTTATATTTATTATCTTCACTTCGACCTCTAATATTCATAGAGATAGTAGCTGCACCACCTACTTTGAAAAAGTCTTCAACACTATTTCTAGGCTTCCAATCATAACGATCATTTTCTCCGTTTTCATCAAAATAAGACTGTTGATAATCTGGATAGTTGGTTAGTAAAAAAGCAGAAGTTGAATATGGGTGATTAACGGTTCCATCAGAATTAAATGTAGTTGTTGAATCTGTACCAGCATCATCGTCAATAAATGCACCCCAGCCACCTAAGCCATCTCTGTAAAAACCAGGACCCCAGTTACTGTAGAACCAATCAAATCCTTGATCAAATCCACCACCATAGGTGTCTTGGTAATCTGGTAAACCAGCTATTTCATTAAAAAAGTAAGAAGAGGATATTTCAACTTCTTGTTTAGCAGCAATATTTTTTGAACTTCCAGTTTTAGTTGTTATTAAGATAACACCATTTCTACCGTCAGTACCATATAGTGTAGTTGCAGCAAGACCTTTAAGTATATCGATATTCTCAATATTACTAGGATCTATATCAAAAGATCTACTACCTCCCATATTACCATTAACAAATGCACCACTACCACCACCGGCTTCGTTAGTATCATTACTATAAGGCACACCGTCAATTACGTATAGTGCATTATTGTTTCCTGAAAAAGAATTCATCCCTCTAATAACTACTTTATTAGCAGAACCAGACAATCCATTTTGAGTAGTAATGTTGATACCCGCAGATTTACCATCAAGTATACGAGATAAATCAGTTTCAGGATTAGACTTAATTTCTTCTTCATCAATAGAGGAAACAGAATACCCTAAGGCTTTCTTTTCCTTTTTGATACCTAAAGCGGTTACAACCACTTCTTCTAATACAGCAGCATCTTCTGTCATTTGAAGATTCATAGTACTAGTGCTAGCAGTTACAGCTTGTTCAACTGTATTAAAGCCGACATAGCTAAACACGACAGTTTGGCCAACCGTGGCTTGAATAGTAAAATTACCATCAAAATCCGATTGTGTACCATTACTTGTGTTTTTAACAATAATGTTAACTCCAGGCAGGGGCAAGCCACTATTGTCGGATACCGTACCGGAGATTGTTTTTTCTTGTGCGAACGTAAGTTGCACTACAAACGCTAATAAAAGCGTTAAAATTCCACTAAACTTTGTTCTCATTTTTATGATTTATTTGAATTAACCAATCG
>CAJXRD010000007.1 GCA_913058295.1 uncultured Flavobacteriales bacterium | reverse complement strand
CTGCGGCCTCCACGTCCCAAACGTGGCGCGATAACCGGGCTACGCTACACCCCGAGTAAGTTATCTGGAAAAATATTTCCTATTTCAATGGTGCGGAGAGACAGGGATTCGAACCCTGGGTACCCTTTTGGGGTACGCTTATTTAGCAAACAAGTCCTTTCGGCCACTCAGGCACCTCTCCAATTTAGAACAATTAACTGTAATAAATTGCGAGTGCAAATATACCTATTTTAATTGCTTTAAAACAAACAAATTTTAGCCTTTTTTTATTAAAAATTTATATCGTTTATTTTCAGACTTTTGTGCAATCCAAAATCACTTTATTTTCATTTTCTAGAGTGGTGAAAAATAAATAATCAGAGCCACCGTCTTTAATTTTCCATTTTTTGTTTAAAAAAGCAACATTTTCAGGAAAATTCCGCGTTGCAATATTTGCTTGTTTGTTTTTTAAAAATTCTTTTATTTCTTTTTTATGATATGGAATTACCTGATTTATTTTAAATTTTCTTCCAGGAAAGCTTTTAAGTGTATTGCTAGTATATAAATGTGTGTGTTTATGAAGTTTATCTATTTGGTATTTTTCTGAAATCAAATCAAAAGCACCACTCTTCATAATTGCTGCATTGGGAACATATAAGTAGGATGAAGGTAAAGAATAGCTTGGTATGCTGGTTTCATTTAGAATAAACTCAAATTCTTCATTTGTGTTTTTTGAAAAATTAATAGTTAGAACTTTAGGGTTAGCATCCATATTTTTATCCAACAACCATAATAATTCTTTTACTTCATTATTCACTGCTACTATATGTAATTCAGAAACATATTGTAATTCCTTTAAACCCACAGTTATATCTAACATGGGCGATGTTTTTACTAATATAGTATTGCAATGATTAAAAAGTAAATCTAAATTTTCAGGAATATTTGGTTCGCAATCTTTTAAAAAGAAAACTTTCCCCTTGCTTTGATGACGTCGTGATGGGTCAGCATATATTACATCGTAAAAGGATTTAGTTATTTGTTGTAATCCATCCTCAGAAAAACAGTTAATGTTGTTTATATTGAAAGTATTAAAATTGTGCTTGGCAATATTGGATAGGGAATTGTTTAGCTCAAAATGATGAACATTTTTAAATGTTTTAGAGAAGAAAAAACTATCTACACCAAAGCCACCAGTAATATCTGCTAACTTTTTACCTTGAACTATAGATGCTTTATATCTTGCAGTAATCTCTGAAGAAGTTTGCTCTAAATTAAGTTTAAGAGGAAAGTAGATGCTTTTTGTATGATGCCAAGTCGGTAGCTTCTTTTCTGCTTTTCTAAGACTTTCAACCTGTTGTATAAGTTCTTGAACAGAAACTTCAGGAAATGGACTTCCAGAAAAAGCAAGCTTTGAAAGATCTCCTTGATAGTTTAGGATAAACTCCTGAACTTCTTTAGATAGAATGTGTTTATTTAAACAAATATTAAATGTTTTTAGTGAGTTGTTGTACTATTTTATTACCAGATAAAAACTCTTTTAAGATTACTTTTATTGAGGTGTAAGCCGGAACTGCAATAATTAATCCAATCACACCAAATAATAGACCCGCTATAGAAATAATTAAGAATATTTCTAATGGATGAGACTTTACACTTTTTGAAAATATGATGGGTTGACTAAAGAAATTGTCTACTAATTGGCCAAGTAAAAATCCAATAAAGACAAAAATTGTTTTTGGTAGCATTACAGCTTGAAAATCATGTCCAATAAAATTACTCATAGTTAAGAAAACCATCAAAACTCCACCAATCATTGGACCTACATAAGGAATCAAATTTAGTAATGCGCATAAAAAAGCAATCACTACAGCATTTTTTACACCAAATATTAATAATACCGAAGTATAAATAACAAAGAGAATTAAAATCTGAAAAATAAGCCCAACAAAATATCTAGATAATAAATCTTTAATTTTATTCATGGATCTTTGCGACCCATCTTCCTTACCAGTTGGTACAAATGTTAGTACCGCGTTTCCTAATAACTTACTGTCTTTTAGAAAGAAGAAAGAGATGAATATGATAGAAAACAATGCAATACTAAAGCTCCCTAATCCACTTACAGCCGAATTTAAAAAATTGGGAATAATTGAAAAATCAATTTTTGAAAATAAACTATTCTTATTGAGATCTTGATCAAATTCAATATTTTTATCTAAAAAGAAAGCAATTATTTTTTCATAAATACTTAGAAAAGTATTTCGAAGTTCTTCAATATTCAATAATGATAAATTATGTCCCTGCTCTACCATTAAAGGAATAAATAAGCCGATTAAACTAAAAACAAGGCCCATTATAAACACAATTGTCACCACAACCGCTATAGTGTTATTAAACTTTAACCTCCTTTTAAAAAACCTTACAATTGGCAAACCAATAAGGGATATTACTGCAGAAATAACAACGTATACAATTACCGATTGTATTTTGTAAATAAAAAACAGTATTAAAATCCCGCCAATTATGGTAGCAATAGCTTTTAAAATTCCACTAGAGATATCTTTTGAATTCATTTAGTAAATATATGATTTATTTATAATAGAATGGAGTGCAATAGTTGCTGCTTGTACCACATTCATACTGCTGTTTTCTCCATACATTTCAATATGAACTGTAACTGGATCGTTTTGTAAAACCTCATTAGAAACCCCTTTTTGTTCATTTCCAATAACCAAAGCAACTTTTTGATCTTTGGGCAAAGTAAATTTTTCTATAGCGATACTAGTATCTGTTATTTCTAAAGCGACAATTTTATAGTCTTTTTTTTTAAGATTTTCAAGGCTTGTTATAATGGATTTCGATTCAGAATATTTTACTTTTTTTTGAGTGCTTCTAGCGGTTTTCTGAAGGCGTGGTGAATTGAAGTTAATAATTGCATCACAGAATATAATTTCAGAAATACCTAATGCATCACTTATTCTGAACAAAGAGCCTATGTTTGATGGACTTTGTACGCCATCACAAATTAAGACAATTGGAAAGTTTTTAATGTTAAAAGTAGTTGTTGTATGCGTGTGCTGAGATGTCATTAATTTTCAAATGCATATTTAACAATATTGGCACCCATACGCAATGATTTTAGTCTAACCTCTTGTGGGTCGTTGTGAATTTCTGGGTTTTCCCAGCCATCTCCTAAATCACTTTCAAAAGTATATAGTAAAATTAATCTACCTTCGTGTATAATTCCTAAAGCTTGAGGACGAGTATTGTCATGCTCATGTATTTTTGGCAACCCACCTGAAAAATTAAAATGATAATTAAAAATAGGATGGTCTTTAGGAAGTTCTATTAACTCATTATTCGGAAATATCTTTAACAGTTCCTTTCTTAAATATTGATCCATTCCGTAGTTATCATCTATATGAAGGAAACCACCGCTTATTAAATAATCCTGTAAATTTTTTGCTTCTTCTTGAGTAAAAAACACATTACCATGTCCTGTCATATGGACAAGTGGAAAATCATATAAATCCACATCATTTGGTTTAACTATTTGAGGTTTAGAGTTTATGGTAGTATCTATTTGATCGTTACAAAACTTTATCAAATTTGGCAAAGAAGTTGGATTACTATACCAATCACCACCTCCGCCATATTGTAAAACTGCAATTTCTTGTGCAGAAAGGTTTGTGAAAACTAGTATGAAAAGAATGAGAATTGTTTTTTTAAGCATAGCATTCAAATGTACAAACTTTTTATATCATTCATTTACAAAAGCTACACTATGACAGGCAACAATTGCAGCTGTTTCAGTTCGTAATCTACTTTCTCCAAGACTTACAGGATTAAAGCCATTCTCTTTAGCTAAATTGATTTCGCTTGTAGAAAAATCTCCTTCAGGTCCTATAAGAATTATAACAGTTTGTTTTGGTGCAAGTTTGTCTTTTAAAGATTGCTTTTTTGTGTCTTCACAATGTGCTATTAATTTTTGACTTTCGTTTGCATCTTGTTCTTTTAAAAATACTTTTAAGGATATTGCAGGGTTCAGAATGGGTAAATAAGCTTTAAGCGATTGTTTCATAGCACTTAAAATTTTCTTTTCAAAGCGTTCGGGCTTAATCACTTTTCTTTCGCTATGCTCACAGAAGACAGGGGTAATTTCAGAAACACCTATTTCTGTAGCTTTTTCTAAAAACCATTCATACCTATCATTAAGCTTTGTTGGGGCTACAGCAAGGTGTAATTTGTAGGGGAGTGGGGATTGTTCTTTAATAGCAATAACTTTTGCTAAACAATGCTTTGGGCTAGCTAAAATTAATTCTACATCAAAAAATAATCCTTTGCCATTAGTTAGACTTAATAAATCACCCTCTTGTTTTCGCAATACTTTTGAAATATGTTTACTTTCTTCTTTATCAAAAACAATGTCTTTGGAAGATTCAGATATTTGAGAGTTATAAAATAATTGCATAAAAACTAAGTGTTACTTTTTAAAATAGCATGTTCAATACCCAACTCAACCCATTGCTGAAGTTTTTCTTCTGTGTCGAACCCTTTTTCTGAAACAAATATAAATTCTTTCATGGGTTTACCAGTAAAATCCATAGGAGTAACATAGGGAATTGCAAGGATATCATTCATTTTTTCTGAAATAACACGAACCATAAGGCGTTCTTTCGTTTCGCCTACACACATTTTTCCTTTATATAAAAAACAATTTCCGCCAAACATTCTCTTATTAACGATATTGTCTTTCCATGGAACAATGGATGCTTGTATTCTTTTTATTATTTCTTCAGATTTAGAATTCATATTAAAATTTCATTCTTGCCATTGCAGCGATATCATTTTCAGCGAAAAGCTGTTCCTTAAATTTTAATTCTCCTACAATAGATATCATGGCTGCATTATCTGTGCAAAACTCAAATTTTGGTATATGTGTAGTCCATCCCAATGTCTTTTCTGTATTCTTAAGAGCCTTTCTAATTCCTGAATTTGCAGATACTCCGCCACCAATTGCAATTTCTTTTATCCCAGTTTCTTTTACCGCATTTTTTAATTTATCCATTAAATAATCTACGATAGTAAATTGTAGGCTAGCACAAATATCTTCTAAGTTTTCAGAAATAAAGTCAGGGTTTTTTGCAGTATTTCTTTCCACAAAATACAATACTGCGGTCTTTAATCCACTAAAACTAAAATCTAATGGACTCACTTTTGGTTTTGGAAATCTAAATGCTTTTGGATTTCCTAGTTGTGCATATTTATCAATTAAAGGACCTCCAGGATAGGGAAGGCCTAATATTTTAGCACTTTTATCGAAAGCCTCTCCAACAGCATCATCTATAGTTTGTCCTATAACTTCCATTTCAAAATAATTGGAGACTTTTACTATTTGGGTATGTCCACCACTTATTGTTAATGCCAAAAAAGGGAAACTTGGAGCAGTTTGTTCTTCAGTTTTTATAAAATGAGCTAAAATATGTGCTTGCATATGGTTAACTGCTATCAATGGAATGTCTAATCCCATGGCCAAAGACTTTGAAAATGAGGTTCCTATCAATAAAGAACCCATTAGCCCAGGACCTCTTGTAAAAGCTATGGCATTTAGCTGTTTTTTATCGATATTTGCTTTGTGAAGTGCAAGTTGTACAACGGGGACTATATTTTGTTGATGCGCACGTGAGGCAAGTTCGGGAACTACACCACCGTATTCTTTATGAATGTCTTGTGTTGCAACTACGTTTGAGAGTATAACTCCATTATGTATAACAGCTGCAGCAGTATCATCGCAAGATGATTCGATACCTAAAATATATGTGTTTGTTGGTTTCAAAGTAAAATGGGCATATTTATTGGTGGTAAAAATAAAACATTAAGGCCGTATCAAAAAATTGAAAAAAATAATAAAAAGAATAATTACCATAATCTTACTTTTGGTATTGCTTATTATTATAACATTATCTATACCCGCAGTCCAAACAGTAATTGCTAATAAGGTAACCAAGCGAATTAATGCTGATTATGGAACGGAGATTCATATTAATCGATTAGGTCTTAATTGGAAGGGAGAAGTAGATATGCGAGAGGTTTATATTGCAGATCATTACAATGATACTTTAATATATTCTAAAGCTCTTCAAACAAATATCTTAAGTATTAAAAATATAATTAATGGAGATTTAGATTTTGGGCATGTACATCTTACACAAGCTAAATTCTATTATAAAGTATATAAAGGAGAGGATAATGATAATGTTAGTGTGTTTGCTGATAAATTTAATTCTGATACACCTAAAACAAGTACGAAACCTTTTGAGCTATTTGCAAATAATGTTACACTTTCAGATAGTAAAGTAAAAATTATTGATGAAAATTTAGAAAGCACAGAAATTTTTAATTTAAAGGATATTAATATTAATGCTAACGACTTAGAGATATCTGGACCTAATGTTTCGACAGATATTAAACTACTTTCTCTAAAAGCAAAAAGAGGTTTTGAAATTAAAAACCTAAGTTCAGATTTTTCATATACTATGGAAGCTCTTAACCTTTTAAATTTAAATTTACTTACTGAACAATCTGCTATAAAGGGGGAAATTAAAATGAGTTATCTACCTGAAAATGGAATGTCAGATTTTTCAAATAATGTGACTATTTCTGCTGTTTTAGTAGACACACAAGTTTCAACCAATGATTTAAATGCATTTTATAATGAATTTGTTAAGAATAAAATCATCCAAGTAAATGGGGATATAAATGGAACTCTTAATGATTTTATTTTTGGCAATGCACATTTAAAAACTAATGGGATAAATTTAGTTGGAGATTTTGTTTTTAAGGATTTGCTAAAAGCAGATGAAGACTTTCTAATACAGGCTAATAATCATGCGATTACAACAAGCTCTAAAGCCTTGCGAAGATTCATGCCTAGGGTGATTGGGGGTAATTTGCCAGAAGAGATCATGTATTTGGGTGCAATCAAATTTAAAGGAAACACAAGCATTACAAAAAATACTTTTTTAACAAATAGTACTTTGAGTAGTTCTCTGGGTTATGTAAAAACCAATATTGAAATAAAAGATATTAGCAATTCAGAAAAAGCTACTTATGTAGGGGATATTCTTCTTACTAATTTCAACCTTGGAAAGCTTGTAAAATATGATAAGCTGGGCACAGTAACAACAGACATACATATAGAGGGAGTGGGCTTTACACAAGAATCTTTAAATACAAAAATCACAGGGACAATATCTTCTTTTATATATGAAAACTACGATTATAAAAATATATCACTTTCAGGTGGATTACAGCATCCATTGTTTGATGGAGTCTTAACTATCGATGATCCAAATTTAAAGCTGGATTTTAAAGGCTTGGTAGATGTATCTAAAGAACTAAATCAATTTGATTTTGAGGCGGATGTGGATTATGCAGAATTACACCAATTAAACTTAGTGCAAAGAGATAGTGTTTCTGTATTTGCAGGTAAAATTGTGATGAAGATGGAGGGTAATTCAATAGATAACACACAAGGTTCTATTTCATTTAAAGAAACTTTTTATCAAAATGAGACAAATGACTTTTACTTTGATGACTTTAATATTACTACTAAGAAAGAAGGGATAAAAAGGGCAATCGAGATAAATTCGCCAGACATTATAACCGGGAGTATTTCAGGAGAGTTTTTATTAGAAGACATTCCTTACCTATTTAAAAATGGTATTGGAATGAACTATGCAAATTATATCCCTGAAGAAGTAACTTCAAATCAATATATAGATTATAATTTTGAGATTTATAATAAAATGATTGAAGTGTTTGTTCCCGATATTCAATTTGGGGATAATACCAGAATAAAAGGTTCTGTTTACTCTGATGACACAAAATTTAAATTAGATTTTAGATCTCCTGAAATATTACTATTCGATAATTATTTTGGTAAAGTTAATCTTCAAGTGGATAACAATAACCCATTGTATAACACCTATATATCAATTGACTCATTGTATAATGGAGTATATAACTTAAAAGATATAAACTTTATAAACAAAACATTAAACGATACCTTATACATACAATCTACTTTTAGCGGTGGAGAAAAAAAGGAGGACCTTTTTGACCTTTCTTTATATCATACAATTGATTCTGATGGTAATTCTGTAGTAGGAGTAAAGAGATCGACAATTACTTATAAAGAAAAGGATTGGTACTTAAATGAAAAGAATAATAATTTAAATAAAATTGTTTTTGATAATGATTTTAAAAAGATCCAGTTTGACTCTATAGTATTAAATCATAATAATGAATACATTCAATTTGCAGGATCTGTAATAGATAGTACTCATAAAAACTTACAAGTTCAATTTAGAGATGTAAACATAGGTAATATTACACCTCATATAGATAGCTTAAGACTAAAAGGAAATGTAAATGGAGAATTAAATATTAATCAAAATGATGGACTTTATTTTCCAGATGCCACAGTAATAATTGATAATATTTCGGTTAATGAAGTAGATTATGGTGATTTAGATATAAAATTCATTGGAAATAACGATTTAACATTTTATGATTTAATTGCTAGTTTAACTCATGAAAATGTAAAATCTTTTAATGCAGTTGGAAATATAGATGTGTCTCCGGAACAACCTAAAATACAATTAAATGTCGATCTTAACGAATTAAATTTAATGGCAATAAGTCCATTTGGAGGAGATGTTATTACGAATATTCGAGGCTTGATTACTGGAAGCGCGCAAATTACAGGAAATATAAGTGCTCCTAATATATTAGGAAATTTTGAATTAAAAGATAGTGGATTAACTATTCCATACTTGAATGTAGATTTAGATTTAGACGATAGAACAAACCTAATTGCTACTAAAGATAAGATAGAGATATTGCCTTCCCAAATCACAGATACAAAATTTAATACAGTAGGGATATTATCTGGAAATGCAACTCATAATAATTTTGAGGATTGGAAACTAGACCTGAATGTAACCACAGATAATTTAGTGGTGCTGGACACTAAATTAGAAGAGGATAAATTATTTTATGGAAATGCTTTTATTAGTGGAAGAGCAGATATATCTGGCCCCTTGGATGAACTTGTAATTGATGTAGTTGCTAAAACAGAGGAAAACACGAGTTTTAAGATTCCTTTGAGTGATACAGAATCTATTGGGGATGATTCGTTTATTAAATTTTTATCCCCAAAAGAAAAAGAAGCAAGATTGCGAGGGGAAGAATTAATCTATGAAGACTTAACTGGATTGACCTTAAATTTTGAATTGGATATAAATAGAAATGCCGAAGTAGAGATTGTTATCGATCAAGTTAATAAATCGGCTATTAGAGGGCGTGGTGCTGGGACTTTACTATTAGAAATAAACACTTTGGGTAAATTTAATATGTGGGGTGATTTTATTGTTTATGAAGGGTTTTACGATTTTAGGTATGGAAAAATTATTAAAAAAGAAATAGAAGTAGAGCGGGATGGTACTATAACTTGGGATGGACTTCCTGGCAAAGCGGAATTAAATTTAAAGGCAATTTATAAAACAAGAGCAAATCCCTCTGCATTATTGGATGACCCTTCCATAAATAGAAAAATTCCTGTGGAAGTAATGATAGATTTAAATGAGGATATTAGCCAACCAGAACTGACTTTTGATATTGAATTCCCTGAAGTAAGTTCTACAGTAAAAAGTGAATTAGAATATAAATTGCAAACTCCTGAGGAAAGAGAAAAGCAAGCATTGTTTTTAATAACAACCGATTCATTTATAAGTGATGCTGCTGGGCAAAATGCTGTTTCAGGTACCTTAACTGGTGGGATTAATACTCTTTTAGCTCAAATACTTGAAGATGAAGATGCGCTTATAAATATTGTACCTTATTATGATATGGGAGTAGATACTGTTGAGTTAGAAACAGAAGATGAAATTGGAGTTCAGTTTTCAAGTCAATTGAGCGAGCGAGTCATAGTAAATGGAAAAGTAGGGATTCCTGTTGGTGGAATAAATGATTCAAGAGTTGCTGGAGATGTGGAGGTACAATGGTTAGTAAATGAAGATGGAAGCTTAAGAGTAAAGTTTTTTAACCGTCAAGCAGAATTGCAATTTATTGGAGAGGACCAAACCTTTGAACAAGGTGCTGGAGTTTCTTACTCTGTAGATTTTGATACACTTAAAGAACTAATTAAAATAATATTTGGTACAGATATAGAATTAGAATCCTCATTAGAAGATGTTGTTCCAGATGATAATAGTGCTCCAGTCCTTTTTAAATCTAAAGAAAATAAAGAAGAAAATTAATGACTATAAAGCTGCAATTACAGAAATCTCTACATTCACATATTTTGGGAGGTTTGCAACTTCAACTGTTTCGCGAGCTGGCGCAGTAGCTTCATTAAAATAAGTGGCATAGACTTCATTTATAGCTGCGAAATTATTCATGTCAGAAATAAAGATAGAAGTCTTCAGTACATTTTCAAAAGACATATCCGCCTCTTTTAAAACAGCTTTTATGTTTTCCATTACAGTTTTTGTTTCTTCTTTAATATCGCCTGTATTCAACAAACCTGTTACAGGATCGATTGCTATTTGCCCTGATGTAAACAACATATTCCCTTTTAATACTGCTTGATTATAGGGTCCAATAGGAGCAGGGGCATTTTTTGTAGTTATAATTTTTTTCATTTTAAAAATATTTTTCTCTCTTCATTTATATAAAACAAAATTGAGAGTATAAATTGATTTATAGCTAAAGAAGACAAATTACAAACTCTTGTCTGGCTCTCTACGTTTCTCATATTTAATGTCACTAAGCATGGAAGACTTAATTCCTATAAAAAAGTACCAGGAAGTATGTGTACTCCCAATTGGTGTCCAGTTAAATGACATTCGCCAACTTTCTAAATCTCTTTGAAATCTAAATTGTGTTAGGGTAACCCCTTTATTTTTAAAATCGTAACCCGAAGAAACACCTACTTTCCATCTTGGAGCAAATTCGATATTAGAGCTATACATTATGGATTGGGATGATATTTCATCTTGCCTTTGTGCATTGTTGTATGTTACGGTATAGGCTAATCTTAAATCCCAGGGGACGGAAAAATTATACCATTCATAATCATCGGTAGATCGCGATTCATCCTCCTCATATTTACTTCTATCATTTATTGGAGTGGAGTCTCCAAATAAATCATCCGGTCTTCCACCATTCCTAAAAGTATCTGTGTTAAAATCATCTTCATCATTTCTTTTGCCTTCAAAATCTTTACTAGAAAAAGAATAATTAATACTGATGTTTCCTCTTGTTAATCTAAATAAACTTCCGCCATTATTAATGTTAAAATCATCCACACGATTGTTACTATTGTCTAAAGCATAAGGATCTAAAATTCCATTAAAATTAAAGTCTAGCTTTTTTACTATTGGAATACTCCCAGAAACTAGCAAAGGACTCCAATTTAAAGAATCACCAGCGATGTTATAAGCAGTTTGAAAGTTTAAATTATTTAGTAAGACTATTTTTTTAGGATCTGTAGCAGTTGAATCTCTGTCTCTTACCTTGGCTTCAAAGGTATTGCTCATAGACAAACCAATACTGCTTGATCTAACTCTTCCTGGAGCTCCATAAAGAGTGTTTTCAAACCTAGAATAGTAAACAGGTTCATCTTGGTTAGGGTCTTCATAAGTATCATAATATTGATCAAATGAAGGGTTTATATTGTAACTTATAGATGGTCTAAAGACATGTCTTAGGGCTTGAAATTTCTTGTTTTTCCCAAAATTAAACATCCCATACATGGTAGTACCCAAACTTGTTGAAAAATTATAAGTACGATAACTATCAAATCCATTTATGGTGTCCTGAGCAACTCCTCCTAAGCCTTCATTTAACTCATCATCGTAATCTTTTTCTATAGTTTTAAAGGCCCAAGTTTCTTGATAGGTAGTACTTGCAGAAGCACTTAGGTATTTTAGAACTTTAAAATTTGTGCTGATTGGAATAGTATGTTGGGCTCCAAATTGAGCGTCATCAAACATTTCAGATTTAAAAAACAAGGAGTCGGTTGTTGTAATTCTATTTTCCGCAGCTAAATTGTATTGTAAATTAATATTTTCTAGAATTCCTTTCTTAGTACCAATTTTAGGTTCAAAAGGAAAAATACGGGATATACTTGCATTAATGTTGGGCAAGGACATATCAATTTCTTCTGTATTGGTATTTTGAGAATGAGTACCAGCAACGGTGAAGTTTACTTGTGGTTCGCCCTCAAAGGTCTTTGAATAGGAAATGGAAGAATTTAATGTGTTAATTAAAGAACTCGCATTATTAGTTTGATTAATCGATTCACTATAATATTCACTACTTCCTAAGTTTACAGAGGCAGAAAACCTTGAACTTGGACTAGATTTAGAATCTTGGCTATGCGTCCAACGAATATTGTATACAGAACTCTCACTAAAATCTGGGAATCCTCGTTCACTACTTATTAGGTTTTCGTAACGTAGACTAAGGTTTCCGCTAAACCTATAACGTGTAGCATAAGAAGACTCCATCCGTAAAGCATAGCTTCCATTGGTATAATAATCTCCTAAAATGGTTAAATCAAAATAGTCATTTATAGCAAAATAGTAACCCCCATTTTGAAAGAAAAAACCTCTATCATTATTATCACCAATGCTAGGAATTATAAACCCTGAAGTTCGATCTTTAGTAAGCGGAAAAAAAGCAAATGGAAGTCCTAGGGGGAGTGGTACATCTGCAATATACATATTGGTGAAACCAGTCACAATTTTTTTCTGAGGAACTACTTTTGCACGTCTAGTATAAAAATAATATTCAGGATCATCAATATCTTTTGAAGTGGTAAACTTTATGTTTTTTAGAAAATATACGGAATCATTAACCTTTTTGGATACTTCTGCGATATAGTTAACGTCACCTGATCCAGACCTAGAATTATAAATAACCGCTTTTTCAGTATCCATATTAAAACGGATAGAATCTGGTATTACTTCATTACTTGCTTGTGTAAATACAGGCTTTTGTGAATATACTCCAGCACTATCAATTCCTTTGGCATATATTTCGTTTGTATTATAATCCAGAATAATGTATCCAGCTTCAATACGCATGTCTTCATAAGTGATATATGCATTATTGAATAAATATACTTTATTTTTCAGTTTATCTAAATAGACATAGTCTTCACCGTAATAGTCAATTACGCTAGTAAGCATTTCCTCTTTTGGCTTTATAGTATCTGTTTTTATAGTATCTAATATAGCTTCATTTATTTCAGAGATTGGATTAGAAATCGAAATATTTAAAGAATCTTGCTTTTCTTTAACTGGAATATTTGTTTCTGTTTTTGGAGGAATATCTTGCGAATACAAAGACGTGCCACATAATAGCAGAATAGTTGTAGTTAGTAATAAAAATTGCCTGAATGTTTGCAACGCTACGATACTATTTTTATGTAAATTTGACTTAGTTATTGCTATGCTACCCTTTATGGCAGTAAGATTCAAAATTAAGCATATTTTTTGTGCTATATTTTTTATTTGCAATAATTTAATACTAGTACTATAAACAACACGTTATTACATACATGAAAGCAAAAATCGTCTCTATTTTACTACTGTTTATTGGTGTTTTTATTTTTTCATCTTTTCTAAAAGGCAAGAATACATCCACAAAACCCTTTATAGTTGTTTTAGATGCTGGTCATGGAGGGCATGATCCTGGAAATATGGGTAACGGTTATAAAGAAAAAGAAATTGCCTTAAAAATTGTTTTAGAAATAGGAAAAATTCTTGAAAAAGATCCAAATATTAAAGTACTATATACCAGAAAAACAGATGTGTTTATCAAATTACATGAAAGAGCTCCAGTAGCAAATAAGGCAGATGCAGATTTATTTGTCTCTGTGCATTGCGACGCCTTTACTAACAATGCTTATGGCGCAGGCACTTTTGTTTTGGGATTGCATAGATCTCAAGCTAATTTTGAAGTTGCCAAAAGAGAAAATGAAGTAATATTTCTGGAAGAAAATTACGAAGAAAATTATGCGGGATTTGATCCAAATTCTCCCGAATCCTTAATTGGTATGACTTTAATGCAAGAAGCATATTTAGATCAAAGTATTTTGCTTGCAAGTTTGATACAGAATAATTTTACGAACAACCTAAAGCGTAAAGATCGTAGTGTTAAGCAAGCAGGTTTTATGGTTCTTTATAAAAGTTATATGCCTAGTGTTTTGGTGGAAACAGGTTTTTTAACCAATAAAAATGAAGGGGCATATCTTAATTCAAAAAAAGGACAGCTAGAAATGGCAAAAGAAATTGCCAATGGTATTATATCTTATAGAAATAGTATTTCATTAGCATCTACAGATACACAAAACCCAGTTATCACTCAAGAGGAAATTGATGAGGCAATTGAAGCTACAGAAGAACGAATTTATAAGGATATTTTATTTAAAGTTCAGCTGGCTGCAGTTGGCAGAAAAATAAACACAAAGCCATCAAATTTTAAAGGTTTAATAGGCGTTAACAGAATAAAGGAAGGGGATTTGAATAAGTATTATTACGGAGAAACATCTGATTATAATGAAATCCAATTAATGAAAAAATTTGCCAAAGAAAAGGGTTATGAATCTTGTTATATCGTTGCTTTTAAAAATGGCAAAAAATTAAAACTTTCCGATGTTTTAAATTCTGAAGACAAATAAGCGTTTATCATCAATTTATTTCTAAATTTGTTTAATATCAAAACTACTATTCATTGAATTTATCAAAAGAAGTTAAAACTGGAATTCTAGCATTAGGTGCAATATTTTTACTCATTTATGGCTATAGTTTTCTAAAGGGATCGAATCTTTTTTCAAAAAGCAGAGAATTTCATGCAAAATATGAGAATGTTGCTGGATTACCAGTTTCTGCACCCGTTACAATCAATGGGTATGTGGTTGGTAAAGTTATGAAAATTGATTTTGCAGATAACCAAGGAGGACTTATTGTAACCTTTGTTTTGGAAAAAGAATTTGATTTTTCTAAATTAAGTACCGTGGAAATTTATAGTACAAGCTTCATTGGTGGTAACGCTTTGGCAATCTTGCCAGATTATGAAGGAAATGAAATGGCTAAAGATGGAGATACGCTTAAAGGAAATATACAAAAGGGAATGTTAGAAACAGTGACAAGTGGATTAAAGCCACTTGAAAAACGAATCTATAATACCTTATCTGGTCTCGACACATTATTAAATAATTTTAATCTTATTCTAAACGATACTACTAAGGGAGATCTAAAAGAAGCGATTGCAAGTTTAAATAAAACGATGAAATCCTTTGAAGGGGCTTCTGCAAATTTGGATGCGCTTTTAGATGAAAATAAGCCAAAACTAGACAGTACCTTCACTTATTTAGAAATAACTACAGAGAATTTAGCACAATTTTCAGACTCCTTAGCCGAAGTAAATATCAAAGGTTTAGCAACTAGTCTAGAAAGTACTTTATCTAGTTTTGATTCTGTAATGGCTAAAATTGATGATGGAGAAGGAAGTATTGGAAAATTGGTTAATGATGACGAGTTATATAAAAACCTGGAAGGTGCTTCAAAAGAATTAGAAGAATTACTAAGAGATTTAAAAGAGAATCCTAAGCGATATGTAAATATCTCTGTTTTTGGTAAAAAAGCAAAACCTTATGATTCTTCAGAAGAAAACAATAACTAGTATATGCAATATATTCCCAACATTATATTTTTAGCAGCTTTAATAATTGGATTTGGTTTTTTTATAAAAAATAGTAGAAAAATACTTCGAAACATTAAGCTTGGTCAAAAGGTAGATGCTTCAGATCATAAAAAAGAACGATGGAATAATGTAATTCGAATTGCATTAGGACAATCTAAAATGGTAGTAAGACCAGTTTCAGGATTACTTCATATAATTGTATATGCTGGCTTTATAATCATTAACTTAGAAGTATTAGAAATTATAATTGATGGTCTATTTGGAACGCACCGTATATTTTCATTCTTAGGAAGTATCTATGGATTCTTAATAGGTTCTTTTGAAATTTTAGCACTCCTAGTTTTGATATCTGTATGTGTATTTTGGATAAGAAGAATGATCATTCGTGTTCCTCGTTTTTGGAATAAAGAGATGACCAAATGGCCAAAAAATGATGCATTAATCATCCTTTATTTTGAAATGGTATTGATGTCTTTATTTTTAATAATGAATGCAACAGATATTCATTTTCAAGAAATGAATTCAGGAAATATTATTAGCCAGTTTATAGCGCCTTTATTTTCAGATTTAAGCGAAGGAACAGTTCATATTATAGAACGATCAGCATGGTGGATACATATTTTAGGAATCTTAGCTTTTCTAAATTACCTATACTTTTCTAAGCATTTACATATATTATTAGCATTTCCGAATGTTTATTATGGAAATGTAAATCCGAAAGGGAAATTTAAAAATTTAGAGTCTGTTACTAAAGAAGTCAAATTAATGATGGATCCTACAGCCGATCCATTTGCTGCACCTGCAGAAGGAGCTGAAGAGCCTGGTAAATTTGGGGCTAGTGATGTAATGGATTTAAATCGCACACAATTGCTTAATGCCTATACTTGTACTGAATGTGGTCGTTGTACTAGTAATTGTCCTGCGAATCAAACAGGTAAAAAATTGTCTCCTCGTAAGATTATGATGGATACCAGAGACAGACTAGAAGAAGTAGGGAAAAACATTGATGAAAATGGAGAGTTTAAACTTGATGGAAAACAATTATTAGGAGATTATATTACAAATGAAGAGCTATGGGCTTGTACTACTTGTAATGCATGTACTGAAGCTTGTCCAATAAGTATTGATCCTCTTTCAATAATTATGGATATGAGACAATATTTGGTAATGGAACAATCTGCTGCACCAAATGAATTAAATATTTCATTAACAAATATAGAAAACAATGGGGCTCCATGGCCTTATAACCAAATGGACAGATTGAATTGGAAAGATGAATAATATGAAGAAAGAAGAAGTAGAAAAATTATTGCACGAAAAGGTTGAGGAAGGTGAACATGTAAGTCCAATACTTCCTGAAGGAATAAAAAATTATCTAATAGATATCGATGGAACCGTTTGTGATGATATACCAAATGAAGAACCCGAGAGAATGCTAACTGCAGAAGTTTACCCGGATGCTTTAGAAACTTTAAATAAGTGGTATGATGAAGGACATATAATATGTTTTTTTACATCCAGAACCGAAGTACATAGAGAGTATACCGAGATTTGGTTAAAGAAACATGGTTTTAAATACCATTCTCTATTAATGGGAAAACCTCGCGGAGGTAATTACCATTGGGTGGATAATCATTTAGTGAAAGCTACTCAATTTAAAGGGAAATTTACAGATTTGGTAAATAAGAAAGTAACGATACAGGTTTTTAAAGATTAGTTGATTTTGTTATGAAAAACATCACAATTTCATTTTTTATATGTTTCTGTTCCTTATTAAATGCACAATCAATTATTGGAGAATGGGAAACGTTTGATGACATAACAGGAGATAAATTATCGGTTGTCGAAATTTATAAAATAGGAGACAATTATTTTGGAAAGATTATTCATTTATTTGAGGATCCAATGGATTCTGTTTGCGAACAATGTGAAGGAGATAATTTTAATAAACCGGTAGTTGGTTTGGTGATTATTGAAGATTTAATAGAAGATGGAGATGAGTTTAATGAAGGAAGTATTTTAGATCCTAAGAATGGTAAAACCTATAAATGTTATTTAGAGTTAGAAGAAAATAATAAATTAAAATTAAGAGGCTATATTGGCTTTTCCCTTCTTGGAAGAACACAATATTGGCAAAGAAAAATATAAATAATGAGTGATACATTAAAAGTGCCCACAATGGCTGAATATATGGCACAAGGAAAGCAACCTGAAGTATTGTTTTGGGTTGGATGTGCTGGAAGTTTTGATGATAGAGCAAAAAGAATAACCAAAGCTTTTGTGAAAATTCTTAATAAATCTAATATTGACTTTGCTGTATTAGGTGCAGAAGAAAGCTGTACAGGAGACCCCGCAAAAAGAGCTGGGAATGAGTTCCTATATCAGATGCAAGCCATGATGAATATTCAAGTATTGGATGGTTATAATATTAAGAAAATTGTAACTACTTGTCCGCATTGTTTTAATACCTTAAAAAATGAATATCCAGACTTAGGTGGGAATTATGAAGTTATGCATCATACTCAGTTTTTAAAGGATATGCTAAATGAAGGTAGATTAAAAGTGGAGGGTGGAAAATATAAAGGAAAACGAATTACTTTTCATGACCCTTGTTATTTAGGAAGAGCAAATAATGAATATGAAGCTCCTAGAGAGTTATTGCGAAAACTAGAAGTGGAACTTATCGAAATGAATCGTTGTAAATCTAACGGTTTATGCTGTGGTGCAGGTGGAGCACAAATGTTTAAAGAACCAGAACCTGGAAATAAAGATATAAATGTTGAACGAACAGAAGATGCTTTAAAAGTAAAACCTTCTATAATTGCTGCTGCTTGTCCATTTTGTAATACTATGATGACCGATGGTGTAAAAGCTAAAGAAAAAGAAGGTGAAATTGAAGTCTTGGATATTGCCGAAATGATTATTAATGCTGAAGATATATAATTATGGTTACCGATTTTAAAAATTTACCCGATGATTCCCGAATTTGGATATATCAATCTAATAGAAAACTAAGCGATACTGAAGTTTCAGAAATTACTACTAAAACCGAGTCCTTTTTAGAACAATGGACAGCTCATGGTCAAAATTTAGAAGCTGGTTTTGAAATTAAATACAATCGATTTATTGTTATAGCACTTAATCAAGAAAATGCTTCTGCTTCAGGTTGTAGTATTGATGCTTCCGTATATTTTATCCAGTCTTTGGAAAAAGAATATGGATTGGATTTAATGGATAAAATGAATGTTACTTTTTATAATGGGGATTTTATAGCTCATAAAACTTTAGCAGATTTTAAAAAAATGGCAAAAGCTCGCTCAGTATCTCCAAATACCGTAGTGTTTAATAATCTGGTAGTTACCAAAGAAGATTACCTAGAAAACTGGGAAGTACCTGCAAGCGAGAGTTGGCACAGTAGATTTTTAGCATAGTTTTTGTTATCTTACCGTGTATGAAAAAACAACTGACAACCTCCCTTTTTTTAATATTTACTTTAACCATATTTTCTCAACAAATAAATCCATTGTTGGTAGAAAACGATTTAGTAAATCAAAAAAAATGGGTAGACAGTATTTATAATTCGATGACGCTTCAAGAAAAAATTGGGCAACTATTTATGGTCGATGTTTTTTCTAGTGACCCTAAATCAAAAATTGATAAGGTAGATTCCTTAATTAAAAACCAACATATAGGGGGAGTTATCTTTTCGAAAGGTGGTCCAAAACGTCAAGCTAAGATTAACAATCACTTTCAGGACCTTTCAAAAATGCCATTACTTATGGCTATGGATGCAGAATGGGGTCTAGCAATGCGATTGGATTCTACTTTTGCTTATCCTTGGAATATGACTTTGGGAGCTATTTCAGACGATCAGATAATTAAAAGAATAGGGTATAGAATAGGGGAACACACCAAGCGAATGGGGATGCATATTAATTTTGCACCAGTTGTAGATATTAATACTAATCCAAATAACCCTATAATTGGTAACCGCTCTTTTGGGGAAGACAAAACCAATGTGACATATAAATCATTAGCATTTATGGAAGGATTGCAAAGTGCAGGGGTACTTGCTAATGCAAAGCATTTTCCAGGTCATGGAGATACCGAAAAAGATTCTCATAAAACCTTACCTACCATATCCTTTACAAAAGAAAGAATAGACAGTGTAGAGCTTCAACCCTACAAAAGAATGATTCAAGGGGGATTGACTAGTGTTATGGTGGCTCATCTTAATGTTCCTGCTCTAGAAGAAAGATTAAATTATCCCTCTTCCATTTCTAAAAATATTGTAACCGATTTATTAAAAGGAAAATTAGGTTTTAATGGTTTGGTGTTTACAGATGCTCTTAATATGAAAGGAGCTGCTGATTTCACAGAGCCAGGCGAAATAGATTTGGCAGCATTTTTAGCTGGGAATGATGTTCTATTAATTTCTGAAGATATTCCCAAAGCACATCAATTATTGATGGACAATTATTATAATGGAACTATTTCTGAAGAGCGATTAAAACATTCAGTAAGAAAAATATTATTAGCAAAATATAAGGTTGGACTTCATAATTACCAACCTGTAGATTCCGAAAATTTAATTGAAGATTTAAATACTCCAGAAGACAAAGCTTTGTATGAAGAAGCTATAGATAGGGCTTTAACAGTTCTAAAAAATGAAAATCAAATACTCCCTATAAAAAAATTAGAGGATTCAAAAATTGCCTATGTTAATTTAGGAGACGATTCTGGAGATAGCTTTTTAAAGCAATTGCAAAAATATTCAAAAGTAGATTGGATAGAAGCAAGCAGTCTCGATGAATATATAAAAAAGTTAAAAAAATATAATCTTGTGATAATTGGCTTTCATAAATCGAATGCAAATCCTTGGAAAGGCTATAAATTTACGAATAAGGAACTTACTTGGATTTATGAAATAGCAAGAAATAATAAGGTTATTTTGGATGTTTTTGCTATGCCATATTCATTATTAGATTTAAAAACTACCGCTAATATTGAGGGGATAATTCTATCTTATCAAAACAGTGAGATATCCCAAGAAGTTTCGGCACAACTAATTTTTGGAGCTAGAGATGCAAAAGGAGTTTTACCTGTTTCTCTAGGAGAAGAATTCCCTTTGAAAACTACACATTTTACAAGAAGGTTAAAGCGTCTTCAATATGGTACACCAGAAAGTGTTGGAGTAAATTCAGAAAAATTATTAAAAATTGATTCCCTTGCCAAACTAGGTATAGAAGGAGACATGATGCCAGGAGCACAAATATTAGTAACAAGAAAGGGGAAAGTTATTTACCAAAAAAACTTTGGATACCACACGCAAGAAAAGAAAATAAAAGTATCTGATAACGATATTTATGATGTAGCATCTTTAACTAAAATACTGGCAACTCTTCCAATGATTATGGAGTTAGTCGATAAGGATATAATAAGTATGGATACTACCTTATCTGAAATGCTACCAGAATATTCGGGTACAGACAAAGCGGATATAACCCTTCAAAAAATCCTTTCTCATTATGCACGCCTTAAGGCATGGATCCCTTTTTACATTAATACTTTGGATAGCCTAAAACAACCTGATAAACAGTATTATTCAAAAGTAAAAGACAAAAAATATAGCGTTCAAGTAGCTAAGGATTTGTATATCAGAAAAGATATGACTGATAGCATTTATCTTCAGATAAAAGAGAGTGAACTTTATGATAAATTACGATATAAATACAGTGATTTGCCATATTATCTAATGAAAAAGTATTTGGAAGAATATTACAATTATAAATTAGAAAATATAGTTCAGCATAGACTTTACAGAACTCTTGGTGCAGATCATACTACCTATTTACCCTTAGAGAAGTTTCCAATAAACAGTATTCCTCCCACCGAAGATGATAACTATTTTAGAATGCAGAAAGTTCAAGGTTATGTTCACGACCAAGGAGCAGCAATGGTAGGAGGGGTAAGTGGTCATGCAGGATTGTTTAGCAATGCTAACGATGTTGCAAAGATTATGCAAATGTATCTTTGGAAAGGAAACTATGGTGTAAGAGAGTATTTAAAACCTGAAACCTTAGATCAATTTAATACCTGTTATTATTGTGATGATGATGTTAGGAGAGGAGTAGGTTTCGACAAACCACAATTAGGAGATGTTGGTCCAACCTGTGGTTGTGTATCGATGTTAAGTTTTGGTCATAGTGGTTTTACAGGAACATTTACTTGGGCAGATCCAGAACAAGAAATAGTTTATGTCTTTTTATCGAATAGGACTTATCCAAATGCAGAAAACAGAAAGATTATAAAAAATAATTTAAGGTCAGATATACAAGAATTGATTTATCATGCCATTGAAGAATAAGATAATATAAAAACACTATATGAAAATTGCCATAGTATGTTACCCAACTTTTGGGGGAAGTGGAGTAGTAGCAACCGAATTAGGAATTGCTTTAGCCGAACATGGTCACGAGGTTCATTTTATTACCTATAAGCAACCCGTACGTCTACAATTACTACATAGCAATGTGCATTATCATGAAGTTACTGTGCCTAGTTATCCTTTATTTCATTACCAGCCATACGAATTGGCATTATCAAGTAAATTAGTCGATATGGTAAAGCTTCATGGTATAGAGCTTTTACATGTACACTATGCTATTCCACATGCTTACGCGGGATATATGGCGAAAAAAATGTTGGAAGAAGAAGGAATATATATTCCTATGGTTACTACTTTACACGGTACCGATATTACTTTAGTTGGTAGCCACCCTTTTTATAAGCCAGCGGTAACTTTCAGTATTAATAATAGCGATGCTGTCACCTCGGTTTCGGAAAGCTTAAAGGAAGATACTTTGCGTCTTTTTGATATTAAAAGAGAAATCGATGTGGTTCCTAATTTTATAGATATTGAAAAATATAACAATCCATTTTCTGAATGTCAACGAGATTTAATCGCACATAAAGATGAAAAAATAATTACGCATATCAGTAATTTAAGAAAGGTAAAACGAATTGATAATGTTATTGAAATATTTGATCGAATTTTAAAAAAGATGCCTGCAAGATTAATTATTGTTGGTGAAGGACCAGAAAAAGATCCTACTCAAAAGTTATGTGAAGAATTGGGCATTATTGATAATGTTCTTTTTGTTGGTAATAGTCATGAGGTAGATAAAATATTATGTTTTAGTGATTTGTTTTTATTGCCTTCAGAACATGAAAGTTTTGGGTTAGTAGCCTTAGAGGCAATGGCATGTGGAGTTCCTGTAATCTCTAGTAATGCTGGAGGATTGCCAGAAGTTAACATTCAAGGAATTAGTGGTTATTTAAGCGATATTGGGGATGTAGATGATATGTCTAATAACGCATTAAAAATACTGGAAAACCCTGAAACGCATCTTAAATTCAAACAAAATGCTAAGAAAACTGCGATGAAGTTTGAAACAAAAAATATTGTTCCTTTATATGAAGAAGTTTATGAAAAGGCTTTAGAAAGCATTTCTATATAAGCGGAACTAAATATCTTTTTTAACAGAAAAATTAAAAACATCGGGTCGTGAATAATGACCAACAGCATCAAACATTCTTTTTACTTCAATAATTTGATTTAAATCAATATCCGCGTATATTATTTCTTCAGAAGATGAAATTGGGCCAGCTATAATTTTACCATTTGGTGCAATGATGCAACTATTTCCAGTATTGATCCATTCTCTATCCTCAGGATAAAGATGTTTAAAATTAAGTTCTTCTGGGATATCCTTTTTTCTAATCGCCATACAAGTACTAATAATAAATATTCCGCCCTCTCTAGCAATATGTTGCATACTAATAAGCCAATTAACACTTTTATCCCAAGTTGGAACAGCAAGAATTTGAGTCCCCTCTTCATAAATGGCATTTCTCACTAATGGCATAAAAGATTCCCAACAAATCAAGCCTCCTATCTTACCAAAAGGAGTTTTATATGATTTCAAAGTACTTCCATCACCCTGTGCCCAAATTAAGCGTTCCCCTCCGGTAGGGATTAACTTTCTGTGTTTTCCTATAATTTCCCCATCATTATCAATAAATAAGAGGCTATTAAAAAGACTAGTGTTACTAGTTTCTGAGTTTTTTTCATGCATCCCCATTATCACATGAATTTTTGCTTTTTTGGCTGCTTTACAAAGTAGTGCAGTGGAATCGTCTGGTACCGATATTGCATTTTCTACTAATCTAATATAAAGTTCATTTAATTGAGCTCCCTTACTATTTGGAATAAGCCATACCCAGTCAGGATATCCAGAAATAAAAGCCTCTGGAAAGACTATTAATTGAGCTCCATTTTTCCCAGCTTCCTCAATAGCTTTACAAGCTTTTTTAACGGTTTCCGTTTTATTTAAAAATACGGGACTAAGTTGTGCAGCAGCAATTTTAGCTTTATTTTTCATACTCAATTATTTATTTCAGATATTCTTCCCCTGTTGTTTAAATATACAAGATTTTTACAAATTGAAATTAATTTGCAATTCTCAAAAATATTCTTATATATTTGTACAGATATGAAAATTACAATAAATACAAGTTGGTGGTGGATTCGTTAAACTAAAAACGTAATCTAAAACTTCTGTATATAAAATATTCAAAAGACTTGTCGATTACGACAAGTCTTTTTTTTTGCTTAAAACTATGATAGACAATATTTCCATTAACACAATAAATAAAAGAATGCTTTCCGATACAGTGACTCCTGTTGGCTTATATTTAAAGTTAAGAGATCGGTTTTATAATTCATGCTTATTAGAAAGTTCCGACTATCACGGAAATGACAATAATTTCTCATTTATCTGTCTGGAGCCTTTAGTTTCTTTTGTAGTAGAAAATCAGTCTATAAATATTAATGGATTGGGATTAGATAAAAAAAATAAAATCAATGAAAGAAAGCAGGTGATCTCCGAACTTCAAAATTTAATTGACACTTTCAGTATTGAAAAGAATGATCTGGTTAATGGTTTTTTCGGCTATACTAATTATGAAGCGGTTCAATATTTTGAGACTATTGATATAAAAGCTCCTAAAGAAGAAAAGCATTCCACTCCGCTAATGCATTATTCCCTTTTTAAATACATTATTCAAATTGATCATTTTAAAAATGAAATGACTCTAACAGAAAATGTTGTGGAGGGAAAGGAATCTACAATGGTGGAATTAGAAAATTTGGTTAAGGGAAACAATCATCCGCAATATCATTTTAAATTGAAAGGCCAGGAGGATACGAATATTTCGGATACAGAGTTTAAAAATATGGTGAAAAAGGGGAAAGAACACTGTCAAAAAGGAGATGTGTTTCAAATCGTACTTTCCCGTCAGTTTTCTCAAGGATTTTCAGGAGACGATTTTAATGTATATCGTTCGTTACGATCTGTAAATCCTTCCCCTTATTTGTTTTATTTTGATTTTGGAAATTTTAAACTTTTTGGTTCCTCTCCAGAAGCTCAGTTAAAGGCAAGTGGTGGAATAGCGACTATCAATCCAATTGCAGGAACATTTAAAAGAACGGGTAATGACTTTGAGGATAAAAAATTAGCAGAACTGCTTGCCAAAGATCCCAAAGAAAACGCAGAGCATACGATGTTGGTAGATTTGGCTAGAAATGATTTAAGTCGCCATGGAAAAAACGTTACCGTTAAGACCTATAAAGAAACACAGTTTTATAGTCACGTTATCCATTTAGTATCTGAAGTAGAAGCAGATTTAAATTCCTCTTCAGATGCCTTACAGGTATATGCAGATACATTTCCGGCTGGAACATTATCTGGTGCTCCAAAATATAGAGCAATGCAATTAATTGACGAGTATGAAAATCAGAGTAGGGGGTTTTATGGTGGCGCAATTGGAGTTTTTGGCTTTGATGGAACCGTAAACCATGCAATCACTATAAGAAGTTTTTTAAGTAAGAACAACACTTTGTTTTTTCAGGCTGGTGCTGGTGTAGTGGTCGATTCAAATGAAGAAAACGAATTACAAGAAGTGAATAATAAACTAGGTGCTTTAAAGAAAGCTTTAGCATTAGCAGAGAACATATAATAAATATGTCATTGCGAGGAACGAAGCAATCTTTTCAAAAGATTACTTCATTCCATTCGTAAAGACAAAAAAATAAACCATGAAGAAGATATTAATATTAGACAATTACGATTCTTTCACTTATAACTTGGTTCACTATGTAGAAGCCAATCCAGAATATGAAGTGGATGTTTTTCGAAATGATGAAATTGATTTGGAATACGTAAATATTTACGACACGATTATACTTTCTCCTGGTCCAGGTTTACCAAGTGATGCAGGAATATTAAAAGACTTGATTAAAAAATATGCGCCCACCAAAAAGATTTTAGGAGTTTGCTTAGGGATGCAAGCTATAGGGGAAGTTTTTGGGGCTAAACTAGTAAACCTTAACAATGTTTTTCACGGCGTAGCAACACCAATTGATGTAGTTGACAAAAAGGATTTGCTATTTAAAAATTTACCGACTTCCTTTCAGATAGGAAGATATCATAGTTGGGTAATTGCCAATGAAGATTTTCCTGAGGAATTAAAAATCACTTCCGTAGAAGAGAACAATCAAATTATGTCTTTAAAACACAAAGAGTATAAAGTATATGGAGTTCAATTTCATCCAGAATCCATACTAACGGAACACGGAAAAGAGATGATTTCAAATTTTTTAAATATATAACTGTCCTTGCGAATCCCGTTTTTTTCGGGATGCTGCAATCTCTAGAAAAGATTGCTTCGTTCCTCGCAATGACAAATTAATAAGCATGAAAAACACATTAGATAAATTATTTCAACACCAGCAACTTTCTCAAGAGGATGCCTACGATATTTTAACTAGAATTGGTACAGGAGATTTTAATCCTTCGCAAATTGCAGCTTTTTTAACGGTGTATTTAATGCGAAATATTTCGGTGGAAGAGTTAACAGGGTTCAGAAATGCACTGCTTGATTTATGCCATAAAATAGATTTATCAGACTTTAATACCATAGATGTTTGTGGTACTGGAGGAGATAGCAAAAACACATTTAACATTTCTACACTTTCAGCATTTGTAGTTGCTGGCGCAGGTTATAAAGTAGCGAAACACGGGAACTATGGCGTTTCATCTTCTTGTGGCTCTTCTAATGTATTAGAGCATTTGGGTTATAAATTCACCAATGAAGAATCTATATTAAAGCGACAATTAGAGGAAGCGAACTTTTGTATGATGCATGCCCCTTTGTTCCATCCAGCTATGAAAAACGTGGCACCTATAAGAAAGGAATTAGGTATAAAAACCTTTTTTAACATGTTAGGACCACTAGTGAATCCGAGTTTTCCAAAAAATCAATTGGTTGGTGTTTTCAATTTAGAAATTGCAAGAATCTATAATTACTTACTACAAGATAGTGAGAAGAATTATACCATACTTCACAGTCTAGACGGTTATGATGAAATTTCATTAACTGGGAATTTTAAAGCAATTTCAAATGCAGGAGAAACCCTATATACTCCTGAATTAATTGGGTTTAATACTCAAAATCCATCTGATATATTTGGCGGAGAGACTATTCAAGAAACAGCAAAAATATTTGTGAATCTGCTAAAGAATGAAAGTACTATACCTCAAAAAAATGTGGTTTTAGCAAATTCCTCATTTGCATTTAAATGCTTAGAACCTAGTAAATCTATTGAGGAATGCATTGCAATGGCTAATGAATCTTTAGAATCTGGGAAAGCATATCAAGCCCTAAATAAAGTAATAAAATAGCAAATGACAATTTTAGACAAAATAATTTACTACAAAAGAGAAGAAATTAGAGAACTTGCTAAAAGATTCCCTGTAAAAGTTTTAGAAAAAAGTTTGTTTTTTCAATCGGATGGTTTTTCGTTAAAACAACAGATACAACAAAAAGATAAAAGCGGAATTATAGCAGAATTTAAACGACAATCTCCTTCCAAGGGCATTATTAATAAAAATGCAATGGTTACGGAAACTGTAAAAGGTTATTTAAATGCTGGTGCTTCAGGTGTTTCTATATTGACAGATACCAAATCCTTTGGAGGTAAAAATGAAGATGTTATAGCTGCAAAGAAAATGGGATTAGGACCTATATTGAGAAAAGACTTTACTATTTCTGAATATCAAATTATAGAAGCAAAATCTATTGGTGCAGATGCAATTTTGTTGATAGCAGCGGTATTATCTAAAAATGAAATCCAACAATTTACAAGTCTTGCACATAATTTAGGTTTAGAAGTTTTATTGGAAGTGCATACCCAAGAGGAATTGGATAAATACATTCCTGAAATAAATTTAGTGGGTATTAATAATCGTGACTTGAATACTTTTAAAGTAGATTTTGAAAACTCTATACGATTGGCAGCACAACTTCCTTTTGAAACAATTAAAATAGCTGAAAGTGGAATTAGTGACTTTGAAAATATTATCGAATTAAAAAAGCACGGCTTTGAAGGATTTTTAATTGGAGAAAACTTTATGAAAACTTCTAATCCTGCATTGGCATGTAAAGAGTTTATTGAGAATATTTATCAGTTTGAAAATGTTCAAGGAAAATATAAATAAATTAATAAATCGAGATGTCATTGCGAATGGAGCTAAGCGAAATGTGGCAATCTCAAAATATAAAACAATGAAACTAAAAGTCTGCGGAATGAGAGATGCTAGAAACATCACCGAGTTGATAAAACTTCAGCCTGACTTTATGGGCTTTATATTTCATAAAAAGTCTCCTAGAAATGTATCGGAAATTTCGAATGTAGATTTTCCGAAAACTATAAAAAAAGTAGGAGTATTTGTAGATAAGGAGGAATTATTTATAAGAGAAAAAGTTTTAGACTATGGATTAGATGTGATTCAATTGCATGGAAATGAAACTCCTAAAGAATGCCAGCAATTAAAAATGAAAGAGTTTGAAATAATAAAAGCATTCCAAATTTCTGAAGACTTTGATTTTGAGAAGTTGAGTGATTACGAGCCTTTTTGCAACTACTTTTTATTTGATGCATTTGGAAAAGATGCAGGAGGAAATGGAATTACCTTCAACTGGAATTTACTTCAGAAATACAATGGTCAAACACCATTTTTATTAAGTGGAGGTTTAGACGGGACCATGACTGAAAGCATATTAAACATAAGCCATGATAAGTTTGCAGGCATTGATATTAACAGTGGTTTCGAAATAGCGCCTGCTTTAAAGGATATTGAAAAAATTAAAAAATTTAAACAAAGTTTACAAAGATGAATATAGAAAATAACGGGTTTTATGGAGATTTTGGAGGAGCATTTATACCAGAAATGCTTTATCATAATGTAAATGAGTTAAAAGAAAATTATTTAAAGATTATCGAATCTGAATCTTTCAAAAAGGAATTTTCTAATTTATTAAAAGATTATGTGGGCAGACCAACACCTTTATATTTTGCCAAACGACTTTCTGAAAAATACAATACAAATGTATTCTTAAAGAGAGAAGATTTAAATCATACAGGCGCACATAAAATAAACAATACAGTGGGGCAGATATTGGTGGCCAAAAAAATGAATAAAAAACGTATTATTGCGGAAACTGGTGCCGGTCAACATGGGGTTGCAACCGCTACGGTTTGTGCACTAATGGGTTTGGAATGTATTGTTTATATGGGGGAAGTAGATATAAAAAGACAAGCGCCAAATGTTGCTCGTATGAAAATGCTTGGCGCTGAAGTACGACCAGCAATATCTGGCTCTAAAACACTTAAAGATGCCACAAATGAAGCCATTAGAGATTGGATTGCAAATCCAGTAGATACTTACTATTTAATAGGATCGGTAGTTGGACCACATCCTTATCCAGATATGGTTGCTCGTTTTCAGTCTATTATTTCTGAAGAAATGAAATTGCAATTACAAGAGAAAACGGGTAGAGATTATCCAGACAGAATTATTGCCTGTATTGGAGGAGGATCTAATGCAGCAGGTGCTTTTTATCATTATCTCGAAAATGAGAAGGTAGAGTTAATTGCAGTTGAAGCTGATGGGTTAGGAATAGCAACAGGGGAGACCGCAGCAACTACGCAAGTAGGTAGTGAAGGAATTATTCATGGTAGTAAAACCTTATTAATGCAAAATGAGGAAGGACAAATAACCGAGCCTTATTCTATTTCTGCGGGATTAGATTATCCTGGCGTAGGTCCTTTGCACGCTCATTTATTTAAAAGCGGAAGAGGAATCTTTTTAGGTGCTACAGATCAAGAAGCATTAGATGCTGCTTATGAGCTTACAAAACTAGAGGGAATTATACCAGCTTTAGAATCGGCACACGCACTAGCAGCTTTACATAAAATTGATTTTAAAGCCGATGAAAATGTGGTAGTTAATCTTTCCGGAAGAGGAGATAAGGACATGGAAACGTATATAAGAAGGTTGCAATGATTCAATGAAAGAAGGAATTAATTCATTAGCTCATTAGAACATTATCTCATTAAATTATTAATTATGACAAGAATAAAAAATACATTCCAAACCAAAACAAATATCCTTAACATCTACGTTACGGCTGGTTTTCCGAAGCTAAACGATACTGTAGAAATAGTTCAAGAATTGGCTAGAAATGGAGTGGATATGATTGAAATTGGCATGCCTTTTTCAGATCCATTAGCAGATGGGCCAACCATACAGAATAGTAGTGAAATTGCAATAAAGAACGGAATCACATTAGATCTTATTTTCAATCAAATTGTAGAAATAAGAAAAACGGTTGCAATACCTATTATCTTAATGGGTTATTATAATCAAGTATTGCAATATGGAGCCAAGTCTTTTTTTGAAAAAGCAAAAAGGGTAGGAGTTGACGGGTTTATAATCCCAGATTTACCACTAGATATCTATCAGAAAAATTACAAAAGCCTTCTAAAGGATTTGGAACTGGATATGATATTCTTAATTACTCCTCAAACTATAGATGAACGAATACGTCTTTTAGATGAAGAAAGTTCGGGTTTTCTATATTTGGTTTCTTCCTATGCTATCACGGGTTCTAAAAGTAATTTACAACAAAACCAAGTCGATTATTTTAAACGAATTAAAAGTCTTTCGTTTAAGAACCCAAAATTAATTGGTTTTGGGATTTCAAATAAAGAATCATTTACAACAGCTTGTAATTATGCAGAAGGTGCCATCATTGGTAGTGCCTTTATTAAAGCAATTAAAGATTCTAATAATTTAAAAGAAAGTATTAGCAATTTTGTGAAAGGAATCAAAGAATAATGTATTTGTATAGTATAAGTTTCGTTGTTTATTATTCAATTTATTTCAAAGAATATAAATCATAAAAAAGCCTAAATAGGTACCTAAAGCATTTCCTAAGGAACCTACCAATATTGCTGGTAATATTAATTCTTTTCGGTTAAACGATTCTGCTAAGGCGATAGCTGTTGTACTACCGCCAATATTGGCTTGACTAATAATTGCTATCATTTCCCAGTCCCGATAAAACAAACCTCCTAAAAGTATTATAATAATGCCATGTATTAAAACGGCAGATCCTGCAAAGAACAATAAGGTAATGCCAAGCTCTTTAAGTTCTATTACAGCTATAAGCTCACAATAAGCTCCAATTACGGCCAAAAATAAATACACCAAATACAAGCCTAAAGTATGACTACCTTTTAAGTTTGCAACAAACTTTGTTTGGGCTAAGAGGATACCAATAGTAGATAGGGTTACAATGGAAGGAATTTGTGGTACCAACTCTTTAATAACATCAGATACAAAATAAGCAGCAAGACCAAAAAAAAGCAGCCACATGAGCGAAATTGAATCGATATTTTCATCTTCTGGATGATGCTCTTTGTTTTCTTTGGATATTTGGGATTTTAAATTTGTTTTGCCTTTCCAAAAACGTTTTATAAGAATAGGAAATGCTAGAGTTACAATAATCCATAGGGTAGTAACCACATTGTCTACTGCAATGGTTCCAGCATATAAGGCTCCTTTTTCTTGAAAGTCATATTGTAATGCCACAGCATTAAAATTGACACTACCTCCTGTGTATGTGCCTGTAAGCATACCTGCTATGACTTTCCCATCTTCACCTAAAACACTTTCTGGTGTTAGCATAAACCAAGAAGCGAGAATACCTATTGTAGTTGCTAGAGAACCAATTAAAAACAAGCCAATCATTGGTAATCCTGCTCGTTTAATAGAAGTTAAATTAACGTTTAGCAATAAGTAAAAAATAGAAATTGGAGCAACATATTTAAAAATACCATGATACAATGGAATACTATTGGAGGCAGAAGGAATAATTTTGAAATTTGCTAATATGGCTGAGAATATAATAACCAATAGAGCTGCACCAAACTGTTTGCCATACTTAGTTTTCCCAGTATACACTGCTAAAATAACCATAAAGCATAATGTCGCTAATACATAAATCGGATTATTTATTAAGTCCATAGGTTATAGATTATAATAAAGCATACTGCATTTGAGTATGGTTTTTTGTATTGGCACTAAGTTAGTATAATGAAAGAAACTCTTTCAAAGAGTGTCATGACAATTTCAATACATTAAATGAATTTTTGAGCTTTTTTTCCAACCTGATTTATAATCCGATTCTACAAAGAAAATCTTTAGATCTGCTTTATAATCTGCATCTACAAAATATATTTTCTTTTTAGCCTTATAGTCAGCATCCGTAAAAAACCATTTGCCCTCATTACCTTTGGCTTTATAATCTGCACTAACTTTATAAACTAAAAGATCCGCCTTGTAATCTGCGTCTACTACAAAAACTTTAACATCTGCTTTGTAATCTGCATCTACCGAATAGACTTTTTGTGCTATAGCATTTAATGATACTACGATAATTGCTAAAATGGTAAAATTTTTTTTCATCTGGTTTTATTTTGTGTGTAAAGGTATTATGCATTTATTCTTTATCATCCCTAATTATTTCGCCCTCTTTCATTACAAAATGAACGGTATTAATAGACTCAATATCTTCGAGAGGATTGTTTTTAACAGCGATTATGTCTGCATAATAAGAAGGCTCTAAAATTCCTCTTTCTTTATCAATTCCTAAAAGTTCAGCTGCATTAATAGTCATGGTTTGCAAAATATAGGAAGCCGGTATTTCTGCTGCTTTCCACGTTTCTAATACTTTAAGACTGGACTCTACTCGATTTAACTCTGGGAGATCAACAATAATATCTGTCCCAAAAGCCATTGGTGTTCCAATTTTATATGCTCTTTTAAGTCTGTCCACAAGCATATTATTTAATGCTGTTGCTGTTTCTGAATCCATGCCATAAGCATACCAATTATCATAAGAAAAGTCTGTACCCACTAAAAATATCTCTTTATCTTTCATTAATTGAAGCTGTTCATTGTCTAATTGAAATCCATGTTCGATGGCAGCTGCATCTCCTGAAATTACATTGGTTGCAGCTAAACCTCCAGCCGCGTGAACGGTAACTTTTATGTTGTATTTTTTAGCTTCGTCAACTGCTGCTTTAATATCTTCAGCATTATAAATCCCATTGTCACCAGTTACCATTTTAATCACATTGGCACCGTTATAAATATTCTTTCTAACCGCTTTCTTTATTTCATCTGGTGTATCTGCATCTATATATTCAAAATTCCAATAATATTCATGTTCGGGGTTTACACCACTAGACTGCCCGCCATAAGGCGCAATAATTTTACCTGTATATATAATAGTAGGGCCCTGAATCCAACCTTTCTTAATTGCTTTGATGATATCTGCAGTGGCGTAGTTTGCATCATTACCAATTTCTTTAATAGTCGTAAACCCATTGTCTAAAAACTGTTTGGCAACAACTGTACCCCTTATTGCACGGAGAGATGTACTTTCACTTGCGTACATCTGTTCCATCTGAAGATTTCTATATGGCAAGTTAGCAGTTATATGAACATGGCAGTCCATAAGTCCTGGTAATACCCATGAATTGGATAGATCAATGATACTATCTGTTTCACTAAATTTTGGATTGGCTCCAACTTCTATTATCTTTCTATCCTTAACAATTATAATTTGATTCTCCAACATTTCACCGTTTCGAGCATCGAAAAAATGACCTGCTTTAATCACCGTATTTTGGGCATTTATTGCAAAAAAATTAATGAAAAATGCAAAAAGAAACAGTATGTTTTTGATCATAATGATTGGGTTTTTAGGGTTTAAATTTAGCTTGTTTTTACATAGAGACTAAAGATAACAAAAAGGAGGGAAGTATTGGGGTTTCGCTAAAACCCTTTAAAGGCAACTCATCATCGATATTTATGTAAGTTAAATAGGTTTTTCAAATGAAGCATAAGGGCTTTTGTTATTATTTTGTCGTTACTGCATGCTTTTATTTTTCAATTAGGCTAATAAAATTCTCTAATTCCAAATCGTTTTTCTTTCCTGTAATCATATGTAAACTCCCAAGATATTCCATTCCCAAATAATTTGCAGTTTCAGAAAATGGAAGCCAAAAAATATCCCCTAAATTGTTTCCTATAGAACAACTAATCGCCGCCATATTTTTTCCTCTTAATTTTCGTCCAAGATCTTTTTCAATTTCTAATAAATCAGTTATTCTATCAAAAAACACTTTCATAATACCGCTCATGGAGTACCAGTAAACAGGTGTTGCAAAAACCAGTGTATCATATTTTTCAATTATTTTTCGCAGTAACTTAATATAGTCATCATTTTTATTTTGATATTCATAATCATAATATCCGAAGTTGTAATCGTTCAAGTTTATCAAATCCCAATCTGATTTTTTTATCAGTTCATTTGTTAGAGCTTTGGTATCTCCATCATTTCTCGAACTTCCTGAAATTATAACTGTTTTCATTTTGCGTATTTTTTTCTCAAATGTTTGTTTGGCGACTTAAATTTACAATCTCCTACCTATGTAAACAAGATAAGAATTTTAAAAGATCTAGGGCTTAATTTTCCCTTTTTAAAATAAATGATATCTTTATGATTTAATATTACTTTTATACTACATTCGCTATAAAAGAGGCTTTAACTCATGAATTCAGATTTTAAAGACTACCTTTTAAAAGTTACCAAAGCAACTGCCTGTGAAGAAATTGAAATCATTCAATCTTTGTGGAGCGATTATGGTAGGATTTCTCGTTATCAATTACACAAGGCATCACTTAATTCAGTTGTAGTAAAATTTATATCTTTAAATCAAGTCAATGAACATCCAAGAGGTTGGAATACTGAATACTCTCACGATAGAAAGGTTAAGTCTTATAAAGTGGAAACGTATTGGTATGAAAAATGGAGTCAGCAATGTATCAATAATTGTAAAGTTCCAGAACTAGTTGGTTCATTTTCTGAAGGTAATAACCAATGGATTGTTTTGGAAGATTTAAATGTGAATTTTCCCTTACGAAAACAACAACTTAATTTATTAGAGGTTAAAGTTTGTTTAAAATGGTTAGCAAATTTTCATGCTACTTTCTTATTCCACGAACCTAAGGGTTTATGGGATGTTGGTACTTATTGGCATTTGAAAACTCGACCAGATGAATTTAAAAATATTAAAAATGAAGAGTTAAAATCTAAGGCATCATTAATAGATGATTTATTAAGCCAATGCAAGTACCAAACCATTGTTCACGGAGATGCAAAACTTGCTAATTTTTGTTTTTCTGAAAATGGCGAAAATGTTGCTGCGGTAGATTTTCAATATGTTGGTGGTGGTTGCGGAATGAAAGATGTTGCCTACTTTTTAGGAAGTTGCCTTTCCAATTCTGAAAGTGAATTATATCAAGACGAGCTTTTGGAATTCTATTTTTCTGAATTAAAACAATCCCTTGAATCTAGTACATTTTTTATTGATTTCGAAGAATTTGAACAGGAATGGAGAAAAATGTATCCCATTGCATGTACAGATTTCACCAGGTTTTTATTAGGCTGGATGCCTTCACACCAAAAAATAAATAGCTACAACCTAAATTTGATGAATAGTGTTTTATCCGATTTGTAGATTGTCTTGTAAAGAGAGAATGCTTGTTATTGAAGGGTTATTAACGGAGAAAGATTGGAGATTGTTGATTTGGGATTTAATAACAAAAAAAGCCCTTGATTTCTCAAGAGCTTTCTCACATTAACTTTTCTATTCACTATTCATACTTCAATGCTTTTACTGGATCTGAATTCGCAGCTAAATAAGCTTGAGAACTCACCGTTATTATAGCGATTATCAATGCTAATATGGTTGCAAAAATAAATGGCATAATGGGCATATCTATTTGATAGGAAAAATTGGTTAACCAATTCTTAGCCAATAAATAGGTGATAGGCCAAGCGAAAATATTAGCTATTAATACCAACTTGATAAAATCTTTGGTAAGCATATTCATAATCTGTGAAACTGAAGCTCCCAATACTTTTCGTATTCCTATCTCTTTGGTTCTTTGCTCGGCGGTATACGAAGCCAAGCCATATAATCCCATTGCTGAAATAATAATAGCAAGAATGGTTAAGAATAGAAACATGGTTCCAAAATTCTCTTGTTGTCGTAATAAGGCTCCAAATTTCTGATCTAAATAGGTATATCGAAACGGATGCGTAGGTTCTAGTTTATTCCATTCGTTTTCAATAAAATCTACAGTAGCACTCATATCGTTTGGCGCAATTTTAAAGGATGCAAACCATAAATTATTGCTAATCGATAATACCATAGGTCGAATAGGTTGGTTAAATCCTTCTATATGAAAATCTTTTACGATACCGATAATATTTCCATAAGCCATATCTCCGTTTTGATTTATAAATGTTCCAAGTCTCGTTCCTACCGTATTTTCTAAATTTAAAGTCTTTACAGCAGTTTCATTTATAATAAAATAGGGGATAGAGTCCGATTCTTTTTCTCTTTCAAATTTTCTTCCTTCCAGAAGTTCCACATTTAAGGTTTTGAAAAAATCATAGTCAACTCCCAAATTCCATAAAGGAAACTGCTCTTCATTCCCTTCTACAGCATACATGTTTTGGTTAGGGGTGTCTCCAGGGTAATAGTCAGCTCTAGTAACACTTAACACATTGCTGTTCTTTAAGAAAATGTCTTTATAATTTCTGAAATTTTCTACCATAGGATCTGTTTGAATTGGTACCACTAATACCTGATCTCCATTAAATCCAATGTCTTTATTTTGCAAGAATGAGATTTGTTTAAAAATAATGATCATTCCAATAATTAAAATGGTGGAAGCTGTAAATTGAATTACAACCAAAGATTTTCTTAATAAGGTACCTCCTTTAGTTTTAGTAAGATCTCCCTTTAATACGGCTATAGGTTGAAAAGCAGAGAGGAAGAATGCTGGATAACTTCCTGCAAACAATCCATAAAACAAGGTAACTCCTAAAGAAAAAGCTAAGGTCATTCCTAAATGATCATTAAAAAGATACAGGTTGGTCTCCATAATATTATTAAATCCTGGTAAAAACAATTCTACCAAAATAAATGCTAAGAAAAGTGCTATAAAGCTTTGTATGATCGATTCGGTTAAAAACTGTACAATCAACATTTTTCTGGATGCACCCGTAACCTTACGAACTCCAACTTCTTTGGCTCTTTTACCCGCTCTCGCAGTGGATAAATTCATAAAATTAATCCCTGCTATTAAAATTACCAATAAGGCAATACCTATAAACACATAGATATAAATAATATTTCCATTTTGTTCAATTTCCCAGTCTTTATGCGAATACAAATGGATGTCTTTTAAAGGTTGTAATTGATATTCGAAAGCGTTGCCTTGCTCAAAAAACTTTTCTACCGTAATTTTTAAGAATCGCTCCACATCGGGTTCGATCTTTTTAATAAAGTTACGTTTCATTTCCGTTTCAAAAGCAGTATAATCTGCACCTTCTTTCAGTTTCACATAGGTGTGGAAATTATTTTGCATCCATACATTTCGAATACTATTTTGAGCCATAAACATATCAAAATGAAAATGTGCATGTCCTTTTGGTTCCTTTACAATCCCTTTAACTACATAGTCTTGTCTATTATCATAATTAACCAGTTCTCCCAAAGCACTTTTGTCACCAAATAATTTACGGGCAGTTTCTTCAGTCAAAACGATGGCATTATCTTCTTTTAAAACCGTATTTGGATCCCCATGAACAAATTCATAGTTAAATATTTTAAAGAAGGTGCTGTCTGCATAGACTCCTTTTTGTATATATACTTTGGTTTGCTCATGACGCATCATGATCTCTTGGTTAATCGTATTAATTCTAGTGGCAGTTTCTACATCGGTAAATTCGGTTCGTAGTGCATTTGCCATAGGACTTGGCGATACTGGAGCATCCATTTTCTGCCCCATCATATCCGCTTTTATTCCGGTTCTATAAACACGTTCATATCCATCCCAATGTTTTTCATAACTAGTTTCATCTTTAATAAACATAAAAACGAGAATGGTTACCGTTAAGCCTAATGCCAAACCTAAAATATTGATTACGGAATAGACTCTGTTCTTGTTGAGGCTTCTAAAGGCTACTTTTAAATAATTTTTAAACATTTTTTCTTTTTTTAGGATTATATGGCAGCCTGTACCGATTTACTTTTCTTTTCAGATACAACTTGTCCATCTAATAAATTGATAATTCTATTAGAATAACTTGCATCGTGTGCAGAGTGTGTCACCATGATGATGGTTGTTCCTGCTTCATTTAATTCACACATCAATTCCATCACTTCATTACCATGAGAGCTATCTAGATTACCTGTAGGCTCATCTGCTAAAATTAATGGTGGCTTTGTGATTAAAGCACGAGCTACGGCAACACGCTGTTGTTGTCCTCCAGAAAGTTGTTGTGGATAATGTGATGCTCTATGCGAGATTCCTATTTTTTCAATAAGCTCATTCACTCTTTTCTTACGTTCTGAAGAATTTACTTTATTGTAAAGCAATGGCAATTCAATATTTTCAAAAACGGTCAATTCATCGATCAAATTAAAGTTTTGGAATATGAAACCAATATTCTTTTTACGAACATCAGAACGTTCCTTTTCCTTTAGTTGTGCTACTTCATTATCTAAAAACTGATAAGATCCACTTTCTGGTTTATCTAACATTCCCAAAATATTAAGTAGGGTAGACTTTCCACAACCTGAAGGTCCCATGATGGATACAAACTCTCCTTCATTAATTTCAAAGGAAACTTCATTTAATGCGGTCGATTCAATTTCGTCCGTTCTGTACACTTTTGATAAATTGCTTAATTTGATCATGATTTTTGATTTTTATATTAATTTATTTTGATTGATTCGTAATTTTTATATGCATCATAAGAGGAGGTAATCAATTCTTCACCTTCACTTAATCCTTCTAATACTTGATAGTAACTTGGGTTTTGACTTCCCAACTTGATATAGCGTTTGTGGGCTTCATTATTTCCATCTAGTACATATACAAATTGTCCTCCTGAAGATTGAAAATAACTTCCTCTAGGGATCAATAATGATTTCTGTGCTTTAGATAATTCCAATCTTACTTGTAAAGATTGTCCAATGGTAACCGATTCGGGTGCATCTTCAACAAATACTAGCTCTATTTCAAAACGTCTGTTGACTACCTCAGGAAGTACTTTTTTTACTTTTAAATCGATTAGATTTCCATCGAAAGAAAAGCGTGCCAGTTGTCCTGGTTTCACCATACTTAGATAATATTCGTCTACCTGTCCTTTTATTTTAAATCCTGACTGAACATCAATTTTAGCAACGGTTTGATTTTGAATATAGGATTCTCCAATCACAGGATCGAAAGAAGATAACATTCCAGAAACAGGAGCACGTACCAACATCTTTTCAATATTTTCGTGAATGAATTCTAAATTTCGCTGCATCAATGAAATAGAAGTATTGATTTGTTGAATTTGAATTCTATTATCCTTGGCGCTTTTATTCACGTTATTCTCCATAAAATCACGCTTGTTTTTTAAGTACTTATAAGATTCCTGTCTGTCCACATAGTCATTCCTCGCAATAACATCTTTAGTATATAATACGGAATCTACCTTATAAGAACGTTCTTCATCAGCCAAGCTATTTTCACTATCGATCAAGGATTCATTTAAATCTCTTTGGTCTTTTTCTAAAGAAAGCTTTAAACTTCTCAGGTTGTTAATTTGTTCAATAATTGCAGTTTCTTGGTTCATATAATTCAAGGTTACTGCTGGATTACTAAGCAATAATATTGGAGTTCCTTTTTCAACAAAAATTCCATCCTCTATAAATATCTCTTCTACAATACCACCTTCTAGCGTATTTACCAATACAAGGTTTATAGGTTCTACATCTCCATCGATAAGGATGACATCTTGAAAATCTCCTGCAGTTACTTTCTTTACGGTTATTCTAGACTCATCTATTTTATAGATCTTTCTATTCATAGTTTTAAAACCAAAAAAGGCAAGTATGATAAATACTATTATACCCGCTAGGTATAAGGTCTTAGTTCGGTTCCAACTCTTTTTTTCTATTCTTTTATCCATTCCCAGTTGCTTCATGGCGGTGATTTAATTGTTGATTGTTGTTATTGTTATGTTTTTAAAATAAAAAGGGTAGAACTGTTTTTAGAATAAAATTTGCGATTGCGATAATTATGGATATCATTTTGATTGATTTTATTAGTTTGATTGACGAATGTTTAATTTTGACCAACGCGATCTTTTACTGATTTCTATATTTAATAAAAAACCTAAATTTTTTTGTTCAATTTGAGTATTTAAAATAGATGTTGTCATAATGCTCGTTTTTTGATTGATTAGTTTTTTAAATGGAATTTTATCTAAAGCTTCTTTTGCTATTCCAAACAAAACTTTTAGTGCTTCTTGTTGTTCCTGATAATTGATTGTTGTTTAAAGTTCTCATAATTTCTATATTTTATTTATTAAATGATTTCTGATAAACCCTTTTCAATCGATGTGCCAAAAAAGTAAAATTTGTTATATATCACAATATCAGTGTTTTATAATTTTAGCAAGAATATAGAAGTGTTCATTTTCGGACATTTTATTGTTCATTATCGAACATTTTGTACTTTCGTGAAAATTCTTATTATTTCTAAATAATGCAAAAAACCAATGCAACCATATTAATTATTGACGACGATGAAGATGTTTTACTGTCGGCAAAACTATTATTGAAAAAACAATTCGAAAAAGTAATTACCCGCAATAATCCTAAAGAGATCAATCAAATTATATCTAAAGAAGATATCGACGTGATTGTTTTGGATATGAATTATAGAATAGGATTTAATGATGGAAAAGAGGGCATTTATTGGTTAAAGCATATTTTAAGTATCAATCCACAAATGGTGATTATCTTAATGACCGCCTATGGAGAGGTAGAGTTGGCTGTTAATGCCATTAAAATGGGGGCATTCGATTTTATCCTAAAACCTTGGTCCAACGAAAAATTCTTGGCAACTATTAATGCTGCATTAGTTTTAAGCAATTCGAATAAAAAGATCGCAATTTTAGAACATACCAATGAAGTATTGCAAAATAATAACGATCAAAAATTTGGCCCTATAATAGGAGGATCACCAGCCATGAAACAGGTAATGAATACCATAAAAAAGGTTAGTATTACCGATGCTAGTATTCTAATCTTAGGTGAAAATGGTACTGGAAAACAACATCTTGCAAGAGAAATTCATAAACGTTCCGTATTTTCTAAAGGACCATTTATTCATGTGGATTTAGGATCTCTTTCTGAAAACCTTTTCGAAAGCGAACTTTTTGGACATAAGAAAGGTGCTTTTACTGATGCTTTGGAAGATAAACCGGGTCGTTTTGAAATGGCAGAAAACGGTACTCTTTTTCTGGATGAAATAGGAAACCTTCCTTATAATTTACAATCCAAGTTGCTAACCGTTCTTCAAGATCGTAAAGTATCTAGGCTTGGAGAAGGTATTGAGCGTCCTTTTAATGCAAGACTTTTGTTTGCTACCAATGCACCATTAAATCAATGGGTAGAAGAGGGGAAGTTTAGGCAAGATTTGATGTTTAGAATTAATACGGTTGAAATTACCATTCCACCATTGAGGCAAAGACCTGAAGATATAAAAGACTTTATAGAACTCTATTTACAAATGTTTAGAGAGAAATACCATAAATCACATTTAATAGTAAATGAAGAAGCTTTAACGATATTACAAAACCATAAATGGCCAGGTAATGTTCGTGAAATTCAGCATACCATAGAACGTGGCGTTATTATGTCTGATGATCATGAAATTAAACCTTCCGATTTTAATTTGTCAACCCAGAATCCGGAATCAAAGGATTATTCTAATGAATACGATAATTTAAACCTTCAGGATATTGAAAAGCTTTTAGTACAAAAGGCTTTGGATAAATATGAAGGAAATATTTCGAAAGCTGCAAAAGAATTAGGCTTGACTCGAGCTGCATTGTACCGCAGATTGGAAAAATTTAATCTATAATAATTTTTATTTTGATAAAACGATTTACCATACAAGTTGCCCTTCGAATTTTTAGTATTCTAATACTATGTGTACTTTTCTCACACTTTTTATTAAAAGGGATTTGGTTTTCTGCTGCTGGAATAGGGGTAGTCATAATTCTTTTGGTCGCATTTTTAATTCGATATGTGAACAATACCAACTATTCTTTGGTGAAATTCTTGGAAGCATTAAAAAACGAAGACTATTCGGTTTATTTCTCACCCAGCAATAAAGGGGATTCCTTTGTAAAAGTATACGATGATTTCAATCTGATTATCAAGATATTTAAACGGAATAAAATTGAAAAAGAAGCCCAATTTAAATATTTTCAATATATCCTAGAACATGTAAATCTAGGTATCATTTCCATTAACAAGAACGATTTATACGATGCTACTTCCAATGAAGAGATTTTATTTTTGAATAAAGCAGCCTGTGATATTTTGCAGCAGCCACAACATAAATATTGGCATCGCTTAGCCAATCAAGTGTCATGGTTAGTTAAAGAGATTGAAAAACTATCGGATGGAGGAAAAACTTTAGTCGATTTTGGAGATGAATCGGAAAGGAAACAATTGTCATTGGAGGTTATAGAAATTCAATTATTAAACATCCCATATTTAATTATTACTTTTCAAGATATCCGTTCCGAAATAGAACAAAAGGAAATTGAAGCTTGGCATAATGTAATTCGAATATTAGCTCATGAAATGCTCAATTCCTTTACTCCAGTAAGTTCTTTGGCTTCTACCATGAAAGCCTTAACCGAAGATGAGAAAGGAGAATTGATAAGATCAGATCAATTGGATAATGAAGACATTCAAGATATTAATATGGCGGCTGCCACCATTAAAAAACGTTCTGAAGGCCTCTTGGAATTTGTAAAAGATTATAGAACCATATCTAGTGTGCCTATACCCAAGACTCAAAAAGTAATTGTTAAACAATTTTTATCGAGTATAGAATTGCTAATGAAGCCTGCTTTAGAAAAAGCTAACATCGACTTAAAAATATTGCCGATTCCAAAAAATGCTAGCATCGAAATAGATAGCAAGCTAATAGAACAGGTATTGATCAATCTTATTAATAATAGCATACACGCATTACAGGGTAGGGAAGCACCTATGATTACTCTTAATTATGAAGTGCTAAAAGATAAAAAGATGCTTCAACTTACCGATAATGGAATAGGAATCGAAGAACAAATTATGAATCAGGTATTCATTCCATTTTATACTACAAAAAAGAATGGATCTGGAATAGGTTTAAGCCTTTCTAAGAACATATTAAAGAAACATGGTGGGAATTTATTGGTCAGCTCTGAAGTTGGTAAATACACTTCCTTTTCATTGCTATTTAAAAATTAGTTTTTTTAAGAAGATAAATAGTTGTTTTTCTTTTTATTACTATGCCTTGAATTACAAAAGATACATTAAAAATAGAACTATTTTACATTTTTTTGCAACGCATTAAATTATGCGCTGTCTTTCTTAATAGGAAGTGTTTTTATATCGAACAAATTAGCAAACCAATATGCAACATATTCATTTAATAAAAGAATGTAAATTAAATAACAAGCGTGCTCAAATTGAGCTATACAGGAATTATAACCAAGGGATGTATAATGTAGCAATTCGATTTTTAAAGAACTCAGAAAATGCCGAAGATATAATTCAAGAATCCTTTTTAAGCGCATTTAAAAATATCTCTCAGTTTAAAGCAGAGGTGACTTTTGGCGCATGGCTAAAAAAAATCGTTGTAAACAATTGCATAAATCACTTAAAAAAGAAACAGTTGGAAGTGGTTGCTTTAGAAGAAGTAAATGTAATTCCTTTTGAAGGGGATAATGATGACAACTGGAATTTTGAGGAAGAACTAGTTTTAGAAGATGTTAAAACAGAAATAAGCAAACTTCCAGATAAATACAAATTTGTAGTGATGCTCTATTTAATAGAAGGATATGATCATGAAGAGATTTCACAAATTTTGAATATTTCTATAATAGCTTCCAGAACACAACTTATGCGAGGAAAAATTAAATTAAGAGAATTATTAAAACAAAAAGGATATGGGACAGAATCTTAAAAAACTATTTGAAAAGGATCGTTTAGTAAATCATCCGCGAAGAAAGGACCATGAAGATCTATTCATCGAAAGATTATATACTGAATTACCTGTAAAAAAGCGCAATACGTTTGAAATTTTTAAAATTGCAGCATCCATATTGCTTTTTGTAGCATTAGGTACCACTTCATATTTATTAATTAATCCAATAAATCAAGATAAAAAAACAATACAATCTGAATTCATTTTGAGCGCTATTTCTCCAGAATTGGAAGAAATAGAAGACTTCTATATAACCAATATAAATCTCACATTATTAGAGGTACAAGATAATAAGGAAGGCAAATCAATTTTTAACCGATATATGAATCGTTTTTCAATTCTTAAAAGAGAATATAAAAAATTGGTAATCGAAATAAATGAAGAAGGCCCTAATACAAGAAGCATAAACGCTTTGATAAATAACTTAAAAATGCAATTAGAATTATTGCAAACATTAAAAACTGAAATGATCCCATTAAACAATAAAGAACATGAAACTATTTAAAAGAAATATATTCCTAATTTTAGCATTAGTAGTAATTATTACAAATGCCTCTGGGCAGGTGATAAGCAAATCGAAACAGCAGGAGTATCAAGTTGATCAAAATGTTAGTATAGAGCTTGATAGTAAGTATACCAATGTAGAATTTGAATTAACAGACAAAGATGTAGTTATAGTAGAAGCATTATTAGAGGTAGAAGGTTTATCCCAAAAAGAAGTGGAAGCATATTTTTATGAGTGGAATTTTAATTCTGAAAAAAATGAAAATAAAATAGTGATAAGTTCCTTTTCTAATAATAATACAGATATTGATTTAAAAAAACATGGATATTATGAAGGATATTTTTTAAATACAGAGGAATTAAATACTACCAAAATAGAAATAGAAGCCTTAAAAAAGGGTATGGGAAGTTCAACACTCAATCACAATAAGAATTATAATGAAGAGTCCAAAAGCCAAGGAGAATTTGATTTTGATACATATATAGAAAAAGGCAATACTTATATAGAACAGTGGGAGAAAGAGAATAATGAAAAAATTGGAAGGCGGTTCTATAACAAGACAAAGGAAGAGAGAATACTATTAAGAAAACCTAAAAAAGAACCTTTGCCGAGTCTAGATACACAACCAGAAATTGTAAATAAAGCAACACTTAAAAGCAAGAGTAAGCTACCATCAACAAATGTACGTGCCTTATCAACAAAACGAGCAATTGTCCAAAAAACACTAAAAATAAAAATTCCAAGAAATGCCAAACTTCGTATTAATGTAAGGCATGGTAAAGTGGTGTTTTCTGAAGAAATCAAAAACCTAGAAGCAGATTTAAATTATGTGTTATTTCAAGCAAATAAGATTAATGGAATCAATACTTCCATAAAGGGATCGTATTCCAACTTTGAAATTAATCAATGGAATAATGGAAAACTTGATGTTTTATTTTCAGACTTTGTATTGATAAATGAAGTGAAAAACATGCATATAATATCCAATACTTCAACAGTATCTATTGATAATATTACCGAAAGTATCGATGCCCAAGGAAATTTTAAAATGCTGAGTGTTGCAGTTTCTTCTAAAGTAAAATATATCAATATTGATGTAGAGGATAGTAAAAAGGTTTGGGTAAAACTACCTGATAGTATTTATAACTTGCAATATGAAGGAATAGAGTCTAAGTTAATTCACCCAGAAAAATTTTCTTTAAAAACTCTAGAGAACAACCCTAGAAAGCAGATAATAAATAACTCACCATTAAAAAATAATGTTCCTTTTGTGAAAATAAAATCCCTTTCGAGTGTCATGCAGATTTATGATATTCCTTGGGAAAATTTAAGAATTAAAAGTTTATAAAAGTATATTTCCTTTTTTTAAATACTAAGAAATCCTTCTTAGTATCCTATCAAATTTATTAATAACAAAATAATCAATATAAAAACATTTATATATGAAACAGTTTGCCATACTTATAATTTTCCTTTTTATTTCAATTCAAGGAATCTCTCAAGAAAACAAAAAAAATTATGAAGATGCTTTTAAATTAATAGAAGTCTGGTTGGAGGCTCAAAAAGATTTTGAAGGAATTCCAGGGATGATTGCTATGGTTATTGATGATCAAGAAATAGCTTGGGCTGGTGCTTTTGGAAAAGCCAATATTGAACAAAATAAGAATATAAACTTATCCTCAATATGTAGTATTTGTTCTATTACAAAATCATTTACTGCTGTAGCAATTATGAAATTGGTTGACGAAGGTAAACTTCACTTAGAAGATGAAGTAAAAGATTTATTGCCTTTTTATAAAGTTCAACAAAATTTTCCGGAAGGCGGAGCAATTACCATAGGATCTTTACTTTCTCATTCATCGGGTTTACCAGGAAATACAATACATAGTTATTTTAGTGGTCCCAAATTTAATTTTCCTTCACAAAATGAATTTCGTTCCATTTTTAAGGATTTAGAGACTGAAAGTGAAGTAGGGTCAGATGTTAGTTATAGCAATATAGGCTATGCCTTATTAGGCGAAATAATAGAAAAAGTTTCAGGAATGCCTTATGAAACTTACCTCATGAATGAAGTATTACTTCCATTAAAAATGAACAATACTTTTATAGGAGCTAATTCAATAATAGATAATAATAAGCAGGCTAGTGGTTATACAGCCATAAATAGAAATAGAAACCGTAATAACGTAAATCTATTTGAAACTAAAGCTATGACTCCAGCTATGGGTCTATGGTCATCTATTTCAGATTTAGGAAAATATGCTTCATGGCAGTTTCGATTGCAAGATGCTAATACAACAGAAGTTTTAAAATCTGCAACTTTAAAAACCATGCATCAAGCAAAAATCACTAGTAAAGATGGATATTCTACTTGGGGGCTTGGCTTTGAGGTTATAAAAAGCTCGAATGGTGATGATTGGGTGTCGCACGGCGGTACTTGTCCAGGTTTTGTGTCTTTACTACAATTAAATCTAAGCACAAAAATGGCTGTTGTGATTATGGTAAATGCTAATAGAGTAGCAACTTTTAAATATTCAAATGGGATCAAACAAATTTTAGAAAGAGCAAAACTTACAATAGAAAAACCTGAAAATGAATACCGATTAGAAGATTATACTGGGTATTATGATATGAATCCTTGGAATAGTGAAGTGTACATTTCTAGTTGGGGAGAAGATTTAGTGGTTTTGCAATTACCTGAGAATTCTCCAAAAAGAGGAATGCAATTTTATAAATACTTAGAGAAGGATACTTTTATTCAAATAAAAGAAAATGGAGAGTTAGGAGCTAAGTTTGTCTTTGAAAGAGATAGAAGTGGAAAAGTGTATCGATATAAAGAAGGTGGAAATTATAAAAATAAAATGAGCAATTAGTCTCGGCTTATAGGATACAAGTTGTTAATTAATATTTTGGTTATGGCTATGATTGGGATGCAAAATAAATCATGTGAACTTTAAGAAAACTCATGTGAAATCTATAAATAGAAAGCTGGAGACTATTTTTTTAATCTATCTATTTTAATAGTTAAATTTTAAGCGCATCACCTCCTGATTACTTTGATCATGCATATAGGTATTCAATAGTTTAAAACCATATTTGTCGTAAAAAGCTCTTCCTATTACATTCTTTTCAAAAACTTCTACCTCCAATTCTTCATGGAATCCTTTTATAAAGTTGACTAATTGTGATCCTATTCCTTTGGAGTGGTGATTTGGTAAAACAAATAATCCTCCAATTTCATTTCCAATCATGCTTATAAAACCAACGATGGTGTTGTCTTCTATATAAACCCAAGTTTCAGATCCAGGGATATACATCGTTCTCATATCATGGTTTACTTTATCTACAAAAGTAGCATCTAAAAAGGGATGGGCTAGAGTAGAGGAGTGCAACCAGATATTCATAATTGAATCTAAATCTTCAGGAGTATGTTTGCGTATCATTCTTTATTTCTTCTAAATTTTTGAGAAACGAAAGATAATAAAAAAGCGCAAGTCAATTGACTTGCGCTTTAAACTAACTATAAATATATAAAATGCTGTTACTAGAACTCTAATGCTACATTTAAATCAAACTCATCATAAATTGCTTTGTCTTTTAATCCTTCAAAGAAGCTAGTAGAACCATATTTTACATCAAATAAAGCTCTATCAATTTTTAAAGAAGCACTTGCTTTTTGACCGTAAACAGAGAAATCAAAAGTAATTGGGTTGGTTTTTCCTTTAATGGTAAGATCTCCAGTTACTTCGTATGAATTTTTACCGTTAGATTTTACCTTCGTAATCACTAAAGTAGATGTAGGATTCCCCTCCACACCAAAGAAATCATCAGACTTTAAATGTCCTTCTAATTTACCTTTGTATTCACCTTCCAAATCTGTACAAGCAATAGAAGTCATATCAATCACAAATTCTCCACCAGTTAAAACTTCTTCCTTAAAAGTTAAAAATCCTGATTTTAAAGATATTGTGCCTTCATGAGATCCAGTAACTTTAAATGCTTTCCAGTTCACTTCGCTGTTTTCTAATTTAATATCTTTTCTTGTGTCTTCAATAGTAGTAAAAGAAAATGCTATAAGAGCAACGATTGCTATAGCAGCTAAATTTTTTAAATTGTTTTTCATTTTGTTGATTTTATTATTATTTATTTAAATTTTATAGTGTTAACTATTATGATGCAAATGTCTGCAACATTATTTAAATATGGATTAAAGTAGATTATAAAATCATGTTAATCTAGATTAACATTTATTGCTCGAGAAGGATTTGGCTTTTAATTTTACTTAAAAATTCTTTTGTAATTCCAAGATAAGAGGCAATCATATATTGTGGAACACGCTGTTCGATAGTAGGGTAATGCTGTTTAAAATAGAGATATTGTTCTTTGGCATTTAAACTAAATCCTCTAACAATTCTTTTTTGTGTGGATACTAAAGCCTTTTCAATCATTTTTCTAAACAAGCGTTCCAATTTTGGAATCTTATCTAATAATAACTCTTGATCTTGATATGAAAACTGAATAAATTCTGTGTTTTCGATACATTGGACATTATAATCTGCAGGGGTCTGTGTTATAAAACTTCCAATATCGGATACCCACCAATCTTCTATAGCAAACAATACAATATGTTCTTGACCCTTGTCATCCACATAAAATGTCTTTGAACAACCTGAAATTAGAAAACTAGTTTTGTCACAGATGTCTCCCTGTTGAACAATATATTGCCCCTTTAGATATTTTCTATAAGTTAGTTTTGAAATAAAAAAAACTTCTTCCTCATCAGTTAAAGTGATGTATTTACTAATATAATCTAATAGGGGTTTGGTATTCATTTTATATTGTTCTGGAACTTAGATAAAAGCATTTAGTTTATTGATTTTAAAAAGGAAGCCACAGTATATGTGGCTTCTTAATTAAAATTAAAGATAATAATAATCCTGCAACTTTTTATTCCAATCCCATACTAAAACATTCCAATTACCTTTTTCAATAATAAAGTTAAATTTAATTTTTGCTACTTAGATTGTTATTCAGTTCATTAAGATATAACTCTGCAATTTCCTTTGTGATTTTTGTAGGGGAATTACAGTCACAATTATTTAATCCAATTACATAAATATCTTCATCCGGGAGATAAACACCCATAGATTTAAAACCAAAAATACTTCCTCCATGCTGATAGCTTTTCGTCTCATTAATTTCTTTTATATGCCAACCATAACCATAGTTGGTAGCTTCATTATTATTTAGGGTATAGTTAGTAAATGCCTTATCTAAAATGGTTTTGCTTACTAATGTATTATCTCTTAATGCATTTTGCCATAGCAACATATCGTCAACATTTGATAATAAGGAACCAGCTGCATAGGGTAGGGTATAGCTTATATGCATGGCATTAGTAAATCCATCTCGTTGGTGATATCCTGAAACTCTATTTTTAAAAACTTTTCTATGACTGGCATAATAGGAAGAGCTCATATTTAATTTTTTAAATATATTTTCTTCCACAAAATCCCCATAACTCATTTCGGATACGGACTCGATGATATATCCCAAAATAATATAGCCAGAATTATTGTATTTAAATTTTTCTCCTGGAGAAAAATCCATGGGTTCGTTTTTAAAGAAATCAATGAGTTCGATTGGTGTTAGATCTGTTTTTGCAATACCCATTAAGCCCTTAACACTGGTATAGCTTTTAATTCCTGAAGTATGGTTTAACAAATGATGAATGGTAATGGTTTTTCCCTGAGTTGGATAATCGGGTATGTATTTTGTGATTTCATCATTCAAGTCTAATTTGCCTTGTTCTAATAACATTAGTATGGAAACCGCTGTAAATTGCTTGGTCATAGATCCTATTTCAAAAACATGCTCTGTTTTTAAAGGCGCTTCTAATTCCATATTAGCCATTCCAAAAGCTTTTTTATAGACTGGTTTCCCATTTTTTGCAATCAAGAAAACCCCTCCAGGATCTGATGGTAGATACTTGGCAGCAAGTAAACTATCCATTTTTGATTCCAAGGTTTGTGCAAAGGATTTGGTCTGAAATAATAATAAAGATATAATTATTACTCCTAGAAGATTTTTTAAGATGGATGTAGTTTTCATTATTTTTTTAGATTTATGTTAATAAACCTAAGACGATAATTTTGGATATTGGGTTACATTAAATAATTATTGACTTAATCAAAGTCCAAGCTTTTCTAATTTATTGCCAATTGTAAAGGATTTCATTTCTTGCTCCAATTTTTTAAAATCTTCTTGCATAACCTTCTTAATAATTTCCCCATCTTTCATTAGATAAATTTCATCACAAGTTTCTGCTAAAGTTGAAAAAATATGAGAAGATAAGATTACTAATTTATCTAAGCTTTTTAATTTGTGGATGATTTCAGTGATGAGTTGATTACTTTGAATGTCAACACCATTAAAAGGTTCGTCTAATATAAATAAATCGTTTTGCTGAAGTAATATAGCTGTCAAGGCTAATTTCTTTTTCATTCCTGTGGAATAGGTAGAAGCATATTGATTTAGTGGAAGGTCAAATACATTTCTTTCTTCTAAATCTGTAATTTCTACTTTTCTTGCATTAACCAGTAACCGTATATATTCTTTTCCAGTTATTTTAGAAAAAATGAATGGCTCTGTCAATAAGAGCCCCAAATGGTTTTTTAATGGATTTATAGTGGAAGAAACTTCCCCTTGGTATTTTTCTAGCCCAGCGATACATCTAAATAAGGTTGTTTTTCCAGCGCCATTTTCACCAACAATACCATATACTTTTCCCTTCTTAAAATCCAAATCAATATTTTTTAAAACTTGATTCTTGCCAAAGGATTTGGATAAATTTTTAATTTGAATCATTCAATAGTGTTGTTAATCTTTTTACAGACAGTGAATAAAAATAAGGGATAAGTCCTATTAAAATAGGAGGGAACATAAAACTCAATGCAATTAGAATTCCTTGAGGCAAACTCATTTCGTCTGGAAAAGCTGAATATTTGGCTAAAATTATAGCAATAATATAGGCATAGGAAATGATAAAGAAAACTAACAAGATTCCAATTTCATTATAAAAGAAAATACCCAAGGCTATTAATATTGGAATGCTTAATGCCGTATAATACAGCAAACCAATTTTTAGTTTTTCAATTAAAAAATCTTTTGGGGTCAAACTATAGTTCCAAACATAATATTCATTTTCAGGTTTTATATAGTAAGAAAGGCAAATGAGGCCTATTAATAATAAAGAAAAAATACCCAAATTAAAGTTGTTCACGTCAATTGCAGCATAAGTTAAAAGGTATGCAAATGGGAATATGAAAAATGTTTTCCGGAACCCTGTGACAAACTCAAAAGGCTTTTTTCCAAAGGGTGTTGGAATTGTAAAATTAAGATTTACATTGAAATTGAATATTACTAATAATAAGCTACTAACCATTAATAGAAAAGACATAACAAACTCTTCCTTATAGATTAAAAATAATGCAAATGGGAATGCATATATTAAATTCTCTAGCATTCGTATTTTTAGAAAAGCAGAAGTCCCAAAGATAGATTTTATAAAATCGTTTCTTTTCGCTTCACTTAGCCTAGATACGAATCCCAGTGCTACGAATCCATAAATGTATTTAGCAAATTCTGTTTTTGAAAATAGATATTCAGACCCAAAATAAAACACCAATAACAAAAGTATATAGCCAACAATAAGAGGCAAACCAAAATCGATTAGTCTCCTATTTATTAATTTAAAATGTAATTGGAAATATTTTTTCATTTACAAATGCATTAATCATAAGTGTTATAAAGGTTTATAAAGTTACATTTCAAAATATAAATATTTTAAAGGATTCTTCAATTAGAAAATTAAGTCCTTTTTGCTTTTATACTCTATTGCTAATAGATAATTTTTGCAATACATTTACAAAAGCTGTATGAAACAATCTCTAGCAGATTTCAAAAAACATTTTCAGGGAGAAATCCAAGACGATACCTTGTACCAAATGCTTTATGCGACAGATGCTTCTGTATATCGAAAACTTCCTTTAGCAGTAGCCTTTCCTAAAGATGAAAAAGACATACAGCAATTAATACTCTTTGCAGAAGAACATAATACTTCCTTAATTCCGCGCACAGCAGGTACATCTTTAGCTGGTCAATGTGTAGGTGAGGGAATAGTTGTGGATGTTTCTAAGCACTTCACTAAGATTATTAGAGTTGATGCAAAGAATAAGACTGTTACTTTACAACCAGGTGTCATTAGAGATGAGCTAAATCAATACTTAAAACCCTATAACCTTTTCTTTGGACCAAACACGTCAACTTCCAACCGGTGTATGATAGGAGGGATGGTTGGCAATAACTCCAGTGGTACTACTTCTATTCAATACGGAGTGACCAGAGATAAGGTGCTAGAATTAAAATGTATTCTTTCTAATGGAGAGGAAATTGTCTTTAAGGAATTCACTTCGGAAGAATTTCTTCAGAAAACAAAAGAAAATACTTTGGAAGGGAATATTTATAATACTATTTATTCAGAATTAAGATCTTCCGAAGCACAAGAAGAAATTTGGAATCAGTTTCCCAAACGGGAAATTCATAGGCGTAATACCGGATATGCTGTAGATGCTTTATTAAAATCAGAATTATTTGGGGGTTCAGAAAAACACATCAATCTCGCTGCATTACTTTGTGGAAGTGAAGGAACCTTAGCTTTTACAACAGAAATAACACTACAGCTAGACGATCTACCATCATCCCAAGCTGCGATGGTTGTTGCCCATTATGAAAGCCTGTTCAATTGCTTAAACGATGTTACTAATGTGATGAAACACTCATTGCATACTTGCGAAATGATGGATGATTTTATTTTGGATTGTACTAAGAACAATAAAAAATACAAAGAATACCGTTTTTTTATTGAAGGTAAGCCCAAGGCATTATTACTATTAGAATTAAAATCTGAAACTGAAGAAGATTTACAAAATCAAATTGACGGCTTATTGTTAAGCTTAAAAAACTCTGGATTAAGTGATGCTCACCCTGTATTAAAGGGAGAGGATATTCATAAAGTTTTAGAACTTCGCAAGGCAGGCTTGGGATTATTGGGGAATATGGTAGGAGATAAAAAAGCGGTTGCCTGTATTGAGGATACTGCAGTAGCCTTATCAGATCTGTCATCGTATATTCAGGAATTCACCCAACTAATGGAACGTTTTCAGCAGAAAGCGGTGTATTATGCTCATGCAGGAGCAGGGGAGTTGCATCTGCGTCCTATACTAAATCTTAAGGAATCTGAAGGAGTACGTTATTTTAGAGAAATTACAACAGAAGTTGCCAAGCTGGTAAAAAAGTATCAAGGTTCATTTTCTGGAGAACATGGGGATGGGATTGTTCGTGGAGAATTTTTACCAATATTGATTGGTGATATTAATTATGCACTTCTGAAGCGAATTAAATCAAGCTTTGATCCAAATAACATCTTTAATCCAGGAAAGATTATCGATGCTTTTCCTATGGATGAGGATTTGCGATATACTCCAGATAAAGAAGCCCCACTAATTAATACCATAATCAATTTTAATGATTCTGAAGGAATTCTTCGTTTGGCTGAAAAGTGTAATGGAAGCGGGGACTGTCGTAAAACTGAAAAGTCTAGTGGGACGATGTGCCCAAGCTATCAAGCTACAAAAAATGAAAAACATACTACAAGAGGGAGAGCTAATGTTTTACGGGAAGTCTTAAGCAACAACCAAGCGCTTAATAAGTTTGATGCTAAAGAACTAAAAGAGGCTTTTAGCCTTTGTCTAAGTTGTAAAGCTTGTGCTACCGAATGTCCAAGTAATGTAGATATAGCAACTGCAAAGGCAGAATTCTTATACCAATATCATAAAACCCATTCTCATAGCTTTGCAGATAAGCTCTTTGGAAATAGTAGTAAGAATTATGAAATGGCTGCAAAATTCCCTGTTTTATCCAATGCCTTATTTAGTAATCCGATAGCTTCTTTAATTATAAAAAATATTAGTGGAATTGCTCCTAAACGAAGCTTGCCATTTATGTCAACCAGTAGTTTCACTAAACTATCACAACATATTGTAGTACAAGAAAATAGTGTTTTAAAAGAGGTCTTTTTGTTTGTGGATGAATTCAGTAATTATCTAGATGCAAACATTGCAGAAGATAGTTATTTATTACTCCTGAAATTAGGATATAAAGTTAGGCTAATTGATAGTTTGGATAGTGCTAGAGCTTTACTTTCCAAAGGATTTCTTATTCAAGCAAAAGAAACCATTAATTATAATATTGAATTTTTAAAGGATAAAGTTTCAGAAGAAATGCCTTTACTCGGAATTGAGCCTTCAGCAATACTAGGGTTTAGAGATGAATATCTAAGATTAGCAGACGACATCACTTCTGCTAAAAAAATAGCAACTAGTTCTTTTCTAATGGAAGAGTTTTTAGCTTCCGAAATAGAAATAGGAAACATAAACGCCTCATCATTCACTAAAGAATCAAAAGCAATAAAGATTCATAACCATTGCCATCAAAAGGCTTTGAGCAATCAGAAAGTAACTTTCGATATATTAAATCTACCAATTAATTACAAACCTACCATTATTCCTTCTGGCTGTTGTGGAATGGCAGGAAGTTTTGGTTTTGAAAAAGACAAGTACGAAATAAGTATGCAAATAGGGGAGTTAAAGTTATTCCCAACGGTTAGAAATGCATCAGAAGAAGTTATTATCGCGGCAAACGGTACTAGTTGCAGGCATCAAATTAAGGATGGTACCCAAAAAATCGCTTTGCATCCTATTAGTATTTTGCGGCAAGCATTGTTGTAATTGTTCTGTCTTTGCAAGAAAGGCACTTGTCTTTGCGAGAAAATGAGGCACGAATGACCGAAGCAACCCCATGATTATAACAAATTTCATGAGATTACTTCGCTTGAATAAGCTCGTAAAGACAATAAACATAAAAACACCATCTAATTATCTTTTGGTTATTCTGTTATTAAAATTTACATTTGTTGAAAACCTAACTATGGCTGGTAATTCCTTCGGAAATTTATTTAAACTCACCACTTTTGGCGAATCACATGGAGAGGCTATAGGTGGTATTATTGATGGCTGTCCTGCTGGCTTAGAAATAGACTTAGCTGTTGTAAACGCAGATATGGGCAGAAGAAAGCCTGGACAATCAAAAATTACTACTCAGCGTAAAGAAGAAGATGAGGTACGATTTCTGTCCGGTATTTTTGAAGGTAAAACTACAGGATCACCAATCGGTTTTATTATTGAAAACACCAATCAGAAATCAAAAGACTATTCCCATATAAAAGATGTATACCGACCTTCCCATGCCGATTTTACTTTCGATAAAAAGTATGGACATCGGGATTATAGAGGAGGAGGAAGAAGTTCTGCAAGAGAGACAGCTTCAAGAGTAGCAGCTGGCGCCATAGCAAAACAATTTGTTAAAGACATTAAAATAAATGCTTTTGTATCTTCCGTTGGAGATATTTATATAAATAAACCATATCAAGATTTGGATTTTGATAAGATTGAATCCAATATGCTTCGTTGTCCAGATGAAGAAACTGCAAAGAAAATGATTTCTAAAATTGAAACCATAAAAAAATCTGGAGATACCATAGGTGGTACGGTGATGTGTGTACTGCAAAATGTGCCAATTGGTCTTGGAGAACCTGTTTTTGACAAACTTCATGCACAATTAGGAAAAGCAATGCTATCCATTAATGCGGTAAAAGGTTTTGAATATGGAGCGGGATTTTGTGCTACAAAAATGAAAGGAAGCGAGCATAACGACCTTTTTAATGAAGATGGTACTACCAAAACTAATTTATCAGGAGGAATCCAAGGTGGAATTAGTAACGGAATGGATATTTATTTTAGAGTGGCATTTAAACCTGTTGCAACATTAATTCAAAAACAAAAGGCTTTAGATAATCAAGGAAACATTGTGGAAATGCAAGGTAAGGGTAGACATGACCCATGCGTTGTTCCTAGGGCAGTTCCCATAGTAGAAGCTATGGCAGCATTGGTTTTAGCAGATTTTACTTTAATTAATAAAACTGCCAAATTATAGCAATATATTGGTCACTGAACAGAGCGGAAACAAACTAATTACCCTTCGATACGATTTTAAGAAAGAAATCACTCAGGGTACTTTATAACGAATAGCAAAGGTTGCTTCGATAGGTCCTAAAAATATAATCGGGACACTCAGAGTACCAATCGAAAGAGAATCAAAGGTTGCTGAGTTATTATCGCTTTAGCGATAATTTTATTGAAGTATCGAAATAAACTAATTACCCTTCGATACGATTTCAAGAAAGAAATCACTCAGGGTACTTTATAACGAATAGCAAAGGTTGCTGAGTGTTCCGATACAATCGGAATGTATCGAAGTAACCGAATAAAATATAAACACTAATTAAAAGCTCTCCGACTTCTCGGACATTGAATATGAAAAAACTAGCATTACACTGGAAAATACTTATTGGAATGGCTTTAGGAGTCATAGTTGGACTTTTAATGACCATGGTAGATGGTGGAATGCAAATGGTTCAGGATTGGATAAAACCCTTCGGAAAAATATTTATTAACTCTTTAAAATTAATTGCAATACCATTAATATTAGCAGCTTTAATAAAAGGGGTATCCGATTTAAAAGACATTTCAAAGCTGTCAAAAATGGGCACACGAACCATTATTATTTATATAATGACTACAGTAATTGCAGTTTCTATAGGATTGATTTTGGTAAATACGATAAGCCCAGGGAAAGCTATTTCAGAAAAGACTAGAACTGAAATGGTAGAAAACTATAGTGGCAATACTGCTAAATATCAAGAAACCGCATTAAAACAAAAAGAATCTGGACCTTTACAAGCCTTAGAAGACCTAGTGCCTCAAAATATATTTGCAGCAGCTACAAGTAACCGTAATATGTTACAAGTGATCTTCTTTGCTGTCTTTTTCGGAATAGGCTTGATATTAATTCCAGAAGAAAAAGGAGAAACCGTAAAAAAATTCTTTGATGGCTTTAATGAAGTCATCTTAAAAATGGTAGATTTAATTATGCTAGCTGCTCCATACGGAGTTTTCGCTTTATTGGCAGCTTTAGTAGTAGAGTCACCTAGTGTAGATCTGTTCAAAGCATTGGGTTGGTATGCACTTACAGTAGTTTTAGGTTTACTTCTAATGATTGGGATTTACATTTTAATTGTCTTTTTATATACTAAGAAAAAACCAAATTTTTTCATAAACGGAATTTCACCTGCACAATTATTGGCATTTTCTACAAGTTCTAGTGCAGCAACGTTACCTGTAACTATGGAAAGAGTAACTGAACATTTAGGAGTAGAGGAGGAGGTTTCAAGTTTTGTACTTCCTATAGGAGCTACTATAAATATGGACGGAACAAGTTTGTATCAAGCAGTTGCTGCAGTATTTATAGCACAAGCCTTTGGTATGGACTTATCATTTGGAACACAATTAGGAATTATAGCAACTGCAACTTTAGCTTCCATAGGATCTGCTGCGGTACCAGGAGCAGGAATGGTAATGCTGGTTGGAGTTTTAGGTTATGCGGGAATTCCAGAAGCAGGACTTGCGCTAATTTTTGCTGTAGACAGACCATTAGATATGTGCAGAACTACTGTAAATGTTACTGGGGATGCTGCTGTTTCTATGATAGTTGCAAAATCTATAGGTAAATTAGGAGACCCTAAAGTAAAAGATTGGGATGATAATTATGAGGACGTGAAATAATAACCAATCGTCTTTATAAAAGAAAACCCGAAAACTTTTAATTACAGTTTTCGGGTTTTTCAATTTAGATATTTTTTATTTAATTCTTTTTATGAATATCCATTTGTGGATAAGGAATTTCGATTCCTGCCTTGTCTAATTCAATTTTACAAGTTTCCATTAATTCAAAATACACATCCCAATAATCTTCACTTAATACCCAAGGACGTACATTAAAATTAACAGAGCTATCTGCTAATTCTCTTACATTTACTACCGGTGCAGGGTCTTTAAGAGTTTTTTCGCAGTCCATTAAAATTTTCATTAAAACCTCTTTGGTTTGTTTAATATCTGCATCATAACTCACTCCCATAACGATATCTACTCTTCTTTGTTTTTCTGTAGAATAGTTGGTAATGTTTCCGTTAGATAAAATTCCGTTGGGAACTATAATCTCTTTATTATCAGGAGTATTAAGCTTAGTAGTAAATATTTCAATTTCTTTTACGGTTCCAGCTTGCCCTTGTGCTTCTATATAATCCCCAGTTTTAAATGGCTTTAATATTAGTATTAAAACTCCACCAGCAAAATTAGATAAAGAACCCTGTAGTGATAAGCCAATAGCTAAACCACCTGCTGCCAATATTGCTGCAAACGATGTAGTTTCTATACCTAGATAACCTAGAATAACTACAGCTAATAATACTTTAAGTAATCCAACAATTAAACTTGAAATAAATTTCTCTAAGCTCTCATCGTATTCCACTTTGTCCATGGCTTTGACGAGCAGGCTTTTAATTCTTTTAATAATCCAAGAACCTATAAACCATATTGCAATAGCTCCCAAAATTTTTAGTCCATACTCAATACCAATTGCTTTAAATTTATCCACCCATAATTGTACATCAATGTTTTCCATAATATTTAGTTTTGTTAATAATTTGCAAAGAAACAAAACATTAAAAAGTATAAAAAGAAAAAGCCACTAATAAATATTAGTGGCTTTGTTTTTAAATCAATCTTATTATCAACTCTTTTTATGAATATCCATTTGTGGAAAAGGAATTTCGATTCCAGCTTTATCTAATTCAATTTTACAACTTTCCATTACCTGAAAATATACATCCCAATAATCTGGACTATGTACCCAAGGTCTTACATAAAAATTAACAGAGCTATCGGCCAATTCACCTAAAACAATCATAGGTGCAGGTTCAGAAACTACCTTAGCATTTTCTTTTAAAACTTTAAGAAGCAAATCCTTAGTTTGTTTAATGTCTGAATTATAACTAACTCCTATTACCAAATCTACTCTACGAAATTTTTCGGAAGTAAAATTGGTTATATTTCCATTAGACAAAGCTCCATTTGGAATAATTACCTCTTTATTATCCATAGTATTTATCTTGGTATTGAAAATTTGAATCTCTTTTACATGTCCAGTTTCCCCTTGAGCTTCAATAAAGTCGCCTGTTTTATAAGGTTTTAATATCAATATTAATATTCCACCAGCAAAATTGGATAAAGAACCTTGTAAAGAAAGGCCTACCGCTAAACCACCTGCAGCTAAAAGAGCAGCGAAAGAAGTTGTCTCGACCCCTAGATTACCCAATATAATAACAACAAGTAATATTTTTAAAGCAATAACAACAAGGCTTGTAATAAATTTCTCTAAACTTTCATCATATTCTACCTTATCCATTGCTTTATCCAGCAACCTTTTTATTCTCCTTATCACCCATGAACCTATCATCCATATTGCAATAGCTCCAAGAAGTTTTAATCCATACTCAGATCCAAACTCTATTAACTTATCTATCCACACTTGTGCGTCATCTTGTATACTCTCTACGCTTTCTTGCACGTTTTCAATACCTTCTTGTATGTTTTCTGACTCTAGTTGTAATTTACCCATATTTAAAATTGTTTTATTTTAAATAAAAGTAACAAATCTTTTTAAGCCTAAAAAAAAAAAAATTAAAAGTGTATGTCATCCAATTTATAGGACAGCATATCGAAATATTTGAAAGCACATAAGATAAAATCGTTACTTGAACTAGCTAATTCTTTTAGCAGCCTCCCAATTACTCTCCATACTATTTTGCAATAAATAATTAATATGAAAAGATACACTCTTTTTTGCCTGTTATTATTGCTACAATTTTCAGTGTATCCCCAAGTAGGAATAAACACAATCAACCCAAGCTCAGCATCTGTTTTGGATGTAAATAGTTCAAGTGATGGTATTAATTTTGGAGGATTAAAACCTCCAATAATTTCATCTTTAACTGAAAGAAATACCATACAACCTGGAATAAGTGACATAGGATTGCTTATTTTTTTAAGTGATGCTATAAATAGTGATTTTTGTTTTCAGATTTGGAATGGCTCAAGCTGGGAAGATATTTACTGTATTATCACTCCAGCTATAGTTGATATAGCTACTCAGGATTTTGACTTTAATCAAACCTGGAGTTATACTGTAAATCCTTCTCTTTATAATGTAGGTAATGACATTTGGGATATCGTTACTACATTAGCAAATATCACAGGTTTCTCAGGAAATTTTTTAGGTTGTAGAGATTTAAATAATACCAATGGAGGAGGAAATTTTGTTCATGAAATTGCTTTTAACAACGTTGATGTTTCTGCTTATACCAACGTACAAGTAACATTCAATTATGAGGTATTTGAATTTGATAATGGAGATGATGTTTTTTACGAACTCTTTTTAGACGATGTTGGCCAGGGTCCTGTCTTATTTATAGAAGGAAATAGTGATTATAGTGAAAGTGGAACTATAGTAATAAATGTACCAGATACCACTACAAATGTTAGGCTTACGCTAGGAATACATCAAAATGGAGATGATGATACTGGAGGTTTTGATAACTTTAGAATTATTGGGCTATAAAAATTTGGCTTTTAATTCTGGCGTTGGAATCATACAACTTTCTTTTTTTCCATACCATTTATATCGATTTTTTGCAACAATATCATAAAGCCAATTGCGTATAAAACTGGGAATAATTATAAAACCGAAAAGTATGGGGTAGGCACCCGAAAGAGACTTTGCAATATGTAAAGCTGCAGTAGATTTAATATAAATTGTGTCCTTATCAATTAAAACAATCGAATCTGTTTCTTTGGGGTTGATATTAAATTTTGAAATATATTTTTTTCCTATTTCACTTTGTAAAGCAGCAAAACGAAAGCAATCCTTTTTATCTTTTCGGATTACTAAATTGATAGAAGTATTGCAAAGGTTGCAAACTCCATCAAATAATATAATTTTATGTTGTTGTTGAATATTCATTATACCTTCTCCAATTCCATCATATTTACATTAGTCGTAAAAGTACCATAATTCACAATAGCTTTCTTTTTTTCTATCTTGTCTATTGTACCAATTGCTACTCCCTCGATCATACGCACTCGATCTCCAATTTTTAAAGCAACTTTAGGTGGTGGTGGTGGCGCTTTTTTAGCCTCTTCCTTTTCTTTCTTTTTGCGTTTTCTAATAACGTTAACTTTTGCTTCTACTTCTTGTTTTACTTTTTGGATTTTTACCTTTTCTTTCTTTTTTACTGCAGGAGTTACTTTCTTAATTTTACTGTTTTCTACTAAAACCACCTTAAAAAGCTCATCCAATAAGATTTTCTTTTTCTTATTATTGTTATAATGCTTTGCTAAAGAATCTATTTTTTTGCCCAAGCTTATCAAGCGCTGATTTGAATCAAACATCTCTTGGTAACTTTCCAATTTGTCTTGAATCTTAACATTGGTTTCTTCCAATTGCTTACTATTCTTTTTTGCTTTTTGTTCTTCGGTTTTAAGTTGTTCTGAAGTTTTTCGAAGTTGAAAACGTTCTTTCTGAAGATTAGCAATACTCTTATCAAATCGAACCTTCCCACTCTCTATTTTCTTTTTAGCTTTATTGATTAAACTATAAGGAATCCCGTTTTTTTGAGCAACTTCAAAAGTAAATGAGCTACCAGCTTCTCCTAAAAGCAATTGGTACATCGGCTCCAAAGAATGGTTATTAAATTGCATATTAGCATTGGTTGCAAAAGGCAATTCGCTAGCTAACAGTTTTAAATTGGTATAATGCGTTGTTATTACACCAAATGACTCTCGTTCATAGAACACCTCCAGGAAGGTTTCAGCTAAAGCTCCACCCAATTCAGGATCACTTCCAGTACCAAACTCATCGATAAGAAATAAAGTATCCGACTTACACTTCTTTAAAAACTGATTCATTTTTTTTAAACGATAGCTATAAGTACTCAATTGATTTTCTATAGACTGGTTGTCACCTATATCGGTAAGAACTCTATTGAAAAAACAAAATTCACTCGATGAATCTACAGGAACCAGCATTCCAGATTGCAATAATACTTGCAATAGGCCAACTGTTTTAAGAGTAATACTTTTTCCACCAGCATTTGGACCAGAAATTACAATGATTCTGTTTTCTGGATGTAATTCTATAGTTTGAGGAAAGGTTATTTCCTTTCTAGCATTATTAGCTACTAAAAGCAAAGGATGGAAGGCGTTTTTTAAATACAACCTTTTCTTATTCGTAAGTAAAGGCAAGACACCATTAATTTCGATTGCATATTTTGCTTTCGCATGCAAAACATCAATAGTTGTTAAATAGTCTTGGTAAGATTCCAGCAAGTATTTGTGGGGTCTTGTAAACTCGGTAAGCTCTTTTAATATCCTTTTTATTTCTTCGAGTTCCTCATAAATAAGGTTGCTTAATTCATTTGCATACTCCAAAGTTTCTTGAGGCTCCATATAAACCAAACTTCCTGTTTTAGAATTCCCTAAAACCGTACCTCTAATCTTTTTGCGATACATTGCTTTTACAGCAAGAACTCTTCGATTGTCAACGATTGTCTCTCTTATGTCATCTAAATAATCTTGTTGAGAATAATGAGTTAGTGCTTTTGAAAAAGAAGAATTAATTTTAGCTTTTACTATTTTAAGCCTACTTCGTATAGCAGATAAATTAGCGGATGCATTGTCTTTTACTTCCCCATATTTATTTATTTTTTTATTTATTTCTTCTGAAATATGACTTGTATAGTTGGTTTGTTCTGAAAATGAATTTAGATAAATATAAAACTCTTCATATTTTTTAAAAAACTTTAAAAGGACCTGAGTTGTATTGGTTACAGAAAGAATTTTTCTAAACCCAGTAACTTCCAAAGTACTGTTTTCAATAGATAATAAATGTAGTTCTCTACTAATGGATTCAAAGCCGTGATTAGGTATCGGACTGTCACTATTAAAGGAAGCTGTAAACTCTTTTACTCGATGTAATTCGGAGGAAATGCTTTCTTCTTCAGAAAAGGGAAGAATAGCAAGCGTTTTTTCTTTACCTAATTCAGTAATACAAAAAGAAGAGACCTGTTGCAATACCAAAGGGAATTCTAAACTTTCTAATGCTTTTTTGGGGATGTTAATCATTCTCCTTTAATTTTTATAGAATTAAACATAAACAGAAATTGTAAGTATCGTCATGGTGAGTAATAAAAGAATAATTACCAATGGCATGACAAATTTTAACCACTTATCATAACCCACATTTACAATGGCTAGGGATGCTAAAATAAGTCCTGTAGGATTTAAAAAGGCGAATAGACCCAAGCCATATTGATAAGCGTTTACAACAAACTCTCTTCCTATGCCTACACCATCCGCTAAAGGAGACATAATAGGCATAGTTAAAACAGCCATTCCTGAAGAGGAAGGAATAAAAAAGGATAAGCCACCATAAATATATAACATGGTATTTATAAACAGGCCTTTATTCATTCCATCTGTTAAATTACTAGAATAATAAAGTAGTGTGTCACTAATAAGGCCATCTTCCATTAGTACCGTAACTCCTCGTGCAATTCCAATTATAAAAGCAACACCTAATAATTCGGTGGCTCCTTTTATAAAGGTATCTACAAATACTCGCTCTTTAGTTCTAGAAAGGAAACCAATTAATATGGCACCTACAAAAAATACAGATGTCATTTCTAAAAACCACCAATCTAACTTTGAAACCCCATAAATCATTACCACAAAACACAGAACGAAAACCAATAAGATCAACCTTAACCTTGAGGTTAACTGTACAGAACTATTATTAGATAAATTACCAAATCTATTATCAATTTCTTGTTTTTGGCTATAAATAATAGATTTTGTAGGGTCCTTTTTTACTCTTTGTGCATACCAAATGATATAAATGATACATATTAACAATCCTAAGGCCAACATAACAAACCTACCATTAAGACCAGCTGTCCAATTAATACCAGCAGCATCTGATGCTATTATAGTACTGAAGGGGTTTACTGTGGATGCCATAGTTCCCATAGACGATCCTATATAGATAGACGCTAAAGCTACTATAGCATCATATCGAGCAGCCAAAAAGACGGGTATAAGAATTGGGTAAAAAGCAATAGTTTCTTCAGCCAATCCAAAAGTAGTTCCTCCAAGTGCTATTAAGGAAGTAACCAAAATTATTAAGATAAACTCTTTTCCTTCAAGAGCTTTTCCTAGCCAAGATATCCCTGCTTCAAAAGCTCCAGTAGAATTTACAATTCCAATAAGACCACCAATGATTAATATTAATAATATGATATCTGAAACTTCCGTAATTCCTTTTAATGGAGATTGAATGTATTCTATTATCCCCTGTGGTTTGGGTTCCAGTTTTTGATAGGTATTTGGAATACTAATAGGTTTCCATATATCTCCGCTAGTAAATTTCTCTAATGGGATTTTTACTTTTAATTCATCTAGAGTTTTCTGACTTGCCTCAAGAGTTATTTTTTCTTTTAAATGAGTTCTTTCAAAAGTATTTTCTACTTTATCATAAGACAGCCTATCGTACTGACCTGAAGGAATCATCCAGGTTAGTATGGCTACTAATCCAGCAATAATCAATAATATCGTTTGAGGAGTCGGAAATTTATTTTTTTTCTGGTTTGAAGTCAAAATTGAATATATGTTTTTATTAAATTAATAGAGCTTAGCATTGCTGAAACTTTTTCTTTTATATTAATTTTGCTCAAAAGTACTAATTATGACTGTAAATATTGACTCAAGTTGGAAGGAACAATTACAAGAAGAATTCGATAAACCTTATTTTACGGATCTTACTCAATTTGTAAAACAGGAATACATCGAACATACTTGTTATCCACCTGGAGATTTAATTTTTTCAGCATTTAATCATACACCTTTTGATAAGGTGAAAATTGTAATTATTGGGCAAGATCCCTATCATGGAGAAGGGCAGGCGAACGGCTTGTGTTTTTCAGTAAAGGATACTATAAAACATCCACCTTCATTAATAAACATATTTAAAGAAATCGAATCTGATTTGCTAATCCCTTATCCACAAAGTGGAAATCTAGAGCGTTGGGCAAAGCAAGGAATACTATTATTAAATGCTACTTTAACTGTAAGAGCTTCAGAAGCAGGAAGTCATCAAAAAAAAGGTTGGGAGAAATTTACAGATGCTGTAATCTCTAAACTATCCGAAGAAAAAGAAGGACTAGTATTTTTGTTATGGGGAGGTTTTGCTAAAAAAAAAGGTTCAAAAATTAATACGAAAAAACATTTGGTTCTAACTACAGGACATCCTTCTCCATTAAGTGCGAATAGAGGCTATTGGTATGGCAACAAGCATTTTAGTGAAGTAAACGAATATTTGAATGAATCCCATAAGGATTCAATTCATTGGTGAAAATTAAAACGGTTAGGTCTTATTCGTCTTCAGGTATGTGAGATTCTGGGTCGTTACAACTAAATTGAAGTATCAAGAAGTTGGTAACTAATAAGGTTCCCAGGATGATTAAAAATGTGATCATAATTCTTTATTAACATTAACAGGATGTATATAAATATAAAAGGTTGCGTTGCGTTTGGTTTATTTTCAAAATAAAGTTTCATTTTTCGGATAGAAATAAATTGTATATTTATAGAAATCAGAAACTTTAATAATAAACTCATGAAAAACCTTTACTCATTATTATTTTTAATTGCCATTAATTTTTATGGCTTTTCACAATCCAATCAATATTTACATTTTGATGGTATTGATGATTATGTTGAATTAGAAAACGGTGTAGCACTTTTAGATGGTACTACAGAAATCACTATGTCTGGTTGGTTTTATACAGACCAATTAATTTATGGAGCTGGAATGATTGGTTTTAGAGGTGAAGGAGAGGGAGATTCCATGTACTTAATTCAATTGAGTGATGGAATAATTGAATGTCGCCTTATTATAGATGGAAATTTATATCAGGTTGTTGCGCCAGCAGGATCTATTCAAGCAGAGACATGGCAATATGTTACTTGGGTTTATAATGGAAGTACTATTGAGTTATTTATCGATGGAGATTCTATTGGAACTGCTAGTGCTTCAGGTACTTTTACTGGAACAACCAAACCATTTGGTATTGGAAAAAGTATAGCGCCGGGCTTTAATTTTATTTTTAAAGGAAGAGCTGATGAAGTTTCACTTTGGGATATTGCACTTAGTCAAGGTGAAATCCAAGATATTATGAACGATGAATTAATTGGAGATGAATCTGGTTTAGTAGCTTATTATAAATTCAATCAAGGGATTCCAGAGGATGATAATACTTTTATAACACATCTATTTTCTGAAACAGGAGGTGAAGAAACGGATGCTTTATTGCACAATTTTGCTTTAGAGGGGATAACTTCAAATTTTGGAGGAGTTTTAGATGCGGATTTTCAAGTAATAAATTTTCCAACTATAGCAAACAAAGTAATTTTTGATGTCCCTTTTGATTTGGAAGCGTATACTAGTTCTGGTCTAGAAGTTGATTATACGGTTGTTTCAGGACCAGCTTCAGTTTCTGGAAATACCGTAACCTTAGATGGTGTTTTAGGAGAAGTAATCATTAAAGCAAGTCAGCCAGGTAATGGAACATATAATGCAGCAGAAGATGTTTTTTCTTCTTTTCAGGTATTAGATCCAGCCGATGTTTTACCACAAATCATTTTAACAAACCCTGTTCCTGGAGATGTTTTTGTTCCAGAACTAGGTGCAATTCTTGTTTCTGCTAAGGCTTCTATTGAATTTCCAGATATTTTTTCAATAGAGTCTGTCGAAGTAAAAATTGCAAACGAAACCGTTGTACTAACCGATTACGATAACGGTTTTTATACCGGTTGGTGGACTCCAAATTCCTATGGAGCAAAAGATGTGGAAATTACAGGGACTAATAATTATGGAAATGAAAATGTAGATAACTATTCCATTACAATAGTAGATACCGCACAAGACATTCTTGTAGATGCTGCAACGGATGTTTGGGTGTATAGCAATGTATATTCTACTGAAGTAGAAGCTACATTACCTAGTTATATGGGAGCTTACGATTCTATAAATGCAACCTTAATAATCGAATGCCCTAGTGGAGGTTGTGATCCTTGGGATAGAGTATCGCATATTGAAGTTCAAGGTCATGATGGGAAATGGCATGAAATAATTAGATATATCACACCTTATGGTGTAGCCTGTGACCATGAAGTAGACTTAACAGATTTTATGTCTTTATTACAAGGAACTGTTAATTTTAGGTTTACTCTTGGTACCAGTGGGAATGGTTTTCTATATAGTTTAGTTTTAGATTATAATGCAGGTCAACCAGCATTTAATTATAGTACCGTTTCAAACCTCTGGTCCAATACATACGCATTTGGAGATCTTGGAAATTTACAACCTTGTGAAAACTATGAAATTGATTATGCAGATAATGTAGAAGCTGCAAAAATTAAATTGGTTTCAACAGGACATGGTTGGGGAGCAACCAATACAGGAAATGCTGCAGAATTCCATCACGATATACATAATGTTTGGGTAGATGGAGAATCTACTTTTGAGCAAGACAACTGGTACGATTGCAATCCCAATCCAGATGATTGTAGCCCTCAAAATGGCACATGGCAATTTGATAGAGCAGGTTGGTGTCCTGGGTCCATAGCACAATGGTTCGATTATGATTTAGGGACTGTTAATACTGCTACACCAATGCAATTAAATTATATTTTCGATACAGATTATATAGATTATTGTCATCCAAATAACCCCGATTGTATTACGGGTACTACTTGTAGTAATTGTAATGAAGGTTTTAATCCACATCTAATTGTATCAAGTCATTTAGTTTCATATGGAGACGAACCGCTTCTCGATAATGATATCATCTTGAGTTTTAATGATTTTGATAACCCATTTCGAGATAATAAATTTGATTTTACAGTTTTTCCAAACCCTTCCACAGGAAGATTTATAGTAGATACTTATCATGAATTAAATAGTAAAATATTTATCTATAATATTAATGGAGAATTAATTACACAGATAAACAATAGAGATATTAAGAAAAGCCACCAAGTAGATATCTCTTATGCGGCTAAAGGAATTTACTTTGTAAAAGTGGTAAATAGTAAAGGGACTTCTACCAAAAAGGTAATTGTATATTAATATAATTTCTTTCCAAAATAAAAAAAGGCAGCTTAAATATAATTAAGCAGCCTTTTTTTATAAATGCATTAATTTTAGATTAAGTTATGTACTATTTTTTCTGAAGGAATTGTATTTAGAATTAATTTTAAATTCAATAAGGTTTCCTGAATTTCATCTATTTTCTTTTCAGAAATTTGATTTTGAGACCACTCTGTTAAAGAAAGCCATTGCTTTACATCTTCTAACTTTTGATCGTATCGTTCAGAAATTAGAGTTTCCAATAAAGGAGTCTTTTTAAATGCAACTGAAGTTTCGTTTATTATTTTTAGAATAGCTTTAATACTTTCTTCTTCATTTTCAAGAATATCATTTCTTACTGCAATTACAAAACATGGCCAGGGGGTAGGGCATTCTCCAACAAGCCTTAAAGTATTGTTATCTACAAAAGGTTTGGTTGTAAATTTTTCCCACATAAAATAATCACCATTTCCATTAGGAAGGTTTTCTAAAGCGCCCTTTAAATCATTAATTACTTCAAACTTTAAGTCGTTTTCTAAGTTCCAATTCTTCTGCTCTGCATGAACATAAGCCATTAAATGAGAACCACTACCATATCTGCTAATGGCTGCAGCACTGCCTTTTAAATCTTCAACGGAATGGTAATTAGAATTGGAAGCCACGTGAATCCCCCAGATTAATGGAGATTGTATATATACCTGAACAATTTTACATTCGTTCCCTTTAATGATATCTCGTATAATCCCTTCGGTTAGGATTACCGCCATATCAATTTCTTTATTCCGAAGTGCAGCACACATTTCTCCTGTCCCGCCGTAAAAATCTTTCCATCGCAAATTTATTCCTTCTTTGGTATATTTTTTATCCCGAAGGGTAAAATACCAAGGCAGATTAAAATGTTCTGGAACTCCACCAATAGTGAAATTTTTCATTCTACTAGTTTTTCAAGAGTATATTTTATGAGTTGATCTACTATCGAACCAGGGTCTTTACTAAAAGTACCATTGGCTCTATTGGCTATTATAGCGTTTAAAGAAAGTGCACGGTGCCCTAATAATTTGGATAATCCATAGATAGCAGAAGTTTCCATTTCTAAATTAGAAATCCGGTGGCCATTACTAGAAAAGGAATCAATTTTGTGGTTTAAATCTGGATCTTCTATAGCAAGCCTTAAAACCCTTCCTTGTGGGCCATAAAACCCTCCAGCAGTAGCAGTGATACCTTTAAAGGTAAGTTCGCTTTCCATTTTTTCTTCAAGACTTTTGTCATTCTCAATTAGGAGAGGTCTCGCTTTTTGAGTATTCCAATTGGTATAGTCTATAAAATCGTTTTCTAAGGAAGGATTTGTGATTTTATCAATTTGATAAAAATGTAACATTCCGTTTAAATCTAAACCATGAGTGCTTAATACAAAGGAGTCTACAGGGATATCATCCTGAAGTGAACCAGAAGTTCCAATTCTAATAATCTCTAAACTGCTTAGTATCTCTTTAGGCTCTCTTGTTTCTAAGTCTATATTAACTAGAGCATCCAATTCATTAATTACAATATCTATATTGTCGGGCCCTATGCCCGTAGACATAACGGAAATACGTTTTCCTTTATACGTTCCAGTTTGTGTTTTAAATTCTCTCTTTTGTGTTGAGAACTCAATAGTATCAAAATGCTTTGTAATCTTTTCAACACGATTCTGATCTCCAACAAAAAGGATGGTATCTGCAATATGTTCTGGTCTTAAATTTAAATGGTACACACTACCATCTGGATTTAATATTAGCTCTGATTCTTTAATTTTCATATATAAACCTAGAAATGGGTATTTTAAATTAACCTCCTACACGCTTTACTTTAAAGCCTTTGTTTTTAAGGAAATCCATGATTTTATCTCTATAATTCCCTTGAATAATAATCTGTTCGTTTTTAAAACTCCCTCCAACACTTAAAAGTTTCTTTATTTCTTTTGCGAGTTGTTTAAAGTCTGAATCCGCACCGGTATATCCCTCAATAATTGTTGTTGGTTTTCCTTTACGCTTTTCGTATTTACAAATCATAGGATCATCCTGCAACCATAAAGTAGATTCTTCTTTCTTTTCGGTTTCTTCGGAAGGAGTATGTTCTGGGAATAAGTTTTTAAGCTGATCTTGTAAATCCATATTATTTTTTTAATCCAATTTCAGCCAAACGTTGTTGCAAAAACTCTCCTGAAGTAATGTCATCAAAGCCTTTTGGATGATCTGCATCGATACATTTCTCTAAGCAGTTTAATTTCATATCGCTTCTTGGATGCATAAAAAATGGAATAGAAAAACGAGGAGTTCCCCATTCTTCTTTTGGTGGATTTACTACTCTATGAATAGTAGAACGCATTTTATAATTGGTATGCCTCTCTAACATATCTCCAACGTTCACTACTAAATCACCTTCTTCGGGTTTTGCTTCTATCCACTCTCCGTCATGACGCAATACTTGCAGTCCTCCTGCAGAAGCTCCCATTAACAATGTAATTAAATTAATATCTCCATGAGCTCCAGCTCTAACCGCACCTTTAGGTTCGTCTTGAATAGGAGGGTAGTGGATGGGACGCAAAATACTATTTCCGTTAGCAATCCAATGATCGAAATAGTTTTCTTCTAAACCAATATATAAGGACAATGCGCGTAGTACATATTTTCCTGTTTTCTCTAATAAACGATATGCCTCCATTCCAGTATTATTAAAATCTGGAAGTTCATTAACAATTACATTTTCTGGATATTCATCTGTAAGATTTGCATCTGCACTTGGCTCTTGTCCAAAATGCCAAAACTCCTTTAAATCCCCTTCTTTCTTACCTTTTGCATGTTCTTTACCAAAAGAAATATAACCACGTTGTCCTGCCAATCCTTCTATTTCATAGCCTTCTTTAACTGCTTCTGGTAATGCAAAGAATCCTTTAACTTCTTTATAAAGATTATCCATAAGTTCTACACTTAAAAAATGATTTTTTACTGATGCAAAACCAATTTCAGAATAGGCTTTACCTATTTCTTGGACAAATTTTTGTTTACGTTGTGGATCGTCCGAAAGAAAATCGGCTAAATCAACACTAGGAATATTAGTCATAAATTTAATTTTAATAATGCAAATATACCAAATTTGATAAGTAATGTAGCTATTGCCAAGTTTTCAAGTTAAAAATAATTTCACTTTTCATGTAAATTAAATAGTAAAAAGAAATGGTTTTAAACGTTGGTTTTTTCTACTTTTGAAACCACAATTTAAGATATGAATTCCGATACAGTTAGCAATATACAATTCGATTATAACAAAAAAGAGTTAGATAAGGAAACCCTTATAAAACTCTATACATCAATGCTTAAACCTCGATTAATAGAGGAGAAGATGTTGATATTACTTCGACAAGGAAAAATCTCTAAATGGTTTAGTGGTATTGGTCAGGAAGCAATATCGGTAGGAGTTACCGCAGCATTGGATCAAGAAGAATATATCTTACCAATGCATAGAAATTTAGGTGTGTTTACAGGAAGAAATATTCCCTTAGATCGTTTGTTTTCGCAATGGCAAGGAAAAGCCAACGGATTTACAAAAGGAAGAGACAGAAGTTTCCATTTTGGAACACAAGAATTTAATATTGTTGGAATGATTTCACATCTAGGACCACAATTCGGGCTTGCAGATGGTATAGCACTTGGTGATAAATTAAAGAAAAACAATAAGGTTTGTGCTGTGTTTACTGGCGATGGAGGAACAAGTGAAGGAGATATTCACGAGGCTCTTAATGTTGCTTCTGTTTGGCAACTACCCGTTTTGTTTTGTATTGAAAATAATGGATACGGACTTTCTACTCCTTCAAATGAGCAATTTAATTGTGAGTTTTTATCGGATAGGGCCAGAGGCTACGGAATGGAGTCTCATATAATAGATGGGAATAATATCTTAGAAGTTTATTCTAAGGTGAAAGCTATAGCAGAAGATGTTCGGAAAAACCCACGTCCAGTGATGTTGGAATTTTTGACCTTTAGAATGCGTGGGCATGAAGAAGCTAGTGGTACTAAATATGTTCCAAAAGAAATGATGGAAGAATGGGCATTAAAAGATCCATTAGAAAATTATACTGCATTTTTAAGAAATGAGAAAATATTAAGCGAAGAGCAAGAAGTTCTTTTTAAAAAGGAAATCATGAAAGAAATTCATGATGGATTGGAACTTGCATATGCAGAGCCCGACATTGTTGCTTCTGAAAGTGAAGAATTAAACGACATATACCAACCATATACATATCAGGAAGTTACTCCAAACAATAAAGAAGAAAACATTCGATTAGTAGATGCAATATCTTTAGGATTAAAACAATGTATGCAGCGTCATGATAACTTGATTTTAATGGGCCAAGACATTGCAGATTATGGAGGGGTTTTTAAAATTACCGATGGTTTTCTAAAAGAATTTGGAAAAGATAGAGTTCGTAATACTCCAATATGTGAGTCGGCTATAGTATCTGCTGCTATGGGACTTTCCATAAACGGTTACAAAACCATGATGGAGATGCAGTTTTCAGACTTTGTAACTTCTGGTTTTAATCCCATTATCAATTTATTGGCAAAATCTAATTATAGATGGAATCAAAAAGCAGATGTAGTAATTAGAATGCCTTGCGGTGCTGGAGTAGGAGCAGGTCCTTTTCATAGCCAGACCAATGAAGCTTGGTTTACACATACTCCAGGTTTAAAAGTTGTTTATCCTGCATTTCCTTACGATGCTAAAGGTTTATTAGCAACAGCAATTGAAGATCCTAATCCAGTATTATTTTTTGAACACAAAGCCTTATACAGAAGTATTAGACAAGATGTACCAACAGACTATTATACATTGCCATTAGGTAAAGCTTCTCTTCTAAAAGAAGGAAATAGCCTAACAATAATTACCTATGGTGCAGGAGTACATTGGGCATTAGATACTTTAGAGGAGCTTTCGAATATTTCTGCAGACCTTTTGGATTTAAGAACCTTATCTCCTTTAGATACGAAAGCTATTTATACTTCAGTAAAAAAGACTGGAAGAGTAATAATACTACAGGAAGATTCTATGTTTGGAGGAATTGCTTCAGACCTTTCTGCTATGATTATGGAAGAATGTTTCGAAGATCTTGATGCGCCAGTAAAGCGTGTTGCTAGTATGAATACGCCAATACCTTTTGCAGCGAATTTAGAGGCACAATACCTTCCGAAGAAAAAATTTAAAACAGATTTGTTAGAATTACTTGACTATTAGTTAAAGAATAGTAGTCTTGCATATTGAAATTAATATTATAGTTATATTAGCAAAAAGGCTAAATGAAACTAAAATATTTCTTTCTTGTTTTAATACTATCCAGTTTTGTAATTTCTCCGAGTGGTATTATAGATTTAAACGATTTGTTTGATTATGAAAACACTTATGTTCCAGCCTATATAAATAAGGATAACACTACTACTGGAAATGAAATCACCAATTCTGGAGCAACTTTAGGGCGAGTATTATTTTATGACAAAAACTTATCTAGCAATGAAGCCATTTCATGTGCAAGTTGTCATTTTCAAGAATTTGCATTTGGAGATACAGAACGAGCAAGTTTAGGAGTTAATGGTACTACTGGACGTCATTCCATGCGCTTAGTCAATTCCAAATTCACACACGAATCTCGAGCTTTTTGGAACGAAAGAGCAATCACTTTTGAAGTTCAAGCAACGATGCCAATTAAAGATCATATTGAAATGGGATTTAGCGGTGAAAATGGAGATCCAAATTTTGATGATTTAATTGAAAGATTAAATGGTTTAGAATATTACCCTTTATTATTTGAATTTGTATTTGGAGACTCTGAAATTACAGAGTATAGAATACAAAGATCCTTAACACAATTTATTAAAAGCATAACGTCCTTCGACTCAAAATTCGATATTGGAAGAGAGCAGGTTTCCAGTAATTATAATAGTTTTCCTAATTTTACAAATCAAGAAAATTTAGGCAAATCCTTATTTTTCAATTCTCCATTTAATGGTGGAGCTGGTTGTTTTAGATGCCATACCGGTTCAGAAATTAGCATTACTTCAAACACCCTTAATAATGGTATAGTTGGAGTAATTGGTGAGGAAGAGGAAGTAGATTTATTTAACACAAAAGCTCCTACCTTAAGAGATTTAGTTAATCCTCAAGGAGTTCTTAATGGACCTATAATGCACGATGGTAGTTTAAATAGCCTAATGGATGTTGTAAATCATTATAATGATTTGGTTGAAACAGATGAAAATCCACAATTAGATTCTCGTTTATTTGGTCCAGAAAATGACCTAGACTTAACATTACAACAAAAAGAAGCGCTTATAGCTTTTTTAGAAACCTTAACAGGTGATAATGTTTATACTGCAGAACAATGGTCAGATCCCTTTGATGATAATGGGGAGTTAATTATTATCCCATTAATAACGGGTATTGAAGATGTGAATAATATAGCAAAAGTTAAACTTTTCCCGAATCCAACTTCCACTATTTTTTCTTTGAATTTACCAGAAGGTTCCTATCAGCTTTTCATTTTTGATATCAACGGAAAACTCATTAGGAATACAAACCCAAAAACAGGTCATCAAGAAGATGTTAGTGGCTTAAAAAATGGACTATATTTTGTGCAAATTAAAAATACAGATACAAAAGAATACACCATCAAAAAACTGGTAAAAATCTAATTAGAAATAGATTCTAAGAATTTACTAAACATTCATTTTCTTTAGAATATTAATACTAGAATTGTATATATGCTATGCAATTTTCTGTAGTTTTGAACTCCACTAAAAATCGAATTAGATATTAATAATTTACCATCCATAGAGCCCCAAAGATTAGCAGTAAAACTTACCGCTACCGGTGAACGAAGTCTACGCAGCAATCACCCTTGGATTTTTGAGGATAGTATTGAAAAGATTAATAAGGAAGGGAAATCAGGCGATATAGCTATTATCTTTAGTCATACTAAGAATAAAGCGATAGGAGTGGGTTTATACGACCCAGATTCTCCCATTCGTATTAAAATGCTTTATAGCGATGGTGGAATTTCTATAGACGAAGCTTTTTTTAAAGAAAAAATAAATCGTGCATATGCTATTCGTATTCCCTTATTAGAAACAAATACCAATAGCTATCGATTGCTTTTTGGCGAAAATGATGGTTTTCCAAGCTTTATAGCTGATGTTTATAATAAGGTATTGGTGGTTAAATTATACGCTGCCATTTGGTTTCCTTATTTAGAACCTATTTTAAAGCACTTATTAGAACTAAGCTCTTGTGAGACTATAGTATTGCGGTTAAGCAGAAATTTGCAGCAACAGAAGGATTCTTACGGACTTTATGAAGGGCAAGTTCTTTATGGGGAATTAAAAGAGGAGGTGGTTTACTTTGTGGAGCATGGTGTACAATTTTCTGCCAATGTAATTAAAGGCCATAAAACAGGCTATTTTCTAGATCATAGAGAAAATAGAAAACGAGTAGGGGAGCTCTCTAAAGGAAAAACGGTCTTGGATGTATTTTCTTATGCTGGTGGATTTTCGGTTCATGCATTAGCCAATGGAGCCAAAGAGGTAACCAGTGTGGACATTAGCAAGCAAGCATTAGAAATTGCTGTTGCCAATGGAAAACTAAATACTTTTAAAGGAAAGCATCATACTCTTGCTGGAGATGCCTTTTTATTATTGCAGCAACTCATTAGCAACAAAAAAACTTTTGATGTGGTGGTAATCGATCCTCCTTCTTTTGCAAAAAGTAAAAAGGAAATAGAAAAAGCGGAAAAGAAATACCAACAATTGGCTCAATTAGGGGCACAATTAACAGCAAAAGGAGGGATGTTAGTATTAGCTTCCTGTTCTTCTAGAATTTCTTCTGAAACTTTTTTCGAAATTAATATGCGAGTCTTAAAAAAGCAATCCAGAGCATTTTCAACTTTAAATACTACGCAACACGATGTAGATCATCCAATTAGTTTTCCTGAGGGAGCATATTTAAAGACAGGATATTATCTTTTTTCAAATTAATTCCTTATTTTTAGATTGAAATAAAAAGATTTCGTAAGAATTCTCTCCTCAAATCTAATTTAATTACGAAAACTAACATTTATCATTTTTTAAAATATGATGATTGTTTAGCTTTATTCTTTTAATTAAATCTGATGAATATGAAAATATACGATGACAAGCACATTAAAAATGTAGCGTTTGTTGGTGCTCATAATAGTGGAAAAACAACCATGGCAGAGACAATGCTATTTGAAGCTGGACTCCTCAATAGACGTGGGACGGTAGAACAAAAAAACACAGTATCCGATCACCACGAAATAGAAAAAGAAAGACAGACTTCGGTCTTCGCAACGCCACTCCATACCGAGTGGCGAAATTATAAGATAAATATTATAGATACTCCTGGGCTGGATGATTTTGTTGGTGAAATTATTTCTTCCATCCGTGTGGCAGATAGTGTTGTAAATGTAATTAACGGACAACATGGTGTAGAAGTAGGAACAGAAATTATATGGAATTATATCGATAAGTTTCAAAAGCCTACCCTTTTTGTAGTGAACCAGATAGACCATCCCTCTTGTGATTTTGACGATAGCCTAAAAAGCATCCGAGAGTTGGTAGGTAATAATGCTGTACAAATACAGTATCCATTAACAATAGATGGATCTCAATGTATTTTGGATGTATTAAAAATGAAGGTTTATAAGTTTGGACCAGAAGGAGGGAAGCCAGAAAAATTAGAAATTCCAGAAGACCAAAAAGATTTGGCAGATATACTACATAATGAGTTGGTAGAAAAAGCCGCAGAGAACGATGAGGATTTATTAGAATTGTTTTTTGATAAAGGAACTTTAAACGAAGATGAACTTAGACAAGGAATAAAAGCAGGAATGCTTAACCATGAACTATTCCCTGTATTTTGTGCATCTGCATTAAACGATATGGGTACCGGAAGATTAATGGGCTTTATAGATAATGTAGCACCAGCTGCAGCCGATTTAAAAGCAGAGCAAAGTTTAGAAGGAGATACCATAGAACCTAAAGCTAGTGCAGACACTTCTTTATTTGTATTTAAAACGGTATACCAACCCAATCTGGGACAACTAACCTTTTTTAAAGTGAAATCTGGTGAAATAAATTTAAACGATAAACTAGAAAATTCTAGAAATGATAAGGTAGAGATTTTAAATCAGCTCTTTATTATGGACGGAAGTAAAAGAGAACCTGTTACTAAATTAACGGTAGGGGATATTGGCGCAACTTTAAAATTAAAGTTTACCGAAACCAATGATACCTTACATACTATAGGGAAGCCCATCACTATAAAACCTATCAATTATCCATCGCCAAGAATTAAAAAATCGGTTTCTGCAGTAGATAAAAACGATGAGGAAAAATTAAGTGATGCTCTTAAAAAAATACATAGTCAGGATCCTACCGTAGTGGTAAATTATTCTTCAGAACTAAGACAATTAATTTTGGGATGCCAGGGAGAATTACATTTGGTTACTATTAATTGGACCTTGAAAAATGTTTACGGAATCGAGGCAATATTCGAGCAACCAAAAATTGCATATAGAGAAACAATACAACGCTCTACTTCGGCTAGTTATCGCCATAAAAAACAATCTGGAGGATCTGGTCAATTTGCTCAGGTACATATGAAAATTGAGCCTTGGCATGAAGGAATGAACGAACCAGAAGGATTTAATATTAGAGGAAAAGAAGAGGTGAGTTTACCATGGGGTGGAAAGCTATTATTTTATAATTGTATCGTTGGAGGGGTTATCGATTTACGTTATCTCCCAGCAATTATGAAAGGAATTTTAGAAGTGATGGAAGATGGTCCATTAACCAAATCCTATGTAAGAGACATTCGTGTGATGGTTTATGATGGAAAGATGCATGCGGTAGATTCTAACGATATCTCCTTTAAAATAGCTGGAGCACATGCTTTTAAAGAAGCCTTTTTAAATAGCAAACCCAAATTATTAGAACCGGTACAAGAATTAGAAGTAAGAGTACCAGAAGAAATGGTTGGGAATGTAATGACCGATCTACAATCTAGAAGATCCATTATTTTAGGATTTGAAAGTAACGATCATTATCAGGTATTAAAGTGTAACACACCTTTATCAGAGCTTTATGGATTCTCTACAGACTTGCGTTCCTTAACACAGGGAAGGGCGACTTTTAGCTCCGTATTTTCATCCTTTGAGCCCGTGCCTTCTAACATTCAAAAAGGATTAGTACATCAAGAAAATTAATAATTATTAACTATAAATACCAACACATATGCAGACTAAAGTAGTTTATTTAAGTGATTTAAAGTTTAATTTAGAAACTTGGAAAAGGGAATTGCGTTTTCATTTTAATGAGATGGATACCTTTCAAGAAAAGTTAGAAGAAATAGCTTCTAGGGAATTTGGAATGAAAGCATTAACCCCTTTAGAGAATTTTCAGAATAGGATTATGATCGAAAAGGATGTGATTTCAAAATTAATGCATCGTTGTAAGGCGAAAATGAGGAATGTGCAATTGGCAGATTATAATGAGAATATTGACGGTAGGTTGCAAAACGAACAAAATACCTTACGGGACGATATGAAAATCTATATCAAATTGCATTATGAACTTAAAGAAGAAATGATGAATTATTTCTTAGAATGGTTATAGCCTACTTTTGCGAATTCAAATGATCGCAATTGAGGTTATTTAATTCCCCAATTTTAGGGACCACATCTTTGTTTACAGAGATGTGGTTTTCTTAATTTTAGACTCTTTTAGTTTTAGCGCACTAATAATGAATATCGAAAGTAAGGAGCAAACCGAGAAGCCAATAAATAGAGGTAAAGCAGTAGTATCTACATACCTTCCAATAACAATACTAATTGGAACAGCCATTAAGGTGGAGATTAATCCCGTAATTGCAGCAGCAATACCTGCAATATGACCAACTGGCTGCATAGCAATAGCTCTTAGATTTCCGAAGAGAAAGCCTAAGAAAAAGAATTGTAAAGCAAAGAAAGTTAGGAGTACTTCAATATTTGGATTTGGACTATTCCAAAACAAAAGGATATAAACAAGTGACACTACAAAAAAACCAATGGTAGCAAAATTTATAATCTTCTTCATTCCAAATCGTACAACAAAAATACCGTTGAGGAGAATTGCGGCTCCAGTAGATATAGCAAGGCCTGCAAAGATATATGGAAATGCTTCTTTTAAGTCGTATTGTTCTTGAAACACTTGTTGTGAACTACTTAAATAAACCATAAAAGAACCCGTTACAAAACCTGAAATAAGGGTATAAGCAATGGTTTTTCTATAGCGAATTAATTCTACAAAACCATCTGTAAATAAACTGACTTTAAAAGGAATTCGGTTTTCATCGGTAAGGGTTTCTGCTTGTCGTTTCCAAAACCAAAAGGCGATAAACAAGCAAAAAACAATCTGAAAGATAAATATGGCTTCCCAATTATAATGGTCTAAAATAAATTTTCCCATGGCAGGAGCAACGATAGGAACCAACAAAAAGATTACAATTACAAAAGACATTATTTTTGCCATATAATCCCCACTGTACATATCCCTAATAATAGCAATACTAATGGTTCTGGGTGCAGAGAGACCAACACCTTGTAGTATACGCCCAAGAATCATAATCTCAAGGCTTTCAGCATATACACAAATAAAACTCGCTAAAATAAAAATCCCAAAACCAACAAAGACCATAGGTTTTCTACCCAAACTATCCGATATGGGACCAAATAATAAAGGACCAAAACCAAGACCTATAAAAATCATGGTGATTAGTAATTGATTATCTGCAGCTTCTTGTGTATTTAAAGAATTACCAATTATATCTAAAGCAGGAAGTAATGCATCGATTGCCAAAGCAACAACAGACATTAAAAAAGCCATGAGGGCTACAAACTCGAATTGAGATACTTTGGGGTTTTGCATAGCTGCGAAATTAATACAATTTTTAAGTGTTTATACGTATTTCCTAAGCTTTATGTTTTATGTAAATTGGAGAAAAATAATAACTATGAGCATATATACATTAACTATAAACAACCATTCCGATTCTTCACATGAATCTTTTGTGATCTTTCAGGAAAATGAGAAAGCCCCCAGGGATATAGCTACAGTAGGGAAAGTGTTTCGTCCTTTTGATAATGGGATGACTCATCAATTTGAATTCTCTAATGATTTCGAAATCGCTTTTAAAGATAGTTGGGGAAATTTTACGGCTAGAAGAAAGGTAGAGTATGGAAAACAATATGCTATTGTTGTTTGTCCTGAGGGATCTAAGATTGTTGAGAAAGAAACCATCACAGAAAATTTAGATTGCTTTGAAATGAAAAACGATTTTACAACAGGTTATGTAGATTGTATGGTGTATAGGAGTGGGCTTTTATTTGCGGAATTCAAAGAACTTGGTCCAAATAGGAAAACTGTGTTTTCTTTTAAACCCAACATTTATATTGGTATGGCATCTGGTTTAAAAGAAGGAGATCCAATTAATACGGATGCTAATTATACTTTATTTAATTTAGAAGGAATAAAGGCAGCAGAAATAAACTATACAGATGGAATGTTTGATTTGGTAATTTTAAAACGTTGCGATTAATATAAAAGGGGATGCTAATTATAAGATATGCTGCAGCTCCTTAAAAACTCTATTTGACATAATATTAATTATAGTACATTTACTAGTAATTTCTGTATAGCCGTTTTTTAGGCTATTGAACATAATTATAGATATGGCAACACGCCAGTGTTCTATATCGTTAATAATTATGTTTAAGGAAATTACGGATATTATCTACAAGCTAATATTATGCACATATTTAATTTGAATACTTTGTACAATTCCCCCGAAATTTAACTCTACGTGATTCTCAGCGATTAGCATTTAGGAAATTAAAATGTATATAGATTGTTTCAACCAATTATTTACTGCTTTAATATGATCTGTTTTTCAATACCCAAGCGTTTCATTTTAGCAAAAAGGGTTTTGTCTTTCATATTTAATATGGTAGCCGCACCTTTTTTACCACTAACACGCCAATCGGTATAATTTAAAACTTCAATAATATAATCACGTTGCAATGCCTCAAATGATTTAAAATCATCGATTCCAGTTAGAAGCTCTGTTTTTGGCATCCAACTTCCAGGGTTTAATGTGGTGCCACTTTCGACTATAACAGCGCGTTCAATTAAATTTTCCAACTCTCTTATATTGCCTGGGAAATTGTAATTCATTAATACGTCTATGGTTTTTTTGGATAAACGCTTAAATGCTTTACCTGCTTTTGCAGCGTACTTTTCTAAAAAGAATTGTGCTAAAAGCGGTATGTCTTCCTTACGAGCACGAAGAGGAATGTTATGTATTGGAAAAACATTCAATCTATAATATAGGTCCTCTCTAAAAGCGCCTTCTTTTATCATGTCTTCGAGGTTTCTATTTGTAGCAGCTATAACCCTAACATCTACCTTTATGGTTTTAGTGCCACCCAATTCATCAAATTCACCTTCTTGCAAAACACGCAAAAGTTTTGATTGCAAATCAATAGGCATCTCCCCTATTTCGTCAAGGAGTATGGTACCACCATCTGCTAAAGTAAACTTACCTACTTTGTTTTCGGTAGCACCTGTAAAGGCCCCTTTTTTATGCCCAAAAAGCTCGCTCTCAATAAGCTCTTTTGGCAAGGTTGCACAGTTTATTTTTATTAAGGGCCTGTCTTTTCTCAGGCTATTGGTATGTATAGCGCTCGCTAATAATTCCTTCCCTGTACCAGACTCACCAGTTATCATAACCGTAGTATCTGTTGGAGCTACTTGATTTACTTGTTGCAATACTTTTTCGTAAGCATTACTCTTACATATGATATTTTTGTAGTTGATCTTGCTACTAATTTCCTCTTGTAAATATTCATTTTCATTTTCAAGACGAACTTTTAATGATTTTATTTCTTCAAGAGCTTCATAAAGCTTTAAATCCCGCATCTTTCTTTCAGTTATATCTCTAACCACAGCACAATTTAAATCTTCATTATTATAGCGTATATGATTCGCAGTAATATCCGCGGGGAATTTCGTTCCATCTTTTCTAGCAACTAACCATTCAAAACGCATGGAGCCTTTAGAAGCAATTTCATCAACATGAGAAGACCACCATTCTGAAGTAACCGATGAGTCCAAATCGAAAACATTAAAATTGTCTAATTGTTTTTTAGTAAATCCTAATTGTTTGATTAAGGAATTGCTATAATGTAGTAAGTCCCCATCTCTGTTATAGACATAGATCAAATCTTCGGCATTATCAATGACCCCTTTATAAAGTTGAAGTGATTTTTCCTTAATGTGTTGTTCCGTAATATCCTGATAAACGCCTACTATTTTATACACCTTATCCCCTTTTAATACAGGCTTAACTACGGATCTAATATAGCGGACAGGTTGCGTTTTAGTCTCTAAAATCTCATCAAAAGATGCGGCATTTCGCATCACATCGCGCAATAAATTTTTTACCTTTTCAGGATCAGTAAAATAATGAATGATATTACCTGGCAATAAATCCTCTTTATCATCGGTATTAAATATACGCAATGCTTCCGCCGTAGCAATCAAGGAACCATCCTGTAAATTCAATTTCCACCCTCCTACATGGGCAATTGTTTCTGTGCGATCCAGTAAGTTTTTGTAGAAACTGGATTGCGATATATCATTAACAATAGCACAAATTATATTTTTTCCATTATTTGAGAAATATTGAGCAGAAATTTCTACTTCATAAAACTTCCCGCTTTTATTTTTATGGGTTCCCTTAAAACTATGAACCTTATCTTTTTTTACAATTTCCCAATGACTTTTCCAACTTTCTGCTGTTGCTGTTGAATTAACATCCAATATGGAAAGCTTAGTTATTTCAGTCTTTTTGTAGCCTAAGCGCTTACAAAATTTTGCATTAGCATAGACAATATTTCCCGCTTCATTCATCCACATTATTTCATAAGGTAAGGCTTCAATCAACCATTCCTTTACGAGCACTTCTTCTTGGTCCTGATTCATATTTCTAGAAATTATAGTGTAAAAATAGTTAAAATATTCTCATATAATAGAAATTTCTAATAAATGAGAAGGATATTTTTTGGCACATACCATCTAAAAACCTGACATGTAGTTAGTTAAATTGTTGGCACAAGTTTAGCCTAATGTATACCAAACGAAACTACAATGAAACGTAAAGAATTTTTAAAAAAAACAATCGCAGGTGGTTCACTATCCATTTTAGGGGTGGCAGCTTTAGCAAACATTAATAAAGCTGAAACAAAGACTAAAATTGAAAACGAAAAACTCGGTTATAATCATTTACCAAATAAAGAATATAAAACTATGAACACAGTACTTCACAAAGCAGACACAAGAGGCAATGCCAACCACGGATGGTTACAATCTAAACACAGCTTCAGTTTTGCTAATTATCACAACCCAGAAAGAATGCACTTTGGTGTTTTACGTGTATTAAATGATGATAAGGTTTCACCAGGAATGGGATTTGGAACTCATGCGCATCAAAATATGGAAATCATTTCTATTCCCATGGAAGGCGATTTGGAACATAAGGACAGTATGGATAATACCACGGTAATTAAATCTGGCGATATTCAAGTATTAAGTGCCGGAACAGGAATAACACACTCAGAATATAACAAGAACAAAGATAAACAGGTGAAATTTCTTCAAATATGGATAATCCCAAAAGAGAAAAATGTAACACCTCGTTACGACCAAATAACCTTGGATGTTGAAGATCGCGTTAATCAATTTCAACAAGTATTATCGCCAAATTCTGAGGATTCAGGTGTCTGGATTCATCAAAATGCTTGGTTCAACATGACCAATCTTGATAAAGGCAAAGCACTAACATATAAGCTTAATGATCCAGAAAAAAACGGTGTGTACGCATTTATTCTTAATGGAGACGCTACAATCAATAATCAATCCTTAAACACAAGAGATGGCTTTGGGCTATGGGATGTAAACCAATTAGATATTAAGGCAGATTCAAATATCGAATTGCTTTTAATGGAAGTGCCAATGCATTAATAAACAAGTAATTATAAATAAAAATAAGTATAACCGTCAATAATGACACAAATTAAATTAAAAATGAAAACAATTAAAACAATTACAACGATGAACACAATTAAAACAATTAAAACAATGAACACAATGAAAACATTAAAATTAACATTCGCATTTATTCTAGCATTAACAATGAACGTTTTTGCTCAAAACCCAAATAATGATCCAAGTTTGGCAGGTAAGTCCCTTTTGGACGCAGATGATCATGTTCTTATTATGATAGATCATGAAGGACAGATGGCATTTGCCGTGCAGTCTATCGACATTCAAACCTTACGAAATAACGTCGGTCTTGTAGCTGGTACAGCAAAATTATTTAATGTAAACACCATTATCACAACAGTTGCTGAAAAGTCTTTTAGTGGACCTTTATTTTCAGATATCAAAGAGTATTTTCCAAATGAAAACACCTACATCGACAGAACAACGATGAACTCTTGGGAAGACAAAAGGATTGTAGAAGCAGTTAAAAAAACAGGTAAAAAACGTATTGTGCTTGCTGGTCTTTGGACAGAAATATGTGTAACGCTTCCTGCATTATCAGCACTTGAAGATGGCTATGAAGTTTATGCTATTACAGATGCTAGTGGTGGTGTTTCTAAAGAAGCTCACGATATGGCAGTAGCACGTATGATTCAGGCTGGTGTCGTACCAATTACTTCTATGCAATATCTATTAGAAATTCATAGAGACTGGGCTAGAGCTGGAAAATATGTTGATGTTACCAACCTTGCAAAAAGATATGGTGGTGCTTATGGTTTAGGTATCGATTATATCTCAACAATGACAGATTGGATTAAAGAAGGTGATACTAAACACTAATTAATCTGTCTCTTATACACATCTCCGAGCCCACGAGACTCCTGAGCATCTC
>CAJXRD010000006.1 GCA_913058295.1 uncultured Flavobacteriales bacterium | reverse complement strand
CTACACAGAGTAGATCGTCGGCAGCGTCAGATGTGTATAAGAGACAGATTAATGGTAGAATTGTAGCGAATTTCTATGATAAAATTGAGAATATGGATATTTCAATTTTAGATTCTGGTATTTATTTTGTGAAAATATACATTCAAAAACAACACATAACTAAAAAACTAATTAAACTATAAAGCGTTTATTGATAAAACCGTTATGCCCCATTAAAAATAATTCCTAAAGATCTTAAGATTACTTATGCAAAAGAATACTGCTTATTTAAAACTTCCTTTTCAGTTTAATAAAGAAAAACTGGCCCATGATTTGTCCTTGATTTTTGATGGAAATTGGATTTCACATTTTAACACAACTGGCTATCATGGAGATTGGAAAGCCATTTCATTGTATGCTCCTAAGGGAGAAGAATCTAATATATTTGCACTTTCAACATTCGATTCAATAATATCGGAAACAGCGACACTTAAAAAATGTCAATATTTCAAAGAAGTTATAAACTCTTTTGAGTGTCCCATATTGACAGCTCGTATTTTACGACTAGGAGTTGGTGCTGAAATTAAACCACATAGAGATCATGCCTTGGGCTATGAGGATGGGAATTTTCGTTTACATATACCAATTGTCACTAATTCAAATGTTCATTTTAAACTAGATGGCACTGAATTAAAAATGTTACCTGGAGAATGCTGGTATACAAATGTAAACTATGTGCATTCTGTTAAAAATAAAGGAGAGTCTGATCGCGTTCATTTGGTAATTGATGGTAAGAGAAACGAATGGTCTGATCGTTTGTTTTTTTCATTAGCTCCAGCAGAAAGTTTTCAGCCGATACCTAAAGAAGATGATTCTGAAGAAACGATTAAGCGAACTATTGAAGAATTAAAACAACTTAATGAACCAATTGCTAAACAAATGATTAATGAGTTATTATCAAAATTAACTGAACTAAACGAAAACACTACAAAAGCTAAACTGTTGTAAGTAAAGAGAACAAATGAGGAACTAAAGCACCTATATGAAGAAAGTAATTATAAAACAGGCTGAAAAAAAAGAACTAAATTGGATAAACACAAAATACAACGAAGTTGATTTTGTAAAATCTAATTATGAAAATGAATATATTGTTATTGCCAAAGTAGGGAATAAAAATGCTGGAATTGGTAGATTAGTAAAAATTGATGAAAATAATATAGAACTCGGGGGAATTTATGCATTTCCAGGATTTAGAGGCTTAGGTGTCGCTGAAAATATAGTCCATAATTTATGTGAAGAAAGCCCATTTGATGAATCTACAATATGGTGTTTGCCTTTTGAAAACTTAAGGAATTTCTATTCAAAATTTGGATTTGAAATTTGTGAGAATATAAAAGCACCAGAAAAAATAGTTGAGAAATTGGATTGGTGTAATTCCGAAAGTAAATACGGAAAGAAAGTATTACTTCTTTGTAAAGCAAATTAAAAACATCAAAACAAAATTTATATATTATGAATCATATAATTGTTCTAACAACCATGATGCTATTTGGTTCGGCTACATCACCTCTATTTGCTCAAGAGGATGATTTTATCAAGGACTATCTAGAAAGGTTAGAAAATTCTCGCAAATATTTAATTCTTGTAGCGGAAACTATGCCTGAGGATAAATATGATTTTAAAGCTAGCCCAGAGTCAAAAACCTTTGCAGAAAATTTAATGCATATTGCTTGGGCAATGGATTGGCATAGTCAAACTTTATTGGGAGAACGTAAAGCAAGAGATTGGAATACAGACACAGAACTAAAAGTTGATGATAAGTCTAAAGAAGAAATGATTGCTACAATTGACAATACATTTAATCAAACTATTAAATTAATCACTGAATTTGATACCAGAAAACTTAATGATAAATTAAACTACCTAGGATTAAATAGAACCAAACGACAAATTTTCTTATTACTTTCTGATCATATCACACATCACCGAGGGCAAATGCTTGTCTATTTAAGACTAAACGAACTTCAACCACCGAGATACGTTTTGTATCAATAATATTAAATCAAAATGGATGAATACAAATTGAATCAAAAAATTAGCATATTAGGATGTGGTTGGCTTGGATTATCTTTAGCGGCTGACCTAATAGATAAAAGATATAGAGTTAATGGCTCTAATGCATCTAATACCAAAATAAGCAAACTTGAAGCTAAAGGAATCACTCCTTTTGTTATTGATATTAGCGATAAGGATACTAATATTTTCGATTTTTTAGAATCTGATATATTAATCATAGCCATTACATCAAAAAACAGTAATGACATTAAGAATCTAATAAAAAAGATAGAAAAGTCTGAAGTGCGGAAAGTATTATTTGTTAGTTCCACTTCCGTTTATTCCAATACCAATGGAATAGTTACTGAAGAGACCAATACTAATGAATCTCCCCTTGCCCAAATTGAAAAATTATTTATAACTAATTCCTTTTTTGAATCTACTATTATAAGGTTTGGAGGCTTATTTGGTTATGATAGAAAACCTGGAAATTTTTTTAAATTTGGCAAAAAAATAGAGAATCCCGAAGGCTATATAAACTTTATACATAGAGATGATTGCGTTCAGATTATAGAACAAATTATTAAGAAGAATATTTGGAATGAAGTTTTAAATGCCTGTAGCGATAGTCACCCAACAAGGCGAGAGTTTTATTTAAATGAATTTAAAAAGGTAGGAAGACCTACTGCCCTCTTTAATGAAAGATCCGAAAATAACTATAAGATAATTAATAGTCAAAAATTGAAAACCTTATTGGATTATGAGTTTAAATATATTGACCTTATGAATTATTAAGACAAATACAATTTTAACAATAACGAATTTAGTCTATTTAAAAAAGTTCAGTCCTATTTACAATTCCCATAGGAATAATGTAACAAAACGTTCCCTTACACTTTTAAATTAAAACTAATTAATGTAGATTACCAACCTATCTAAAGGTGGAATTATGAAAGACAATAAAGTGCAAAATTATATTAAAGATGTATTAGAGAATATGCCAGCAGACTGGTTGATTTTAACTACCCATCGATTAGATATTTATAATGAAAAACTAGCTAAAACCCAATTCTTAGATCAGTTTGAAACTTTATATAAGGATAATAATTCTGATACCTCGGCTCTTAGTAATTTACCCACTGCTTACGATTACATTCGATTAGGGCACCCTTTATCCTCTGTTCTAGAATGGGGAATTGCTAAATTGAATAATGTAAAGCCAGAAAATGTAATTAGTTTTTCATCTAAGACGGTTCCTATTTTGGCTGTTCTAAGAAAAAATTTATTCGATAATAAAAACACTCAAATCATTTATACTGGTAAATTACCAGATTATATCGAGCTTGAAGCTTTGCATGAAGTTTATGGTTATCAATTTGATTTAAAACATGTCGGGAGTACATCAGCCCTCCCTCTGTTCAATGGCAGTACTATTTTAATAACAAATCAAGATGAAATTGATGATACACCAATTGCGATAAGTCCCGAGATTGACTTTTTTATCGGTGTTAATTCTGAAATTGGGAGTGTTTTATTAGTAAATGGTAAACAAAATGAAAGTTACATTTCAGAAATTCAGCATGTAAGAAGAAGAGAGACTATTGCAATGACGCCAGCAAATTGTCTCATTGCCTTAAAGCTTCTAATAGAGAACTCTTCAAACTCTAAGCAAAGCAATCCTAATAGCTATCGAAACGAAGCAGACAAAGCGCTTGTCTTAGATTCTATTGCAGAGATTACAGGCACACCTACAAAAGCATTGGTAGCTTCTAGTGGACTATCTATACAATATGCAATTATGATGGGCTTAATTCATGATGCACAAGAAAAACATAAAGGAAAGGCTATTAAATTTGTTGTTCCTTCCAATTGTTATGGTGGTACAAATGACCAAGCAAGACGAGTTGCTGCTTGTATTGACAATGTGGAAATAGTCGATTTAGCAGTAGATGGCGATAATGATATGGTGCAAAGTATTGCTGTTATTTTAGATAAAATTGCCAGCGAAGACGCTATTCCTTATATCATCGCAGAAATCCCTACAAATCCTAGAGTGGAAGTTCCAGACCTTATACAATTAAAAAATGTTTTAAGTCAAGAACGTAAAACCCCAACAGGTGAAATTGCCATAGATCCTGTTTTTATATTAGATCAAACTTTTTGTCCTAATGTTCACTTTTTAGGAGAAGGTGAAATACTTTCAACCATTAGAACCATTTCCTTTGCGAGTGGATCTAAATTTCCGAGCGGCGGACAATGTACTGCTGGTTACTGTGTTGGAAATACCAAAACGAATGCTTTGATGGATAAAATCGAATTTCATCTAAGAATTTGCGATAATGAAGCGACGAATCTTCAATATAAAATATTAGCTAAGCAGTTGCCTTCCATGACACAAAGAATTAGTGATGCTTATAAAAATACCCGTGAATTTGTGAACTACATAAAGGAGACTTTGCCAGAAGCAAAAATTAATTTTGTTTCAGAAGAGTTAGCACAACAAGGGTTTACTCCATCCGTGTTTTCCTTAGACCTTCCCACTAAAGGGAATACAGAGGAAGAAAGGGAAGTTTATAAAAGAGACTTAAATCTTAAGCTAATCCATTTAATGATTACAGAAATTCCTAATGAAAGTAAGTACTGCGTGAGTTATGGGCAATTAAAAGGATGTTATTGGACCATACCTGCAACCTCTACTCAAGGGACGACTAAAGAAGGTGACAAAGATTATATTGCCCGTGTAGCACTTTCCGCTAATATGGATCTTGAATTGCATAAAAAAGTCTTTTTAGATTTTGTTGAAAGTATTTAACTCCTTTTAAGACCCTGAGATCCTACTATCTTAATTTTTTTTATTGCCTAAATAGCTAAATGCTAGCTCTGTATAAAGAGAATTGTTTGTGACTTTTCTATGGTCTATTTTCTTTTAGTAAATTAGTTCCATTCAATACGACAAATCATACACAATCACAACTTCTATAATTAAAAAACAAGCTAAGCTGAAAATTAATTAGAAAAGGCAAAACAAATAATATACAAAATGGAAAACTCACATTTAGAAACTTTTAAAGCAGAAGCTCAAGGAAATGGCTGGCCAACTAATGTAAGAATTATGGATACCCAATGGGAACTTCAATTAGATGAACCTACAGAAGATGGTGGATCTAATTCTGGTGCTAATCCCATGCAATATTTTATCGCTTCCCTAGCAGGATGTCAAAATGAGCAAGCCCAAGTGGTAGCTGAGGAGTTATCCATAAACATTGGACAAATAGATATAAATGTTGAAATTGATTTGGATCTTGCTGGTTTTATGGGAATGTCGGATAATTCAAATGGGAGTTATAAAAATGTACGCCTTGATGCTTTAGTACAAGGAAATGCAACAGATGCACAAATCAGAACCTTAGGAGAAAAAGTAGATGCTCGTTGTCCCATCTTAGCTTTATTACGCACAAGTGGCTGCAACATAGAAAGCAAATGGGCTAAAAAGTAAAACGGCTATTAACATTTTTTTCAGAATGTTAAATTATACAATTGCTAAAGAAAGACTATCTTCATCGGGACAATTAAAAACTCACTATGATTACAAAATTTATCGTCCTAGCAATTTATGTTTCCATTCTATTTTTAATCGGAATTCTTGCCTCCCGGAGAGTCAAGAGTATGAGCGATTATTATTTAGGAGGAAAAAAAATGGGTTTTTGGGCGGTTGCCTTTTCCGCAAGAGCAACAGGTGAATCTGGATGGCTTTTAATTGGTTTAACAGGAATGGGCGCAATGGCAGGTTATTCTGCCTATTGGGTGGTCGTGGGTGAATTACTAGGGGTATTTATTTCCTGGCAATACATGGCCAAACTATTTAAAAAGCGATCCGACGAATACAAAGCAATTACCATACCCGACTACCTTCAGAGTCATTTTAAATCCTCCACAAATACCCTTCGGATTATATCCGCCTCTACCCTAGTGGTTTTCGTGGTTATTTATGTTGCCTCCCAAATGGATGTAACAGGAATTGCATTCGAGTCCATGCTTAATGTTGATTATAAAATTGGTGCTCTTATCGGCTTCGGAATTGTACTGGTTTATATTTTTGTTGGTGGATTTGTAGCCGCTGTTTGGTCAGATATGTTCCAAGGAATTTTAATGTTTTTCGGATTGGTTTTACTGCCTATTGTAGTCTGGTTCTCTATGGATCACGGCGCAGGAATAACAGAAGGGTTAAACGCTATAGACCCAACACTAACTCAGGTAATGGGAAGAAGTGATGATGGATTAATGAACCTTTTTACGATTCTAGGTTTTTCTATGATTGGATTGGGCTTCTTAGGATCCCCACAGGTTTACGTTCGCTTTATGTCTATTAAAAGTGAAAATGAGATTGATAAAGGAAAATGGGTAGCGCTTCTTTTTACGCTCTTAACAGATGCTGCAGCGGTAACGATTGGTATTTTAGCACGGGTTTATTTTACAGATAGCGGACAAGATCCAGAAGCAGTTCTAGGAAATGGTGGCGAAAATGTTTTAAGTATGATTACCAATGAATTTTTACCAACCATTTTAGTGGCAATCTTTATTGCTATTGTACTTTCAGCGATTATGTCTACCATAGATTCTCTTCTTATTCTTGCATCTAGTGCTATAACACGTGACTTTTACCAGAAAATATTTAGACCAGATTTAAAAGATGAAGACCTAACAAAATTTTCGAGATTAGTTACTGTTGCGATGGCAATAATCGCACTTGGAATAGCAATTCTTTTATACAACTTGTATCCCGATAGGCAGGTCTTTTGGATTATGATATTTGGGTGGTCTGGTATTGCAGCCACTTTCTGTCCTGTAATTATTCTTTCTCTTTTCTGGAAAGGATATACTGAAAAAGGAGCCATTGCATCTATGATTACTGGTTTTTTCTCCGTAATATTTTTCAAATTTGTGGTATCTAATATGGAAGGAATTGGGGATTATTTTAAAGAACTAGATGTACTAGCGCCTTCTTTCGCATTGGCTATGATTGTCGGATATATCGTTTCAAAAATATTTCCTGCCAAAAATGATGAAAAAGAAAGTAGTTAATAATTCCTTTTATTAGAAAATTAGTAAATTACACACAAATAGGTTTATAAAAATAGAGAACATAAAAACAACCATTTAAAAGAAATTATTATGTCAAAAGGAAAAGACTCCAAGAAAAACGTAAAAAAAGAACCCGCTAAGACTGCTAAAGAAAAAAAAGCAGAAAAGAGATTAAAGAAAGCTAAATAGGATTTTTATATTCTAAAAGAATATTAGCACAACTACATGTCTAATTAATAGCGGCTTGAACTTATATTCAAGCCGCTATTCTTTTTTTATTTTGTAAATTACTTACCGAATAGTTGCTTTTAAAAACCCATAACTACTCATACACAAGCTATTATCATAAATTAAATTTATTAATCTAATCAACCACAATATGGATTCAGCAAATAAAAATCAAATTAACCCTTCTAAAATAATGCAAATTGGAATGGGATTTTGGGCGTCAAAAACTTTACTTGCAGCAGTTAATCTGCAACTGTTTACACATCTAGCAAAAGGAGATATGTCCGGTAAAGAAATTCAAAATAATCTTGGCTTAAATCACAGATCTCTTTTTGACTTTCTCGACACATTAGTTGTATTAGGATTTCTAAAACGCATTGGGTTAAAAGAGAATGCTCTATATGGGAATTCAGAAGATTCCGATTTGTTTTTGGACAAAAACAAACCAAGTTATATGGGTGGAATATTAGAAATGGCAAACAATAGATTGTATCCTTTTTGGAACGATTTAGAGGAATCTCTAAAAACAGGTAAGCCACAAAATGAAACAAAAAATGGTGGTAAGTCACCATTCGAAGCTATTTACGCAAATGAAGATCGACTTCGGGAATTCATCCATGGGATGGGTGGTGTACAAGCCGGTAATTTTATGAAACTAGCTCATGATTTCGATTTTTCGAAATATAAAACCCTATGCGATGTTGGGGGTTCTGGCGCGAATCTTTCCATACATATAGCAAAAAACAATAGCCATATTCAATGTATTTCATTTGACCTCCCTCCCGTTGGTCCAATTGCTAAAGAAAATGTGGAAAGCATAGGATTAAGCGATAGAATAGAAGTCAGTTCTGGAGATTTTTTTATGGATGACATACCAAAGGCTGATGTCATCACCATGGGGAATATTCTTCATGATTGGGGTAAAGACGATAAATTAATTTTGATTAAAAAGGCTTATGATGCCTTACCAAAAGGAGGAGCTCTTATTGTTATTGAAAATATAATTGATGATGAAAGAAATAAGAATGCTTTTGGATTAATGATGTCCTTAAATATGGCAATAGAAACAGAGCAAGGTTTTGATTTTACAGCTTCAGATTTTAACCAATGGGCAAAAGAAGTCGGTTTTAGTAGTACGACTGTGATGCCTTTAACTGGTCCATCAAGCGCAGTTATTGCTATCAAATAATTACCTTTACCAATAAATGAATAGATAAATGAATTTGAATAAAATAGAAGAAACTTGGGATGCCTATTCTAAGTTAAAAAACATAGAATTAAAATTTAAAGAACGGAACCAAGGTAACCTTATTCAGTCTCATTACTTAATTAATTACACCAATGAAATAGCCACTTTTAGCTTTATTGGTATCCTATGGAAATCTTCCGAAGGTCAAGATACAGACAAAACATCTATAATAGTAGAATTCAATAATAGGCTCGCTATTAATAATTTTGACATTAAAACTAGTGACCATTCAAAGGAGGTTTTAACTGAATTTGAAAACAGCATTTTAAAAGATCTGGAGGGCTTTGATGCAAATAGTATCACTCTAAAAGACAACTTTATTAGATTAGACACTAATCATATCTTTTCTACTATGGAAAACTTTAATCTAGTTGAAGGTTTGGTGTTAAGGATAAAGACTACTGCTAATAACAGATAGAATTAATTGCTTCTGAATTCCCTATCTTAGATTCTTAATTCAAGAAAAACAAAATCATGAAAAAAATACTATTTTTTATAGCGACAATTCTATTAGTAAGTGTTGGATCCACAAAAGCTAGCACCCCTTTATACAGTACTCTTATTGAAATGGAATCCCCAGCAGATTCTATACGAATGGCAGAATTGGACCAATTTTGGGTGAAATTAGCTAAAACGGTACAAGAAGGAGATTTTGAAGGTTATAAAGCGCTATATCATAAAGATGCTATTGTCGTATTTGCAAGTGGGAAAAACAAAACCTCCATACCAATAGGAAAAGCATTATCTGCTTGGAAAAAAGGTTTTACTGACACCAAAGAAGGCAAACAAAAGGACAAGGTAGAATTTCGTTTTTCACAAAGAATAGGAAGTGAAACTACAGCTCATGAAACAGGAATATTCATATTCTCATCTACGGATAATTATGGCAAAGTAAAAGGGAAATATATTATCCATTTCGAAATGCTTTTAGAAAAAAAAGAGAATGAATGGTATGCATTAATGGAATATCAGAAATCTGAGGGCACACAAGAAGAATGGGATGCATTGAAATAGTCTTTCCTGTTTTTATGTTCTAAAACTCTGAAAATAATTCTAAGTAATATCAATTATATGAAATGTCAAAAGCATCTTTTTAATTTAAAGGAAAATATCCACTACTTAAATTGTGCCTACAAAGCTCCATTATTAAAATCCTGTGAAGAGGCCTGTATTAAAGCCTTAATTAAAGACAGAAATCCATCAGACATAATTCCCGATGATTTTTTTAATGTCACTAAAGAGGTACGTGGCTATTTTGCAGAAATAATAAATTCATCTCCCAATAACATAGCAATTATACCTTCCACTTCTTATGGTTTTAGTTCCGTATTAAACAATATTGAAGGAAAAAAGAATGGAAATGCTATTACCATTCAAGATGAATTTCCAAGCGGTTATTTTTCAATTAAAAGATGGTGTGACGAAAATTCTAATGAACTTTTAATAATTAATCCTGATCAAGATCAAAAGTTAATTGGAGAAAATTGGAATGACAATCTAATCAACCAAATTAATCAACAAACCTCCATTGTTTTAATATCTTCTGTTCATTGGATGAATGGCATTCGCTTTGATTTGGAGAAAATAGGTCAAAAATGCAAAGAGGTTGGTGCAAAATTAATTGTAGATGGAACACAATCTGTTGGTGCACAAAAAATGGACGTCAACAAATACAATATTAGCGCTTTAATTTGCGCTTCATACAAGTGGTTATTTGGCCCTAACTCTGTAGCCTTAGCATATATTAGTGATGATTTCGAACAAGGAAAACCTTTAGAAGAGTCTTGGATGAATAGAGTGAACTCTAATAACTTTAGTGCTTTGACTAACTATGAAGATACCTACCAACCTAATGCAGCGAAGTATAATGTTGGTGAATCCAGCAATCTTATTTTAATGCCCATGCTTAGGGAGTCTCTAAAGCAAATAATAAAATGGAACCCTACTGAAATTGAGACTTATTGCAAGACACTAATCCAACCGCTTGTTATTTACTTAGAAAGCTTAGGAGTTGCTTTTGAAAAAGAAAAGTACTTTTCAAATCATTTGTTTGCCCTTCAATTACCAGTTCATATTGACATGGATTTATTGAAAAATAATTTAATAAAGAATAACATTTTCACTTCCATAAGAGGAAGTTATTTAAGAGTATCTGTAAATGTATTCAATGATGAAAAAGATATACTGAAGTTAATTAAGGTGATAAGGCAAACCAGTTAAGTCTAGAAGTGATAACTTTAAAATATATCATATAATATTTGCAATGTCTGTGAAGGAACTAATAAAAGAAATATCGATTTGCACCATTTGTGTTCCCCATCTAGAATTAGGTCCACGACCAATAGTATCTGTAGCTGCAGAAAGCAGGATAATTATTATCGGACAAGCACCGGGAACTGTCGTTCACAAAAGCGGAATTCCATGGGACGACAAAAGTGGAGATAATTTAAGAAATTGGATGGGCATCGACAAAGAGACTTTTTACAATCCTAAAAAGATAGCTTTAATTCCAATGGGATTCTGTTATCCTGGAAAAGGAAAATCAGGCGATTTACCTCCAAGAAAAGAATGTGCTCCACTATGGCATCCTACGCTTTTATCGAAAATGAAGGAAGTAAAATTAGTGCTACTCGTTGGGAAATATGCCCAAGATTATTATCTCAAACAACAGGCGAAGAAAAATCTAACCGAAACGGTAATAAATTATTCTCAGTACTTGCCAAAGTATTTTGTATTACCACACCCCTCCCCTAGAAACAATATTTGGCAAGCAAAAAATTCTTGGTTTAAGAAAGAAGTCATACCAGATTTACAAAAAACGGTAAATGAAATATTAAAATAATATATCTTTACATTACTAATACTGCTTCGTAGACATTAGCTTATAAATAAAACACATGAAAATATTAATCGTTGGTGGCAATGGAACAATTGGACAACCTGTAACAGAGCATTTCCTAAAAGACAATGAGGTTATTATTGCTGGAAGAAATAGCGGTAGCCTAAAAATTGACATTGCAAATAGTAAGTCAATTGAACAAGCCTTAGTACAAGTTGGACAATTAGATGCTATTATTTGCATTGCAGGAGAGGCAAAATGGGCAGACTTTAAAGAACTTAGGGAGGAAGACTTCTATATTGGCTTAAGAAGTAAACTTATGGGACAAGTCAATCTTGTTCGCCTTGGACTAAACTATCTTAATAAAAATGGTTCTATAACACTTTCTACAGGAATATTAGCAGACGACCCAGTAGTTAAAACTACAAGTGCTGCAATGGTTAATGGTGCTATTCATAGTTTTGTACAAGCGGTAGCGCTAGAAATGGAAAATGGAAAAAGAGTAAATGTTGTTTCTTTAGGAATGGTAGAAGATGCCTATGAAAAATACAAAGATTATTTCCCGGGTCATAATCCAATTCCTATGAAAAAAGCAATAAACGCTTATGTTAAAAGTGTAAAGGGTAAAGGAAATGGCGAAGTAATTAGAATTTACGATTAAAATGTATCCGTATCACAATAAAATTAAACAACGAATTAAAAATAATGAATTGTTAAACTATGAGTTTGTCGATAAATATAAAGCCATAAGTCCTTGTTTGATTTTACATTTTTCTACCGAACCATATATCAGACCTATTAGGGAACATCGATTTAAAGAATACGAACAATTATTAAATGATCTTGCTAAAAAATGAAGAAAATAATTTTAATAACTGGAGCAAATGGTATGCTTGCCAAAGATTTAGCCAATCAATTAGAAGAGGAATATACAATTAGGTTCTTAACTAGAAAAGTTTCCAAAGACAATGAGTTTTTATGGGATTTAAAAAATAACTATATCGATCCAAAAGCTTTGATAGGAGTTCATAATATTATTCATTTAGCGGGTTCTTCCGTTGCTGAAAAACGATGGACAGAAAAAAGAAAACATGATATTCTATCCAGTCGTGTTGCAAGTGCACAATTAATTTTAGATACTTTAAAAAAGAATCAATTAACCATAAATGCATTTATATCAGCATCGGCCATAGGCTATTACGGCACAAATAACACAGATACTATTTTTAATGAAGAAAGCCCGAAAGGAATCGACTTTTTAAGTAATGTCTGTGATAAATGGGAACAGGTGGCACATGCATTCCAATCAAAGCAAATAGCAAAAAGAATAGCAATTGTAAGAATTGGAATTATTCTAGCGAAAGATGGCGGTGCATTACAAAAAATAACAAAGCCCATAAGCTTTGGATTTGGTTCTGGTATTGGAACTGGCAAGCAATATATGCCCTGGATTCATATTCAAGACTTGAGTGGTATATTCAAATATATTCTAAGTAACGAACAAGTAAATGGCATTTTTAATGCAGTTTCTCCTGAAGATATTACTAATATTGAATTTACAAAAAAGATAGCTAAATTTATAAAGCGGCGAATCATCCTTCCTAATATCCCTAAATTTATGATACAAGTACTTTTTGGAGAAATGGGAACTATATTATTAAATGGCAATCGAATTTCATCCAAAAAGATTACAGATATAGGTTTTAAATTTAATTTTAAAAGCCTGGATGATGCCTTAAAAAATTTACTATTAACTAAGATATAGACATACTGTATTTCTATATCGTCTTATAAATATAAGAATGGATAAAAAAATTGGATTAAAAGAAGCTATTTCAATTGGGATTGGCGGCATGGTCGGCGGCGGTATCTTTGCTGTTTTAGGATTAGCTGTTGCCTTAGCAAAAGGTGGAACTCCCATATCTTTCCTAATTGCAGGACTTATAGCACTTATAACTTCTTATAGTTACGTAAAACTTTCCCTTAAATATCCCGATAGAGGTGGAACAGTTAAATTTATCAATCAGGGTTTTGGAATTGGTCTATTTAGTGGTGGTATTAATAATTTACTCTGGTTTAGTTATATCATTATGCTGGCATTATATGCTTCCGCTTTTGGTTCTTATGCACCTAATTTATACGAACTTACTAGCGACAAAGTATTAGACTCTCACATTTATGCTTCTGCAATAATTATAATTGCTACATCCATTAATTATTATAGTATTGCTGTGGTTGGGAAAATAGAAGCCTATGCGGTAATTATCAAACTTATTATTTTATTATCCTTTGTTGGATTTGGTTTGTATGGCTTATTCGGAAACCCTCACTTAGAACAATTATCTCCCAAAAATTGGGAGTCTCCCTTTAAACTACTTACTGCAGGAATGGTGATTTTTGTTGCTTATGAAGGCTTTGAACTAATAGCAAATGCAGCTCCAGACATTAAAGACCCGGAAAAAAATATACCGAGAGCCTATTATTGGTCTGTAATTTTTGTGATATTCTTATATGTAATTATTGCTGCTATAACGGTAGGTTCTCTAGAATTTAGTGAAATTGCAACGGCTCAAGATTATGTATTGGCAGAAGCAGCTAAGCCTATGCTAGGCAAAGTTGGTTTTACCATAATAACAATAGCAGCCTTAATCTCTACGTTTTCAGCAATCAATGCTTCTCTTTATGGAGGAAGTCGGGTAAACTACGAGATTGCAGAAGACGATGAATTGCCCAAACAGTTTACCTGTATGTTATGGAATCAGCCAATAGGTTTGTTCATTACGGCAATTGCTACATTGATCTTAGTAAATACATTACAGTTAGAAAGTATTTCCACAGCAGGAAGTGCAGGTTTTTTATTAATTTTTGGAGTGGTGAATTTAACTAGCTATAAACTCTCCAAAGAAATTAATGCAAAAAAGGTAATTCCATTATTGGGAGCGATATTTTGCTTTGTAGCAATGGCAGCTTTGCTCATTCAACATTATTCTGAAAGTAAAACAGACGTTTATATTGCTTTAGGTATTATTGTCTGTAGTTTCTTAATCGAGTATCTTTATAAAAAAGTGGAGAGGAGTCAAAAAACGGCATAGCTTTAATTTTATGATTAAACAACTATACAATAAAGATCCGGAGCTTTCTAAGCAAATACGCATTGTATTCCAGGCTTCATATGCAGTGGAAGCAAAATTGCTGAATGCAATAGATTTCCCTCCCTTAAAAAGAAATTTAGAGAGTTATATTAAAAGTGATAATGATTTTTATGGATATTTAGATAAAGAAGAATTAGCTGCAGTAATCGAAATAAATACTAATAAAAAAGTTACGCATATTCAAAGTTTAGTAGTGCATCCTACTTTTTTTAGGCAAGGAATCGCTCGGAAGTTAATGGATTTTGTTTTAAATCATTACACCACAAAAACCTTTATGGTAGAAACTGGGGTGGAAAACGAACCAGCCAGTCTACTTTATAAAAAAATGGACTTCCATGAAGTTAAACAATGGGACACCCCGTTTGGCATTCGAAAAATAAGATTTGAAAAAAGAACAAATGAATAAAATTTCAATTTCCTTATTAGTAATCTTTTTTATAAACTTGAGTGTTGTTTCTCAAGATTTAAAAAAAGAAAATCAAGATTTGGTGCTGACCTTCATCAATAGTATAAGAGATGATAAGATAGACCAATTAAAAAACCTAGTTCATTATCCACTTAGAAGACAATATCCTTTATCAGACATAAAAAATGAAACTGAATTTGAAAACCGGTATAAAGAAATATTTGATGATAGCTTAACTTCTCTGATTACTAATTCGGAAATAAGCAAGGATTGGTCTTTAGTTAGCTGGAAGGGAATTATGATGGAACGTGGTATTATTTGGTTAGATACTAACGGGAGTCTTATTTCAGTAAATTACTTATCTAATAAGGAAAAAAGTAAAAGAGATGATTTAATAGATAAGGATCGAAAATCAATTCATGAAAGTGTAAGAGATTTTGAAGAACCTAAATTAGTATTAGAAACAAAAACTACTAGAATTAGAATCGATATCATGAGTAATGGATTGTTTCGGTATTCTTCATGGCCAATTAACACCTCTATGCGTAAAAAGCCTATAATAATAATTGAAAATGGTACCTGGATGCCTGAAGGTAATGGTGGCAATAATAGATATGAATTTGTTTATGAAGACTACATATTTGAATGTTCCATTAATGTAATAGGACCTGAAGGAATGCCTGCCGCAGATCTAGCCATTTTTAAAAATGAAAAAGAAATAATTTATCATCCCGCCAAAATAATTAGAAATTAATATGAGTATGGCACAAATTAAAATTGCAAATACAGACTTAGATTATAACACGATTGCTAGTTTGGCAGAAATAATTTGGAAAGAGCATTACATTCCAATTATTGGAATTGAGCAAGTGGATTATATGCTTGAAAAGTTTCAGTCTGCAATGGCGATAAAAATTCAAGTCTTGGATGGTGCTTCCTATTTCATAATTAGCCAGCAAGATACTAATGTTGGTTATCTATCTTTTTCTATAAAAAAGGATTCCTTGTTTTTAAGTAAACTCTATGTTTTAAATTCTTCAAGAGGAAAAGGTATTGGAAAATCTGCTATGAAGTTTATTCAAGATAAAGCAAATGAAAAAGGTTTTAAGAGTATTTCTTTAACCGTAAATAAATACAATGCCGCTTCTATTAAAGCTTATGAAAAAATGGGTTTCAAGAAAATAAAAGCTATTATAATGGACATTGGCAATGGTTATATTATGGATGATTACCTTATGGAAAAAAGTTAAATCCTTAATACTAGTCGATTATCCAAATTCAAGATTCATAATTTACAAGTCTATCTCAAAGTTCTTATTATATTTGAAAAAAAAAATATATGAAAAGGATTTCTCTGCAAATGATTTTAGTTGCTTTAGCAGCTATTATTTCTATAGTAGTTTTCAATACCAATGAAAATAAATCTAGTATCGCACTGGAACAAGCCAATTTACAAGAACAATATCCAAGTGAATGGATGTACAATCAAAGAGCATATCCTAACAATTATATAAATTCAGAAGCTATAGAAAGTGCCATTGCACAATCTAAATCTATAACAGGAAACAGAGCTTTACAAGGAACAGATTGGAATCTTGTTGGTCCATTGAATACCGGAGGAAGAATTACCGATGTTGCTATTTCACCAGATAGCGATGATGTATTTTATGTTACTACACCAGTTGGAGGGGTTTTTAAAACTACAGATAGAGGTCAAAACTGGTCTCCTATATTCAATGATATTGGCAAACCTTCTATTGGTAATATTGCAATTGCTCCATCTAATTCACAACGTATTTATGTTGGAACAGGGGAAGCAAATGGAAGTGCTACATCTGGGGCTTTCTTTGGAAATGGAATATATCGATCTAATGATGCTGGAGAAAACTGGACTCATAAAGGATTACCAGAAAGTAATCATATTGGGCGTATCGTTGTTGATCCTTCAGATCCTGATAGAGTTTTTGTGGCGGCTACAGGAAAGCTTTATGGTTATAATTCAGAAAGAGGTGTTTATAGAACTACCAACGGAGGGGATGATTGGGAACAAGTATTATTTGTAACCGATTCTACTGCAGCAATAGATGTTGCAATTAATTATAATGATACCGATATTATTTTTGCTTCTATGTGGGAACGTACCCGTAAACCTTGGCAACGATCTTATGGTGGGGTAACCTCAGCAATTCATAGATCTTTAGATGGTGGAGATACTTGGGTAGAACTAGGCGCTATTAATGGTTTACCTGCTCCTGATTTACAAACAGGTAGAATTGGAATAGCTATATCAGAATCAAACCCTTCCATTGTTTATGCTCGCTATACTAACAACGAAATTACCAATGAATTTAGTGGACTTTATAAATCTGTCGATAATGGCACCAATTGGATATTGGTTACTCTAGACGACTTATTAGGAATTGACTCACAATTTGGTTGGTATTTTGGAAATATTAGAATCAATCCCGAAGATTCTGAGGAAGTTTATATTCTTGGTCAAGGTATTGCTAAGACGACTAATAGTGGTGACAACTGGCAAACGGTTTCAGGAATGCACGTAGACCATCATGCTTTAGAATATTCTAGAAATAACAATGACTTTATATTAGCTGGAAATGACGGTGGAGCATATTTATCTGAAAATGGAGGTTCTTCTTGGTTTCATTTTGAGAATCTACCCATCACTCAGTTTTATAATATTGAAGTAGACCAAACACAACCGGAAAGATTGTATGGAGGTACACAAGATAATAATACCATTAGAACAATAACTGCAGGGACAAACGATTGGAACTCTGTTTGGGGTGGAGATGGTTTTCATGTAAATGTAGATTCAGAAGATAATAACTATATCTATGTAGAGTCTCAATGGGGAAATTTAGGCAGATCAGTTAATGGAGGAGCTTCTTTTTCTGGTGCTACAAGTGGTTTGGATTATGACAGAACCAATTGGAATACCCCAGTAATCATTTCTCCATTTAATACAGAAATCGTGTATTATGGCGCAAATAAATTGTATTCTTCTACTCATGCAGCTCTTTGGACTGCTATTAGTCCCGATCTTACCAATGGTCAGCACCCAAGCGGTTCGTTGGCATACGGAACATTAACCGCTATTGCAGCATCCTATAACAACCTAGATGTTATTTATACGGGTAGTGATGATGGTAATTTAAATGTAACTTTTGATGCTGGTATTACTTGGGAAAATATTAGTGATGATTTGCCAGACAGATATATAACTTCACTTGCCATCTCTCCTAGTAATGATGAAGTTTTATATGCAACTTTTTCAGGATTCGGTGTTTTAGATTATACTCCACATGTTTATAAAACTATAGATGCTGGTCAAAATTGGGTAGATATCTCTTCCAACTTGCCAAGCATTCCTGTTAATGATATTATTTTGCATTCTTCTGAAGAATATATATTTTTAGCAACCGACCTAAATGTTTGGTATTCTGAAAACGATGGCGGTACATGGAATATACTTGGAAATGAACTTCCTTTAACCATAATAAGAGATCTTAAATTACATGAACCAACTAATATGCTATATGCTGGTACTTTTGGAAGATCCTTACATAACTATGATCTAAGCGGTCTTATTTTAAATACTGAAGATAATTTCTTTACTTCTGAAGCAGTTTTAATTTATCCTAATCCTGTACAAACTGTATTTACAATAGATCACAATATCTCTTCGGAAGGTGTGATCAAACTTTATGATATTACTGGTAAAGAATTGAAAACATTGTATCAAGGTAATCTAGGAGAGGATTCTAAAATGACATTTTCTAGAGAAAGAATTTCTACAGGAGTCTATTTTGTATGTATTCAATCTGGATCGCAGACAGTTTCGAAAAAGGTGGTATTTCAATAGTTTATTGAACAATCATTTTTCTATTTATACTTTTCAAACCAAGCTATGGTATGCGCAATTTTAGTTATTAAATTACTCGGTCTCGAGGCGATTCCGTGAGATGCTTCTGGTATTTCTACTAAAACTGTTTCAATTTTTCTAAGTTTTAAAGCATGATATAATTGTTTTGCTTCACTTGGAGGTGTTCTTAAGTCATTCATACCAACCATAACCATGGTTGGTGTTTCTACATCACCTACCAAAGAGATGGGTGAAAATTTCCAATAGTTTTCAAAGTTCTCCCAAGGCTGACCTGGATAGCGAGAATTAGCGTATCCATAATAATTATCAGCCGTTAGAGTCTTACTGATCCAGTTCATAACTGGCTTAGCAACAACAGCCGCTTTAAAGCGATTGGTTTTACCAATCATCCATGCGGTCATAATTCCACCAGCACTTCCTCCTGTTACAAATAGAAGATCTTCATCTACATTTCCTTTCTTAATCACAGCATCCAAACCATCCATAACATCGTTATAATCTTCCCCTGGATAATTGTTATATAATAAATTTCCAAATTCCTCACCGTAACTTGTGCTACCCCTAGGATTAGGATAAAAAACGATATAACCCGCTGCTGCATACAGTTGTATTTCAGCTGAAAAATTAGCGGTATAGTTTAATATAGGACCTCCATGGTTTTCAATAATGATTGGATATTTTTTGTTTTCATCAAAATTATAAGGGTAAACAATCCATCCTTGAATGTCTCTATTATCTACAGTGGACTTGTACCAAATTTCTTCCACTTCGCCTAAAGAACGATAATCCAATAAATCTGAATTTAATTGAGTTAAAACAGCTACTTCTTTAGATTTTAAGGAAGTGACTCCAAGCTCAGCTGGGCGATTAGAAGCTGCGTAAGTAAAGGCAATTTCTCCATTTTCAGAAACGGAATAACTACCACTAGCATAAGGTCTTCCTATACTTGTTCCACCAACTACATCAGTGATATTAGTTATTTCACCATTTAAATCTATAAAAGCAATATTGGTTTTTCCTTTATCTTCAAATAAAATATAAAGCCCTTTACTATCCTTAGACCAAACAGCATTTTTCACACTTCTGTCTAAGTTACTGGTAATTACTTTCTTATTCTCACCATCTATATCCATTATGGTTAGTTGAGCTACTTGATAGGTTTGCACTTTATCCTTATAACCTAAATAAGAAATATACTTGCCATTTGGAGAAACAGAAGGTCGATGATCGGGTCCGTTTTGACTAGTATATGTTTTAATTTTTTGATTTTGTAGATTTACTGAATACACTTCAGAATTTCTAAAATCATATTCCCAGTTTTCAGTAAGATTACCGGAAAAAAATATTTCTTCGCCATTCGGTGACCAGGAAAGTGACCCTCTGTGGTTATAGTCTTCTTTAGTTAACTGTCTAGGAGAACCACCTTCTGAAGAAATTACAAATATGTGAGAGAATCCAGGTTTAAGATATCCTCTCCCATCTGCTTCATGCTTTAGTCGATCTGTTATTCTTGGAGCAGCAGCCCATTTTGCTCCTTTTGGTTTTGCAGGCATTTTTGCAATAACAGGTGCTTTAGCATTTACTTTCATTGAAAATGCTAACTGTTTTCCATCGGGAGACCAGCTTATTGAAGAAGGACTATTTTCCAACTGAGTTAACTTTGCTGTAACTTTAGAATCTACCCAGTACAAGTAAATTTCAGATCCGTTTTCTGAACTGCTAATAAATGCAATTCGATCTCCTGAGGGAGACCATTTTGCTTGACTTTCATTAGATTCTCTACTCGTAAGCTTATGATGATTTTTTCCATCAGTAGAAACGGTCCAAAGATTTCCTTTTGACCGATCTTTCATAATATCAAAACCAGTTCTTCTGTAAATTATCGTGGAACCATCTGGGGATATTTGGGGATCACCAGCATATTCTAATTGAAAAACATCTAAGGAACTAAATTTAGTTTTTTCTTGTGCTGATGTATTAATATTGATTAATAAAGCAACTAAAACAAGTCCTAATCTTTGAAAAAAATTCAACATAATATTTTTATTTAATTGGATTATAAAAGATTTAGTAATTCTGAAGCTAGCTCTAATTCTTTAAAGTTAGAATTAACCACCTCATCGCTAACCATTTCATGTGCCCAAGTGGTATGAAATGGGATATAAATAGCATAAGCCCCAATATCTAAAACTGGAAGTATATCCGACTTCATAGAATTCCCTATCATTAAAAACTCTGTAGGATTACAATCTAAATGCTTAATTAGCTTTTTGTATTGCATTGGTGTTTTATCGCTCATTACCTCAATATGATGAAAATAACCTTCTAGCCCAGATTTTATTAGTTTTCGTTCTTGGTCTAATAAATCTCCTTTGGTTGCTACTACCAATCGGTAGTTTTGGGAAAGCTCTTTTAAAGTATCTTCAATACCATCGATCAACTCAATAGGCATGTGAAGCATTCTTTTACCAATGGCAATTAATTCTGAAACTATCGAAATTGGTACTTCTTGTTTAGAAACTAATATTGCTGCTTCAATTAAGGATAATGCAAAAGGCTTGATACCATAACCGTAAGTAGGGAGGTTTTTCATTTCAATTTCAAAAAGAATCTTATGACTTTCTTCTTTGGACATAAATCCTTTTAAAAGCTCACAAAACTCTTCCTCTGCCTCTCTAAAATATGGCTCGTTTACCCATAAAGTATCATCGGCGTCAAATGCAATTACTTTTATCCCTTCAACTTTCATTTTTATTATTTAATGTAGAAATATTTATTTTTGTAAAAAAGATAAATTCTAAAAAACACAAGTCTTTGTTCTAACAGCGACTTGTGCTGAGCCTGTCGAAGTAAGCGGTCTATATTCTCTTTTCTATTTTAACGAATCAACTTTTTATATTTAATTCGCTTCGGCATTAAATCTCCACCTAAACGTTTTTTCTTATTCTCTTCATAATCACTAAATCCTCCTTCAAAGAAATACACTTGACTATCTCCCTCAAAAGCAAGAATATGTGTACATACTCTATCTAAAAACCACCTGTCGTGAGAAATAACAACAGCACATCCTGCAAAGTTTTCTAAACCTTCTTCTAAAGCCCTTAGCGTATTTACATCTAAATCGTTTGTAGGCTCATCCAATAACAAAACATTTCCTTCTTCTTTAAGAGTCATCGCTAAATGCAATCGGTTTCTTTCTCCACCAGATAGCATAGAAACTTTTTTGTTTTGTTCGGAACCTCCAAAATTAAATCGGCTTAAGTAAGCTCTAGAATTTACTTGCTTCCCTCCCATCATCACTAATTCTTGGCCATCACTAAAGTTCTCCCAAATAGATTTATCAAGATTAATATTTGAATGTGCTTGATCCACATAAGCGATTTTTGCAGTTTCTCCTACTAAAAATTCTCCTTTGTCTGGAGCACCTTCTCCCATAATCATTTTAAAAATCGTTGTTTTACCAGCACCGTTTGGACCAATAATTCCAACTATACCAGCTTGAGGTAGATTAAAGTTTAAATCTTCATACAAAAGTTTATCCCCAAATGCTTTGGAAACCCCACTAGATTCTATCACATTGGTTCCTAGACGAGGTCCATTTGGAATATAGATTTCTAATTTTTCATCCAATTGTTTTTGATCTTGACTTAAAAGTTTGTCATAATTCTTTAAACGTGCTTTTTGTTTGGTCTGACGTCCTTTTGCTCCTTGTCGTACCCATTCTAATTCTCGTTCTAATGTTTTTTGACGTTTAGAAGCAGTTTTGCTTTCTTTAGCCATTCGAGTCGATTTTTGATCTAACCAAGAAGAATAATTCCCTTTCCAAGGAATTCCTTCTCCTCTATCCAATTCCAAAATCCAACCAGCAACATTATCCAAAAAGTATCTATCGTGAGTTACCGCAATTACAGTTCCTTTATATTGAGAAAGGTGATGCTCTAACCAATGAACACTTTCCGCATCCAAGTGATTGGTAGGCTCATCTAATAATAGTACTTCTGGTTCTTGTAATAATAATCTACATAAAGCAACTCTTCTACGTTCCCCTCCAGATAAAACGCTTATCGGAGTATCTCCTTCCGGTGTACGTAAAGCATCCATTGCGATTTCTAGTTTTGTATCTAGTTCCCAGGCATTATTGGCATCAATCTCATCTTGAAGCTTTGCTTGTTTGTTCATGAGCTCTTCCATTTTATCTGGATTCTCATAAACTTCAGGCAAGCCAAACATATCGTTTATTTTATTGTATTCATCTAAAATATCTACTACATCTTGAACTCCTTCTTTTACAATTTCAATTACCGTTTTAGTTTCGTCTAATTTTGGTTCTTGTTCTAAATAACCAACTTTGTAACCATCTGCAAAAACAACATCTCCTTGGAAGTTAGTTTCCACTCCTGCTATTATCTTAAGAAGCGTAGATTTCCCAGATCCATTAAGACCTAAAATTCCAATTTTAGCTCCGTAAAAAAAGCTTAAATAAATATTTTTTAAAACAGGAGTTTGTGAATTTTGATATGCTTTGGTTACTCCAGACATGGAGAAAATTACTTTTTTATCGTCGGACATAATTATAAATTAAAAAGTTTAAAAATAGAAGAAATTAAAAATGAAAGAAAAAGAGTATTTACACTCTTCCTTTAAGGGCATTAAATACCCATGCAATAGCGAAAAAACCAATCCCTACTGTTGCAAAACCCCAACCAGCAACATCATCGTATCTAAATGCTCCTAAACCAATTAATATTAGTCCCATAAGTATCATTATAAAGGTAGCCCAGGCTAGTACTGTATTTTTATTCATTCCCATAATCCATTTTATTTCAAAGATACTACCCAAGAATATTCGGGAGCATCGTTTTTATTGAGGAGCAAATATCGGGTTTTTAAATAAAAAAAGCATCCAAAAGGATGCTTTATTACTAGGCTGGAAGAAATCCCATTTTACCATCTTGGTAATCTCTCATTGCCTCCATTATTTCTGTTTGGGTATTCATAACATAGGGTCCCCAACTTTTTACCTTTTCATTAAAAGGCTCTCCAGATAAAAAAAGCAATTGACTTTTTGCTTTTGCTTCTATTGAAAAACCATCTCCATCTTTATTAAATTGAATGAATTGATTTTCATCCTTCTTTAAATCGATAGTGTCGTTTATGGCAACATCTCCATCTAAAAGATACAACATGGATTGATGATTCTTTGGAGTACTTAACTCATAATAACCACCTTCTTCCATGTTGATCATAAATGCATTTACAGATGTTTGGGTTGAAATTTTACCATAAATTTCATTCAGACTACCTGCTATTATTTTAATATTCACCTTCTTATCTTCGGAAGGGACTACGTTAAAATCTTCGTTTTTTGCATGCTGATAATTAGCAGGCATCATCTTTTTATCAGCAGGTAAATTTAACCATAACTGAATCCCTTCAAGCGTTCCTCCTCTTTTTACAAAATCTTTTGAAGGCCCTTCCGCATGTATAATTCCTCTTCCGGCTGTTGTCCATTGTACATCGCCTTCCTTTACCAGACTTTCGTTGTTTAAAGAATCCCTATGCAATTGCTCCCCTTGAATTAAAAAGGTGATGGGTTCAAATCCACGATGTGGATGTGGCCCCAAATCAAAAGGGTTATTATCTTCATCTATCTCATAAGGCCCATAATGATGTAATAATATAAATGGATCCACCATATCTATTTCTTGTGTGGGTAATGGCTGTCTCAATTTTATGGGACCCATATTCACAAAATCACTTCTGCCCACATTTTTTATTGTATTTAATTTCATAACTATATTAATTTTAGTTTCCATGGAAACTATTTTTATAAAAAACCTATCTTATTTTATCCAATAGGTCACTCAATTCTGAAGCTTCTTCATTAGATAATTTGTGTAATAAATCATCTTTAAAAGTTGCATCAATCTCCTTTAATAATTGCAATCCTTTCTTTGTGATTTCTATATGTACTACCCGTCTATCTTCAGGACAGGGAACTCTATTTATTAATTCCTTTGCACATAACTTATCCATTAAACGCGTTGCATTTGGTGCTCTCTCCAACATTCTATCCTTAATACTTTGAACACTAATCGGCTTTCCTGCACCTCTTAGGATTCTTAAAATATTAAATTGCTGTGGTGATATTCCAAAAGGTTTAAAAAACTCATTCTGAATACTACTAATCCAATTGGCAGTATAAATTATATTCAATAATGCTTTCACTTTAGTATTAGGAAAGGTTGTTTTTATATCTTTTGAAATATCTCCCATCCTTTTATTTATTGAATTGCTTCTTCAAACTTATTAATTTCAATGTTCATTTTATCATTCAAATCTGTATCCAATAATTCTTTTTCAGAAAAATTATTTTGGAAAGATGGCAATGAAAAGTCTGCAACAATAGTGGCTCCCATTCTCGGGAAGCTGTTCTTTGCAATCTCTAAAACGGTAGCTCCTCCTCTTCCTCCTGGTGAGCTAGCCATTAAAAACATAGGCTTATTATTCCATACTTTCCCATCTAATCTAGACATCCAATCGAAAATGTTTTTAAAAGCTGCGCTATAATTTCCATTATGTTCCGCTAAAGACAAAACAATACCATCGGAAGATTTTATCAAGTCTAAAAATTTCTGAGCATTATCTGGAACCCCGTGTTCTATTTCATAATCGATTCCATATAAAGGAAGTTCAAAATCATTTAAATCTAAAACTTGACTATCGATAGTTTTTATGTGGCTTGCCACATAAGTTACTAATTGTTTATTGATGGAGTATTTACTATTACTCCCTGCAAAGGCTATTATTTTTTTCATAAATTATTATATTTTTTTATTAAATATATAGGATACTACTAAAAGAATCATCGCTATTAATGCTCCCATTTGCTCTCCATCTCCTATCATAAAATGAGCGAAAAAAGCAAACATAAATGCAAAGAAAAAGCCAGCATATGCCCACTCTTTTAGCTTATCAAAATTAGGAATCCACAATGCGAAAATTCCAAGTAATTTGGCTATTGCATAAGGATATATGATGTATGTCGGATATCCAAAATTTGTAAACATTCCCACTACCGTTTCATGATCAAAAATATACATCCCTGCAGAAAACAATAACAACAGACTTAATAATCCTGTTGATACATAGTAAATTATTTTGTTACGTTTCATAATTGTAATTTTAATTCGAGTACAAATGTATAACAAATAATTATGTATTCCTAGGAATATATTTCCATGGTGTATTATATTCCATTTTATATTTTAAAATTTAGAAATGAAAGTTTTGTATTTTAGCCCCAAGCAAATAATAGCAATGGATTTAACCTTCAACAAAAACGAAGATCACAATAAATTATTAGTTTCAGATTTACGAAGAAAGCTTACCAAAGTAAAATTAGGTGGTGGGAAAAGTAGAATTGAAAAGCATCATGCCAAAGGCAAACTAACCGCTAGAGAACGTATAGAATATATCCTAGATCCAAAATCTAAAAGCATTGAAATTGGGGCATTTACAGGAGAAGGAATGTACGAAGAACATGGAGGTTGCCCTAGTGGTGGTGTGGTGGTTGTTATTGGCTACGTAAGTGGAAAACAATGTGTAATTGTTGCAAATGACGCGACTGTAAAGGCAGGTGCATGGTTTCCTATTACTGCTAAAAAGAATCTTAGAGCTCAGGAAATTTCTATTGAAAATAAATTGCCCATCATTTATTTAGTAGATAGTGCTGGTGTTTATTTACCCTTACAAGATGAAATTTTTCCAGACAAAGAACATTTTGGAAGAATCTTTAGAAACAATGCCATTATGAGCAGTATGGGGATTACCCAAATATCTGCAATTATGGGATCTTGTGTTGCAGGTGGTGCTTACCTCCCTATAATGAGCGACGAGGCTTTAATTGTGGATAAAACAGGAAGTATTTTCTTAGCTGGAAGTTATTTAGTCAAAGCTGCAATTGGAGAATCTATAGATAATGAAACTTTAGGAGGCGCTACTACCCATTGTGAAATTAGTGGGGTTACCGACTATAAAGCAAAGGATGATAAAGATGCTTTAGATAAAATAAGGAATATCTTTTCTAAAATTGGAGATTATAAAAAAGCTGGATTTAATCGTGAAAAGCCAGTAAAACCTGCTGAAAACCCTCAAGATATTTTTGGAATTCTCCCTAGATCCAGAGCCGATAAATACGATATGCGTGAGATTATCAAACGATTGGTGGATAAATCTGAGTTTGAAGAATATAAAAAAGACTATGGAAAAACCATCCTTACTGGATATGCCAGAATCGATGGTTGGGCTGTTGGAATTGTTGCTAACCAAAGAACCTTAGTAAAGAACAAAAAAGGGGAAATGCAATTTGGTGGTGTAATCTATAGTGATAGTGCAGATAAAGCTACTCGTTTTATTGCTAATTGCAATCAGAAAAAAATTCCATTGGTGTTTTTACAAGATGTTACCGGATTTATGGTAGGTAGTAAAAGTGAGCATGGTGGAATTATTAAAGATGGTGCCAAAATGGTAAATGCAGTGAGCAATAGTATAGTGCCAAAATTTACTATTGTTATAGGAAACTCTTACGGAGCTGGAAATTACGCTATGTGTGGTAAAGCATACGATCCACGTTTAATTGTTGCTTGGCCAAGTGCTAATCTAGCAGTTATGAGTGGTAATAGTGCTGCAAAAGTATTGTTACAAATTGAAACCGCTTCTTTGAAGAAACAAGGAAAAGAGATTACTCCAGAAGTTGAAAAAGAATTGTTCGATAAAATCAAAGCGCGTTACGATGAACAAATATCTCCTTATTATGCAGCTTCCAGAATATGGACAGATGCTGTAATAGATCCTTTAGATACCAGAACTTGGATATCTATGGGAATAGAAGCTGCAAATCATGCCCCTATCGAAAAACCATTTAACATGGGTGTGATACAAGTGTAATTTCTTTATTTCATTAATTTTTAGTAACTTAGGGTGAATATTTAAAATATATTTAGCCATGGGAATCATTAAGTCATTAAACAAGTGGGCTAATGCCCATACTTATTATCCACTAGATTTATTACGTATTGCATTAGGGGCATTTCTTTTTTATAAGGGTATTGATTTTATTACAAATAGTGAAATTCTTATTGGTTTAATAGAGCCATTAAAAAATTTAGCTGGTAGTGTGCTAACCATACATTATGTAGCTCCTGCACATTTAATGGGTGGAATTTTAATCTTTTTTGGCTTATTAACCCGTTGGGCCATTATTGCTCAGTTACCTATTTTAATAGGAGCCGTTTTAATCAACTTTTTAGGCGAAATGAATACTACAAATCTTCTAATATCTAGTATTGTATTATTGTTATGCATATTTTTCCTCTTTTATGGATCTGGAAAAAACTCTGTTGACTATTATATGAAAATGGAAATGTGAAAAACAAAAAAATATAAGTGGAAATAGAAAGAAGATTAATGAATAATCTTTTTAATTTCTTCTTGTCTTTCATTTATATATTGAAATCCGTTTTCTCCGTAAAAACCATCTTCTTCTAACATAATACGAATGTCTTTTTTCCATTCTTTAATTTCAACGGTGGCGTTTAGCTCAATAGCATAAACAGTATTATAATACAAAGGATAATCTCCCGATCCAGACACTCCCCCTTGAGAATCCCACATACCAATAGTTGGACCAGCACTATGACCATAAACCCCTAAAGGATGTGTATAAATGGAAGGTCTCAATCCTTCCTCCTTTGCTTCTTCCAAGGATTTTAAAAGTATTTGATTGCCAGTTTGTCCTTTTTCAAAATTACTAGTGAATATATCCTGAACTCGATTTCCTTTTTTAAATGCTTCCGAAAGAAATTCTGGGACCTCAACTTCATTTTCTTTTAAAACATAGGCATGTTGCTGACAATCGGTATTTAAACCTATATAAGTGATTCCGAAATCACAATGCAATAAATCCCCCGGAATAATCAGCTTTTCCTCCTCGCCTTTTGAAAAGGAATGGATATGGCTTTTTAATTCTTCATTATTTCTTTGAACATCTATGGTAGGATGAAACCAAGTTTCTAAGCCCATATCCGTTACTTTTTGACGCATCCACCAAACCACATCGTCCGTTGTAGTTTTTCCTGGACTTATCACTTTACTAGAAAATGCTTCATCTATAATATCGTGAGTTATTTTTACAAGTGTTGGATATAATTCCATTTCTTTTTGAGATCTTGTTTCGATCCAAGCTACAGAAAGATTTTCAGCTGAAACCAATTTATCAATATAAGCTTGAGGTAATGCATTTTTAAATTCTAAAAAATCTGTTTGAACCAATCCATCTGCAATTCCAAAGTTTTCAGAAACATTAATTCCTATCTTTTTTGGATTTCTATTTTTAATAATTTCAACCAACGCTTTCCATTGGTCGGGTTCTTCTTCTTTATTCCAAGCTGAAGTTATATTTTTTCCAATATCATACCTTGCAACCGCTAATTTCTCAAAAGTATTTTCTTCTTTATTTCTATAAAACACGATAATGGTTCTTCTTCTTGCATTTAACCATTCTGCAGGTAACATCGTTCGCATCACAGGATCTTCATTATACTCTCTAGAAATAAGGATCCACATATCCATCTCACTTCTATCCATTAATTGTGGTAATAGATTGTCTAAACGATCTGCCAAAATTTCGTCTTTTAAAAGCGCTCTTTCTCTTTCAGAAAGCACTTGTGCAGATAGTGTTATAGAAAATAAAAAAAATAAGAAGTATATATATTTCATCACAGATATTTAAGGTATCCCAATGTAACGAAATGAGTTTACTTATAAAAAACTATTTTTTATAATTCTGCAGTGAATTTAATATTTCATTCCTTTTTATCTTTCCTGTCTCCGTAAATGGAAATTTTGAAAATGAATATATTTTTTTTGGGCGTTCATAGCTTGTTAAGACTGAAAAGACTTGATTGAAATTGGGTTTTTCTTTGCTAGCATCTTCTTCCAAAATTAAGATCAATTGTTCTCCCAAAGCATCATTTTTTTCAGAAGCTATGATAAAAGGCCGATCTATAAAGGTAGCTATTTTTGCTTCTATCTGTTCTGGAAAAAGCTTAACACCGCCACTATTAACAACATTGTCTATTCTTCCTAAATATTCAAATGAAGTAGGGGAAATCAGTCGTACCACATCATTGGTATGCAGCAAAATCTCTGAAACTTCTGGCGCTTCAATAGTTAAACAGTTTCTATCATCTACAGAGAATTTAACATCTGGCAATGCAGTATAATCCATTGTTTTCGCCAAACCATTAATTCTTCTTACTGCAATATGCGTGATGGTTTCTGTCATACCATAGGTTGCGAAGACCTCAGTATCGACCTCTTGCAATTGATCATTTAATTCTTTAGAAATGGAGCCACCACCAATGATGAGTTTTTTAATTTTATTTAAAGAATTTATGGAGTAGTGTACTTGATAGGGTACCATAGCAACAAAATCATAATCGTTATCATATTGGGTAATTGCATCTTTCTCTGGAGCCACAATATGAAGGTCCCATCCTAATGTCATCGCTCTAACTAACATCATTTTTCCTGCAATATAATTAGCGGGCAAACACAATAATGCAGAGGTGTTTTCTGCTAGTTTAAAAAAGGTGCCTGTTGCTTTTGCACTGTTAATCATTTTGTGTTTTGAAAGCTCTATATCTTTAGCTGTTCCCGTAGATCCTGAAGTCCTAACCAATACAGCCTCATTACTGCCTAGCCATTCTTGAATAAACTTTCCAATACTAATTTCGTAATGTGCTCCCGAATTTATTAAATCCTTAGCGATTTCATACAAGCCATCAGACTGATATGGTAAACCATTAAGTTTAAAAGAAGGGTGAATATATTTCCAAGGAGTTTTCAAAATAAATTTATTTATTCTTCAATAATTAAAGGCTTTGCTGGAGGAAGCACTTTTCCGAAAAGCTTTTCCTTCCAATTTGTCCATTTATATTTCCATGCCATAATTGCTAATAAACTTGGATATAAAACCAAAACAGGAACTAAAACCTCATAACCCGTTGAAGGATCTGAAAGGTCTAATAAAATTGAATTGGTTTGGAAAACCGTCCAATCTGAGGTTACTAATAAAGCAATAACAAGATTAGTAGCAGCATGAAATCCTAATGCTAACTCCAAACCTTCATCCATTAGTGTAATGATTCCAAGGAAAAAACCAGTACCGATATAGTAAACCATTACAATGTTTCCAAGTTTCTCAACCTCTGGATTAAACATATGCAAACCTCCAAAAATCACAGAAGTAATTATTAAAGGTAACCATTTATTACCCGCTGCTATACCAATACCTTGCATCAAATACCCCCTAAAAAAATACTCTTCAAAACTGGTTTGCAAAGGAATAAAAATAATCACGATCACAAACATGATTAAAAAGGGAACCATTTCAAATTGAACTTCATAATTTTCAGGGTTGCTATTAAAATCTAATATGGTCATCCCAATGGTAAGTAAAGCAATTAATCCAAATCCAAAGAAAAAACGGTTCCAATCCATTTTTTTTCTAGAAGTAGTTAACTGTAATAAGGTTTGTTGGTGCAAAAATTTAATAGTGAATAATAATGCAGCAATACCTCCTAAAAAGGTAGTTAGCATTAATAATAGATAGAGATTGCTTTTTGGCGGATATAAAGAAGCAAATGCAGTTTCAGCAGCCTCCATAAATTCCGTTAAACTTTCTGCTTGAAAATAAGAAACAATTGTAAAAGGGATTGCTCCTATTAATTGCCAGCCAATCATAAAAATAATAAAAACTCCGACTAAATAACGCCAGGCATCATGTTTAAATTTAAAAGCTTGTGATATATACATAGATATTTAAATTATTGAATTATTATGTTTTTTAGATTCCACTTTAAATTAGTATTGTATTGTAACTTTCCCTTACAAACCTCCAAAGGGGAATCCATATTATTTGTAAACAAACTTCCTGTCCCTAAACCTTGTGGCAATAAACTATTCTTTGAAAATGCATACTGTGCGATAGCGTTTAAGCCAATATTACTTTCCAATGCCGAAGTAATCCACCAACCTATTCCCATTTTTTCTGATAGAGATATCCAAGAGTCACTTCCTTGAAACCCACCTATTAAACTTGGTTTTAATATAATGTATTGTGGTTGTATTGTTTCTATAAGCTTTTTCTTTTTCTCTTCTGAAAATACCCCAATTAATTCTTCATCCAATGCTATTGGTAAAGGAGTATCCTCACAAAGTCGAGCCATTTCTTGCCATTGCCCCTGTTTAATAGGTTGCTCGATAGAATGAATGTCTAAATCTGAAAGGTATTTTAATTTCTCTAATGCTTCTGAACTTGAAAATGCTCCATTAGCATCTACTCTTAATTCGATATCTGTAACAGAAAACTCTTTTCGTATTGATTTTAATAAATCCAATTCAGATTTAAAATCTATAGCACCAATCTTCATTTTAATACAAGTAAATCCTTGCTTTAGTTTTTCTGAAATTTGTGATTTCATAAAAGAGGCTTCTCCCATCCATACCAAACCATTTATAGGAATTGCACTTTTTCCATTAGTGAATTTTGAAGGATAAATATGAAAAGGATCCTTTGCTTTCAATGACCTAAAAGCAGTTTCAACTCCAATTTGTATGGAAGGAAACTCTTCTAATACCCTATATAATTCTTGTTCTCCTTTTTGAACATTATCACAAACCAATGCTAATTTATCTTCATAATCTGGACGATCATCAATACTTAACCCTCTAAAGATTCCGCACTCTCCTATTCCAAATTTTCCTGAATCTTTTAGAATTAAAAAATAAGAGTCTTTAGTTTTTAAAATCCCTCTAGAGGTTCCACTAGGAGTTTTAAATTGAAGTGTGTATTTTTTGAAACTTGCTTTTATCATTTTGTATTGTTTTCTCGCAAAGGCGCAAAGTCGCTAAGTTTTTTCTTTGCAACTTTGCGGCTTTGCGAGAGGCATTTTAAAGTTCTATAGATTCTCCTATTCTCAACAACATTAAATCTTTTCCAGCATCATAGAATTTTTTCTTTGCAGTTTCATGTTCTATTTCAATATACCCGAAAGTATCATAATGAACCCCCAATACTTTTTCACATTCTACAAAATCACTAGCGATTATAGCATCTTCAATTCCCATAGTAAAATTATCCCCAATGGGTAAAATAGCAAGATCCAGTTTTGTACTCAAGGGAATTAATTTCATATCCATGGTCAATGCTGTATCTCCAGCAATATATATGTTTTTATGCTCCCCTTCAATCACAAAGCCTCCAGGTTGTCCACCATAACTACCATCAGGAAAAGAACTGGTATGCACAGCATTTACATATTTTACATTTCCGAAATCGAATTTCCAATTACCTCCATGGTTCATTGGATGAACTTCAAAGCCCTTGGTTTGATAATGCATAGAAATTTCATAGTTACTCACAATCTTTGCTCCAGTATTTTTAGCGATAGCTTCGGCATCCAAAATATGATCCTCATGGGCATGGGTAAGCAAAATGTAATCTGCTTTAAGAGATAGAACATCCACTTTATCTTTAGATAATGGGTTCCCAGAAATAAAAGGATCTACTATGATATGTGTTCCGTAAATATCTATTGCTAAACTATTTTGTCCGTAAAATGTAATTTTCATGATTAATAATATTTTTTTATTGTTGTCATTTCGATAAATTTCTCATTCTTCGAAACACTCAATAACCTTAATTTTGCACCCTGAGTATCTCAATTTTCTTTGAGATGTATCTAAGGATACAGATTACTATTCGATTAAAACAAACTAAACAACAAGGCAAACAAAAACGTACTCAATGCCACTTTTTTTAATTCGCTGTCTAATAGTTTGGATTCTTTATTTAAATATACGGTTTTAATATTGAGTAATATCGGTATAAAAGCTATGATATAAATAAACTGTATTGGGCTTTGAAAGTTAGTTGCCGTAAATAATAAAGCAGAAAACATAGCTAACACCAACAAAGCATAATGGTATATTTTCGCTTTAGAAACCCCTAAAATAACTACTAACGTTTTTTTATTGTGATCCTTATCATTTTGTCTATCGCGCATATTATTAAGGTTAAGAACAGCTACGCTTAAAAGTCCTATCGTGCTTGCAGGCAAAAGCAATTGCCAATTCAAGTTTTTTGTAAAAAGAAAATAACTTCCAAGTACACTTAATAATCCAAAAAATAGAAACACAAAAACATCTCCAAAACCTGAATACCCATAGGCTTTTTTTCCAACTGTATATTTTATTGCTGCAATAATGGAAGCTATACCCAATCCAAAAAACAAAAGTGAAAATAAAAAATGATCTTTCCCAAAAGCCCCATAAATTAATAATATCGCAATAAAGATCGTAATAATAGCTGTTAGAATCATTGCTTGCTTCATTTGATTTGGAGAAATTACTCCAGATGCAACTAAGCGTTTTTCTCCAACTCTATCTTCATCCGTTCCCTTAATCCCGTCTCCATAATCGTTTGCAAAATTTGACAAGACTTGGAATCCTATGGTGGTAATTATTGCTAACCAAAAAATGGAAGTTTTCCAAAAAGGTTCAAAAGCACCTAATGAGGAACCTACTATTATTCCAGAAATCGATAATGGTAGAGTTCGTAATCGAGCTGCTGAAACCCAAGCGTTAATTTTCGGCATATAATATTCGTTTTTACAAAAATACATTTAATTGAAGATATTTTAGAGTTTCATTTCAACACTAAATCTAATTTTCCAAATATTAATATCCATCGATTTAATATGGAATGATTAGAAAATATTTAGTACATTTATTTTCAACAAACCAATTTTAAAACAATGAGTACATCAACCAGTTACAGTTTAGGATTATTAATATTACGTGTAGGTTTTTCAGCAATGTTATTAGTTCATGGAATTCAAAAGATTGAAATTCTTTTTTCTTCAAATATTGACTTTGCCGATCCTATTGGATTAGGGCCAGTAATTACATTGCTTTTGGTATTATTTGCTGAAATTATATGTACCGTATTAATTATCATTGGGGTTAAAACTCGTTGGGCAACCATCCCTCCAATTATATTAATGCTGGTAGCGATAATAGTCGTACATAAAGGAGATCCTATTATGGCTAGAGAATTAGCAATTTTATATCTATTAGCTTTTAGTACAATTGGATTATTAGGTAGTGGAAGATTAGCTTTAAGAGGCTAATTAATTCATTACTTTAACTAACAACTCTTTTAATAAATCTCCTTGAGAAAGGCTAGCTCCTACTCCTTTGCTTTTTACATCTATTTCACGAATGGAAGCAATAATAGCACTCACTTTTTTCATAGGATAATTACGAGCAGCAATTTCATAATCCTTTATAAAGTATGGATTAACTCCCAAAACCTTTGATGCCTGAGATTTATTAGCCAAAGCATGGTATTTTAATACCTTTGAAAAGAAACTAAACAACAAGGATACCGTTAATACTAAAGGATGGTTTTTTGGGTTATGTGCAAAATATTGAATAATCCCAAATGCCTTTTTCACGTTTCGATTACTAATGGCATTTTGCAATTCAAAATTATTAAAGTCTTTACTAATACCAATGTTTTCTTCAATTATTTGTGCAGTGATTTGCTCTTCAGGCTTGCAGATAAGTTGCAATTTTTCAAGTTCATTATTCACTTTCCCCAAATCATTTCCTAAAAATTCCACCAACATCTGGGCTGCTTTTGGAGAAATGCTATAATTCTTTCCTGCTAGTACTTTTCGAATCCAATCTGGTACCTGATTGTCATAAAGTTTTTTACTTTCGAATAATACTCCCGCTTTATCTATAGCCTTATATATTTTTTTTCGCTTATCTAATTTCTTGTATTTATAACAAAATACTAAAACTGTTGTAGGCTGCGGATTCTCTATATAGGGAAGCAAATTATCTATTCCTCTAGAAAGGTCTTGTGCTTCTTTTACAATGACAACTTGCCGTTCGGCCATCATAGGGAATCGCTTTGCCGTACTTATAACATCGCTTATTGTGACATCTCTACCATATAAAACGGTTTGATTAAAGCCTTTTTCTTCTTCAGAAAGAATAGTTTCTTCAATATATTTTGAGATTGCATCTATATAATATGCTTCTTCTCCCATTAAAAAGTAAATAGGTTTAATATCACCCTTTTTAATACTTGTTACGATATGTCTTGCTTTGTCTAAAGGCACAGAAAAAATTGATTATTTTAAATTGTAAATATTATATTATTCTTAAAAGAATTACATTGCGGGGTGCAACAATTGAACTTCCCGAAATACAATTTCAGATTCAAAAGTAACGAAAATAAAACGTTGATTTTTGATATCATCCGAAAAAAGTTTGTGGTCCTAACTCCTGAAGAATTGGTACGCCAACATGTACTGCAGTTTTTAATTTCTGAAAAAAAATATCCCATATCACATATCAATGTCGAAAAGCAATTAAAGCTTCATGATACTGTTAAACGCTATGATATTGTCGTTTTTAATTCCGACGGAAGTATTGAAATTATTGTGGAATGTAAAGCTCCAAGCATTAAAATTAATCAATCTGTTTTTGATCAAATAGCGCGTTATAATTTTGTAGTGCGAGCAAATTATTTAATGGTATCTAATGGTTTGGAACATTTTTACTGTAATATGGATTATAAAAACGAGAAATATATCTTCTTAGAAGAGATACCCATTTACTCTCTAAATAATGAAAATTAATAAACTAACTTTGTTTTAATGAAAGTAGCGGTTGTTATACTTAACTGGAATGGAAAAGAATTGTTAGAACAATTTTTACCTTCTGTTATAAATTTTTCTAAAGGGGAAGCAACTATTTATGTGGCAGATAATGCCTCTACAGATAATTCAGTCGCATTTGTAAAAGAGAAGTTCCCAGAAGTTACTATAATTCAGAATTCTTCTAACGGGGGTTATGCCAAAGGATATAATGATGCTCTAAAAAACCTTAGCGAAGATATTTTTGTTTTATTAAATAGTGATGTTGAAGTTACTCAAAATTGGCTTAGCCCTATTATTTCAGAATTTAAAAAGGACACAAATTTAGTTGCTGCTCAACCAAAAATATTAGATTTTAAAAATAAAGAGTTTTTTGAATATGCGGGTGCTGCTGGAGGTTTTATAGATAAATTAGGCTACCCTTATTGTAGAGGAAGAATTTTTGATACCTTAGAAAAGGACAAGGGCCAATACAATGACATCATAAATATTTTTTGGGCAACAGGAGCTTGCCTTTTAATAAAAAAAGAAGCATTTTGGAATGCTAATGGACTGGATGAAGATTTTTTTACACATCAAGAAGAAATTGATCTTTGTTGGAGGTTACAGTCTAATGGAGGTTCTATAAAATATTTTGGGAGTTCAAGAGTATATCATGTTGGCGGGGCTACGCTTAATAAAGCTAATTCAAAAAAAACATTTTATAATTTTAGAAACACTCTATTAATGCTTCTCAAAAATGTAAAAGGGTATAAGGTTTGGTTTTTACTTTTTAAACGTTTGGTCTTGGATGGAATTGCAGGAATTCAATTTTTATTACAAGGGAAACCAAAGCACACCCTTGCTATTATACAAGCTCATTTTAGTTTTTATGGCCTTATTCCTATCTTTTTAAAAAAGCGTAAGGATTTTTCCTCTTCCGTAAAATATTATAATATCAAATCTATTGTTTGGGCTTATTATATTAGAAAAAAACGTATCTTTAAGGAACTTAATTAAAATTTTCATAAAAAAAGTACATTACTTTTTTTACTATATATTCTTTTAATAATTTTGAATAACATTTAAACTTAAATTTAATTATGAAAAAATTCCTAATACTAGTAGCTTGTTCTAGTTTGTTTTTAACATCTTGTGTATCTAGCAAAAAATACGCAGAATTAGAAGCTAAGCAAAAAAACACGAAAGACTTACTAAATACTTGTACCGTAAAACTTAATAGTTGCGAGGCTGATAAATCTTCAGCTAATGCTCGTGTTGCTTCTTTAGAAGAACAAGTAAACGATTTAAAAAAAGACAAAGAGGATTATGCAATGTTTACAAAACAAGGAGGGGTGAACCTTGAGAAAACTTTAGAAAGTCTTAAAGAGAAAGACCTTAAAATCACAAGACTACAAGACGCCTTAACACAAAAAGATAGTGTAACTCTTGCCTTAGTTACAAGCCTTAAAAAGGAAGTTGGGCTAGATGATGAGGATATTGAGATTAATGTTGAAAAAGGTGTGGTGTTTATTTCTTTAAGTGACAAAGTGTTATTTAAAAGCGGAAGCTACAACTTATCCTCAAGAGCTAATGAAATTCTTGGAAAAGTAGCTACTGTAATCAATGGTAAACCAGACTTTGAAGCATTAGTAGAAGGTCACACAGATAACGACCCTTATAAGAGTGGTGTATTAATTGACAACTGGGATTTAAGCGCAAAACGTTCTACTGCCGTTGTAAGAAGACTAGTGGAGCTTGGAGCAAATCCTGCTCAAATGATTGCTGCTGGACGAAGTGAATTTGTACCTTTAGTACCTAATGATAGTGCTGCAAACAAATCAACTAACCGTAGAACAAAAATCTATATTTTACCGAAAATTGATCAATTCTATGAAATGATTGAAAATGAAATGAAAAATCTTTCAGAGGGTGAAGCGGTTGTTCCAGAAGAAGGAAACTAAAACTAATAAGATATATAAATAAAAAACCCAGCATAAAGCTGGGTTTTTTATTTATATACTATTCTTTATCATACTTCTAAACTTCCTTTACCTTCTCTTATCAGTTCGGGTTCCTCACCGCAAAGGTTTATTACTGTTGAAGGAATATTACCACCATATCCACCATCAATAACAACATCTACTAACTTATCCCACTTTTCAAGTATTAAGCCTGGGTCTGTTGTGTATTCGATGATATCATCATCATCTTTTATAGAAGTAGTAATAATTGGGTTCCCTAGTTCTTTAACTATTGCCAAAACAATGTTGTTATCTGGAACTCTAATTCCAACTTCTTTTTTCTTTTTAAAGACTTTTGGTAAATTATTATTTCCAGGTAAAATAAAAGTATAAGGTCCAGGAAGTGCTCTTTTTAATATTTTAAAGGTTTGCGTATTTATCTGTTTAACATAATCTGATAAATTACTTAGATCCTCACAAATAAAAGAAAAATTTGCTTTTTCTAGTTTGACACCCTTTATTCTGGCTACTTTCTCTAATGCCTTATTATTTGTGATATCACAACCTAAGCCATAAACTGTATCACTAGGAAAAATTACCAAGCCTCCTTTTTTAAGGACTTCAACTACTTCCCGAATAGCTTTAGGGTTTGGATTATCCTCATATATTTTAATTAATTCTGCCATAAAAAAATACTAATTATTTATTCTAATACCTTCAACTTTGCAAATCTCAGTAGGAGTTTTTTAAGCCCTCCATTTGTGAAATTGATTTCTGCTTTAGTATCTGCTCCTACTCCTTCAATTTTTGTTATTCTTCCTTTTCCAAAACGAACATGCTCTACCATAGTTCCTATAGATAGATTTAACTCCTTTAAATTAATATTTTTTTCTGCAGAACTAGTTACAGGTTTAATTCTTCTTAATTTTCTAAGATTAGGGTCTGATGAACTTTTGGGTGCTGTTCCAGATTGAGGCTTTCGAAGTCTTAGTTTACTCTTATCTACCTCATCAAAAATATCAACATCTAATAAGGGTTTATAACGATGTTCTGTTATGGGAGTTAAATATTCTATATACTGTTCCTCAATTTCTTCGATAAATCGACTTGGTTCTGCATCAATTAATTTTCCCCAGCGATACCTTGACTGTGTATAGGTAAGGTAAGCTTGTTTTTCAGCACGGGTAACCGCTACATAAAATAACCGTCGTTCTTCTTCTAATTCACTACGAGTATTCATACTCATCCCACTAGGAAAAAGCTCCTCTTCCATCCCTACAATAAAAACATGTGGAAACTCCAAGCCTTTTGCCAAATGCACCGTCATTAATGCAACTTTATCCTCATCATCGGTTTCTTTGTCTAAATCGGTAGCAAGGGCAACATCTTCCATAAATTCAGCAAGAGACCCAGTGGTATCTGCAATTTCTTTTTGTTCTTCTACAAAGTCCCGCATACCATTGAGTAGTTCCTCAATATTTTCAATACGTGCTATTCCTTCTGGAGTACCGTCCTTTTTTAAATCGGTTAGTAGTCCACTTTTTTTGGAAACATATTCTGTAATCTGAAAAGCATCAAAACTATCATTCAAAACCTGAAAGCTTTGAATCATTGTCACAAAGTCACTAAGCTTTGATTTAGTTCCTTTATTTATATTTATTTCAACTTTATCTATATTCTGCATGACCTCAAATACAGATCTGTTGTATTGGTTTGCAGCAACAATAAGCCTTTCTATGGTTGTTTGCCCAATTCCTCTTGCAGGATAGTTAATCACTCTTTTAAGAGCCTCCTCATCCTTCGGATTTAAAACCAAACGCAAATAATAAAGTACATCTTTAATTTCTTTACGTTGGTAAAAACTTAATCCACCATAAATTCGGTAAGGAATATCTTTTTTCCGAAGCGCATCTTCAATTGCTCTAGATTGTGCATTAGTTCTATATAAAACAGCAAAATTTCCATTTGCCATCTGATTGTTCATCTTCGTTTCAAAAATAGTACTGGCAACAAATCGTCCCTCGTCCCCATCTGTCATACTCCGATTTACCAGTATTTTTGAACCCTCATCATTTGCGGTCCAAACTACCTTATCCAGTCTTGTTTTATTTTTTTCAATAATACTGTTTGCAGCATTAACTATGTTTTTTGTGGATCGGTAATTTTGTTCTAATCTAAAGACCTTTACGCCTTCGTAATCTTTTTGAAAATTTAATATATTATTGATATTCGCTCCCCTAAATGCATAAATACTTTGGGCATCATCTCCTACTACACAAATATTTTGAAATCGATCACTTAATGCTTTTACAATAAGATATTGACTGTGATTTGTATCTTGATACTCATCTACTAAGATGTACCTAAATCTATTTTGATATTTAGCTAACACCTCTGGAAATCTAGTTAACAACTCGTTGGTTTTTAACAATAAATCATCAAAATCCATTGCCCCAGCCTTAAAACATCGATCTACATAGCCTTTATAAATATCTCCCATTCTAGGAAGTTTAGCCATAGCATCTGCTTCTACTAATTCTGGGTTATTAAAATATGCTTTAACGGTAATTAAACTGTTTTTATAAGAAGATATCCGAGAATACACTTTTTTGTATTTATAGATATCTTTATCTAAATGCATTTCTTTAATAATCGCTCTAATAACACTTTGGGAATCCTGAGTATCGTAAATAGTAAAGTTAGAGGGGTAACCAAGTTTATCTGCCTCAATCCGAAGAATTTTAGCAAACACACTATGAAATGTTCCCATCCATAAATTTTTCGCCTCACCTCCTCCAACAATGGAAGATATACGTTTTTTCATTTCGCGAGCGGCTTTATTGGTAAAGGTCAGGGATAAAATATTAAATGGATCAACCCCTAGCGACATTAAATAAGCAATACGAAAAGTCAATACTCTTGTTTTACCAGATCCCGCTCCAGCAATAACGATCATAGCACCATCTTTTTGTAGAACTGGCGCTAACTGTGCTTCATTAAGTTGTTGTAAATATTCTTGCAATTTTTAAGGTATTTTCTTCTGAAAATTAAGCTGTGAAATTACAGAAAATACGAAGAAGAATAATCTGCTTTTCATACTATTTATAAACAGATTAAAACAATTCATTTTTATTAAAAAATTAAATATCTTTAGCTGAATTTAAAAAACCATCTTATGAAACTACCCTATTTATTTTTTCTGTTAATTATAAGTTCTACCACTTTATTTGCTCAATTGGACAGTGAATTATTAAGCGATGTCAATCTTATAGAAGAAAAAGTCATCGAATGGAGGCATTATTTTCACGAAAACCCAGAACTATCTAATCGAGAGTTTAACACAGCTGAAAAAATAACGGAACACCTAAAAGGCCTCGGATTTGAAGTGACAGAAAAAGTAGCTCACACTGGTGTTGTTGGAATATTAAAAGGAGATTATCCTGGAAAGGTAATTGCTTTAAGAGCAGACATAGATGCGTTGCCTGTAACCGAAAGAAATGATTTGCCTTTTAAAAGCAATGTTACTACTACATTTTTAGGGCAAGAAACTGGAGTCATGCATGCTTGCGGTCATGATACTCATATTTCTATTTTAATGGGTGTTGCAGAAGTTCTATCTAAACATAAAAACCTAATTCATGGAACTGTAAAGTTTATATTTCAACCCGCTGAAGAGGGACCACCTCCAGGAGAAGAGGCAGGAGCTTCATTAATGATAAAAGAAGGAGTTTTAGAAAATCCAAAAGTAGACGCTATTTTCGGCTTACATATTGGATCCGGTTCTCCAGTAGGCACCATATCCTATAAACCGGGTGGAACTATGGCTGCTGTAGAACGATTTGTGGTAAATGTAAAAGGAAAACAAACACACGGTTCTAGACCTTGGGGTGGCGTAGATCCCATTTATATTTCTGCTAAAATTATCGATGGTTTTCAAAGTATTATCAGTCGGGAATCTAACTTAACAAATGAAGCAGCTGTAATTACAGTTGGAAAAATAACTAGTGGTGTCCGATTTAATATTATTCCAGAAAGCGCTGAGATGATTGGTACCGTAAGAACTCTTGACCCAGATATGAGAGAATTAATTATGCGCCGCATGAACGAAATGGCTAGAGATATTGCAAAAGCCTATGGAGGAACAGCAACAATAGAATGGCAGAGTAATACGGTAATAACTTTTAATGATTTAGATTTAACACAACAAATGTTGCCTAGTTTGGAAGCTGCTGCTGGAAAGGAAAACGTGAAATTAGTTAAAGCTACTACAGGCGGAGAAGATTTCTCTTATTACCAAGAAGTCGTACCGGGTTTGTATTTCTTTTTAGGAGGAATGACTCCTGGTAATACAGAATCCTTTCCACACCATACTCCAGATTTCATGATAGATGATAGCAGTATGCTTTTAGGAGTAAAAACATTTTGTATGTTGACCATAGATTATTTAAATGCAAAATAAATAGAATTAAAAAACAAATATTTATGGATTCAATTATAGAAATTATTGGCTTAATCCCATGGTGGGGTTGGATAATTATTGGCTTCGTGTTATTGGCGATAAGAGACATTATACAAGCAAAACACAGTATTAGCCATAACTTCCCTATTTTAGGTCATTTTCGGTTTCTTCTTGAGAAAATTGGTCCAGAGTTAAGGCAGTATTTAGTTGCTAATAATAGAGAGGAATTACCATTTAATCGTATTGAACGAAGTTGGATTTATGCTTCTGCAAAACATGAAAATAATTATGAGGGCTTCGGAACCGATAGAGATATTTATGCCCATCAACACATATTTATAAATAATGCCATGATGCCATTCAAAATTGGCAAAGAGCATCCAAATTCAGTGGACAAAACATTTTTACCCTGTGCTAAGGTAATGGGAACTTTTCACAAAAGAAGAAAGCCCTTTCGCCCTGCTTCTATAATAAACGTATCTGCAATGAGTTTTGGCTCTTTATCTGCAAAAGCTATAGAATCTTTAAACAAAGGTGTTGAAATCGCAGGAGCATACCATAATACTGGTGAGGGAGGCTTATCCCCTTATCATAGCAATGGCGGAGATGTTGTCTTCCAAATTGGAACAGGATACTTTGGCGTAAGAGATTCAGAAGGGAATTTTTCTATGAGTGAATTAGAAAAATTAGTAAAAGACAACCCTTTTGTAAGAGCTATCGAAATAAAACTTTCACAGGGCGCAAAACCAGGTAAAGGTGGAGTTCTACCAGGAGCAAAAATCACTAAAGAAATTGCAGAAATAAGAGGAGTTACAATTGGAAAAGATGTACTGTCTCCTCCTAATCACACTGTATTTTCGAACGTTACTGAACTGGTTGACTTTATTGAGTTAATGGCTGATAAAACAGGATTACCGATAGGTGTAAAAGGTGCTATTGGAAAATTAGAGCAATGGAGAGAACTAGCAGATATTATGAAGGAAACTGGTAAGGGCCCAGATTTTATTTCTGTAGATGGAGGTGAAGGAGGAACTGGTGCAGCACCCCCTAGTTTTGCAGACCATGTTTCTTTACCCTGGGTATATGCCTTTAGTGATTTATATAAAGTATTTCAGAAAAGAGGAATTACAGACAGAATCGTTTTTATTGGAAGCGGAAAATTAGGTTTTCCTGCGAAAGCAGCAATGGCATTTGCAATGGGAGCTGACTGTATTAATGTAGCACGAGAAGCAATGATGAGTATAGGCTGTATTCAAGCTCAAGTTTGTCATACCAACCGTTGCCCAAGTGGTGTGGCAACGCAAAGCAAATGGCTTCAAAATGGGATTAATATCCCATTAAAATCGGAACGCTTAGCTCAATATTTTAAAACTTTCAGAAAAGAATTGTTGGAAATAACACACGCGGCTGGTTACGAACACCCTTGTCAATTTAAAATGGATGATATTGAAATGAATGTTGATGACCATCATCTTTCCAAAGAATTGGACAGAACTTATATGTATCATAAAACTACAATCCCCTATAATACAATGCAAGAGCTGAAGGATTGTAGCTTCTTAGGAGGAAACCATAAATAGATAATATAATATTTTTAAAATGTATAGGAATTGATTGATTCTAATCTTGTACAATAATTAGAAACAAACTAAGTTTGCTTTTAAAATATTTTTATTATGGAAGATGTAAGTCAAGTTTTAAATTATGTAGCCTATTTATTACCTGCAATAGTAGTAGGCCTAATTGCTTACTTTTTTTTTAAGGGTCATACCGCTAATGAAGAAGGCCGTAGAAGGTATCTCCTACAAAAAGATGCTCAAAAAAGCACTATCCCAATAAGGCTACAAGCCTATGAACGTTTAACCTTGTTTTTAGAAAGAATAGATCCTAATAAATTATTGATTCGAGTAAAACCTTATTCTGATGAACTTCAGAAATATGAAACTTTACTTATTCAGAATATTGATAATGAATATGAGCATAATCTTGTACAACAAATTTATGTGAGTCCAGAGTGTTGGAATATTATAATGGCTGCAAAAAACGCAACGACACAATTGATCAGACAGTCTGCAATGAGTGAAAAAGTGGATAGTTCAGACAAATTACGCGAAACTTTATTAAACCATTTTATGGGCGAAGTAACACCTTCACATAAAGCCTTAATGTATTTGAAAAAAGAAGTTTCAGAAATATTTTAAAAAGTGTATGATTTTAATGGAAGCTTTATTCTTTAATTTCATTCAAATCAATATTCTTTCTTTTTGCAAATTCAAAACCACTTTCCCACCAAAGATGCATTTTACTATTATTAAATATAAGCGAATTGGTCGTTAATACTGTAGGAGTATAATAGAGATTAATAATTACTTCATTGTGTGTAGCTACAAACTTTCCGATACGAATATTTTGCTTTTCTATTCTATCTGCCATATATGAATGCATATTTGTTATTAGAGAAAACACATTTCTTGAAGGCATTCTATTTAAATGAGCTACTTCTGTTTCTAAAACAATAACATCTACTGTTGTTGCCCCTCTCTTTATAGCTTCTTCTATTGGCACCATACTTCCGAAGCCTCCATCTGCATATTCGCAACCTTCCTTTTTCACCAAACTCATAAAAGGAGTATAATTACAAGAGATCCAAATCCAGTCGCAAAAATCCTCATATTCAAAATCGTTAATGGATTTATACTCTACTTGGTTTAATGATAGGTTTGAAACAGTGACTACAATTTCTTTAACGCTTTTTTTTAATAATTCAAACTCTTCAATAGAAAGTGCTTCCGAAATTAGTTTTCGGAGGTTATTACTTTCCCCAAAGGTTTTTTTACCCCCTAATATGTTTTTTAGAACATTAAAATGATTGATTCCAATTTCTGTTTGGCCATGCTTCTCTTTTTTAATGGTAAATGGACAATTACTAAATATACTTTCTTGGTTTACTGAAGTATAAATGTCTTTTATTTTTTGCGTTTTATTTAATGCCAAATGACTAATAAGCAAGCTACCAGTAGAGGTCCCTACAAAAAGGTCGTAATTGTGTTTTAGTTCATCTATTAAATATTGAGCAACACCACCTGCAAATGCCCCTTTACTACCACCACCCGAAATAACAAGAGCTCTCATATAATAGGCAATTGAGATTTAATTATAAACCTTAGCCTTAAAATCTCAATATTCATTAAGCATTCTATTTAAAAAATTAAGTGATCTTGGCTCCATCTCCTTTCCCAACATAATAAATTGGTTGCGATACTTGTCATTTTCTAAAACCCCCTTTAAAATAGCCCTTGACGACTTTTGAAAACGCCAATAATGATGTTGGCTTGCATCCAATAAGTTTAATAAGGTGGTTGGATCCCATATATCTAAATAGCTAATGTATTCCAAGGCTATCTCACGAATATTATGCCCATATACTGGAGAAGTATATTGTTTTAACTCTTCAATGAATTCAGGTCTTTTAGAGGGTTCATAATTTTCAGTAAGCAAAGCCAAAAATAACCAAAACTGACGAATATTTTTATCTTGAAAACCTTGAGCATTTTTCATGAGATCCAAATACTCAATTTTTTCATCTGGAAACGAAACCCACAAATTACCCATCGCTAATTCTTGAGTAACATAAGACTTGTCATTTAACAAAGTCTCATATTCTGTCTTTAATTCTTTTGGGACTTTGGTAAGAGTTAATGCTATGGCTTGCCTCACATACAAATTATTGCTTAGAAAAGCTTTTTTATATAAAGGTATCGAAAGCAATAAAGGCTCTCCCTCCAATTGATGTACTGCCTCTTGTCCTAAAAAATCGTTTGGAAAAGTAAGTGCCTTTTCCAATTCCTTAACCTTTAGCGTAAGTGGTGTTTCTAGTAAAGCTGAAGTTTCAAAATACTCCTTCATAAATGGAGATTTCATAAGTGAATTAAAAGCTTGTTCCGATTTAAAAGCACTTTGCTGAAGCCAATCCCTTCTAAAATCTGTTAATTCTTTTCCATAAACTAATTCTACTTCATAAATAAAGTCATCGGTAGTGACGTTTCTATACTGATATCTTTCCAGGTAATTTTTTATTGCTTTTTTAAATTTACTCTCCCCTACTATTTCACTTAATATATGCAATGCCCAAGCGCCCTTTTCATAAAATGTTAATGAACTAGCCTTGGAGTTTACTAGGGACTCCCCTTTTCCTTCATTACTTAGTGAATTTAACTGTTCAGCAGACTGAAATAATTTCCAGTAATAATAGTCTTCTCCAAAAATTTCACGCTCGGCTAAATGTGCATAATAGGTGGCAAAGCCCTCATGCAACCAATGATGAAGTCCTTCCGTTTCGGTAACTAAGTTACCAAACCATTGATGTGCTAACTCATGCGCATTTACATTAATATAGTTTCGATCTTCATAACCTATAGAATCAACAACAAATGCTTCTGAAAAGAAAGTTGCTGTAGTATTCTCCATTCCTGCGTATAAAAAATCTCTTACTGGAACTTGTTTGTAATTTTGCCAAGGATATGGAACTCCTATTTCCTTCTCTAAAAAATCGAAAATAATATCCGTATTACGATAAGTAGGCTCTATCTTTTCAATATCTTTTGAATTAATATATAACTCTATTGGTACCCCTGAAGCTGAAATGAAATCTTTCTTTTCAAAATCGCCAACTGCAAAAGCAACTAAATAACTTGACATTGGGCTATCCATTCCAAACTCCCAGGAATTAAGATCCCCTTTTTCGATTGTATTTAGCAATTTACCATTGGCAATAACCGTTTTTTGCTTTGGAACATTTATAGTAAGGTTAAACTCCATTTTATCATTCATATCGTCTAAACTAGGCAGCCAATGTGATGTGTATTTTCCTTGTCCTTGTGTCCAAATCTGATCTCCTGTAAAATATAATGCCTTCTTTGGTCTAGCTTCATAATCAAAGGAAACGGTATACGTTTTATTGGCTTTAAAATTTGAAACCAACCAGATTTTTTTATTTGCAGAAGAAATAGAAATACTATTTTTTGAATTTACTTTTAAAAGAATAATACCAACTCCATCCAAAAATATAGAATCACATTTTTTTAATACTTTAAAAGTATAAGAAGCCTTACCAAGAACCTTTTTTTCTAAAATTATTGGCTCTATAGTTGCATCCGTTTTAATAAAATCAACGATTTCAGTTTGTTGCGCAATGCCACAAAACCCAATTAATAATAATTGAATTAAACATAAATATTTAATATTAAAATCAAATAATTTCATCTTATGACTTGTAAAAATGAAAATGTTAAAATGAAAAAGGCTATTTCCGATACTCAAAAATAGCCTTTTTAAAATGTAATATGTAGAATGTCTAGTCTAAAATAATTTTTTTAGCACCAGTGCCATAAGCATTTTCTAAATTTATAAAGTATATCCCACTTGATAAACCTTTAAGGTTAAACTTATAATTTGTTAATTCTTCATTTGAATTAAAATAATAAACCTTTACTTGTCTTCCCTCTATAGTATGAACACTTAATCTGGTTTTACCTTCAAGGTTTTTAGTAAAAATCGAAAATTCTCCATTAGAAGGATTTGGATATACAGAAATATCGTACACTTCATCGTTATTAATGACTTCAGTTCCTAAAATATTTCCATAAACTATAGGGTTATCACTTTTATTAATAATATGTCCATCTACAAAATATACTGGATTATACCCATCGTTACAATCAGGGCAAGTTGCACCTGACACACATTCTGAATTATTTGGATGGCAAAAATCTTGATAGGTAGGGTGAAAACGGTAGTCCAAATCAAAATTTGAACCTGCATAACTTGTTAGGTCAAAAATATCTGGTGGCGAAATTGCTCCGGGACACCAACCTGCTCTATTATAAAACCAAGTTCCTAGCTGATCAATACAATTATCTGGGTTAGGGTTACATAAATTAAATAAATGTTGTGTATAAACTTCAGTATCATTAATGTCTATATAATGATATGCATTAAAAAATTCTGCAGCATTACTTGTATTATTTTCGCCCCAGCCATGCCCAGTATTTGATAACCTTAAATAAGATTCATCAACTAATTCTGAAATATCGGCTGTATAAGATTCTACAGGTTGTAAATCAGCAGGGTTTCCAAAATCATAAGCATCATCCCAAACCTCAACTACTCCACTATAATTATACTCTGGAGAACCTTGATTATAATCTAAATTAAGAGTTAATTGCCATCCTCCTGTTCCCCAAGTATCAATGAATACTCTAAACTCTATTTCTCCTTGTAATAAAGACATATAATCTGTTACATCAAGCTCATGATTACATCCAACACCATAAGGCGTTATATAACGTATAAGCTGTATCCAATTTCCGTCTGGGGCTTTCACATCAATATGTGCCCATCGATCCCAATCATCGCAACCTCCATTTACATCAGGACACTCAACTTCTAAAAATGCATTAATTGAATCATAAGCACCTACAAACTGAGGTAAAGTATAAGTTCCATAATACCATCTACTATTATCTCCATTAAACTCTATAACAACATCTTGCAAGGTTTCTACTGTTTGCGAACTAATCGCATTGGTTACTTCAATATTCCTGGTAAGTGAAGTTTCATCACCACTGGCAGCTATTGCTGTGATTATTATTTCATGTGTTCCAAAAGAAGAAGGGGTCCATAAATAATAATAGTACCCATTATTTTCTATAGCATTAAAAGTTTCTCCATTAATATTTAATGTAACTTCCTCCATGGTATCTGGATCCTCTACAGTAGCATTAATATAAATTTGGTATGCTATTAACTCTTGCATCTCTAAGGGATATTCCTCAGATAACTGGGTAGTTAAAGTTGGAATTGTATTATTTAAGTTAGTTTTAGCATTAATAGTTAGGCTAAAAAATAGAAGGAATAGCATGTAAAATGTTTTCATTTGTTTTTTTTTAGGGGATGTTTCCCTACAAATATATAATTTAGTAATTTATTTTTATAAAAATCTTAACTCAAAAAAAAATAAATATAAATGACTCCTGCTTTTTTTCAAACTCCCATTGACTACCTTAAGGGTGTAGGCCCAAATAGGGCTGATTTACTTAAAAAAGAGTTAGGAATTCATACTTTTCAAGATTTGCTTAACCTTTTTCCAAATCGATATTTAGATCGCACTCAATTTTACAAAATATCACAACTTCAAAAAACTAATGCTGAAGTACAAATAATTGGCAAGATTACTCATATTAAAAACGTTGAGCAAAAAAGGGGAAAACGTTTGGTAGCAAGCTTTATAGATGATTCTGGAAAAATGGAACTGATTTGGTTTCGTGGTCATAAATGGATTCGAGAAAATTTAAAATTGAATGAAGCCTATGTAATCTTCGGAAAGACGAATTGGTTTAATGGATTGTTTTCAATGCCTCATCCAGAGATAGAATTGTTAAGCGATTATGAAAAAAGTTTACGTCCAGTTATGCAACCTGTTTATCCTTCTACAGAAAAATTAGCAGCAAGAGGAATTACAAATCGAGTTATAAATACCTTGATGCAACAACTATTTTTAGAGTCAAAAAATAACATTACAGAAACCCTCTCAAAACCCCTTTTAGAAACCCTTAAATTAAGCTCCAAAAAAGAGGCTCTTTTAAATGTTCATTTTCCCCAAAATCAAGACCTTTTAGCAAGGGCAGAATACCGCCTAAAATTTGAAGAATTATTTTACATTCAGCTACAATTAATTCGTAAAAATCATCTCCATAAATCAAAAATAAAAGGCTATCCATTTCCAAAAGTAGGGGAGTATTTTAATACTTTTTTTAAAGAGCATTTACCTTTCGAATTGACCAATGCGCAAAAACGAGTTATCAAAGAAATTAGAAACGACTTAGGGAGTAAAGCGCAAATGAATCGATTATTGCAAGGGGATGTAGGTTCTGGAAAAACTATAGTCGCGTTAATGTCAATGTTAATAGCTATTGACAATGGTTTTCAAACTTGCTTAATGGCTCCGACTGAAATTTTGTCAGTCCAGCACTATAATAGTTTATTAGAATTATGTAATAATCTAAAACTCAGTACATACATACTAACTGGTTCAACTAAAGCTTCAGACAGAAGAATTATCCATGAAAAACTAGAAAGTGGCGAAATTGACATCCTAATTGGCACTCATGCTCTGCTCGAAGATAAGGTGAAATTCAAGAATTTAGGCCTTGCTATTATAGACGAACAACATCGATTTGGAGTTGCGCAACGCAGTAAATTATGGCTTAAAAATAAGTTCCCTCCACACGTTTTAGTGATGACTGCAACACCCATTCCAAGAACCCTCGCTATGAGCGTTTATGGAGACCTAGATATTTCGATTATTGACGAACTTCCACCAGGTAGAAAAGAGATCAAAACTGTACATAGATTTGATGCAAATAGACTACGTGTTTTTCGCTTTTTAAAAGATGAAATTTTAAAGGGTAGACAGGTCTATATTGTGTACCCATTAATTCAAGAATCTGAGGCTTTAGATTATAAAGATTTGATGGATGGCTACGAAAGTATCTCTAGAGAATTTCAGAAACCAAATTATCAAATTTCTATAGTTCATGGAAAAATGAAACCCAAAGACAAAGAATTTGAAATGAATCGTTTTATCAAAGGGGAAACTCAGATCATGATTGCAACAACTGTTATTGAAGTTGGAGTAAATATTCCAAATGCTAGTGTTATGGTAATAGAAAGTGCGGAACGATTTGGTCTTTCACAATTACACCAATTGCGTGGACGCGTTGGTAGAGGTGCTGAACAAAGCTTTTGTATTTTAATGACCAGTCACAAACTATCTGAAAATGCTCAAGCCCGCTTAAAAACGATGGTAAAAACAAGTGATGGTTTTGAAATTGCAGAAGTAGATCTTAGACTTAGAGGTCCTGGAGATCTTATGGGGACACAACAAAGTGGCGTTTTAAACCTTAGAATTGCAGATATTATTAAAGATCACGAAATTTTAAAGCTAGCAAGAAGTTATGCCTCACAATTATTAAAAAGCGACCCTTCACTATCATCACCAGTTAATCTTCCCATAAAAAGCACTTATATTCAATTATCTAAGTATCGAAATATTTGGAACTATATAAGTTAAGCACTCTAATTCTTAAATACAAGTACCACATAATTCAGATTATATAAATACTTTTATTCATTCTGAGGGCATCAAAATTCATAACCTAAAGTGCTTTCACATATTTGTTTTATTTTAGTAAAAAATTCATTTATGGTTTATAATAAGTATCCATTTAGAATAGTATTCTCTTTATTAATTACCTTATTTTTATACACAAAGGCGCACTCTCAATACACTATCAATAGTGAATATGGCAATTTAACAGAATGCGACACGGTAACCTCTGGGATCTATATTGTTTGGTGGGATAATAACTGGGACCGACAAGCAGAAGCCGAACTATTGCTCAGTTATATGAATAATTATAGAGATGTTTGTTTAAACGACCTTGCGATGCAAGACCCTCCAAATCCTACAGATGGTTATTATTACAATGTATACTTACATCAATCTGGAGATATTTTTCCCGATGAATGGGCTAATGGCCAAGGTACAGACACCAATGGCTATCCATATTTAACCCTTCCAATAGGAGCTCATAATGACTGGATCAATGTAGGTCACGAAACCTTTCATGTGTTTCAATATAGCGGGACATCCCCAGGTTTCGAATATTCTGGTGATAGTCAATGGTATATTGAAGCTGCTGCAAACTGGTTTTCTGCTATACAAAATCCAAACGATGACAGAGCTTTTCTCGAGGCTGAATCTTTAGTTAGACTTCCACATGTAGCACTATGGTTAAGTTATGACAACTTTCCAGATAGCTACCCTCAAAACTGGCAGCGTTATGTGCATCAATACGCTCTTGCCTTATTTCTTTATTATTTAAGCGAAGAAACTGATGTCCCAGATAATTTAATAACAGATGGATTGTATGCTGGGACAACCGATTTACCACAAGAATACTTTTTCAATCAAATTGGAGGCTCTGTTTTTAGAAACCATTTTATAGATTGGGCAGCTCATATGACCAATAGTTTCGATTTTTTACCCGAAAATCAAATTACTCGTTTTGAAACGGAATGGGATGATTATGCAGACCCTTTAGATGACAACGAATTTATTGCTGTTTATCAAAATACTGGAAGTAACGGATGGGTTCGCCCTGAAAATGACAAGGTGACGACTGGCTGGTCTTATAATACCTATAAAATAAACAATGAAAGTACCGAATCTTATACCTTCGAATTGAATAGTGACATGTTTGGCAGTGAAGGGTCCCCTTCCTATTTTCAAGGGAAAATCATAGTTCAGAACACAGAAATTGGCACTTCTTTTCACGATTTAGAAATGGATTCTGACCAAGAAGGATCCATTATATTAAACTTAACACCAGAGGACACTTCGGTATATTTTATTGTTGCTTCTATGCCGGAAATTTTCACAGATGTAGAACAAGTTTACTCCTATGAAATTAAAATAAGCAAAGGAATTTTAGGCCTTGGTGATTTTAACCTTAATTCAACTCCAAAAAAAATAATTGGAAGGTATGATTTGTTGGGAAGAATGGTTTCTGAAAAGTATGATGGGATTCAAATTATACTATATAACGATGGCTCTTCTAAGAAAATTTATACTTATGATTAACAAAATCATAGAAACATACATTAGAAATAATAAATTTGCTAAAATACACTATAAAAATGAAAAAACCACACATCCTTTTTAGCCTTTTGCTTTTAATAAGCTCAACATCAATAATAGCACAAGATCATGAGGCACAGGAAGAAAGCACGCATCACGAATTCAAACACTTTAGAGCTGCTTTTGCCTTAGGTCAAGCATACATTCCAGAGGCGGATTTAGAAAATGGAAAATTTGCTGTCCTCCCAACATTAGGTTTAGAATTACAATATTGGTTTAATAAAAAATGGGGCTTAGCACTTAAATCCGATGTTGAAATCGCCTATTATTCTATAGAAGATGATGGCGTTACAATTAATAGAGAAAACCCCTTAATTATTGCTCTTCCAGTTTTATTTAGCCCTTGGGATAATGAGTTCTCTTTTATTTTTGGCCCAGGTATTGAAATTGAAGAACATGAGAATTTTTCTATTATAAGAGTTGGTGTTGGCTACGAGTTTGAAATTGGGAATCATTGGGATTTTGCTCCAGAATTTATTTATGATTTAAAGAACGGTCATGTAAACTCACTTACTATAGCTATTGGTATTGGCAAACGATTCTAATTTTTTTTAAATCATTCTTCTAACAACTCCGTCATAAAACTTTCAAATTCAGTTTTAAATACAACATACTTCTCTCCTGTCGCTGGCCCATTAAAACCAGTATGAATCTTTCTAACCTTTCCTTTTTTATCAATAAACATAGAAGTTGGGTATGATAATACATGGTTAAGCATGGGGAGTTTTTCGTTAGCTTTTTTCTTATTTGTGGTACCATATTGTGCTAATAACACAGGATATGGAACTTCCAATACTTCAATTAATCGGTTGATAGCCATTAAAGCTTTTTCTTCTGTTTTTGCATATTCAAAAGAAAGAGCTACAAACTCCAAATCTTTATTCTTATGTTTTTTTAAATATTCTAAATAATATTTAGTTTCATCCAAACAATTAGGACACCAAGTACCCATAATTTGCACAACGACTACTTTATCCTTAAATCGATCATCTTCTAATGAAATTAATTCCCCCTCATTATTAGGAAAAGAAAAAGCAAGTCGATCATAGCCCTCCTTTAAGTAAGTAAGAGAATTTGCTGAAGGTAACTCGAAGCTTTCATTACGTTTGGCTACAAAAGGTTCTTTCCAGTGATTTCCACTATAGAAAAATCCTGCCATGGCACTATCAGTCACTTTTGCCTCAAACAAAAAAGCATGTGCTCCATCGAAAGTGGAAAGCTTTAAAGAATCTCCTTCCATCACTCCTTCCAAAAATCGATAATCTCCTGTGGTAGTTCTAAAAGTACCAGTAACCTTACCTCCTTCTTGATTAAAGGTTCCTTTGCCAATGTAACTATCTTCCTCTGTGTTTGGACTAAACATCGTTTCCCAATTTCCACTGATATTTGCTTTTGGCTTTTTTGAAATAGTGAATCGTTTATCCTCGCCAAAAGCCATGGTAAATGGCACTACTCTATCTAAACTAGGTTTTATAAAATCTCCTTTAATCAATTCTGAAGAAATCATTTTTCCTTTAAAGACCCCTTCAAACACAGGAGCTTGTATCGTAATTGAATCTCCATTAATCACTATATCACTCACTTCTATCCTTTCTACCCCATTATGAATTACCAAAGTAGTATCCGACTGTAATTCAAAAATAAAAGGCAATTCTTTTTCATTCTCAACTTTTAAAACAGTGCGCCACATCCCTACTTTCAATCTACTTATCTCTTCATTTTCCGATGTATTAGATTCATTTTTGCAAGAAAAAACAAAGGGTATTATTATAAATAAAGAAATTACAAATGGGTTGAATATTTTCATGAAATTTAAATTTTGAAATCTTTAGTTCGAAAGTATAAAAAATCTTTACATAAAACTTGGTAAATGTTATCTTTGCGGATTGTAACAAAATGTAAACAAGTGAAGATTTCATATAACTGGTTAAAGCAATTTATTAAAATTGATTGGGCTGCCGAAAAAACAGGAGAATTATTAACCGATTTAGGTCTGGAAATAGAAGGTGTTGAATCTTTCGAATCTATTAAAGGCGGACTTAAAGGTATCATAGTTGGGCATGTTTTAGAATGCATACAACACCCAAATGCAGATCGTTTAAAAGTAACCAAAGTAGATATTGGTGGTGGAGAAACTTTGCAGATTGTTTGTGGCGCACCTAATGTTAATGCAGGACAAAAAGTACCAGTAGCCACAATTGGAACTACATTATATGATGAAGATGGAAATCCTTGGAAAATAAAAAAAGGAAAGATTAGAGGAGAAGAAAGCTTTGGAATGATTTGCGCTGAAAATGAATTAGGCCTAGGTAAAGGTCATGATGGAATTATGGTTCTTGAGGAATCTTTAATCCCTGGCACACTTGCTACAGAGGTTTTTAATATTGAAAATGATCAAATATTCGAAATTGGCCTAACACCAAATCGAGCAGATGCTATGAGTCATTGGGGTGTAGCTCGTGATTTAAAAGCTGGGTTAATAAGACAAGAAATTACACTAGAATTAATAACACCTTCAACCAGTAGCTTTAAAGTTGAAAACCGAACTCATAAAATTGATGTAGAAGTTTTAGACAACACTTTAGCACCAAGATATTGTGGGCTTACTATTAGTGATTTAAAAGTTGCTGATTCTCCACAATGGCTTCAAAACAGATTAAAATCGATTGGCTTAGCTCCCATTAATAACATTGTAGATGCTACCAATTATGTGTTGCATGAGTTGGGACAACCTTTACATGCATTCGACAGTAATAAAATTGCAAACAATAAAATTGAAGTTAAAACTCTTGCTAAAGGCACAAAATTTACCACACTAGATGGTGTTGAACGCAAGCTTCATGAAGAAGATTTAATGATATGTGACGGAGATAAACCCATGTGTATTGCAGGTGTATTTGGCGGAATTGATAGTGGTGTAACTGAAAAAACTACGAGTATTTTTCTAGAAAGCGCTTATTTTAACCCTGTAAGTATAAGAAAAACTGCTAAACGTCATGCTCTAAATACGGATGCATCTTTCCGTTTTGAACGTGGGATCGACCCTAATATCACCAAATACGCTTTATTAAGAGCTACCCTTTTAATTCAAGAAATTGCAGGAGGTATCGTCACTAGCGATGTGGTAGATATTTATCCTAAAAAGATAGAAGACCATCAAGTGTTTTTAAATTTTGAGAATACGAAAAAGCTTATAGGCGAAGAAATTCCAAAAGAAATTATTAAATCGATCTTGACTTCCCTTGAAATAAAAATAAATAATATCACAGAAGCTGGACTAGGAATGAATATTCCTGCCTATAGAAATGATGTTACCAGAGAAGCAGATGTTATTGAAGAAATACTTCGAGTTTATGGATATAACAACATCCAATTTACTGAAAAACTAAACGCATCAATTTCAACTACTCAGATTGTTGAAGATTACCAAGTACAGAATAAAATAGGTTTACAACTTACTGCCTTAGGCTTTCATGAAATGATGGGCAACTCACTTACCTCTCCTAAATATATAAAGCTTAGTGAAAATTTAAAAGCAGAGCATAATATCGAAATGTTAAATCCATTAAGCAATGATTTATCGGTAATGCGTCAGTCTATGTTATTTAATGCATTAGAAGCTTTATCTTATAATACCAATCGAAAAGCTGCTGATATAAAACTCTTTGAATTTGGAAATACCTACCATAAATATTCCGAAGGAAGAGAAGAGCCTAAACATTTAACCCTATTAGTATCAGGAGCAAAAAACGAAGATAATTGGGCAGTTGCAAGTCAAAAAGGGGAATTCTTTTATTTTAAAGGAATTATAGAAACTTTATTAGAAAGAATTGGAATTGATTCCTATTCTGAAAATAGCTTTAAAAATGATGTTTTTTCTGAAGGATTATCTTTTTCAAAAAACAAAAAGGAATTGGTAGAATTTGGAATTATTAAAAAGAACATTACAAATTCATTTGGCATTGAAGCGGAAACCTTATATGCAGACTTTCAATGGGATGCTATTTTAGAAGAAATTACAAAAGAAAACTTCAAATTGCAAGCGATACCTAAGTTCCCTAAAGTTAAAAGAGACCTTGCCTTGTTAATAGACAATTCTGTATCGTTTAATGATTTGCAAGAAACTGCTTTAAAAACTGAAAAAAACTTAATAAAAAAGATAACTTTATTTGATGTTTATACTGGTAAAAACCTTCCAAGTGGAAAGAAATCCTATGCTTTGAGCTTTACCATACAAGACGAGAAAAAAACGCTTACAGATAAGCAAATCGATAAAATAATGAAAAAGCTTCAATTACAATTTGAAAAAGAATTCGGAGCTAGTTTAAGATAGAATAATTAATCAATTAACAAGATTAATTATTCTGCTGCTTTTGGTAAAACTATTCCTTCAACAATATGAAAGAATCCATTTTTATGGAAAAAGTCAGTTGCTGATATTACTGAAGTATTCCCCTTGGCATCTACCAATAGCAATTGCCCGTATTCCTCTTTAATTCCTAATTTCTCTCCTTGCAATGTAGCATAATATGCAATGCCTCCTTTACGCTCAACTTCATTTTTAATAGAATGACTATCCACTCTTCCTGGCACCACATGATAAGTTATTATCGCAGTTAATTGTTTCGTTTTTGAAGCATCAAAAATAGAATCGTGTTTTGTTTGTAATTCTGAAAAGCCATTATTTGTAATCGCAAAAACAGTGATCATTTCTTCGGCTTCTAATAAATTATTAATAGCTTTTTTACTAAGTGCTCTTTTCAAAGAAGATAGTTCCGAAACTTCAGAAATATTTTCGACTAAAGGTTTTGAGGAAGAAAATGTATAGCCTTTCCACTCTTTAGTAACCGTTTTGCTATCAGTTTTTATATATTTTTGAGCAGTAATTGTATTAACTAATAATACAAGTAATAACAGAAGTGAATATTTTTTAAGTCTCATAATATTGTTTTATTTGTAAATGTACATTTTAAAATTATTATACTCTACCTGCAATTCGGTCTTTTGTCAATTGCAAAATAATATGAAATTGATCTTCTTGGTTGATTTCTGAATTATCAATTTCTATTGCATCCTGCGCTTTTACTAATGGGGAATCTTCCCGAGTAGTATCCATTAAATCTCGATCTTGAACATTTTTCAATATTGCTGCATAAGTAACGTCTTCCCCTTTTTCTAACAATTCTTTATAACGTCGATTGGCACGAACCTCAGCTTTTGCATTCATAAATATTTTTAGTTCTGCTTTTGGGAAAACAACAGTCCCAATATCTCGACCATCCATAACAATTCCTTTCTCCAAACCCATTTGTTGTTGTATTGCAACTAATTTTCTTCTAACCTCAGGTATAGCAGCTACAGAGCTTACAAAGTCTGAAACATACATGGTTCTTATTTCTGTCTCCACATTAGTACCATTTAAAAACATTTCAGGCTTACTTTTAATATCCTTCTTTATAAACGCAATATCGATATTAGGTAGTGTGTCTAGTAATGCTTTTTTATCAAATTTGTTCGTTGATAAAATTTCACTTTGCAATGCATATAGGCTAATCGCTCTATACATCGCTCCTGTGTCGACATAAATATAATCAAGATATTCTGCAAGTTGTTTTGCAACAGTGCTTTTTCCAGTAGAGGAATAACCGTCAATGGCAATAGTAATTTTTTTCAAAACAGTATGTTTTTTTAAATCAATAAACTTATTGAAGATCTATATTTAAACCAAAATAGCTAGTTGCAGCTGCAATACTAAATTTGGAATATGTATAACTCAACCTAAGTTTGTTTAATTTCATGGAGAAACCTGCACTAATACCTGCAAACGCTCTCTTTTCTAAAATTCTAAGCTCTTCTCCTCTTCTAAAATTATAACCTAAGCGAATATTAAATCCCTTATCTGGAAATAATTCTATTCCAACAATAGTATGCCTAAACACATTATCGATAAAATTAATATTTTCCTCCTCAACATTTCCTTCTAGATCAATTTCTTCCCTATTTGGGTTTGAAAATGCTACATTCCAGATTTGCATATTCTCGAAAGTAAGATGCCATCTAATCGGAATATTTTCAAAAGTTTGGGAAATTCCAAATATCAATTCGAAAGGTAAGGGCTCATAAATTTCATCATAGGTAGTAATTTGAGTTCCTAAATTTCTGGCAACACCCGAAATATTTAAATCCCAATCTTTATAAACATACATCATACCAATATCTACAGCTACTCCAAAAGAAGAATACTGCTCTAAAGTAGAAGAGATAAATTTTATATTTCCACCTATATGAAAGTCTGTAAAGGCTATATTTCTAGCATGACCAACAGATAACGCTACTTCTCCTCCACTAAAACTATTGGTTTCGTTTCCTTGTTCATCATAGCCCTCAAAGGTCCCGTAATTAACATAGGTTACTCCTGCGTGAATCACTTGTGTACGCCGATCCCAAGAGTATGCATAAGCTGCAGAACCATAATTTACATCCCCAATATAGTTTACATAATTTACAGAAAGCTGATTATCCATTTCGGGATTAATACTTGCGGGATTGACTAATGCTTGTGTAGGATCATAATCATAATTAGTAATTACTTTCCCTCCTAAAGCAGCCATACGAGGCGAGGTTGTCAAATTCAAAAATTGATAGGTATAACGTCCCCCAACTTGAGCTTGCGCAAACAAAGATGAAAATAAAATAAATAAAATAATTACCCTTTGATTCATGTACGCAAAATGCCTTTTCCTGAATGTTTAAACGACTACAAGTATAATTTATTTTGATGTATTAAAAAACCTTATGCGATTTGTTTTACGACAATGTTTTTGCATCCTTAACTTTTTGCTTAGTTAAGGCTAAATCTAAAACTTGACTCATGTCTTTGACGTAACTAAACTTCAAACCTTTTAAGTATTCAGGTTTTATTTCTTCTATGTCTCTTCTATTATCTTCACAAAGTAAAATTTCTTTTATATGCGCTCGTTTTGCTGCAAGAATTTTTTCTTTAATACCTCCTACTGGCAATACTTTTCCACGTAAAGTAATTTCTCCTGTCATCGCTAAGCTTTTCTTTACTTTCCTCTGTGTAAACAAAGAAACTAAAGAGGTTAGCATAGTAATCCCAGCGCTAGGACCATCTTTTGGAGTTGCTCCTTCTGGCACGTGAATATGTACATTATATTTGCTAAATATAGTTGAAGAAACTCCTAATTTTTCAGAATTTGCTTTAATATATTCCATTGCTATAGTTGCAGATTCCTTCATTACTTTTCCTAAATTTCCAGTTAGAGTAAGTGTTCCTTTACCCTTAGAAATAATAGATTCGATGAATAAAATATCACCACCAACTCTTGTCCAAGCTAGTCCTGTAACTACTCCGGCCACATCATTATTTTCATATTTATCTCTTTCTAACCTAGGAGCTCCTAAAACCTCAACAATAATATCGTTAGTCACTTTCTTAACATACTCTTCTTCCATCGCTATTTTCATAGCAGCATAACGCACCATTTTTGCCAATTGCTTTTCTAAACCCCTTACTCCACTTTCGCGAGTATAACCTTCCACAATTTTTTCTAACTGAGCTTTTCCTATTTTTAAATCCTCTTTAGTAAGACCATGATCTTCCAATTGTCTTGGCAACAAATGTCTTTTTCCAATTTCTACCTTTTCTTCAATGGTATAACCAGAAACATTTATAATCTCCATTCTGTCTCGTAATGCTGGCTGTATACTCCCTAAATTATTTGCTGTCGCAACAAACATAACCTTTGAAAGATCATAACCAACTTCTAAAAAATTATCATAAAAAGAATTGTTTTGTTCCGGATCTAAGACTTCTAACATTGCAGAAGATGGATCACCTTGACTTCCTGTAGAAAGTTTATCGATTTCATCCAAAACAAAAACTGGGTTTCCTGTTTCTGCTTTTTTAATACTTTTAATAATTCTTCCAGGCATTGCACCAATATAGGTTTTACGATGGCCTCTAATTTCAGATTCATCGCGCATTCCTCCTAGTGACATTCTCACATATTTTCTTCCTAAAGCCTCAGCTATCGATTTTCCAAGAGACGTTTTCCCTACCCCCGGGGGTCCATATAAACACAGAATTGGAGATTTCATATCATTCCGAAGTTTTAAAACAGCCAAATGTTCAATAATTCGTTTTTTAACATCGTCTAACCCAAAATGGTCTCTGTCTAAAATTTTCCTTGCATGCTTTAAATTGAATTTATCTTTACTGTATTCTTCCCAAGGTAAATCTAGATATAAGTCTAAAAAATTTCTTTGTATCCCGTATTCCGCTACTTGCGGATTCATCCTTTGTAGTTTGGATAATTCTTTTTCAAAATGTTTCGCTACGGTTTCATTCCATTTTTTCTTTTTGGAACGAGCGCGCATTGCTTCTATTTCCTCTTCAGATGAGTTACCTCCCAATTCCTCTTGAATGGTTTTCATTTGTTGGTGAAGAAAATACTCGCGTTGTTGATCGCTTATATCGCTTTCAACTTTAGACTGAATATCCATACGAAGTGACAACTTATTCAATTCGATATTCATATATCGAAGCGTCTCTAATGCACGTTCTTTAAGATCATTAATCTCTAATAACTTCTGTTTGTCTTCTACCGGCACATTGAGGTTAGAGGAAACAAAATTGATTAAAAAAGAACTGCTTTTAATATTTTTAATCGCAAATGCTGCTTCAGAAGGAATGTTTGGGCTTTGTTTAATTATCTCTAAAGCCTTATCTTTTATAGAATCTATTATGGCTTTAAACTCATCATTCTCCGTTGCTGGTCTCGCCTCTGGAACTTCCTTTATAGTTGCGGTCATATAAGGAGTACTAGTAATAACCTCAGTAACTTCAAAACGTTTCTTCCCTTGAAGAATAACGGTTGTATTACCATCAGGCATTTTTAATACTCGTAATATGGTTGCTACAGTTCCAACTGGATTAATGTCACCTAAACCGGGGTCTTCTATTTCTTCGTCTTTTTGAGAAACAACACCTATCACCTTATTCCCTTTATTGGTTTCATTGATAAGCTTGATTGACTTATCACGACCAGCAGTTATAGGTATTACTACTCCTGGGAATAAAACTGTATTCCGCAAAGGTAATATTGGAAGTATTTCTGGTAACTTTTCTTTACTCATTGCTTCCTCATCTTCAGGTGTCATTAAAGGTATTAAATCTGCATCTTCATTTAAATCTTGAAATGACAAACTGTCGATGGATGTAAGTTTTGATCTAGCCATATATACGTTTAGGACATAATGTCATTCCTAAACCCCTTATTTAAAAAAGGTTTTGATGAACATGATGTAATTCTTTTTAATTATTTTTTTATATTCTTGAAAAACAGCTCCTACCCTAACGATAACAGTTGCTTTCATTATAATATTGTCAATTGTTATGCCACTAATAAGCTTAGTTCATTAAAAAATATCCTCTATTTTAAAAACTTTTTATTTTAAAGTGTAACAATCTAATCCATATACTATCTTTAGGGTAACAATTGTTTATAGTTTGACACTAACCCAACAAAATATTAACACGTTACTTACTCTTTGTAGTAAGGGAAATCAGCTTGCTCAGTTAGAGGTGTATAATCGCTATCAGCATGCAATGTATAATACGGCCATACGAATTGTTAAAAACACCGCCGAAGCCGAAGATGTAATGCAGGAATCATTTATTACTGCATTTTCAAAGTTGGATTCTTTAAAAGACAATGCAACATTTGGATCTTGGTTAAAACGAATTGTGATTAACAATAGTGTAAGTCAGTATAATAAGTCTAAACGTTTTGTACATATTTCTGATGAAGAATTTATAGAAGAAGCCCAAGAGGATTCCTTTTCAATTTCTGCTGATGATTATACACAATTAAAAACGAATAGAGTTTTAAACTGTATGGAAGATTTAAACACAAAATATAGTCAAATACTAACTCTTCATTTTATTGAAGGATTTGATTATGAGGAAATATGTGAAATTCTTGAAATCAGTTATGCCAATTGCAGGACGCTAATTTCCAGAGCCAAAGATAGTTTACGAAAAAAATTAATTGTAACGACATGAAAAAAGATACTATAGATAATTTATTTGAAAACCTTGAAGGCACTTTTAATGTAAAAGATACTCCTGAAGGACACCAGCATCGTTTTTTAGATAAATTAAACAATCAACAGACCAAAGCAGAAAACAACTCCATTTATTATTTAAAAAGAGTAATTTCTATTGCAGCTGTACTTGCCATAATTGTAACCATTAGCGGGTTATTTATCAATACAAATGTAAATGCCGCAGATTTAGCAAGTGTTTCTCCAGAGATGGAACAAACGCAATCTTTTTTCACTTCAACAATTAATAATGAATTAAAAACTTTAAAAGGATTTAATTCTCCAGAAACGGAAGTTTTAGTTCAAGACGCATTACACCAATTAGAAATTTTAGAAAGTAAATATGAATTACTTAAAAAGGATTTGGCAGAAAGCGGAAACGACAAACGTGTTATTTATGCAATGATCAGCAATTTTCAAAACAGAATAGAATTGCTAGAACAAGTCATTAACAAAATTGAAGAAGTTAAAAATCTAAACACTCAAAAAAATGAAAACACAATTTAAAGCAGTTTTATTTATATTCTTATTTCCTGTATTAATATTCGCCAACAGTGATAAGCCTGTATATAAACACAAAAAAGAAAAAACATTTCACAAAGAATTTAATGTAAATTCAGATGCGAAGTTAAATGTAGACAATAGCTTCGGAAATGTAGATATTGTTACTTGGAACGAGAACCGAATCGTAATCGATGTTATAATTACTGTAGATGGAAACAATGAAGATAAAGTACAAAAAAGACTAGATGGCATAGATGTTGAATTTTCAGCAAGCAATACTTTAGTATCTGCAATAACAAAGTTTAATAAAAGTAAAAGTTCCTGGAATTGGCTTGGAAACAATAACAATAATTCCTCTATGAAAATTAATTACACCATAAAGATGCCAATAAACAATTCATTGGATCTTAGTAATGATTATGGAGCCATTAATCTAAACAAGTTAAACGGTCAAGCCAATATTAGTTGTGACTATGGAAAACTTATAATAGGCGAGTTGAATGCTGACGATAATAGTTTAAATTTTGACTATACTTCAAAATCTACAATTGGTTATATGAAAAACGGAAGTATTGATGCAGATTATTCTGGTTTTACTCTTGATAAAGTTGGAAATTTAGAATTAAATGCAGATTATACAAATTCAAGAATAGGAGAAGTTACCCAAATAAATTACAATTGTGATTATGGAAAAATTTCTGTTGAGGATGTAAGGAAATTAGATGGAACTGGAGATTATATAAGCCATATAATAGGAACCGTTCATAGTTCTTTAAACATAAACGCTGATTACGGGTCTATTAAAGTGGATAAATTAGAGGCTTCTGTAAAAAGCGCTGTTATTAGTGCTGATTATACAGGCATTAAAATGGGTTATGACAGTGGATTAAATTTCGACTTCGCTTTAGACTTACGTTATGCAAGTTTTAATGGAGAAGAAGGATTAACCATTCAGCATAGTGATAAACAAAATAACAGTAAAAAATATTCTGGATACCACGGAAGTCAAAATTCAGGAAATAATATAAACATTAACTCCGAGTACGGAGGAGTAACATTAACTAAACAATAAAAAACCATTAAAAATGAAATCAATTTTAAAATTCACATTAGCTATAGCAACAACTCTATTCTTTATTAATACGAGTCAGGCACAATTTAGTAAAGTCAAAGGAAATGGAGATATTACCACTAAAACCCATCAAACTTCAGATTACAATGAAATAAAAGTAGTTGGATTTATGGATGTAAAATTAGAATCTGGTACCGAAGGTTCCATTACAGTTACCACTGATGATAATATACAGGAACATATTATTGTAGAATCTAAAAACGGAGTCCTTACTATAAAAGTAAAAAACAAAGTAAACATTCAAACTAAAAAAGGAGTTCATGTTACAGTTCCTTTTAAAGATTTAAATAAAATTTCTTTAACTGGTTCTGGAGATGTCTTAACTAATAATACAATTAAAAGCGACTCTTTTGAAGTAGAATTAACAGGATCTGGGGATATTATTTTAGATGTGGAAGCGATGAATGTAGAAGCAAAAGTAACAGGATCTGGAGATCTAAAACTTATAGGGAAAGCTACCGACTTAGAAGTTAAACTAACAGGAAGTGGTGATTATGCAGGTAAATCATTAATCGCACAAAACACTCAAGTTTATGTTTCTGGCTCTGGAGACGCTGGAGTACATGCAAGCAAAAGCTTAAAAGCAAGAGTAAATGGATCTGGTGACATCACCTATACCGGTAATCCAGAAACAACAGATAAAAAAGTAATGGGATCTGGAGATATTGATTCTAATTAATTTATAGCTTATCTTAATAAAAAAGCCGTTTCAAAATATTGAAACGGCTTTTTTATTATCAATTATTAATTTCTGCTAAAACTCCACAGAAAAGTTTCCGTCTGAAATAGAATAGGTTGTGTTATTAATTATTACAAAATCTCCAGCAGTAAATTCAAAACTACCTTCCATTAATCCGCTTACAGCATCATAACTTGTAATGGTAATTGTTCCATCTATAGACACATAGGTGTCACTTGCTCCTAGATCAGGTGTATATTGACCTATTATTGCTCCTTGTGTAGGCAAAGAACTAAAATCATAAGTTCCCACGGTAATATCTGCTGGCATGGATATAGCAATATTTTGATTTGAAGTATTATTAATAGCAGTAATCAATAACGTAGTATTTAAATCAATAGCAACAGCTGTTACTGAATCTGCATTTAAAGCCTCATCATCAACATTAGCTTCTAATGAATTATTTGGCTCTACTATTACTTGAGTAACCAAAACCAAATTATTAAATTCTCCACTAGCAACTGTAACTGTTTCGGTTAAAATATTTCCATCAACATCTACAGATTCTCTTATACCAACAAATTCAAAGGTTCCAGATGCCAAAAAGTTTTCAGTATCTAATTTTGTAATTGTAAGTGTTCCTGAACCACCTTCTCTTACAGACAAATATGCATTCTCTTGATTAATAATATAAGCAGCTCCATTTTGACCGCTTGCAGAACTACTTAAATCGAAAGAATCTAAAGCAGCATCAGAAACTGTTATCGTAATTGTTTCTCCAGTAGTGGAGTTAGAAGTCGTTAAATTAAAGGTACCATTAAACAGAACTGCAGAAGTGTCAGTAACATCGCCACTATAGGAAACTCCATCAATAGTAGCTATTAATTGACCTTCGCTTACATCTGAATCATTTGTATCATCATCTTCATTACAGCCAATAAATGAAATAGATAAAAGGGATAAAAATAGAATGTTTAATAATTTAAAATTTTTCATTTTTAAAATTTAAAGTGTGAATTCATTGATTTATAAAAAAAACCATCCAATTTATGGATGGTTTTTTAATTATTATTTGTCTTTTTATTAAAGCTCTAAAGTAAATTCTCCAGTAGTAACTTCATAAATTGCTGGATCTTGATTTAATATATCTACAGCTAGAAAAGAAAATGTACCCTCAATTATTCCAGCTTCTTGATCATAATCTACAATTGTTAATACACCAGGGTTGGATCTAAAGGTAACTGAATTTCCAAAATCTGGGGAATATTGTGCAAATGATTCCGTACCATCTATTAATTGGTTCGTCAATTCATAAGTCCCTACTTCAATATCTGTTGGAAAATAGATTCCCATTGTTTGATTAATTCCTGTCGCTACATCAGTTTGTATTACTGTTATATTAATTCTTGAAACCCCATTAAATGAAGACTCCGTAATTGTTATAGAGTCTGGATTAAAGAAAACACCATCAACATCTGCAGTAAAATTAGTAGCAGTATCGCCAGGAGTCCCTACATAATCAACTGCAAAAGAACCTTCCGTAACTTCATTTACTGTAGGGTCAACATTAATAGGATCGGTAGCTGTAAAAGCAAAAGTAGCTTCTATGACACCAGTATTAGTGTTAAATTTTGTAATCGTTATTGTACCAGGGTTCGAAGTTAAATTCTCTCCTCCTGTATTTGAGTTATATAAACTAATCAACTTTGTACCATCAGATAAAGCTTCCATAGCAAAAGTACCAACTCCTAATTCTTCAGGTATATCAATTCTCATAATAGCACCATCCGCATTTACAGCTACTATTTTAACCACATTAATGTCAGCATACTCATTTAATGTTGTGGTTATAGATTCTGGAATAAAATCAATTCCATCCACTTTTGCAAAAAATTCGTCTTCTAATGGTGTTTCACCTCCATTATCATCTAATGTATATGCGATTTTATTAAATTCTCCTGAAGTAATCTCAACCATTTCTATAAGGGGATTACCATCACCATCTAAGATAGGGTTACCATCCTCATCAAAAGCCAATCTAGCTCCTGTAAAACTAAAGGTTCCTGTAACAGTTAATCCAAGCTCATCTATTTCAGATAAATATAATGTTCCCAACCCTCCTAAAGCTTCAGCAGAGATATAAGGTAAATTGTCATCATTAGAATAAAGACCACTATTTAAGTTACCTAATCCTGCTGTGATATCAAAAACTCCAACCGCAACTTGTTCTGCTGTTAATATGATAGTATCTCCAGTATCTGTAATTCCAGTTAATATTAATGTGTTATCAGAAGACATGGTAGCACTGGCAGATTCTGCAATAAACTCAGAGCCTTCTATAGTAGCAATAAAGCCACCTTCTTCAACAGTTACAATTTCATCTTCTTCTGGAAACTCCCCTTCTAGAGGTTCATTTTCACAGGAAGTAAATTGGATTGCTACAAAAGCAATAAGCAGCCAATTAAAAAGTTGAACTTTTTTCATAGATCGTAGGTTTTTTTTTGTAATAACAGCAAACATAAATAAAAATTGTGAAGAATTACTTATTTCTTGGAATTCTAATCAATAAAAATGCACCAAGAATAAAAAATACTACCAAAAACACGATTGAATTCCGCATACTACCCGTTAACTGATCAATAATACCATAAATTAACATTCCTATTACGATTCCTATTTTTTCAGCTACATCGTAAAAGCTAAAATAAGAGGTCGTGTCTTTAGTTTCTGGTAAAAATTTTGAGTAGGTAGAACGAGACAATGCCTGAATTCCTCCCATAACCATACCTACAAATCCAGCTGTAATGTAAAATTGAAATGGAGTATATATAAAGTATGCAATAATACAAAGCGCTGCCCATATCCCATTGATAAAAATTAGAGTAGGAATATTTCCAAATTTTCCGGAAGCTTTATAAGTTAACTGTGCCCCAACAATAGCTACTAATTGTATAATTAAAATACTGGAGATTAAACCTATCGTTTTTTGATCCTCTCCTCCCCAGTTAATTTCTTGTTCTCCAAAATAAGTTGCTACAAGCATTACAGTTTGTACTGCCATACTATAAACAAAAAATGCGGTTAGATATCGTTTGAGTATTAAATTATCGGAAAGAGAATTATAAACTCCTTTTAACTCTCTAAAACCATCTAATAAAATTTGACTAGTTATTTTATTGTTAGACTTATTTCCTTTAGGCAAATAATAAAAGGTATACTGACTAAAGATAATCCACCATATCCCTACCGATACAAAAGAATACTTCATAGCTAACATTTTTGCTTCACCTCCTTCACCCAAGCCAAAGGTTTCGGGCATCATAATCATCGCCAAATTAAAAACAAGTAAAATAACAGACCCTAAATATCCTAATGAGAACCCTTTTGCACTAAGTTTATCCTGCTGTTCTGGAAAAGCAACGTCTGGCAAATAAGAGTTGTAAAACACCCAACTACTCCAAAAACCAATCAATGCTAAAAAATAAAACAATAGACTGAGTATTATATTCTCTAAATTAAAAAAGTATAATCCAATACATGAAAATGCTCCTAAATAGCAGAAAAACTTCATGAATATCTTTTTATTACCTACATAATCTGCAATTCCCGAAAGAATTGGAATAAGTAAGGAAACTACTAAAAAGGCCGCAGCAGTAGTATAAGTAATTAAAGGAGTACTTCGTATTTCTCCTCCAAAAATAACTATGCTATCTATTTCTGCAGATCGAAATAAGGCTTGATAGAAAATTGGAAAAACTGCGGAAGTAATTACTAAACTGTAAACAGAATTTGCCCAGTCGTAAAAAGCCCATGCGTTTAATAGCTTTTTACTTCCTTTTTTTAAGTTAACCATAAATGTTTTGAATAAATGTTATTAAAAGAAATCCCTTTATGTAGCTTCTAAAGTAGTAAAATAATTTTTACAAGATTATTATTTAAATTCGGTAACCCCAAACTTTTTTGCTTGAGCAATAGCTCCAGGCACCCAACTTTTAATATTATCAATCCTTGTTTGATTAGATGGATGTGTACTTAATATCTCTGGTGGAGTACTTCCTCCTAGTTTTTCCATACGCTCCCAAAGCCTTGCAGATTCATTAGGGTCATATCCTGCCATTGCCATAAGTGTTAAACCAATTTTATCTGCTTCACTTTCATGACTTCTGCTAAAAGGTTTCATAACACCAATATCAGACCCTACTCCATACGCTACATTAAAGAGTGCTTGATTTTCTGGGTCGTCCATAAAAGCAACATTACCCGCTACAGCACCAACAGCCTGTAATTGTCCAGCACTCATACGTTGTTGTCCATGATTAGCTAAGGCGTGAGCAACTTCATGCCCCATAACTGCAGCAATACCTGTTTCGCCTTTTGTTATAGGAAGAATACCTGTATAAAAAACAATTTTCCCACCTGGCATACACCAAGCATTTACCGCAGGGTCTTTTACCAAATTATACTCCCACCGATAGTCTTTTAAATATTCTCCATAACCATAAGCAGTTAAATATCGCTTTGCTGCTGAAGAAATTTTATGCCCTACCCTTTTCACCATTTTTGCATCTGCTGAGTTTTTTATTACCTGATGTTCTGTTAAAAATTGTTCGTACTGCTGAAAGGACATGGGAAGTATTTCAGAATTTGGAACTAATGCCAATGTCTTTTTTCCTGTAAATGGGTTCGTGTTACAGGAAAAAACCAATAAAGTAAATAGAAATAAAGGTATTTGTTTCATCATTATAATTAATCTTCTTAATCCTGTTAAAGGTACTATTTTTTATATATTTTTATGCGCATCGTTTATTTTATTTAAGAGCACTTATTTATGGAACGACTTTTGTAAATCATATAAAAAACATAAAAACATGAAAAATCTATTTTTACTTTTAGCATTTAGTACAACTCTTATTTTTACCTCTTGTGAAGGACCTAGGGGACCACAAGGGCCTCCTGGAGAAACAATTTTAGGGCAAGTTTTTGAGGCAAATATCAATTTAAATGAGGCCAACGGTTATAGCCGTTTTGTAAGTTTCCCTTCTAACATTGTAGTGTATGAATCTGACGTTGTTTTGGTTTATTTATTAGAATATGTAGATAATGGCTTGGACGTTTGGTCACAACTCCCTCAAACTTATTTTTTAGATCAAGGCACTCTATTATATACATTTGATCACACTTTTGTGGATGTAAATATATTTTTAGATGCAAATTTTAATTTAAATACGTTAGGTTCTGACTTTACAAACGACTTAATTTTTCGTATAGCTATTCTACCAGCAGAATATGCAAACTCTAATTTAACCATGGAAGAGTTAATGTCTAATATGCAAATTGACACTACAGATATAGAAGTTCTTCCCAACTAAAACTTCGGAATGAAAAAATTAAGTTTACTATTATTAAGTATTATTCTATGGAGTTGTAATTCTACAGCACAAGATAAAACCAAAGAAAAAGTCTATCCCGTTTCTAAAACTGAAACAGAATGGAAAGCAGAGCTGGAACCCATGGAATACCATGTGTTAAGAGAAGCTGGTACCGAACGTGCATTTTCAAGTAAACTGAATAAAAATTATGATAAAGGAGTGTACACCTGTGCAGCTTGTGACACTCCTCTATTTAAAAGTGATTATAAATTTGATAGTGGTTCTGGTTGGCCAAGTTTTGATAGAGAGATTAAAGGGAATGTAGAATATTCAATAGACCATAATAATGGCTATGCTCGAACTGAGGAACATTGTGCAACCTGTGGAGGGCATCTAGGCCATGTATTTAATGATGGTCCGAGAGAAACAACAGGAAAAAGACATTGTATTAATGGTGCAGCAGTAAATTTTATACCTACTAAAGATGACTAAGAAAAAATATCCTAAACAAGAATCTGAAGCTTTTTGGAATAAAGAATTGTCCCAAGACGCCTATCATGTGCTTCGTGAGAAAGGCACAGAAAGACCTTTTTCAGGGAAATTTAATCTTCATATCGACAAAGGTACTTATGTATGTGGAGCTTGTAAAACGCCACTATTCTCTAGTGATCAAAAATTTGATAGCGGTTGTGGTTGGCCTTCATTTGATGATGCCAATAAAGATGCTGTAGAATTTATTCTAGATAAAAGCCATGGAATGATTCGGACAGAAGCTGTTTGCAGCAATTGTGGCGGACATCTTGGTCATTTATTTAATGATGGTCCTACAGAAACCGGACAACGTTATTGTATAAATTCCTTATCTCTAGATTTTCAGGAAGAAGAATAATCAGAAATTATAAAAATAATAATTCCCAATTTCCATTAAAAAACTTTTTGGATTTTGGGAATTGTTTTTTTCTGCTTTTTCACACTATTACACATACATTTTGTAATTTCGCATTCTGAAAAATACACTAAAAACTACAAAATGAGTAAATACGATATTATTGTTTTAGGATCTGGACCAGGAGGTTATGTAACGGCTATTAGAGCTTCACAATTAGGCTTTAAAGTCGCAATTGTTGAAAAGGAAAGCTTAGGAGGTGTTTGTCTTAATTGGGGATGTATTCCTACCAAGGCTTTATTAAAAAGCGCTCAGGTTTTCGATTATTTACAACATGCGGAAGATTATGGATTAAGTGTTAATGGAGCTGACAAAGACTTTACAAAAGTGGTTGCACGTAGCCGTGGGGTTGCAGATGGAATGAGTAATGGAGTTAAGTTTTTATTGAAGAAAAATAAAATTGATGTTATTGATGGTTTTGGAAAATTGAAGCCAGGTAAAAAAGTAGAGGTGGATGGAAAAGAATATTCTGCAGACCATATTATAATTGCAACTGGTGCTCGATCTAGAGAATTACCAAACTTACCACAAGATGGTAAAAAAGTAATTGGTTATAGAGAAGCAATGACTTTAAAAGAACAACCAAAAAGTATGATTGTGGTTGGTAGTGGTGCAATTGGAGTAGAGTTTGCTCACTTTTACAATGCTATGGGAACTAAAGTGACTATTGTTGAATATTTACCAACACTAGTTCCTTTAGAGGACGATGATGTTTCAAAACAGTTTGGAAGATCTTTCAAAAAAGCAGGGATTAAAGTAATGACTAGTTCTTCTGTAGAAAGTGTTGACACTTCCGGAAAAACGGTTAAAGCTACTGTAAAGACTAAAAAAGGAGAAGAAATTTTGGAAGCTGATATTGTACTTTCAGCAGTAGGAATTAAATCTAATCTTGAAAATATTGGATTGGAAGATGTTGGTATCGTTGTGGACAGAGATAAAATTTTGGTAAACGATTGGTACCAAACAAATATCCCTGGTTATTATGCTATTGGTGATGTGGTTCCAGGACCGGCTTTAGCACATGTTGCTTCTGCGGAAGGAATTACTTGTGTTGAAAAGATTAAAGGAATGCATATAGAAGCTATAGACTACGGAAATATTCCTGGATGTACTTATGCAACTCCTGAAATCGCATCTGTAGGGATGACCGAAAAACAAGCTATAGAAGCAGGTTATGAATTAAAAATTGGAAAATTTCCTTTTTCTGCTAGTGGTAAAGCTAGTGCAGCAGGAACTAAAGAAGGTTTTGTAAAAGTAATTTTTGACGCTAAATATGGAGAATGGCTAGGTTGCCATATGATTGGTGCTGGGGTAACCGATATGATTGCGGAAGCGGTATTAGGAAGAAAATTAGAAACTACAGGACACGAAGTATTAAAAACGATACATCCTCACCCTACGATGAGTGAAGCGGTAATGGAAGCAGTTGCTGATGCTTATGGCGAGGTGATCCATTTGTAAAAAAAATAGACCGTTTACTACCTAAACTATTAGACTATAGATTACAGACAAAAAAAAAGTCCAAGAAAATTTCTTGGACTTTTTTTTATTTGTCTTGATTCTTTTAGAGAAAAAAGAGAATAATCTAATATCTATAAGCGAAGTGATCTATTTTATAAAAAACTTTGCAAAGCCAACTCGTAACTTTGCAGGCCAAAACCTAGGATTACTCCTTTTGCATTAGGAGAAATAAACGAATGATGTCTAAACTCTTCCCTAGCGAAAGTATTCGAAATATGAACCTCAATTACTGGAGTTGAAATTGCTTTTACTACATCTCCTATTCCTACGGAAGTATGCGTATAAGCGGCTGCATTTAAAATAACACCATCATTGTCATAACCAACTTCCTGAAGCTTATCTATTAATTCCCCTTCAATATTCGATTGAAAGTGAGAAATAGAAACTGAAGGATATTTGTTTTTAAGAATAGTAAAAAACTCTTCGAAAGATTGATCGCCATAAATATCGGTTTCTCGCTTTCCGAGTAGATTGATATTAGGGCCGTTGATGATGATGATTTTCATGTGTCTTAATTATTTTATTAAATCGGTCACCTGCTGTTCGCTATTAGGCATTCTCTTGAATGTTAAATATTTTAACATGCTCGTTTCATAATGTAAAATTACAATAAATTAGACATAAAAAAAGCGGAAGTAGTACTTCCGCTTTTAAATATATTTAATTGTTCATTAAAAACCGTATTCTATACCTGCATTAATAGATTTAAATCCATTAAGAGAATATACATTAACTCCATTTGCAGAATTATAATCTTGACCTCCAGATATACTTTGGAAAGAAGCAATTAAAGTAATTTTATTTAAGTTAAACCCAAATTTAGGTCTTGCATAAAATCCTGTTTTAGCATCACCAGCAACATTAATTCCTACTCCTAAATCTAAACCTCCAAAGAACTTACGATCTGCAAAAAAGTACCGACCTGATACAGCAACTGGAATAAAAGATGCATCCTTAAAGTCAACAAAGATAAAGTTTCCTGTATCATTATCAATTTCTCCAGAAGCATATTCTCCACTGGCAATAAACTGTGTATAACCAGCAAGTAGTCCTATTTCTAAATTAGGAATCACACCAAATAAATACGCAGCATCAAAGCCAAAATTAAAAGAACCGTAATCATCTGAGCTATTATTGTTATATCCAGGATAATAACTATTACTAATTAAAGAGAATCCTAAATTAGCTCCTACATAAAAACCTCCGTTCTTAGCTTGCTCTATTACTTTATCCACACCATCTTGAGCATTCACATTTGTAAAGCTAAATACTACTAAGGCAGTTAATACTAATAATTTTTTCATCATTAATTTGTTTTGGTTAGGATACAAATTTATAAAAAAAAACGAAACCTATGTTTTTTATTTATAAAAAGCTAAATCCTGCAGTTAAAGAAAATACACTGTTTTTCGCGTTAGTCGTGAAGCCATTGCCATAATAATCTGAAAACCCAATATCATTAAGTCCAAAACTATAACGTCCCGTTACACGTAAATTTAACGGTAAATCCACTCCTATTCCCACTACTCCAGAAATATCAAAAGAATCTAAATTATTATTATAATTATCTTTAATAACAGAACCAAATTGTGGTCCGGCTTGGATATTTAATCTGTCAATAATATAATATTTAAATACAATTGGGAAAATAACGTAATCTAAAGCTAAGTCACTATAGCCATTTTTACCATCTGCTCCCTGTTGAGAATATAAAATATCCCCTTGTAATGCCATTTTTTCTGTAAATTTTAAAGTAACAAAGCCTCCAATTAAGAATCCTGTTCTTGTGGAAACATCTGGCACATCAGTTAAAGTAGAGAAATTTGCTCCAGCTTTTATCCCTACATCTATTCCTTGTGCAAAGGAACCTACAGATACTAAAACGGTAAATACGATTAAAATAAATTTTTTCATGATTGATTGTTTTTAGTTATTAAGTTCCTCAAATATAAAATAATTCATTTTAATGCCTAATCTTATTTATATGTTATCTTTATTTTATGCAATTATTGATTAATATCGCTATATGAATTGGAAGCAAGCTACAAAAGATTATCAAAATTATCTTCGGATAGAAAGAGGGCTTTCTCAAAATTCTTTATATAATTATACACTTGACATTAAGAAGCTAGTAAAATGGCTGGAAGAAAACAAGATAGAAGTTTCTCCAATTAATATTTCTCAAGAGACTTTACAACAGTTTATTTATGCTATAGCCAAAATCATAAATCCTCGCTCACAGAGTAGAATTATATCTGGATTAAAAGGTTTTTTTAACTATTTAGTTTTTGAAGAATACCGAAAAACAAATCCCTTAGAGCTTATTGAAAGTCCAAAAATAGGAAGGAAATTACCAGACACTCTTTCTATTGAAGAAATAGACATGCTTATTAGTAATATAGACTTAAGCAGTCCCCAAGGGGAACGAAATCGATCGATTATAGAAACCTTATACGGTTGTGGTTTAAGGGTTTCAGAATTAATAAATCTTAAAATTTCCGATTTATTTTTTGACGAAGGCTTTATAAAAGTAACTGGAAAAGGAAACAAGCAGCGATTTGTACCAATAGGAACTCTTACTATAAAATACATGGACTTGTATAGAAAAGAAATTAGAGTACATCAAAAAATAAACCCTGCAGCTAAAGACACACTATACTTAAATCGAAGGGGGAACTCGCTTACAAGAGCAATGATATTTCATATTGTAAAAGAGCTTACTGAAAAATCTGGGATTCATAAAAATATAAGCCCACATACTTTTCGACATTCCTTTGCAACTCATTTATTAGAAAATGGTGCCGATCTTAGGGCAATTCAACAAATGTTAGGTCATGAAAGTATTACTACTACAGAAATATATACACACATAGATAAAAGTCACCTCGCTAAAATCATGAACAGTTTCCACCCAAGAAGAGAATAGATTTTTTTTACCTTCAAATTATCTAATCCTAAATTCTAGGTATCTGGTATCTGGTATCTGGTATCTGGTATCTGGCAACAAAAAACAACGCATCAACAGACATACCATCTAAATAACTAATTATCTAAGCATCTAATGATCCAGCTTTCTAATGATCTATTTAGCAATATTTACTGCTCTAGTTTCTCTAATTACGGTAACTTTTACTTGACCTGGATAAGTCATTTCGGTCTGGATTTTCTGAGAAATACTAAATGATAATTCTGCTGCTTTATCATCACTTACTTTTTCACTTTCCACCATGACACGTAATTCACGCCCAGCTTGTATCGCGTATGCTTTATTTACTCCTTTAAATCCAAAAGCAACATCTTCTAAATCTTTTAAACGTTGAATATAAGAATCCAATACTTGTCTTCTTGCACCTGGTCTTGCACCGCTAATTGCATCACAAACCTGAACTATTGGAGATAATAAACTAGTCATTTCTACCTCATCATGGTGAGCTCCAATCGCATTACAAACATCTGGTTTCTCTCCATGTTTTTCAGCTAACTGCATTCCTAAAATTGCGTGAGGCAATTCCGTTTCTGTTTCAGGTACTTTCCCAATATCGTGTAATAAACCTGCTCGTTTTGCTAGTTTTGGGTTTAAACCTAACTCTGAAGCCATCACGCCACAAAGCTTAGCAACTTCTCTTGAGTGTTGTAATAAGTTTTGACCATAAGAAGATCTAAATTTCATACGCCCTACAGCCTTAATAAGTTCCGGATGTAAACCGTGAATACCTAAATCTATAACTGCTCTTTTACCAACTTCTTTTATTTCTTCCTCTATTTGTTTGGTTGTCTTTTTAACAACTTCTTCAATACGTGCTGGATGAATTCTACCATCGGTTACTAATTTATGCAACGATAATCTTGCAATCTCTCTTCTAACCGAATCAAAACAAGACATAATTATTGCATCTGGTGTATCATCCACAATAATCTCCACTCCAGTTGCAGCTTCAATCGCACGTATATTTCTTCCTTCACGTCCAATTATTCTACCTTTTACATCATCGCTTTCTAAGTTAAAAACAGAAACACAATTGTCTATTGCTTCTTCAGTTCCTATTCTTTGTATGGTATTGATGATAATTTTTTTAGCCTCTTGTTGTGCAGTCAACTTAGCTTCTTCAATAGAATTTTGAATATAAGCCATCGCATTGGTTTTGGCTTCATCTTTTATACTATCTAATAGTTGTGCTTTAGCATCTTCGGCAGAAAGGCTAGAAATTACTTCCAGTTGTTCTACTTGTCTTTTGTGCATTTTATCAACTTCAGATTGTTTCTTATCTACATGAGATAGACGCTCTTGGTAATCTTTATTTTTTGCCTCAAATTCTTGAGTCAAATTTTTAGCTTTTGCTAATTCACTGGAAGCTTTAGATTCTTTATCCCTTGTTCTTTTTTCAGCTTCAGAGATTTTTTTATCTCTGTTTAAAATCACTCTTTCATGTTCCGATTTTAACTCTAAAAACTTTTCTTTAGCCTGGAGCATTTTGTCTTTTTTCAAAGCCTCTGCATCCTTTCCAGCTTGTTTTGTAATGGATGTTGCTCTCTTTTTTGCTGATTTTATAATTTGTGATGAGTTGTTTCTTTCTAGCACTTTCGCTATAACAAATCCTATAATTAAACTTATTACTCCTATTATGATGGGTATACTATTTTCCATTTTATGTTAAATTTTATGTAAAAAAAAGCCTACATTAATATCGGGTTCTGTATAAACTCCTTTAAAACAAGTTTAGGGCTAACAAGCTGATCAAGTATCCGCTCTCCCAAAGGGACACGGCGCGCTTTTACAACTTTAACTCACCCTTTCTAAAGAATTCGTGTTGAGTTTACCAAAATAGTACTAATGTAGGCAGTAATTTTAATGTATTTTAAAGAACGTAACTATTAATAATCTTTCAGTAATTGATTTAAAGTTTCTAACTTATCTTCAACATCCTGACTAACTTCAATAGTATCAATATTTTTTTGTTCTACCTGAGTAGCAAACTGTAAAGCACACATTGCTAATACATCTTGTTTATCTCTTACGGCATAACTGTTTTCAAACCTTTTAATCATTTCTTCTATCTTTTTTGTTGCCTTTCTTAGTCCTTCTTCTTGTTCTGGATTAATAGTTAGAGGATAAACCCGATCAGCAATAGATAGTTTTATTTTTTGTTGGTTTGACATTTTTTAAATTATTCGGAAAGCTGGGTTATACATTTATCAATTTCCCGAACCAATTCATTTATTTTGAGTTTTGTATCTCGTTTATATTCTTCACTGCCTAGCATCGAATTTGCTAATTTTAATGAATTGCATTCTTCCTGCCATTTGTCAATTTCTTTTACAAAATGACTTTGTTTTGATTTTAAAACAGTTAATTCTTCTTCTAGTTTTAGTTTTGATTGCTTCAGATTATCATATTTCTGAATCAAATTACCAACTCTATTTTCTAGAGAATCAACAATTTCTGAAAGATTACTCATTAAAAATTTATTTCAATACTTCTTCTACAAAGTTAACAATCGATAACAAAAAAGCCTACTTTTTTAGTATTATTTTTGTAATATTGAATAAGTATCCTGTTTAAAAAGATTTCACTCCCCTTTATCTATAGAGCATTGTTAAAATCACCCTATGAAAAAAATTATTTTCCTTCTTTTAATTTTTGGAGGAACTGTTTATAGTCAAAAAGATATTCCAACCGATTATTTTAACAACCCTATCGAAATCCCATTAATTCTTTCTGGTAGTTTTGGTGAATTACGAAGCAATCATTTTCATAGCGGCCTTGACATTAAAACCCAGCAAAGGGAAGGAATTCCTATTTATGCACCCGCAGATGGTTATGTAAGCCGAATCAAAGTCTCTCTTTTTGGTTATGGAAAAGCATTGTATCTAAGTCATCCTAATGGATATAGTACAGTTTATGCTCATTTACAAAAATACGCAGGAACAATACAGGATTATGTAAAAGAGCATCAATACCAGAAAGAGACTTTTACCTTTGAACTTTTCCCTGAGGTAAATCAATTTTTAGTAAAAAAAGGAGACTTAATTGGCTATACAGGAAATAGTGGTAGTAGCGGAGGCCCTCATTTACATTTTGAAATAAGAGATGCAGATTCTCGCCCTATGAATCCAATGTTGTTCGGAATTGAAATTTTAGATTCTATAAAACCCATTATCAACAGTGTTTTTGCTTACCCAATAAGTGAAGACGCTCAAATAAACCAATCCCAAAACCCCGTAAAATTGAGACTTATTCTTCAAAAAGATGGTTCTTATAAAACAGAAAACATAAAAGCATTCGGAAAAATTGGATTTGGATTATCAGCTCACGATCAACAAAATGGCGCTTCTAATAAAAACGGAGTTTATAAAATAAAGTCAACTTATAATGGTGAAGAACGGTTTAAAGTTTTATTTGAAAAATTTTCATTTGCTGAAACTCGATATTTAAATAGGTATATTGATTATGCTTATTTTAAAAACAACCGCAGTCGAGTTCAAAAACTTTTTCGACAAACCAATAATCCTTTAAGTATTATTAAAGAAGAAAATGAATTCGGTTATATTAATATTCAGGAAGAATACACTTCTCTGTATACTATAGAAGTTTCAGATTTTAAAAATAATAGTATCACTATTTCGATTCCTATAAAGGGAGAGAAGTTAGAAATTTTAAAACCTAGAGAAAATACAAAAACAGAAGACTTCTTATTTTCCGATCAGGCCAATTCATTTACAAAAGGAAAGTTTAGTGTTTATATTCCAGCAAATAGCCTTTATGAAAACACCTATTTAAATATAAAAACGCAAGGAGATACTTTACAATTGCATAAAAACGTAATACCCTTACATAAAAACATGACAATTACGGTAGATGTTTCTAATTACAAGGACTCAGACATTAACAAACTATTTATTGGCAGACTAAACTATAAGGGAGTCCCTTATCATAATACAACTACTAGAAAGGGAGACAAGCTTTTAATCAAGACCAAACTTTTTGGGTCTTATGCTTTAGTTTCAGATAATACGGCTCCTATTATAAAGCCATTAAATTTTTCAGAAAAAAAATGGCTTAGTAAAAACAATACCTTAAAAATAAAAATAGAAGACAAGCTCAGCGGAGTTAGTTCTTATAGAGCTACCATAAATGGAAAATTTATTCTAATGGAATATAATTCCAAAAAGGACGTTTTAACTTATGATTTTAATGACAATATTATTTCTGAATCTGAAAATAATTTGAAACTAATTGTTGTGGATAATGTTGGAAATAATGCTACATTTGAAGCAACATTTTATAGAAAATAATCTTAATAAATTCATTTGAAGACTTCTACTTTTCTCCTGCTTTCCCTTTTTATTTTAACTTCTAGTTCCCTCTTAGCTCAAAATGCTACGATAAAGGGTGTGGTTTTAGACGAAAACAATACTCCAATATCTGATGTAAGTGTTGCTACTAATCTAAATGGTACAGAAACCGATTTTGATGGATACTATTTATTAGAAGTCCCTGAAAATCAAGAAATCGTTTTAATTTTTTCGCATATAAGCTTTAAAAACATTCAAGTTACTATTCCAGAATTGAGCCCAAATTCAGATTTTGAGTTCAATCCAGTGATGAAAATCGATGTTGAGCAAATTGGAGAGGTTCTTATTTCGAGAAAGAAAAGAAAACGAGTTGAAGGTATTACGACCATAAGCCCAGAAACGATTAGGAATATTCCAGGAGCTAATGCTGGAGTTGAAAGTTTAATTAAATCCCTTCCTGGAGTTAACGGAAACAACGAATTAAGTACAACTTATGCAGTAAGAGGTGGGAATTACGATGAAAATTTAGTCTATGTAAACGAAATTGAAGTTTATAGACCTTTCTTAATTAGAAGTGGTCAACAAGAAGGTTTTAGTTTTGTAAATACAGATTTAACTTCGACTGTAGATTTTTCTGCTGGAGGGTTTCAAGCAAAATATGGAGATAAACTATCTTCTGTATTAGATATAAGTTATCGCAAACCTGTCAATTTTGGTGCAAGTGTGAATCTTAGTTTATTAGGAGCAAATGTATCAGCAGGAGGAGTTTCTAAAAATGGTAGATTTACAGGAGTTATTGGAATGCGCTATAGAGACAATGGTTTATTTGTAGATGCCAAAGAAACAGAATCGAATTATGATCAAGCTTTTACTGATCTTCAGACGTATCTCACCTATAAATTTTCCAATAAATTTATTTTAGGCTTTTTAGGAAACATATCTGTTAATGAATATAATTTTGAACCACTTACCAGACAAACTAATTTTGGAACTATTGCAGACCCTGTCGCTTTATTGGTTTTCTATGATGGAATAGAAAAAGATAGATACGACACTTATTTCGGAGCATTAAAAAGTACTCATATCCTTTCAGAAAATTATACTGCAAAATTTATTGCTTCAGCTTATCATACTAAAGAACAAGAACATTACGATATTTTTGCTGAATACCGTCTTGGAGAAGTAAATACAGACATTGGGAGTGAAGATTTAGGGGAAGTAGAATTTAGTGAAGGAATTGGTTCTCAACTTACTCACGCTCGTAACGATTTGGATGCTCTAATAATTAACCTTGAACATAAAGGAATATTGAATATTGGAGATAACACAATTGAATACGGGCTTAAATATACAAGTGAAGATATTCGGGATCGAATTCAGGAATATGAAGTTTTAGATTCTGCAGGGTTTTCAATTAGACCACCAATTGATGGCACTGGCAATAATGAACCATACGAACCATACGATGCCCCACTGGCACCTTATACTGCGGTAAGAGCTACAAACGATGTGCAAATTGAGAGGTTTTCTGGGTATGCACAATGGAGTTATAGAACTATGGCAGGTAACAGTGATTTATGGTTAAATGCTGGTGTTCGTGCTCATAATTGGACAGTAAGTGGCAAAGGAATTGAAAGCAACACACAAACTGTTTTTAGTCCACGTGCACAAATATCTTTAAAACCAGACTGGGAAAAAGACATGCTTTTTAGATTATCTGGAGGTTGGTATCATCAACCACCGTTTTATAGAGAATTAAGAGATGCTGCTGGTACAGTAAGACCAGAAGTAAAAGCACAACAATCTGTACACATTGTACTAGGACATGATTATAGCCTTAAAATATGGGATCGTCCATTCACATTGATTTCTGAAGCGTATTATAAAACACTCACCGATGTTAACCCCTATACCATAGATAATGTAAGAATCCGTTATCAAGCAAATAACAATGCAATTGCTTATGCATATGGAGCAGATGTAAGATTAGCTGGACAATTTGTGCCAGGTACTGAAAGTTGGGTAAGTATCGGCTATCTTAAAACCGAAGAAAACCATGACGATAGAGGTTATATTTTTAGACCTACCGATCAACGATTAAAATTTGCAGTATTATTTCAGGATTATATAAAAGTGATACCAGATTTAAAACTATACCTCAATTTAACTTATAACACCGGATTACCTGGAGGATCACCTAGCTATGCAGATCCTTATGATTATCAAACTCGATTACCAGATTATAAAAGAGTTGATTTAGGATTCTCCTATGTAATTGTAGATGCCCATAAATTAAGAGAAAGTGGCTGGTTAAAACCTTTTAAGCATTTAAGTATTGGCTTTGATATTTTCAACATATTTGATGTTCAAAACTCCATCACCAACACTTATGTGAGAGATGTATATACAAAAACTCAATATGCAATCCCTAATTACATGACCCCTAGGGTATTTAATGTAAAACTTAATATGAAATTTTAAAAATATAGACTGTAAAATTTTATTATTTAAGACGAAACAAATTCTTTCAACACATCGACTACATAGTCTACCTCTTCTTTTGTATTATAAGAAGAAAATGAAAAACGCATAGAGGGCTTTGATAAATTTTCATCTGATAGAATTTCTGTTAACACGTGAGACCCTTTTGTACTTCCACTTTGACAAGCACTTCCTTTAGAACAGGCAATTCCTTTTAAATCTAATTGAAATAAAAGCATCGTTGCTCTTTCCGAAGAAATAGGTAATAGTATATTTACTATTTTATAAGTGCTATTTTCAAAATCACTACAATAGCCATTAAATTTAATAGTGGGTATTTCCTGAAGGACTCTATCTATAAAATATTCTTTAATGGAAGTGATATAAGGATTCTCTTCTTTTAAATTATCATAAGACATTTCTATGGCTTTTGCCATTCCAGCAATTGCATATACAGCTTCCGTACCGGCTCGTAAACCTCTTTCTTGCTCTCCACCTCTTATTAAAGATCTTATCCCAGAATTTTTTCGGATGAACGCAAAACCTACTCCTTTTGGCCCATGAAATTTATGAGCAGAAGCAACAGTAAAATCAATAGGTATTTCAGAAAAATCCAAAGGGTAATATCCTACCGACTGTACTGTATCGCTATGAAGTAATGCATTGTATTTTTTACATATTTCGGCAACTAAAGCTAAATTAACTTTATTTCCTATTTCATTATTAACATGCATTAAACTCACAAGGGTTTTACTTTTAGAGTCTTTAAGTAGAGTTTCTAAATGATTATAATCTACCATTCCTCGATCATCTAATTTTACATAATCAACCATCAAATTGGTAGTAGCTTTTAAATTTTGAATCGTATACAAAACAGCATGATGTTCTATTCTACTCGTAATAATTCTAGTTACACCTAAATCTTTAACACAACTGTTTAGGATTAAATTATCAGCTTCTGTTCCACCCGATGTAAAAATAATTTCGGCAGAAGAAACATTAAAATGTGCTGCAATTTCTTTTCTACAGTTTTCTAATAAGGACTTAGCAGATCTTCCAAATGAATGGGAAGAAGATGGGTTTCCATAGTCGCTTTTTAACACTTCAGACATTCGCAAGATAACCTCTTCTCTAATTTGAGTGGTTGCTGCATTATCAAAATAAACTTTCTTCATGTGTCAAAAGTAATATTAATTTTAGTTTCCTAATAAAGAAAATTGTTACTTTGTAATCATTCATTTTTCTATGAAAAAACTATTTATAATTTTTGCTATTTCAAGCCTTTGTTTTGCTTGTAATGACGGAGATATTATTGTTACAGAATTCGATTTTGATGAATTGAATTTAAACAATTGTGGTGACCCAGGTGGCTACACATTCTTTAATATTAATAATTCCTTTGCAGCCGAAAGTATTTCATTGATTTTAACAAATACTGGAGTATTATTTTTAGATCCTGGTGTTGAAGAATATGAGCTGAATAGCAGTACAAATACTGTAAATTACAGAAAATTTAATGATGATGTTTCTGATGATTATTTCTGCAGTAATATTCCACCAATTACACCAACTGTGACTTTAGAGTTTCTTGGAGAATCTGGTATAGCGGAACTAACAACCACTGTTTCAAAATTGGATGACGATGGACTTGATGAAGATATTACTAGCGATTTAGATACAGATGGAGATGGTTTATTAAATTATTTTGATGAAGATGACGATGGTGATAATGTGATTACTGTTATCGAATTAGGTGTTGATTATTTAAATGGAGAAGCTGAAAACCCAAAGGATACAGATGGAGATGGGATTTATGATTATTTAGATATTGACGATGATAATGATGGAGTTATTACTCGATATGAAGATGCAAATGGAGATTTGGATCCTACAAATGATGAAACTCAAGAAGGTATTCCAGATTATTTAAATAGCGCTATTTCTAATACAAACCTTATTGACCAATTTAGATTACATTCCTATAGCTTTATTAGTGATATTAATCTTGTTTTATTAGATCTTGTATTAATTAGCACAGATGAGGAAATAATCCAAGAAACTTTAAATATGGGTAGTCAAAACGGTGTTATTAATACTACAGTAACCGAGACACCTGAGTTTATAGACTAGGCTTTTTTATTCTGAAAAATATAAACTTCTGTAGCACCTACTCCATATTTTTGATAATCTGCATCGTAAAACTTTAAATTATCAAATCTTTTAAGCAGAAACTCCAATTCCATACGCAACACACCCTCTCCTACCCCATGGATAAAGACTATTCGTTGTATTTTTTTTGAAATTGCAAAATTTAATTGTCTTTTTGCCTCTTCTAGTTGAATCGTTAAAATTTCAAAATTATTTAGGCCTCTAGATTTTGGAATTAATTGATGAATATGTAAATCCACCACCATAGGTGGGAGAATTCTTACTTTTGATTTTACTCGTTTAGAATTAACGTTCTTTTTGCTTTGTTTTTCTGAAAGAACCTCTGATATATTATGTGGAACCATATCGTAATCCGAAACTCCATGATTATCAGTAACCAGCTCTTTTTTAGAGTATTGCAACTCAAAACCATCTGCATCAACAATGGTAATAAGCTCCCCGGAAATTGCTATAATCTTCCCTGAAATATCTTCATCTAACACAGATATTTTATCTCCTATTTTCATTTTTAAACTATTAAATATGATTTTAAAATTAACCAAATTTAGTAAATACTTTTACATTTTATATTTTTTCTTTCTACTTAATAATGAACACTTTAGTAAGTTTTTTTTGAAAAAAACAAAAAATATCACTAAGTTTGTTTATAATTAGAAGTGTTTTGCCCCTGAGATACTTCATAAATTTTAACGATTATGAAAAACCTACTACTTCTTTTAGCCATGCTAATTTTTAGCTCGACTGTATTTTCGCAGTTGTATGTACAACCCAACGGGTCTACAGATTCCTATGTTTATGTAAAAGATGAAGTCTTATTTGTTGAAGATGATGTGAACCTTGAAGTTAACACCAATGTTGCAACAACTAAAGCAAGTATTTATTTAAGAGAAGGATCTCAATTAATACAAGGATCTGGTGCTACACTAAACTCTGGAGATGGATATATTTCCATTTATCAAACTATAGATTCTACCAGTAATTACCATTATAATTTTTGGCATTCTCCTGTTGGTAATCAGGACTTGGCTGGTTCAGGAAACGTGAATGCTGGAGTTTCAAGATTATATGATGTAAATGATGTTACAGATTCTGATCAAGTAGCTACAACCCCAGGATCTAATGGAAGTTCTACTACCGATCCAATTACTGTATCAACACGTTGGATTTATACAAGAACTAGTTCTCCTGCAAATGAACAAGAAGGAAACTATATACATGTTGGTCCAAATGACAATATCCCTACTGGTTATGGATTTACCATGAAAGGAGTGAGTAATGGTGCGATTTCTCAATCTCAAGAATATGATTTTAGAGGTCGTCCAAACAATGGAACTATTACTGTTCCAGTAAATTCTGGAACACAATGGACTTTATCAGGAAATCCATACCCTTCTGCATTAGACTTAAAACTATTTTTTGCAGATAATACAGCAAATGGATTAACTGGTATATTATTTTGGGATGAGCCAAAGAAAAATGAGTTTACTCATCAATATTCAGGAAAATCTGGAGGTTATGGTGTTTGGATTCCTGGACCTGATAATACTTTAGATGACCCAGGATTTTATGTAGCTCCACCATTTAAAAATTATTCTGCAAATGGAGGCTTAGGTGGTGATTCTGGGACTGGAAATGTAACAGATGTAGATCGTAGATATTCTCCTGTTGGACAAGGATTTGTATTAAGAACTATTAATGCATCTGCAGATAATATAGTTTTACAAAATGACCAAAGAATTTTTAAAAAGATAGGGGAGGTTTCTGAAATTAGAATACAAGAAGATAATGAGGGTCCAACAGAAAGAAGTTCATTTAATTCAGATGCCTTTGTAGTGATTACACCGCAAATACGGATTAATATGGTTTTTAATGATTCTTTTGCTAGACAATTATTATTAGCATTTCATGACGAAAGTACCGATGGTTATGATGTTGGTTTAGATGCACATCACCCTATGGATTCTGGTGGTGCGGAGGCTTATTACCTAATAGAAGAAAATGAAGAAATGGAACCATTTGTAATACAGACAAGGCCTTATGCAGATTATAAACAAATCCCAATTGGTTTTAGTCTAGATGCACAAACAAAAATTACAATTAACACTATTGATATACAAAACTTTGAACGTGATACTTACTTTTGGGATTCTGTAAATGACACATATAAAAAACTATCAATACATCCAAGTGAATTTATAGATACTGGTATTTTATTACCTGCTGGAGTTTATGAAGATCGGTTTTTTATTGTATTTAAAGAACGACGTCAATTATTAGAAGAATCAGAGGGAACTAAGGCTATTGATATAGCAAAAGCTTCTGTAGATTTCTTCCAAAACAATCCTTATCAACAAATGGAAGTTTCAAATCCAGAAGGTTATGACATTAAATCTGCTGCTGTTTATGATATGACTGGAAAATTGGTAGCAACCAAACATAATGTTGGTACGGTTTCTAATTTTAATATCCCAACATCTAATTTAGCAGATGGTGTTTATTTAGTAAAATTAACAACCATAGAAAATATCAATATAGATTTTAAAACGATTATTCAAAACAATTAATCGTTTAAAGACTTAATAAAAAAAAGCGGCTAATAGCCGCTTTTTTTTATATCTAAATAATTCAAATCAATTATTTTTCAAACTCTGTTATTGTTTTAACTATTATAGAAACACAATCTAATAGTTGTTCTTCTGTCATAACTAAAGGTGGTGCAAAACGAATAATATTTCCATGAGTTGGTTTTGCTAACAACCCATTATCTCTAAGCTTTAAACAAATGTTCCAAGCAGTGTCGCTTTCTTCTGTATCATTTATTAAAATTGCATTTAATAAGCCTTTACCCCTTACACCCAATAGTAAATCACTGGTTGGAATAAACGCCTCTAATTTGTCTCTAAAAAGTTTCCCTAAGCGTTCTGCATTTTCAGCTAGATTCTCCTCTTTAACTACCTCTAAAGCCGCAATAGCGACTGCCGCTGCAATTGGATTTCCACCAAAGGTAGATCCGTGGTTTCCGGGTCTAATAACACCCATAATATCATCGTTTGCCAATACTGCAGAAACTGGGTATACACCACCACTTATTGCTTTTCCTAAGATTAACATGTCTGGCTTTACCTCTGGAGTTCCACTACAATTTTTGTTAGAACAAGTACAGTTTCCGCAAGTAGCCAACAAACGACCTGTTCTTGCAATCCCTGTTTGCACTTCATCGGCAATAAAAAGAACATTGTATTGCTCGCAAAGTGCCTTTGCTTTTTGTAAATAATACTCAGAGGGAACATATACTCCTGCCTCTCCTTGAATTGGCTCTACTAAAAAACCAGCTATATTAGAGTCTGCCATTAAAGCTGCTTCCAATGCCTCTAGATTATCATACTCAATTTTAATAAACCCTTTTGTATATGGTCCAAAATTTTTGCGTGCTACTGGATCATTAGAAAAAGAGATAATCGTTGTAGTTCGCCCATGAAAATTGTTTTCGCAAACAATTATTTTCGCCTCATTCTCTGCAATGCCTTTTTTCTCATAAGCCCATTTACGACAAATTTTTATAGCAGTTTCTACAGCTTCTGCACCAGTATTCATGGGCAATATTTTATCAAAGCCAAAATACTCACATGCATATTTTTCATAAACGCCTAAGATATCATTATGAAAAGCACGGGAGGTTAATGTTAACTTTTTTGCTTGGCTTGATAATGCATCCACAATTTTTGGATGACAGTGTCCTTGGTTTACTGCGGAATATGCAGATAGGAAATCATAATATTTTTTCCCTTCTACATCCCATACATAAACACCTTCCCCTTTTTCTAAAACTACAGGAAGTGGATGGTAATTATGAGCTCCATACTCATTTTCTAAATCGATTGCTTTTTGTGATAAATTTTGGTCTACAATAGCCATAACATAAATTTTTAATATTGAATATAATGTTATTCCTTCTATACCTTTATTCTTTCGATTATCGAAAATTCAGCGGAGGAGAGAAATCATCCTTAGAGTCCGCAATTTACTAAATAATATTTTCAGTTGAAAAAGATCATTTTGATAATTTTGAGGAAAGTGTTGAAATCTGTAGTTCCATCCTCTTAATCTCTCTTTTAATACTGTTTTTATCCATCTGCATCCAAAGAAACATCTTTAACATGGAGATTACCAATAAACAAGTAATTATAGACAAGGACCACCTAATTACTTCGTTTGTCTGTTCTGTATCAAAGAACTGGACAACACTATAGATTAGAAAACCAAAGACTATTAGCATAACAAAATTCATTAAGAACATAATCCATTTATTTTTCCCTTGAAACAATCCTCCCAACATCTGAAAAACATTTTGTTCCTCAAGATTATCGTAAAATATTGATTCTTCTTCCGTTAATGCTTCTTTAATTAATTCATCGATTTTTTCAAATTCATTTTTCATTTGTCCTTCATATTTATAAGTTTGTCAAATGCTGTTCGCTTTTATTCATTATCTTTAATAATCAGCTTTTGACTCGCTCGGTTCATAATTTCTATGTTTAATTATTGTTTTTAATTTTTCTCTAGCATAAAATAATCTTGATTTTACTGTCCCTTTAGATAAACTTAGAATTTCACAAATTTCAATTAAGGAATATGCTTCTATATAAAATAAGCGAATCACAATTTGTTGCCCTTTAGGTAAAGTTTTAATAGCTTGTTTTAATTTTTGAACATCAGTCAAACCTTGTAATTTCTCTTCCTTAAAAACAATCATCGATTCATAGTAATCCTTTAAATTTTTGAAATCTCTTTGTTCCTTTCGCAACCAATCTATCGATTTACGAGTTACAATTGCCAAACCCCAGCTACCAAATTTATTCGTGTCCTTTAGAGTATGTACTTTATTAATAATAAGTTGCCAACTTTCCTGAGCAATATCCTTAGCGACATCAATATCTTTTGTATAATAAAAAGCTTGTTTGCAAAATTTTGAATGCCATCGCTTCACCAAGATTGCTAAAGATTTCTTATGACCAGACTGATAGTTTAAAACCAACCAAGAATCAACTATTTTATTCGCTTTTTCCATAAGATCATCTATACTAAAGACGCTCTAAAATTAAAAAGGTTCATTTTAATTTGAATTTATTAAAGATAATTGAAATATCTCATTAAGTATTTTGAAGCTATTCTTATTTTTGTCCCTATGGCAAGACGAAATAATAAGAAAGTTTTTGAGAATTTAGAAGTGACCGATGCTGGTGCAAAAGGAAAAGCAATAGCACACGCTCCAGACGGAAAAGTGGTATTTATAAGTAATGCGGTGCCTGGTGATGTTTGTGAAGTACAAACTACTAAAAAAAGAAAAAGTTATTACGAAGGAAAAGCCATCTCTTTTTCTAAATATTCTGACAAACGTGTAGAGCCTAAATGTGCATATTTTGGAACCTGTGGTGGTTGTAAATGGCAATATATGGGTTATGAACATCAACTTTTTTACAAACAAAAAGAAGTTGAAAATAATCTAAGACGTCTTGGAAAAATAGAACTCCCAGAAATCACACCTATTTTAGGTTCTGAAAACCAATACTTTTATCGGAATAAAATGGAATTTTCATTTAGCGATAGTAAATGGTTGACTTTAGAACAAATAAAAAGCGATAAAGTTATTGAAAACCGAAATGCTCTAGGATTTCATATTCCTGGTATGTGGGATAAAATACTGGATATAGATAACTGTCATTTGCAACGTGATCCAAGTAATGCAATTCGAAATTTTGTAAAAAATAAAGCCGAAGAACTACAACTCACATTTTATAATGCTAGAAAACAAGAAGGTTTTTTACGTACTTTAATGTTACGAACTTCGAGTACTGGTGATGTAATGGTATTGCTTCAGTTTTTTCATGAAGACAAAGAGAAGAGAGAATTACTTTTAGAAGCTATTCAATCCCAATTTCCAGAAATCACTTCTCTTTTATATGTAATAAATTCCAAAGGAAACGACACTATATATGACCAAGAAGTAAATTTATATAGTGGGCAAGACCATATCTTTGAAGAAATGGAAGGTCTTCGTTTTAAAATAAATGCTAAATCTTTTTATCAAACAAATTCTGAACAAGCCTACGAATTATATAAAGTCACTAGAGATTTTGCAGGATTATCTGGTAAGGAATTGGTTTTTGATTTATATACAGGAACCGGTACTATTGCCCAGTTTATAGCCAAACAAGCAGCAAAAGTAATTGGTGTGGAAGCGGTACCAGATGCTATAAAAGCGGCTAAGGAAAATGCAAAATTAAATAAGATCGATAACGCCGAATTTTATGTCGGAGATATGAAGAAAGTGTTTAACAATGAATTTATTGCGCAACACGGAATTCCAGATGTAATTATTACCGATCCACCGAGAGATGGAATGCATAAAGATGTTGTGGAACAATTACTAAAAATATCTGCTGAAAAAATCGTGTATGTTAGTTGTAATAGTGCTACCCAAGCAAGAGATTTAGCTCTATTAGATATAGATTATAAAGTTTCAAAAACGCAAGCAGTAGATATGTTTCCACAAACACATCACGTAGAAAATGTTGTACTTTTGGAAAAACGAAAAAGCTAGATTGAAATTAATTATGATAAAAAAAATAGTTTTATTTATATGCATCTCATTCCTAGTAAATAGCTGTACTAAAGACGATATCTGTTCTGAAGGAACCCCTACAACACCTTTATTAATAGTTACATTTAAAAACTATAATAATCCTTTAATTTCAAAATCTGTAGACAATCTTACTATCACCACAATAGTTGCAGGAGACAGTATTCATATTTATCAATACCAGACAACAGATTCTATAGCGATTCCTTTAAATTTAAATGAAGATTTTACAAACTATTTATTTGTAAAAGAGGATGCGACCGATAATTCTGGAAATACTGACAAAATAAATTTCAATTACCAAAGAGAAAGTGTTTATATAAACCGTGCTTGCGCATTTAAAGCAAATTACAAGCAGCTTTCTGCCGATTTAGAAATAGATACAGGTAATTGGATAGATGAAATAATCGTTAATAAATTTATTGTTGAGAATGAAGAGGATACTCACGTTACTATTTACCATTAGTCTTTTATTTTTATCCTCCTTTTCTTTAAAGGCACAGGATGAAAATACTAAGGTTAACGATACGGTAATAAAAAATAATAAATACGGATTACGTTTGGGAGTAGATCTCTCTAAACCATTGATATCCTTATTTGATGATAATTATTCGGGCTTTGAAATTATGGGAGATTTTAGAATTTCTCATCGTTTTTATATTGCTTCAGAATTAGGTAGGGATAAAGACAAACAAACCCAAAGCAATTTAGAGTCCTCTACAAAAGGAAGTTACATTAAAATTGGTGCTGACTTTAATGCATATAACAACTGGGTTGGTATGAATAATGCCATATTTACTGGATTAAGATATGGGTTTTCTACTTTCGACCAGGAGCTTTTAAGTTACGGTATTTATACAGGAGATACAACTTTCCCTGGAACCACCGTTAATGAACCTATTGAATATACAGGGCTTACAGCACATTGGGTAGAATTTATTTTTGGCATAAAAACGGAGGTTTACACTAATTTATTTATTTCGATCCAACTACAATTAAAACACTTAATTACTGAAGATGAACCAGATAACTTTGACAATCTTTACATCCCTGGTTTCAATAGAACTTATGACTATAGTGATTTTGGTGTAGGCTTTGGTTATGGAGTTTCTTATCTAATACCTATTTACAAGAAATAAACGCAATGTCTTTGCGAACTTAGTGAAGCAATCTTATGATTAAAGCAAGCCTAAACTTAAAAGGTTCATGCCTGAGCAAGAATTCTATTGTTTCTTAGCCTTTCTACTCCCCTCATACATTTCATACTTAACTAGCTTTCCTTCTAATTTACCATTAAATAATTTAATTCTTCTAGATGGCCGTAATCCTACATGTTTTAAGGCTTCCATATTACTAGTGATCATCCAAGCTTGTGTTCCTGGATACCCATGTTTTAGTGTCGCTCCTATAGAAGTATACAACTTCTCTGCATCCACTTGTATCCTTTCATCGTAGGGTGGATTAAAAACAATAAACAAAGACTGATCATTTTCTTTTTTACTTTCAAAAAAGTCTTGTTTCCTAACAGACACAAATTCCTGTAGGTTTGCGCTATTAATATTTTCTTTAGCTTTACTTACAATATCTGCTTCTATATCGAATCCTTCAATCTTAAAATGGAAATCTTTAATCTTTTTTAAAGCAGCATTTTCTATTAATTCAAATAGTTCTACATCAAAGTCTGGCCAATTTTCGAACCCAAATTCCTCTCTATTTAAATTTGGTGGAATATTACAAGCTATCATAGCAGCTTCAGTTAAAATAGTTCCACTTCCACACATAGGGTCTAGAAAATTACATTGTCCACTCCATCCAGAAAGCATAATCATACCTGCAGCAAGAACTTCATTTATAGGAGCCATAGTATTGGCAACTTTATATCCTCGCTTATGAAGTGACTGTCCAGAGCTATCTAAAGAAATGGTACAAATATTACGATCAATATGAATATTTACTCTTAGAGAAGGATGGTCTAAATCAACATCAGGTCTTCTTCCCTCTTTGTCTCTAAATCGATCTACAATAGCATCTTTAGTTTTTAATGCTATATATTTTGAATGTGTGAATTTTTCAGAAAAAACCGTAGCATCTACTGACAAAGTTCCATCTACATCCATATACTGTTCCCAAGGAATCTCATAAACTTTTTTGTATACATCTGCCTCAGTAAAAACATTGAAAGAACTAATGGGTTTTAAAATCTTTATAGCTGTTCTACAACATAAATTCGCTTTATACAGAAAGCCCATATCCCCTTCGAATGTAACATTTCTAGTACCTATTTCTACTCTAGAAGCACCCAACTTTCTTAGCTCTTGTGCTAATATTTCTTCCAAACCATATAAGGTTTTCGCTAACATCTTAAAGTTTTTCTCCATACTGTACCTCTTAGATAGAGGAAGTCTTTTTAATTAATTTTGAAATTTAGATAAATAAAATACTTCTATTTAAATAAAGGTACAAAAATACAGTAATTTAGTAGCGCAATTTATTTTTATGCAAAAAGATACAGAAAATTGGTATTCTTCCTGGTTTGACACCCCGTATTACCATATATTATATAAGAATCGTGATTTTAAAGAGGCTGGTGATTTTATGGAAAATCTTACCACTTTTCTAAAATTACCTAAGCATGCAGATATTTTAGATTTAGCCTGCGGAAAAGGGCGTCATGCTAAATATCTTAATGATTTAGGTTACAGTGTAACCGGTGTAGATTTATCTCCTAAAAGCATTGCTTTTGCCAAGCAATTTGAAAATTCGAGTCTGCATTTTTTTGAACACGATATGTGTTTGCCTTTTTCAAAGAAATTTGATGCCGTTTTTAATTTATTTACCAGCTTCGGTTATTTTGAAAACGAAGAAGATAATTTAAGAACCATAAAAGCAATTAAGGAAGATTTAAAAGATGATGGTTTTGGTGTTATAGATTTTTTGAATGTAGAGTATGTAAGACAACATCTAGTTCCTTCAGAAATTAAAGTTGTAGATGGTATTTCATTTCATGTGAAAAGAAAAATTGAAAATGGATATATTATTAAAGACATACAGTTTTCACATAACAATAATGATTATAGTTTTACAGAAAAGGTAAAAGCAATTTCCTTATCCGATTTTAAAGCTTACTTTAAAGAAGCAAACATTCAATTAAAACATTGTTTTGGTGACTATCAATTAAATGATTTTAATGAAGAAACTTCTGAACGATTAATTTTAATTTTTAAATAAATGAGTTATTTATTACTCTTTATATCGGTAGTAATCGGATATATTTTAGCGTTATTCTTAAAAGTTAAAGAAGTAAAACATATATCTATCTTCTTAGCTTTTAGTGGTTCCTTTTTATTAGCGGTGACCATTTTCGAATTGCTTCCCGAAGTTTATGAAAACCCATCAAAAGAAATAGGTATTTATATTATAATAGGGATCTTATTGCAAATTTTTCTGGAATTTTTTTCAAAAGGTGCAGAGCATGGTCATGTTCATACTAAGTCAGACAAACATCATTTCCCTTGGCTACTTTTTATTAGTTTAAGTATTCACGCACTATTAGAAGGATTTCCAATTGATGAAGACAATAATTTAATGATTGGGGTCATTGTTCATAAAATTCCTATTGCCTTAATTTTATCCTTGTTTTTCATCAAAGCAAATTATAGTAGAATTGTAATTCTATCTTTTTTAGTTGCATTTGCATTAATGACTCCACTGGGAAACTGGATCTCTAACCAACATCTTTTTACTATAGACCAAGAGCTAAAAATTAATGCAATAACTATTGGGGTTTTTCTTCATGTTTCTACTACTATTTTATTCGAAAGTTCTAAAAATCACAAATTCAATCTTTCAAAAATGTCTGCAGTGATTATCGCTATGCTTATTGCTTATTTTTTATGATATTTATAGTATCGTTTTGAAACACGGTAAACTACATTTCAAATTTTCTAATAATTATATATTTTTGGATTTGCCTGTATTTATTGCTGTTTTTTTAATTACATTAATTGCATATATTTGATTCTAAATCATTACTAATTTAATTTCATGAAACACTTCTTTTATATTTCATTTTTACTATTAATTATTTTTTCATGTACAAATAATTCTTCAACTAAGGAAATAGCTGCCGAAAGTGAAAAAGTATTATTTACTAAAGTATATTCTGAAGAATCTAATATTTCTTTTAAAAATAATATCAAACAAACCAATGATTTTAATTTCATGAATTACATGTATATCTATACTGGTGCTGGTGTTGCTGTAGGTGACATTGATCATGATGGATTAGAAGATATTTATTTTGTTTCTAATTTTGGACCTAATAAATTATATAAAAATACAGGAGATTTCACTTTTGATGACATTACAGGATCTTCAAAAACAGAAGACTATTCTGGCTTTTCATCGGGCGCTACTATGCTTGATGTAAATAATGATGGCTGGTTGGATATCTATATTTCAAAAGCAGGGTCTTTAGATGATGATGAAAGTAGACGTAATTTACTTTTTGTAAACCAAAAGGACGGTACTTTTAAAGAAGAAGCAAAAAAGTGGGGAATCGATGATCCTGGTTATACAACTCAAGCTTATACTTTAGATTACGATAAGGATGGTGATTTGGATCTTTATGTAGTGAATCATAGGTACGATTTTATAAACAACACAAAAATTAGTGGCGATGTTCAAAGTAGTATCGAAGAAACAACTAGTGATCAATTATATAGAAACGAAGGTTCTCATTTTACAAAGGTTACTGGAGAAGTAGGATTGTATAATAAAGCTTGGGGGCTAAGTGCCGTAATAGGAGATTTTAACGATGATGGATGGGATGATATTTTTTTAGCAAATGATTTTCTAGAGCCTGATGTAATGTATATCAATCAGAAAGATGGGACATTTAAAGATGAAATTCTTACTAGATTGAACCATATTACAACCTTTAGTATGGGGTCCGATTATGCAGATTTAAATAATGATTTGTATCCCGATCTAATTACACTAGATATGGCAGCAACAAGCCATGAACGCAGTAAAGAAAATATGGCTTCTATGAGTACTTCCAATTTTATGGCAATGGTAGACATTGGGTACCACCATGCCTATATGGCTAATATGCTTCACTATAATGTTGGAAATGGAAAATTTAATGAAACTGCACAGCTTAGTGGCTTATCGAAAACAGATTGGAGTTGGGCTACTCTAATGGCAGATTTTGATAATGATGGATTAAAAGACGTTTTTATAACAAACGGTGTGGACAGAGATTATACCAATCAAGATGCAAGAATAAAATTAAAAGAAGTCATGAATAAAGGAGAATCTATGACCATAGATGCTGTTTTAAATACTTTCCCTTCTGAAAAAAAGAGTAATTTTATTTTTAAAAATAATGGAGATTTAAGTTTTAGCGAATCTATTAAGGATTGGGGACTTGAAGATCCAACGTTTTCTTATGGAGCTACCTACGCAGATTTAGATAACGATGGCGACCTTGATCTAATTACAAATAATATAGAAGATAAAGCTGGGGTATATAAAAACAATTCAACTAATAATTATGTACAACTAAAATTAAAAGGATCTTCTAATAATCCACAAGCAATAGGAGCAAAAGTATATTTAGTTAACAATGAAATTTCTCAATTTCAACAATTATATTTAACACGAGGTTACAAGTCGTCTGTAAGCCCAAGTCTTAATTTTGGTTTAGGCTCTAATGCAACCCTTAGTTCTATTGTTGTGGAATGGCCAGATGGAAAAACATCAAAACTTAATGATGTAAAACCCAACCAAATCATCACAGTAGATTATGCTGCAGCAACCAACGAAACTTATGTTGCTAAAAAACACAGTACGTTTAAAAATGATATTATTCCTTCAACTCTTGGTATAGATTACCAGCAACAAGAAAATGAATTTAATGACTATTCGCTACAATTATTAATTCCACAAAAACAATCCACTAAAGGTACAGGAATTGCTAAAGCAGATGTGAATGGTGATGGGCTCGAAGATTTTTTTGTAGGGAATGCTTCGGGAGCTACTGCTTCTTTATATATTCAGAAGAATGATGGTACGTTTTCTGCTACCAACAATTCACTTTGGAAAAAAGAAGCCAAATATGAAGATGCCAATGCTATATTTTTTGATGCAGATAATGACGGAGACCAAGATTTATATGTGGTTAGCGCAGGGTATGATTTAGATGAAAATAGTCCTTTACTACAAGACAGATTATATCTTAATAATGGAAAAGGAGATTTTGCAGTTGCTAAAAATACTCTCCCTAAAATGCTAACTTCTGGAAAAAGTGTTATTTCTGGAGACTATGATGGAGATGGTGATTTAGATTTATTCGTTGGTGGTAACGTAATTCCCGCTAAATACCCACTAGCTCCACGTTCCTATTTACTGAAAAATGAAAATGGAAAATTTAAAGAGGACACAGAATCTAATAGTGCTCTTTCTGAAATTGGAATGATTTCAGAAGCAATTTTTACCGATTACGATAACGATAAGGATCTCGATCTTATGATGGTAGGTGAATGGATGGCTCCTACCATTTTTTCTAATACAGATGGTGTTTTTGAAAAAGAAATAATAAGTGGACTTGAAAATACCGATGGTTGGTGGTTTAGTATCACTGCTGAAGATTTTGATGGCGATGGCGATCAAGATTATGTTTTAGGAAATTTAGGGAAGAATAATAAATTTCATCCTTCTGCTGAAAAACCATTATTTATTTATGCAAAAGATTTTGATGAAAACGGAAATCTTGATGTGGTGATGAGCAAGGACAATCACGGAAAACTAGTTCCCATTCGAGGAAAAGAATGCAGCTCTGAACAAAATCCATTTTTATTAGAAAAAATTAAAACCTATAAAGAATTCGCTCATTTTGATATGAATGAAATTTATGGAGAAGAAAACTTACAAAGTGCCTATCAATTAGCAGCACATACCTTTGAAACGGTTTATCTAGAAAATTTAGGAAATGGAAATTTTAAAAGCACTACCCTACCTAATGAAGCACAATTAGGACCAACTTTATCTATACTAACAGACGACTTTAATAAAGATGGTTATAAAGATATTATGGGTATAGGTGCCATTTATGATGCAGAAGTAGAAACCATTCGCTATGACAGTAATTTTGGCTATGTATTACTAGGGGACGGTAAAGGTTCTTTTACCTATAACAAAAACTATGATCCATTTATAGATAGCGATGCTAAAGATGTGGTGCAAGTCCTTATTAAGGATAAAGTTCATTTTTTAGTAGTAAGTAACAATGCTCCAATTTCTATCTTTAATTTTAAATCATAAATAAAGTTTAATTTTTATAAATTCTATTATTGTTTCTTTGAAGTAAAGATTTTTTTCGATTTTTCATTCATTTATCCTTTTATATTATAAAAAGTATAGTAATCTTTTGACCTACTTAAAGTAAAAGAACTTTAAAATAAGGCCACAAATATCCTTTTAATAAGTACACCAGATATTCTTTTTCGTATTTCTAGTAAGTTCTATTCTTTTATTAAGAGAAATATTTTAGAGAATACAAATCCACTTTATTTATTTATTTCAATTAAATATTTGCTATTGTGATTTTTTTAAACATCTAACTCATATTAGTTAGGACTTAAGGAAATTGGCGACTCTACGCTGACCAGTAGTAGCACCTATTATATATGCTTTACCCTACACTCTTTTATCCCTTACTGTAATTAACCTGTATTTAAAATTAAGCAAAAAAAAAGTCCCAACTCGTTAGAGTTGGGACTTAAAGAAGGCGGCGACCTACTCTTCCACAGTAGTAGTACCATCGGCGCAAACGGGCTTAACTTCTCTGTTCGGAAAGGTAAGAGGTGAGCCCCGTCGCTATAACCACCTTAGTTATAAGCGTTTCGTTAACTGTTAGTCTATGAAATTGATCATAGTCCAGCAGTTACGATACACTGTCCAGCATTGCTGAACAAATATCTTAACATAAAGAAAAAAGAATTATTAGAAAAGTAATAGTATTAAATAGACTTAGTAAAAGAGTGTCCTCCCCAAGTTACCTTGGGGAGAGACGAATTGTACATAAGCTATATGGGTTATTAGTATCACTCGGCTACAAACATTACTGCTCTTACACCTATGACCTATCAACGTGGTAGTCTCCCACGACCCTTTAAAGAAATCTCATCTTGTGGTGGGTTTCGCGCTTATATGCTTTCAGCGCTTATCCCTTCCCGACGTAGCTACCCAGCAATGCTCCTGGCGGAACAACTGGTACACCAGAGGTCAGTCCATTCCGGTCCTCTCGTACTAGGAACAGATCCACTCAAATTTCTTACGCCCACTGTAGATAGAGACCGAACTGTCTCACGACGTTCTGAACCCAGCTCGCGTGCCACTTTAATGGGCGAACAGCCCAACCCTT
>CAJXRD010000005.1 GCA_913058295.1 uncultured Flavobacteriales bacterium | reverse complement strand
TGAAACCTTGTTTGAGAAAGGATTGAAAATAACGATACAAAATAGACAAGAACGCGAAATAAAAATCACAACACCCAAATATGGACACGATATTGATATTGCTGAAAGGAAAGAATAAAAATAAAGTGGCTAACACGGTATATAGCAAATAGGGCGGACAGTGATTTACGAAAGTTCAGTGCTATTTACCAACACTGCCAAATTTTTGATTTGGCTTTAAAAATGAAAATATTAAACAAAATAAAAGGTTTTGGCTAAGTGATTAATTGAAAGTTCACTACTTTTAATTCCCGTACTAACCATAGCCGAGACGTTATGCAACAAATAAAAACCCCATTTTTTAAAAAAATTCTAGTTATCATATTCTTGGTGTCATACCAATTTGTACATTCTCAAGATCCTCTGCTTTATGATTATGATTGGTATATACAAAGAATCAATATAGATGACATTGACGTTTATCCTCCTTCAGAAGGATTTCAAGGCATTCTCTATTTTTCTGAATCTTATTTCAATATGGGACATCCGAGTTGTGAAGAAGCCCTTTCCGGTGGAATTATATATTCTGGCACTGATACGTTTGATTTGGATGATTCTCCAGCAATACTACTTGATATGGGATGCCCTCAGGCCCATCTTAATTATATGAATTTACATGAATCATTTTATTATGTCGATCTATGGTTAGCTAAAAATCCATTTAACTATATAATTGAAGTAAATGGTACTGACCTTTATCTGACTATTGAGAACGGTGATGGAGACATTGCTTACTATAGCATTAATCCTTTGAAGACATCTGACTTTGAATTGACTCAAATAGATATCTATCCAAATCCGGCTAGCGAATTCCTATTTGTTGAATCTAAAATACCCCTGACCAAACTTTTAGTTTACGACCTCTTAGGGAAGTTGATTCTTGAAAATAATGGAATGGACCAATTGCATTCTACAATTAATGTTTCAGGTTTATCAAAAGGACTCTATTTTGTAAAACTACAGTTCAATAATAAAAATATAGTAGTAAAATTTATTAAGGACTGACTTATTCATTGCGTAATAATCTATAAGGTAAATGCCTAAGAATTTTGTTGTATTAAAGTTTTGCACAAATAAATAACTATCTTTAATTCTGATAAAAGCGAACTAACGGCTATGCCGATGCTTCTGTTTCGTTAGCAGCTTTACTGCTGCCCGCAGTCGCCACTTTCGTTTTACAATACCGTTAAATGAATATGGGAAATAATGAAATAGCAATTGAATTTTTAGACCACGTAGCTATAAGAGTGAGGGATATAAATGTTTCTATAGCTTGGTATGAGAAAGTTCTTGGTCTAAAAAAATACCAGCTTCCAAAATGGGGAGATTTTCCAATTTTTATGCTTTCAGGAAAAGCAGGTATAGCTTTGTTTCCAGCGAACCTTAAAGATGCTCAATTGGATTTTAACTCAAGAAACGTAAAAATAGATCACTTTGCATTTAATGTGACTAATGAGAATTTTGAGAAAGCAAAAATGAAATATACGGACTTGAATTTAGATTTTAATATTCAAGACCATCATTATTTTCATTCTATTTACACAAAAGACCCTGATGGACATACCGTTGAATTGACAACAATTGTTGTAGATGAAAATAATTTTTATCAATAAAATAAAAGCCCCCTGTTAGTATAAGGGTTCATTTCTGCAGCTGAATTTCTTATCGTAACCTTCCACTTATTTATTAAACACCTTGTTTTAGGGAAGCCTAACAAAACCATTTGTAGAGTTCATAAAAGCATTAAAGGATACTGAAAATTTTGTAGATTAATTTGTAAATACGATGATGATAAATTCGAATATAATTTTATTATTAAAAGTAGTGAAACAAAAAAAGTTTCTCGATAAAGAGAAACTTTTTTAATATTTAATAGGGTCATTTTTACTATTCTTTTAATAAGTACAAAACACCCATTGTATATTGTATTTGATTTGAGATATATTTTTCGTCTTCTACACTCCATTTACCAGTAATCGCACCCATCAATCCCCAATGATTTGAAATCCAGACATTCATACCGAATCCTGTATTAACAGTAAATCGTCCAATTTCTTCAACCATTAAATTCCCATCTTCATCAAGCTCATCGGATTCAGGATTAAAATCATTATCCACTGAACTCGCTCTATATTCACCAATAGTAGTATATCCACCACCTACAAAAATATAAGGATCCAGTACTGGAGTTCTAAACCAATTTCTTAAATAAAATTTTGCTGCGATGTCTGCTGCAAAATAAGTTGCTTCATAACCTTCAACAATAGCTCTACCGTCAATTATTTTACCTTCTTTATACTCATTTGTGGTAAATAATGCACTAAATCCAAATGCATTACTAAGGTGATATTCTGCAGATAATGCAAATGGAGATGAAAAATTCCAGTTATCACCTATATAAAACCCATAACCAGTAGCATAATCATCAACGATGTTAACTCCTGCACCAAAACTCCAGTTTTTCACTAAATTTGGTCCTGTTAGCACTTCTCTGTCCCAATCAGTAACATCTTGTGCATTTGCAATACCAAATGTAAAGCATATAAAAGCAAATAAAATAGTAGATTTTAAATTCATCTTTGTTGGTTTTAGTTTATGATTTTTTTTAATGTGAGGTATACACACAAATAAAATAACTTAGCGAAAATAATCGTTTTTAAGAAGTATACAAACTTATTTTATTATTTATCTAAATTCTAATCTTAATAATTAAAAAACAAAAAATAATTAAGTATACTTTTCTCCTACATACAGAGACATAATTTCACTCCACATTAGCTATGAGTAATTTAATATTATAAAAACCCACTAGATTTGCAGGTGTCTATAAATCGTTTCAATAGATGGTGAACTTATATATACGTTATCTAAGGTCCAAATAAAAAATAGTTTTACCAAAGCTGAGGCAACCTTTTGGAACTATTTAGCGTCTTCTTAATTATAGTGCTATATTGATTACAAAATCAAACCAATTAAAAATTATGTTAGAAAACTCAAAAGTAAACATCAAAATCAAACTTGCCGCATTATGGGCATCAGTAACCTTATGTTATTTATATGGAGACTACTTTGAGCTGTATACGCCAGATAAAATAGACAGCCTAATTACAGGCGAGAATAATTTAGACAGTCCAGTCAAATTATTAATAGCATCTATAGTTATGTCAATTTCCTCAGTGATGGTTGCAGCATCCATTATACTCAAACCAAAAATAAACCGAATTCTTAATATCATATTTGGAACTTTATTTACTTTAATGATGGTCTTAATTGGTATTTATTCAACTCATGAATGGTATTTGTTTTATGTGTTTTTAGCATTTTTAGAAAGTATTATAACCGCATTAATTGTTTGGTATGCTTGGAAATGGCCAAGAGAATAATAGGTTTAAATAAATAAAATGACATCAAGAAATAAAACAGCAAGAGCAGCAGGAATCCTTTATTTAATTCTAATAATTAGTGGGATTATTAATCTTCTATATATTCCATCTAAATTTATAGATTGGAAAGATGCTTCAAAAACGTTAGAAAATATTGTAAATTCAGAATTTCTGTTCCGTTTGGGAATTGTGAGCGGTATCATAACCTTCTTGGCTTTTTTACTTTTGCCATTGGTTTTATACAAACTCCTACACAAAGTAAATAAAGTTTACGCAAGCCTTATGTTGCTATTTGCATTAGTAAGTATCCCTATTTCTTTTATCAATATTTTGAACAAATTCTCGATCTTAACATTGATTTCTAAAGCTGAATATTTAAAAGATTTAGAAATAGCAGAATTGCAAACTCAAGTGATGTTGCATTTGGATTACTATAATAACGGAATAGAACTCTCTCAAATATTCTGGGGTCTTTGGTTATTTCCCTTTGGATATTTAGTTTATAAATCTGGGTTTCTTCCAAAATTATTGGGAATACTATTAATGGCTGGTTGTTTTGGTTATTTAATTACATTTTTTGGAGGCTTTCTTTATACCGGTTTCTATAAAACAGTTTTCTCAACTATTGTTGGTTTACCAGCTTCTATAGGTGAAATTGGAATTTGTTTATGGCTTTTAATAATGGGAACCAATAAAATAAACTTTAAAAAATCTAATACCTCTTCTGAATAATTCTAATGAATGATCTTGCAACTAATCCTATTTTAAACCGTTGTAAGTACTGATTATTTAGAATTCCGAAAATGAAATTAATAAAAATTGCAAGTATTATTTTAGTTGGATTTATTCTTAGTTGTTCCAATATAGCTGAAGAAAATAAAGAATGGTCTAAAATTACTCGAGAGAAAAAAACGGTGGATAATATCACCTATTACTTTTCATCTAAAATTGATATTTCTAGAAGAGATTCAGCAATTAAAGAGTGTCAAAACTCTATTACTGAAAATCTAAAATTGATTAGTGAAACAGATTTTACAAATAAAATGGATGTTGAATTTGTAGCATCCAGAAAAGAAATGTTGAAGTATACTGGGATGGGAGCACAGGGAATGGCTTTTCCAGATAGAAATACTTTTTTCACTTTACTAAAAGAAGAAGGTTCGCCTATAAAGCATGAAATGATGCACATGATAACGATGTATAAGTGGGGTACTCCGCCAGAATCAACTACCTGGATGAATGAAGGGCTTGCTACCTATTCTGGAGGAACTTGCTCTAATTATTCATTAACAGAAATCTACAAATATTTTATTCAGAGTAAGAAAGTCATCCCCTTGAATAATCTTGCAAATAATTTTTATGGGAACCCAGAAATGGTTGCTTATACTCAAAGTGCTTTTATATGTAAATACCTGATAGATACTTATGGAATTGAAAAATTCAAGCAATTATGGAAAAAAGGACATAATGAAATGCAGAGCATTTATGGTTTTAATAATGAGCAACTAGAGAGCATTTTAGCGGAATACGTTATTGAAAAACACCCAACTGAAATTACTTTTAATTGGGAAGTGTTTAATGAGGGTTGTTAATTGATTAAAACCAAACCTGAGGCCCAAATTAGATTTTGCCTTTTACTGTATTAAAAAAGTATATTTGCTCAGAATTTTACTCCAAGCTTTGTGCAAGAACATTTTCAATATTTCACTACTTCTATAAACGAGATAAAACTCCCGACAAAGTTTACTTTTCCGTTTTATTATGAACCACATCCTTTATGTGAATTAGCCGCAAGCGAAGTGCAAAGTTATTTGCAAACACAAACCGATTTTGAACATAATTTTGGTCTAGATCCTTCAAAAAAAGGATTGGTAATTGGAAAAATGTTTGGAGTATTGGTAGTGCAAAATCAACTAAATGAAATTGGTTATATCACAGCCGTTTCAGGTAAGTTAGCAGAGCAAAATATTCATAAAAAGTTTGTTCCACCAGTTTATGATATGCTTACTAAAGATTCCTATTTCTTAAGAGAGGAACAGGTGTTAAACCAAATTAATCTGGATTTGGAATCTATAGAAGGCAATTTAGATTATCTAACATTACTAGCACAATGCCATTCAGAAAATAAAAAAGCAGACCTTGATATTCAAGAAAAGAAAGAGGAATTAAAAGCTGCTAAAAAAGATCGGAATTATAGAAGATTAAAAGCGCATTCTAGGCTGTCCTTAGACGCTTATGCGAAATTGGAAGAAACGTTGGCTAAAGAAAGTTTAGAGGCTAAATATTTTTTCAATAATGTAAACCGTTATTGGGAACATACTTTAACCACAATCAAGGAAAAGCTTTCTGTTTTTACCAATCAAATATCAAAATTAAAAGAACAGCGTAAAACAAAATCTGCAGCATTACAACAATATTTATTTAAACAATATCAATTTTTAAATTCAAAAAAAGAAAGCAAAAACTTAAGTCAATTGTTTGCGGAAACATCGGAACAATTTCCACCTGCAGGTTCTGGAGAATGTGCTGCCCCAAAATTATTGCAATTTGCTTTTTCAAAGAATTTAAAACCCATAGCCATGGCTGAATTTTGGTGGGGACAATCGCCAAATAAAGAAATAAGAAAGCATCAACAGTTTTATCCAGCTTGCCAAGGAAAGTGCAAACCTATATTAACACATATGTTAGAAGGTATAGATATGGATAAAAATCCTATGTTGCAAAATCCTGCTATTGGAAAAGAACTCGAAACTATTTTTGAAGATGAAAGCTTGATAGTAGTATACAAGCCAGCAGAGTTTTTATCGGTTCCAGGAATTCACATTCAAGATTCTGTATATACCAGGATTAAACAAGGAGTAAAAAACATTTCAGGACCCATTATTGTCCATCGATTGGATATGTCTACCTCTGGATTATTGGTCTTAGCAAAGAACAAAAAAGCGCATAAGGATTTACAAGGTCAGTTTATTAAAAAAACCGTACACAAAAGATATACAGCTTTGTTAGATGGAATTGTAAAAGATAATTCCGGAACTATTAATCTACCGCTTCGAGTGGATTTAGACGATAGACCCAGACAATTGGTTTGTTATGAACATGGAAAACCTGCAGAGACAAATTGGGAAGTTATAGAAAGGGAAAACGGAAAGACGAAAATACATTTCTATCCAATATCTGGGCGAACACATCAATTACGAGTGCATGCTTCTCATGCTTTAGGGTTAAATATCCCTATTGTTGGGGATGATTTATATGGAAAAAAATCGGACAGGTTATATCTACATTCAGACACTTTAGAATTTACACATCCTACCACCAAGCAAAAAGTAATATTTCATAAAAATGCTGAGTTTTAATAAAATCTTCTGATTAATATTAAAACTGTTAACAATTCCAAAGTACCTTCTTTAAGCTTTAATACTTCACGCTTATTTTAAAAACATAAAGATATTGTTTAATTAAATAGATAATTAGTTAAACATTTTGTATTTTTGTTATCAATTAAAGAATAGCTAAATGAATTTGATGCAATTATTTTAATTCAATAATTATTTTTTAACCATAAACTTACTGGTCAGAATATGCTGAAGAGACCAATAAAAATCGAAGTAGGCGCAATTTATTAATTATTTGATTATGAAAAAGACTTTAAATGTTATAATGCTTTCGGTTGCAATTTCCATGTTAATGAGTTCTTGTTATACACAGAAGTATATGGTTGGAGAAGGATCTCAAACTGGCGTTGAAACAAAAGAAAAAAACAACTATTTCCTTTTTGGATTAGTAGATGGAAAAATTTCTGACCCAACAAATATGGCTGATGGTGTTGAAAATTATAGTGTAACCACAGAAATGACTTTTGTAGATGGATTATTAAGCGCCCTAACTTGGGGTATATATTCACCAACTACCACAAAAGTTGAGAAATAAATTTTAATAATAGTCGAATAACTTTATTAATTATTGTTATTCGGTAATTTAAATTCAAATTATGCGGAAAATGTTAATATTTATTTGGTTCACTCTAATAGCGATAGCTTTACTTTATTATTTACAACTTGCTTATTATTTACTTTATTCTTATAAATTGACAAATTATGGTTTTGGATTATTAATAGGTAAGATATTAATACTAGTATTTGGTGTAATGATATTGAATTCCTTTATAAAAATAAAGAAGGAAACTATATAATCTTAAATAAAATAATAGAAACTAAACAAACCAGCTAGTATAAGGTTTTGAAAATTGTAATTTAGATTGTTGGTAGCGTAAAGAATAATGTGAATATGGAGGGTATAGATTTTAATTTTGGAAAGGGTTTTACGATTAGTAAGCATATAGCTGAAAACGTATCGCATTTTGAACGTGTTTTTGGTATTTTTAAAGATTTGCTAACGCATACTTCAGGGGATATCGAGGAAGCTTTCCAATGGCTAGACACCCTTGACAAAGAATACGATATATTCAATGATGAATATACGCTCCAAGATTTTGAAGAGGATCTTAAAAAACGCGGGTATATAAAAGAAGAAATTGATCCAGAGGATGGAAAATTTGGTGCCGGTAAAGGAAAAAATATTTTAACTGCAAAATTAGAGTCTGCATTACGAGAATATGCATTAGATCAGATTTTTGGAAAATTAAAAAAGAGTGGAGTAGGTAATCACCGTACTACAAAAATAGGAGTAGGAGATGAGCGAGATGGTGAAAATCGATCCTTTCAGTTTGGAGACGATCTAGCGATGGTTAATATGACCGAAAGCTTGAAAAACGCACAAATTAATAATGGAATATCAGACTTGCGCTTAACAGAAAACGACTTAATTGTTGAGGAAACGAAACACAAAGCGCAAATGAGTACAGTGCTTATGATTGATATTAGTCATTCCATGATTTTATATGGAGAAGATCGTATTACTCCAGCTAAGAAAGTAGCAATGGCATTGGTTGAATTGATTCACCGAAAGTACCCTAAGGATTCCATAGATGTTATTGTATTTGGAAATGAGGCTTGGCCAATAAAAATCAAGGACTTACCCTATTTGAAAGTAGGGCCTTACCATACTAATACGGTTGCTGGACTAGAACTTGCAATGGACATTCTTAGAAGAAAACGAAATACGAACAAACAAATATTTATGATTACCGATGGAAAACCAAGTTGTATACGCTTGCCTTCGGGAGAGTTTTACAAAAACAGTAATGGTTTAGATGAAAGGATTGTCTCCAAGTGCCTAAACAAAGCTGCACAAGCTAGAAAATTAAAAATACCGATCACTACTTTTATGATTGCACAAGACCCATATCTAAGACAATTCGTGGAACTTTTTACAGCACAAAATAAAGGAAAAGCCTTTTTAACGGGGCTATCAGGATTAGGGCAAATGATTTTTGAAGATTACGAGAAAAATAGAATTAAAAGAATATAAGCATATATGAAAATAGAAATCACTTTTAAAGAATTGAAAGATTCGGGATATATAGACAAATCGATAAATGAAGAGATTCAAGCAAATTTAATTGCGCGTATTAAAGCGAAGCAGAAAGTGTTTGAAGGGCTTTTTGGTTATGAAGATACCGTTGTGCCACAATTAAAAAAGGCGATTCTTGCTGGCCATCACATCAATCTATTGGGTTTACGTGGACAGGCAAAAACTAAGATAGCAAGAAGTATGGTAGATCTTCTCGATGAGTACATGCCTATTGTTAAAGGTTCTGAAATTAATGATAGCCCATTTCAGCCCATTTCCAAATATGCAAGAGATTTAATTGCGGAACATGGGGATAAAACTCCGATTGATTGGGTGCATCGTTCCAACCGTTTCTTTGAAAAATTAGCAACTCCAGACGTTAATGTTTCAGATTTGATTGGGGATATAGATCCTATAAAAGCAGCTACTTTAAAGTTGCCTTATTCCGATGAGCGCGTATTGCATTATGGAATGATTCCTCGCGCCAACCGTTCGATATTCGTTCTAAATGAACTCCCAGATTTACAGGCACGTATTCAAGTTTCCTTGTTTAATATATTACAAGAAGGCGATATACAAATACGTGGTTTTCAACTAAGAATGCCACTAGATATTCAGTTCGTTTTTACTGCAAATCCAGAAGATTACACCAATAGAGGTAGTATTGTTACTCCACTAAAAGATAGAATTGGTTCACAGATATTTACACATTACCCAAAATCAATTGCTCTTGCTCGTGAAATTACGGAACAAGAAGCGAAGATTTCAAAAGTAGATAAACTGGCAATTCAAGTTCCCGAATTAGCAAAAGATCTATTGGAAGAAGTGGCTTTTGTAGCTCGTGATAGCGAATATGTAGATGCCAAAAGTGGCGTAAGTGCTCGTTTAACTATTAGTGCGATGGAAAACTTAATGGCAGCAGCAAAATTACGATTGATTGAAACAGATTCAGATAAAACAACAATTCGCTTAGTAGATTTTATGTCTATTATTCCATCCATCACTGGTAAGATTGAACTAGTATATGAAGGCGAACAAGAAGGTGCCGATGAAGTAGCGAAAGCACTTATTGATAGTGCTGTGATAAATCAGTTTGAAAAGGTATTTCCTAATATTCCAAAACTAGAAAAGCATGGAGTAAAAACACCCTATACAGACTTGATTAATTGGTTCGATAATAATTTTATCGAATTGAATTACACAGATACAGACAATGAATTTTATTCGAATCTTAAAACCGTATCCCCTTTAATAGACCTCATTGAAGAATATGCTTCAAATTTGAACAAGAAAGATCAAGTCTTCTGCATGGAGATGGTTTTATGGGCTTTAACGGTGGATAAAAAATTAGATAAGTCGGAAAATGATACTGCCTTTAAATTCGATTCTGCAGGTATTAGCAATCTTTTTCAAAGAAATAATTAGTTAATTAAAAATAGAATAAAATGGAAGAACTAACAAAATTAGTACAAATGACTTTAGCAATTTCTGTTGCTTTTGTTTGGATATTCAGGTTTCATAATGTAGTTGAAGAATTTAAAGAGTTTGGATTGAGTGATATAACCCGAAATTTTGTAGGGGCAACTAAAATTTCTATGGCCACTTTACTTGTTGTAGGTATTTGGTATCCCTCATTAGTTCTTATACCATCTATTCTTATGGGCCTGTTTATGGTTGCAGCTCAATATTTTCACTTCAAAGTAAGGAACCCTTTTAATAAACATTTGCCTTCTTTGATTCTTTTGATTTTATGTGTTTTTATAGCATTTAGATCTATATCGTAATAATATATGGATATAAATATTATATGCATTCTAATATCAAGTTTTTCTTTTTTTGCTTATACCGGATACTATTTTATATCCACTAAAATGAAAAGAGAATTCAAAAGGTTTGGTTTAGAGAAATTTGGCCTTCTAATAATGGCATCCCAATTTTTGGGCGCAACAGGTTTAATCGTAGGGCTTCAATTCAATTCCATTTTAACGATTTCATCTTTTGGTCTTGCATTGCTTATGTTATTTGGCTTTATAGTTAGAATGAAATTAAAAGATAGTATTTGGATTTCTTTGCCGGCTTTGTTTTATATGGGTTTAAATACTTATATCTTTTTGTCGTCAATAGATTAATCAAACATTAAAAATTTCATTGAACGACAGATTATGGTCTATTAAAGGCATTATAATGTTGTTGAACATAATTATAGAATTTTACTATTGCTAAAAGCATAAATTTGGAATACAATTATGTAAAACTCATTTATTATGAAAAATTCATTAATCTTTCTTGGAGTAATTTTATTAATTATAATTATTATTCAGCTTTTTGCTTTAAATGAGCAAAAAAATATTGAAACCTATCCCTATGCCCTAAATAAAGAGTATAAGGGTTTTGAAATAAGGAATTATGAAGCCAGTTTGTTTAGTACCGTTCAACTTTCAGGAAATAAATTTAAAGATGTTTCTAGTGAAGGTTTTTCTATATTAGCAGGATACATTTTTGGTGGAAATGAAAAGAATGAAAAAATAGCGATGACTTCACCAGTGGCTATGTCTTTGGAAGACTCGGTTACTATGATGTTTATGGTTCCAAAGAAATTTAATAAAGAAACGCTTCCTCAACCCAAGCAATCGCAGATAAAATTTCGGGAAGAACCTGCAAAAACAGTAGCCGCTATTGTATTTGGTGGTTGGGCTAATGATGAAAAAATAGAATCGTATATGGAAAAGCTAAAATCTGCTTTAGATAAAGAGGGCATAGCTTATACTAAACGATTTTACTTTTTAGGATACAATCCACCTTTTGAATTTTTTAATCGTAGAAATGAGATTATTGTAGAATTGGAAAGTGATAATTTTGAGTTATAAAATGGAATGAAAATATTGGCTAAAAAATATTTACCCTATTTCCCGATATTCGGATTAGGATTATATATCATAGCTTTTGCATTTGCTGCCTCTACATATCCTGGTGGGTCTATTAATCAACCGCATGCGAATGGGTATAGCTTTTATCATAATTTTTTGTGTGATACCATGAATCCAATCACTCAAAGCGGAATTATAAATAATGCTCGATTCTTGGCAATCATTTCACATTTGATTCTGAGTTTCACCATGATTACTTTTTTTTACATCTTACCGAAGATATTCAATGTGAAAAATAGAAATACAATATTGATAGCTTCTTTTGGTATAGCATCCATGACGGTTTTTATTTTTATGTACACAGAATATCATGATTTAATAGTTACCATCACTGGTATTCTAGGTACTATTGCATTAATCCCTTTTTTTATAGAGCTTCAAAATTTCAAAAATAAGGGTTTAAAAAAACTAGCGTATCTCTGCTATGCCTTGAGTATCATCGTATTTTTTATTTTTGAGACTAAAATAGGATTCTATTATCTTCCATTTATACAAAAAATCACTTTTGGTTTAGATGCTAGTTGGGTTGTATGGTCCTGCCTTATTGTAATCCATAAAAACAAAGCATCTGTGAACCTATTTCACCAGAATAAAACCGAAGTTTAAGAAAACTTCAAGCTCTAATAATAATAAAAACAAACATTATGAAATTTAAATTATTTGCATGTTTTATGGTTTTACTATTAATGTTTTTTTCCTGTAAAAAGGATAAAAAAACTATCAATAGCGAAAAGAAACTAACCAGCGGTACCATCTATTTTAATGGAGACATCATTACCATGGAAGGTTCCCAAGCTACCTATGTTGAATCTGTTGTAGAACAAAACGGAAAAATTGTATATACTGGTACTAAGGAACAGGCTTTAAATGATTTCCCGGAGGTTATTTTTTTTGATTTAAAAGGAAGTACATTATTACCTGGATTAATTGATGCTCATGCACATTTTGCCTCCTTTTCAGCGCAAGCAATTGGTGCGAAAATATTACCACCACCAGATGCTGGGGCAAAAGATATCCCCACCCTAATAAATATTTTAAAAACATGGAATACTCCAGAAAATAGAGCATTAACGGGCTGGATATTTGGAATGGGCTTTGATGATTCTGTTTTAGAAGAAAAACGCTTTCCAACAAAGCACGATCTAGATCAAGTGTCTACTGAATTCCCAATAATGATTATACATATTTCAGGACATTTTGCGGTTGTAAATTCTAAAGGTTTAGAGCTTTTAAATATTACTTCAGAAACAGAAAATCCTGAAGGTGGTATCATTAGAAGAGAAAATGGAAATGAACCAAATGGAGTTCTTGAAGAATTAGCAGCAATTCCTTATATGCTTAAAATACTAAACCCAGCAACAAAAGAAGCAGCAGATCTATTTTTTGAAGCAGGCCAAGAGATGGCATTATCTTATGGATATACCACTGCACAAGAAGGTAGAGCTATGGAAAACCATGAAATGCTTGTTAGCGCATCAGAAGCGGGCAAGCTAAAATTAGATGTTGTAAGCTATGTGGATTATTTGTTTGTAGATAAATACATGAGCTCTAAATGGAATAGTAAAATCTATGATAACCACTATCGTATTGGAGGAATGAAATTAACTCTAGATGGTTCTCCACAGGGAAGAACTGCTTGGAGAACTCAACCCTATTTAATTCCACCAGATGGTGCTAAAGAAGGTTATCTAGGATATCCTGCTATCCCAAAGGACAGTATGGTTCTTGCTATTTATGAAAAAGGCTTTAAAAATAATTGGCAAATTCAAACCCATGCTAATGGGGATGCAGCAATGGATCAAATGATAAGAACTATGAAACCAGTAGTTGATAAATATGGAAATGATGACAGAAGAAATGTGCTAATTCATGGCCAATATGTAAGAGAAGATCAATTAGATGCTTTTAAAGAATTAGATATTATAACGTCTTTATTTCCTTTGCACACCTTTTATTGGGGAGATTGGCATAAAGAAATTATTGGGGATAGTTTGGGTAATAAAATTAGTCCAACTAGAACAGCTTTAAATAAAGGCTTGAAAATTACTATACATACAGACGCACCTGTTGCATTACCAAACTTAATACGTATGATAGGAATCTCTGTTGAGCGAAAATCTCGCTCTGGTCAAGTGATTGGGGCCGATGAAAAATTAACTCCTTATGAAGCTTTAAAAGCAATAACAATTTGGTCTGCATACCAACATTTTGAAGAAGGTACAAAAGGAACTTTAGAAGAAGGAAAATTAGCAGATATGGTTATTTTGGATAAAAATCCTTTAAAGGTTTCAGAAGAAGAGATTAAGGAAATCATAGTCTTAGAAACGATAAAAGAGGGGGTCTCTGTTTATAAGAAATCAATCTAAAACAGCAAATAGAATTCTATATTATGATTTCAGAAGGCTTTGGGGAACAAAAATCTATAGTGTATAAAAAATAGCAGAAAACCCATTGTGACTGATAATACAGCTTATCAAAGAAAAAGCAAGTTTGTTGAATGAATATATTGATCCAGCTTTAATATTAGTTGTAAAAATTGATTTGGTGCAAAATAACCCAATGTATTTAAATCGGGCTCTAGTATTAGGAGCTTTAGTTTGTGATGTGAAAAAGGAATAAAAGTTTTCACTTTGTCTTATCTTTAAAAACTCATATAAATTTAGTTTTAATAAAAATCACGTAAATGAAAACAATGGCATGCAAACAATTAGGTGGAGCCTGCAATATGGAATTTCATGCCGATACTTTTGAAGAAATTTCGGAGCTAAGTAAAAAGCATGGTATGAAAATGTTTCAAGAAAAGGATAAACCTCACCTGGATGCGATGAATAAAATGAAAGAATTGATGGTGTCAGCAGATTCTAATGCTATGGCAAATTGGATGAATAGCAAGCGTGAAGAATTTGATGCTTTACCAGATAGTTAAAGAAAAAATTGATTTATAATTTAATGAATACGAAGAATAAAGGACTTAAAGTTATCTTCCTCATAATAACAATCTTATTACTCACCCCATTAATTGCAATGCAGTTCACAGATGAGGTAGAATGGACTCTAATTGACTTTATTATCGCAGGTACTCTTCTTCTTTCTACAGGGCTTATTTTTGATCTCATCATCAAAAAAATAAAGAATATCCAATACCGAATTGCTATCTCTATTGTTCTTTTTATAATACTTCTTCTTATTTGGGCTGAACTTGCAGTTGGAATTTTTGGTACTTCAATAGGCGGGAATTAAAATTTGAGTAATTAAATTGTTATATCTTTCAAATTCAATTGAAAGTAATCACATTAATTACTAACCTAAAAATATAATTATGAATCCAATAGTAAAAAATATTTTAGCAGTTATCGCTGGTTGGTTTGGAGGCAGCATAATCAATATGGGTCTAATAATTACTGGTCATAGCATTTTCCCAATTGACGGTATTGACCCAAATGACAGAAAAGCTTTTGCCGAAGTTCTACCAACTTTAGATTTTGAATATTTTGTTTTTCCATTTTTAGCACATGCATTAGGAACACTCGTAGGAGCAGCCATTGCTTATAAGGTTGCTGCAAGCCATAAAATGAAAATGGCATTGATAATTGGTGTTTTGTTTTTAATTGGAGGTATTGTGGTTAATTATATATTACCCGGGCCAACTTGGTTTGCTGTTGCAGATATTCTTGTTGCTTATATTCCTATGGCATGGATTGGTACTAAAATAGCTAAAAGGCTTTAGAATTAAAACAGATTAAATTTATGAGATTTTTTAAATTAGGAAAAAAAGAATTCAACTGGAAATATGTTTTAGGAGAAATACTATTGATTTTTATTGGTATCAACCTTGCGATTTGGTTTAATAATTGGAACGCTTCTAAGAAAGCAATTGTCGATAAAAAGGTGGCAATTACTAAAATAACAGAGGAGGTAATAAATAATAGCAATCAACTAGATATAGCGCAAGAACAAAACCATCAAATTTTATTAGCCTATTCAGAATATAAAAATAAATTTGCCGAGAACACTTCTCTATTGCTAGCTACCCCTAAAGAAATAAAAGAATTGAACACTAAATACCCAGGATTTTATTTAGTTACAGATTCTATTCCTATAGAAAATGGAATATATAGATATAGTGGAGGTACTCATATTCTACTCGAAATACCAATACTAAACGAAATTGCCTGGGATACCACTAAAACCTTGAGTATTTTAAATGAATTTGATTATGAATGCTTATACGACCTGGAAAGTATGTATAGCTTGCAACGTCTTGTTCAAAAAGAAATAAATAAGGCTTCAGATGCACTTCAAAAAAGAGAACTTAAAGAATTGATGAATATTTTAGGTTTTTTAAACCAACTAAATAGTCAATTAAGTGAAAATTATAAAACGGTTCTCGAGAATATAGAGAACTGCGGCTCATAATCGGAATACATTATTAATCAAAATATAGATAATGAAGAAATTAGAGAAAGAAAATATCAACCCTGAGATTTTTGATATTTACGATGATTATGCGCATAACAAGTTAAATAGAAAGCAATTTATTGAAAAGCTATCTCTATTTGCTATTGGGGGAATTACGGTTTCTTCCCTGCTAAGTTTTGTAATGCCAAACTATTTAGATTCTATTTTAGTAGAAGAAGAGGATCCTAGACTGATTTCAAATTATGTGAGGTACAATTCAACTAAAGGTGGTGGAGAAATTCGAGCACTTTTATCGAAACCAAAAGAAGCTAAATCCAAATTACCAGGAATAATTGTAGTACATGAAAATAGGGGGCTTAATCCATATATAGAAGACGTTAGTAGACGTGCTGCTTTGGAAGGTTTTATAACCATAGCTCCTGATGCCTTATGGCCTTTAGGGGGTTATCCTGGAAATGATGATGATGGAAGAGCAATGCAAAAGAAAAGAGATAAGAAGGAGATGCTGGAAGATTTTATTGCTGCGTATAATTACCTTTTATCTCATGAGGATTGTATCGGTAAAATAGGTGTAGTAGGCTTTTGCTTTGGTGGATGGATCTCCAATATGATGGCAACTAAATTACCTGAACTTTCTGCTGCGGTTTCTTTTTATGGAACACAACCTAACGCTTTAGAAACAGCTCAAATTAAGGCATCTTTATTATTGCAATTTGCGGCATTAGATGAAAGGGTTAATGCTGGATGGCCAGAATATGAAAAAGCACTTATTGAAAATAAGATACAATATGAGGCATATATTTATCCAGAGGTAAAACATGGATTTCATAATAATTCAACACCTAGATATGATAAAGCAGCAGCTGAATTAGCTTGGAATCGAACGATATCCTTTTTTAAAGAAAAACTTGGATAATAAGAGAACAGGTTAAATTATAAAACTTTTCTTTTGAATTAGGCGTTTATCAAAACTTAATATTTAATCCACTATTTCTTGTAATTGAAATCTAATTCCATATTTTTGCAAAAAATTTTACAAAAAATGAGAACAGACAGAACGTTTACAATGTTAAAGCCTGATAGTGTTGAAAAAGGACATATTGGAGCTATACTTGAAAAAATTACAGCATCAGGATTTAGAATTGTTGCTATGAAGCTTACACAAATGACTACAGACGATGCTAAAACTTTTTACGAAGTTCACAGCGAACGTCCATTTTATGGTGAGTTAGTAGAGTATATGACTAGAGGACCTATCGTTGCAGCAATCTTAGAAAAAGATAATGCAGTAGAAGATTTCCGTACTTTGGTTGGTGCAACAAACCCTGCTGAAGCAGCAGAAGGAACTATTAGAAAAATATATGCAGCTTCTATTGGAGAAAATGCAGTTCACGGATCTGATAGCGATGAAAATGCAGCTATCGAAGGTGCTTTTCATTTTTCAGGAAGAGATATGTTCTAAGACATACCGATATAAAATTATTAAAAATGTCCTTAAGAAATTAAGGACATTTTTTTTTCATTCTGAGGGCGTTCCCTGAGCTTGTCGAAGGGGCAGTCGTCTGAATGACAAGTAGATTTCAATATTATATATTACCGCAATACCAATTTTGTAATGACTTCTTTACCCATCTCTTCATTGATGAGATTAATTATTTTGGATTTTCCATAACTTAATTCTTCTCGTAATACCGAAGAACTCAATTGAATATACAATACATCTCTCTCTAATATAATGGCAGTAGTGTATTTTGAAATAGCAGTACCCATTACAGTATTCCAAGCATCTTGTATCGAAACCTTATCTAGACCTTTTTGTAATTTGTTTTTATCTATAAAGCCTTTTAAAACGTCACTTATCGTGTTGTTTTCACCTTTTCTTCTTTTTGCCATTCTTTTAAATTCTTTACAGAGTAAACATCTGGTAGGATTGATGTACTTTTTTTATAATGTTTTCAGTTCTGTCTCCATGAGTATCACTGATAAATAATTGTCCAAAATCTTCATTATCTACCAAGGTTATAATTTGTTCTACTCTTTTTTCATCAAGCTTATCAAAAATATCGTCCATTAATAAAATAGGATTCACCCTATTATGGTCTTTAATGAAATCGAATTGTGCGAGTTTTAATGCTATTAAATAGGATTTTTGCTGCCCTTGAGAACCAAACTTTTTAATGGGATGCTCGTCTATTTCAAAAAGCAGGTCGTCTTTATGGATTCCGTAATTACTGTATTGTGATAATTTATCTTTTTGAGTATGTTCGTTTAGTAGGCTAAGCAAATCCTTTTCTTGCAACTGACTTTTATAAATTAAGGAAACAGATTCGTTAGCATTGCTTATGGATTGATATCGTTTTAAGAATATCGGCATAAATTCCTCTAAAAACTCCTGTCGCTTTTCAAAAATATAAGAGCCTAATTCATGCATTTGCTCATTATAGATATCTAAAGTACTTTGATTATGGGTGTGGTTTACAGCAAAATATTTTAAAAGAGAGTTTCGTTGTGCTAAAACCTTATTATAATTAATTAACGATTGAAGGTATTTTGAGTTTCCTTGTGAAATTACTCCATCGATAAATTTTCTACGAGTATCACTACCTTCAATGATGAGGTCACGATCTGCAGGTGAAATAATTACCAGAGGTAAAAAACCAATATGTTCACTAAAGCGAGTATAGGGTTTGCCATTGCGTTTAATGATTTTTTTCTGCCCACGCTTTGCACTAATTATTATTTTTTCCTCTCTTTCAGATTTTGTGTAATTGCCATCAATAACAAAAAATTCCTCCCCGTGTTTTATGTTTTGACTCGTAATTGGATTAAAATAACTTTTTCCGAAAGATAAATGGTAAATCGCATCTAAAACATTCGTCTTTCCAACCCCATTATTGCCCACTAAACAATTTATCTTAGGATCAAACTGAAAAGAAACCGTTTCGAAGTTTTTATAGTTAAGAAGGGATAAGCTGTTTAATATCATAGTAATCAAATAGTTGCTTTATGTTTAGGCGATAAATTCCTTTAAAAAAGGCTTACCTTTAATCCCTTGCAAATTATTGAAAAATAATAAATAGTTGTGCTTTTAATATCTAATAAAAATTATATTTTTGCACACTTAACAAAGTATAGATTATGGCAACATATAAGAAAAAAGGTAATAAGCCAAAGACTAAAGCCGAAAAGCTTGATAAAATTGAGGCAGAAAGTACAACGGCAGAAGTATTTAGTACCTTAGACGAGGGAGCATCTAAAACAGAAGCGTGGGTAGAAAAAAACCAAAAAGCGATATTAATATTTGTAGGAGTAGTTGCTATAAGTGTTTTAGCGTATTTAGGATTCCAACAATTTATTCAAGAGCCAAAGGAAACAGAAGCTATGAATGAAATGTTTCAAGCACAAACTTATTATGAACAAGCCTTAGTGGCATCTTCAAAAGATTCACTTTTTAACTTATCTCTTGAGGGAGGTAATGGAAAATTTGGATTTTTAGATATTATAGATAATTACGGCGGTACTAATGCAGCTAATTTGGCTAAGTATTATGCAGGTATTGCTTATTTAAATACAGGAAACTATCAAGAAGCTATCGCTCAATTGGATAGTTTTAAGGCTAGTGATGATGTTGTAGGGCCTTTAGCTAAAGGAGCCATAGGGGATGCTTTTGCACAATTAAATCAATTTGAAGATGCATTGAAGTATTATGAGAATGCTGCTTCTATGAAAGCTAATGATGTTACTACACCAAGATTTTTATTAAAAGCAGGAATTATTGCTATTAATTTAGGAAAGACAGATGTTGCTTTAAAGCATTTTAATGCTATAGCTGATAATTATCCAAAATCTCCGGAAGCACCTAAAGCAAATTTATATAAAGGAAAAGCGGAAGCAATGCAGTAAAAAGTACTTAAAGTGCAATTAAGTTAAATGTGCACTAGAGGTGATGTGAGATACTGATTTTTCTCAATATTTATCTAAGTGGTTTAAAGATGAATTTTATTTTGAAATTAATTTTATTAATTTAGACACTCAAAACTTTAGGCACTTATATTATGGCAACAAAAAATAAAAACTTATCCATTTACGATAAAACAACAATCCCAAACGCGAAAGATTTTCGGTTTGGGATTGTTGTTTCTGAATGGAATCCTAATATTACCGAAGGATTATTCCAAGGAGCTTTTGATGCCTTTTTGGATTGTGGAGGAATAAAGGAAAATATTGTTAGATGGAATGTTCCAGGTAGTTTCGAATTGGTTTATGGTTGTAAAAAAATGCAACAAAGCTTCGATATGCTGGATGCTGTCATAGCAATAGGTTCTGTAATAGAAGGAGAAACCAAACATTTCGATTTTGTTTGTCAGGCAACTTCTGAAGGAATAAAAGATTTAAATGTTCAAAGCGATATTCCTGTTATATTCTGTGTACTTACAGATAATAACCTTCAACAAGCTATCGATCGTAGTGGAGGAATTCACGGCAATAAAGGAACCGAAGCAGCAATAGCAGCAATTAAAATGGCTCAATTGCGAAAAGATGCAAAGTTTTAGTATTTATTATTTTTTAAAAATCAGTGGTATTTAGTACCTTTGGTTTTAGAAAAACTCCCTTCAATATATTTAAATCATGCAAAAAAATCTAGAGCTTAATCTAGCATGGGATTTTGTTGAAAAAACTGATAGAAATATTTTTTTAACAGGAAAGGCAGGTACAGGGAAAACCACATTTTTACACAATTTAAAATTAAATTCATTAAAAAGATTGGTTGTTGTAGCGCCAACAGGTGTTGCTGCTATTAATGCAAAAGGTGTTACCATACATTCTTTTTTTCAGGTACCCTTTGGACCTATTATACCAGGTTCCACTTTTTCGAACAATTCAAAATCTCAATTTAGATTCAGTAAATTAAAAATCAATATTATTAAATCTTTAGATTTATTAATAATTGATGAGATTAGTATGGTTCGGGTCGATTTATTAGATGGTATTGATCAAGTTTTAAGACGCTATAAGGATAGAAATAAAGTTTTTGGAGGTGTCCAGGTTTTAATGATTGGAGATTTACAACAGCTATCTCCCGTTGTTAAAGACAATGAATGGGAAATGTTAAGACCACATTATAAAACGCCCTATTTTTTTAGTAGCCATGCTTTTAACGAATCAAATGCTATAAGTATTGAGTTGAAGCATATTTATAGACAAGACAATCAGAAATTTATTGAAATACTAAACGAAATACGAAATAATAAGCTTTCAGAAAAATCAGCTAAAGAATTAAACAATAGGTATATCCCAAATTTTTCACCTAAAAATGAAGAAGGATATATTACCCTTACTACTCATAATCATCGTGCCAATACTATAAATGAAATTGAATTAAATAAACTTGAAGTTAAGTCTCAAAGATTTCAAGCGGATATTGACGGCAAATTTCAAGAGTATTCTTATCCAACCCTTGAAGAATTAAAACTTAAGGTTGGTGCACAAGTGATGTTTATTAAAAACGATAGCAGTCCTGAGAAAAGATATTATAACGGTAAGATTGGAAAAATCATTTCATTGAACAGAGATCAAGTTACTGTTCAGTGCCCTAATGATTCAGAAAATATATTAATAACTGCTGAAAAATGGGATAATGTTAATTATACCATTCATCCAGACACAAAAGAGATTTCAGAAAATATAATCGGTTCTTTTACTCAGATTCCATTGAGACTTGCTTGGGCAATAACTATTCATAAGAGTCAGGGGCTTACTTTTGAAAGAGCAATTATTGATGCAAAATCTTCTTTTGCTCACGGACAAACATATGTTGCTTTAAGTAGGTGTAAGACATTAGAAGGGCTGGTGTTAATGAGTCCTATAAATAATGAAAGTATTATTACAGATAACAGAGTTATTGTATTTAATGATAATGTTACTGAAAATCAACCGGATGAAATCATATTGAATCAATCCCAAAAAACCTTTCAATTAAATTTAATAGAAGAATTATTAAACTACTACATTTTATTATTTCCCATAAATAGACTTATCGATATTTATTATACCAATAAAAACAGTTTTGAAGGAAATATAATTGCACCTCTAGAACAATTAAAAGATGAGGGAATACTTAGTCTTCTAAAGGTAAATGCTGGTTTTAAAAGCCAATTAATCGACTTGTCAAAAAACATTACTTCTCCCGAAAAAGATACTATTATTCAGGAAAGAATTAAAAAAGCAATTGTCTATTATATCCAACATACAAAGGAGAAAATTAAAGAGCCATTTGTAGCTATCACATTTTCAACAGAAGATAAATTCCTAAAAAAAGATTTTGAAAGGCATTTGGAATCTATGGAAGCAATTATTGCAAATAAATTATACTGTTTACAGGGTTTGGTAGATGAGTTTTCCATAGAGGAATATTTGAAATTAAGAGCGAAAGCAATATTAAATAAAGCAGAGAAAACAGAAAAAGTAAAGGAAAAAAAGGAATTTAAAGCTACAACAGACCATCCTTTATTATTTGATGCTCTTAGGAATTTAAGAAGCATAATCGCTACTGAAGAAGACCTTGCGCATTATCAAATATTTACACAACGATCGCTTTATGAAATGTGTGAAATGCTCCCCCTAAACAAAAAACAATTAAAAGTTGTTAATGGTATGGGTAAAGTGAGGATAGAAAAATATGGTAAGGAAATTCTTGAAATCATTAATGAATATGCAGATGAAAATAATATTGAGATTAAAGAAACTAAAGTAGAAGAGACAAAACCAAAAAAAAAAAATACAAAGTTGGTAAGCCTTGAAATGTTTAAAAAGGGGATGACTATTTCTGATATAGCATTAAAAAGAGATTTAGTAATTGGAACCATCGAAGTTCATTTGTCTTCATTTATAGAAACTGGAGAAGTATCTATATTCGACATTATTTCAGAAAAAAAATATAGGGAGATTAAAAAGAGTATTCAAAGTGTCAAATTTGAAGGCCTGACTGATTTAAAAAATAAAGTAGATAACAAATATTCTTATTCAGAACTGCGATTTGTATTAAATACACTCGATACAAGGGCTAATTAATCTTTATAGCAAAAATTACTAATGGTATAACATTTGTTAATACTAAGGCTGTTAAAACCTTTAAAAAACTAATCTAAATTAAGTACATTTGATTTATGGGAATGCTAAAATCTCGAAAGAATAAAAAATATGGATACGAACCACGTTATTTTAATGATAATGGGGAAGGAAACCCGTATCAAATAGAGCATAAATTTGATAAATTTAGAACTACAGTTGGATCTAAAAATGGCTTAAAATCAAAGTTTACTGCAGTTTTGGAAGAACTTAAAACTTCATCAGATAAAAGATCAAATAAAATAGTACTACTTATTTTCTCTATTTTCATTCTTATTTTCCTTTTCATCATTGAATTCGATTTGTCAATTTTTTTCAAATAGTATAATGGCAGATATCATTCAATTATTACCAGATCATGTAGCCAATCAGATTGCCGCTGGAGAAGTTGTACAACGCCCAGCTTCTGTTGTAAAAGAGTTGCTAGAAAATGCAATAGATGCTAAAGCAACTACTATAAAACTAGTTATTAAAGATGCTGGTAAAACATTGGTTCAGGTTATTGATAATGGAATGGGAATGAGTACCACAGATGCACGCTTAAGTTTTGAGCGTCATGCGACTTCAAAAATACGTGCAGCCGAAGATTTATTTAAGTTACATACCAAAGGGTTTAGAGGAGAAGCTTTGGCATCTATAGCAGCGATTGCCCATGTAGAGTTAAAAACCAAAACAGAAGATTTAGAAATTGGTACAGAAATAAGCATTGAGGGAAGTGAAGTTACCTCGCAAGAGGCAGTCGTAGTAACAACGGGTACAACAATATCAGTAAAGAATCTTTTTTATAATATTCCTGCTCGTAGGAATTTTTTAAAGAGTAATTCTGTAGAGACACGTCATATCATAGATGAATTTCATAGAGTAGCATTAGCACATCCTCAGATAGAGTTTATAATGTTAAATAATGGGGCTCCTGTTTTTAACCTTCCGTCTTCCAATATTAGACAGCGAATTGTAAACATTTTTGGAGCAAAGACCAATGAAAAATTAGTCCCTGTTTCAGAAGAAACAGATATTGTAAAAGTGGATGGTTTTGTTGTAAAACCTCAATTTGCTAAGAAGAGTAGAGGAGAACAGTTCTTTTTTGTAAACGACAGGTATATTAAAAGTCATTATTTGCACCATGCCATACTTTCTGCCTTCGATGGCTTGATTAAAGAAGGGGCCCATCCTGGTTATTTCTTGTTTTTAGAAGTAGATACGAAGTCTATCGATATTAATATTCATCCAACGAAAACTGAAATTAAATTTGATGATGAGCATTCTATTTATGCAATGCTTAGAGCAACTGTAAAACATAGCTTGGGGCAGTTTAGTATTGCTCCAGTTTTAGATTTTAAGAAGGATTCAGATTTAGATACTCCTTATGAATACGATAAAAAAAGTCCGGTGGCACCTACTATTGAGGTAGATAGAAATTTTAATCCATTTGAAAGAGAAACCAAGTTTAGTGGTTCAAAATTTTCTATTCAACAGGATAATCCATCTAAAGGATATGTTTCAAGACAGGCGAATTCTGCTACAAATACATCTTGGGAGGCAATGTATGTGGGCTTAAAAAATGAAGAAAGTCAACTGGATGTTGCATCTATAGAATTTGAAAGTGAAGAGCTGACAGGAAGTTTTTTTGAAGCAGAAAGCAATGCACCTAGTGATATCACTTTCCAACTTCAGAATAAATACATTATCAGCCCTATTAAAAGTGGCTTGATGGTAATTCATCAAAATTTGGCGCATCAAAGAGTTTTGTATGAAAGCTTATTAAAAAATATTACTGTAAAAGAAGCAATTAGTCAGCAACTTTTATTTCCACTTCAATTACAATTCTCAACTTTGGATATTGAGCTAATAAAAAACATACAAGAGCAATTAGAACATACAGGCTTTGGTTTTTCTGTGTTTGGAAAAGAGGAGGTAGAAATTAGTGGAATACCAGTCTCCGTTAAGGAAAGTGAAATTAAAAATGTATTAGAGCAATTAATAAGTGATATTAAAAACGAATTGCCTGAAGCTGGTTTTAGTCAAAATGATTTGTTAGTTAAGTCTTTAGCGAAAAGTTTGGCAGTTAAAACAGGAACAGCTTTAACTTTAGAAGAGCAAGAACATTTAATTCATCAACTTTTTGCCTGTAAGGAACCTACTATATCACCAACAAATAAACCTGTACTAATGACCTTAGATGTGTCAGATTTAGATAAAAAATTTAAATAAATGGGAAGAATTTCAGAAACTATAAAAGCATTAATCATAGTTAATGTTATCTTTTTTATAGGAACACAAATGTTAGGTGAAACAGCCTATAGGTTGTTTTCATTATATTTTTTCAAAAATCCTAATTTTCAATTATGGCAGCCTTTAACGCATATGTTTATGCATGGAGGGATTATGCATATCTTATTTAATATGTATGCTCTTTGGGCTTTTGGTTCTCCCTTAGAACAGATATGGGGACGAAATAAATTCTTGTTTTTTTACTTTTCAGCTGGATTCGGAGCGGCATTGATACATACTTTAGTAAATTATTATCAGGTAGAATCTGCTACAGATATTCTTTTTAATGCTGGAATGAGTCAAGCAGATATATCAAGCTTGTTTACAACAGGACAATATAACTCTGGTATATTAAATACGGTTTCTGTAGAGGTGATACAATCTGCATATAACTCTTTTAATACTCCTGCAGTTGGCGCTTCAGGTGCCATATATGGAATTCTTGTAGCATTTGGGATGATGTTTCCAAATTCTGAATTGATGTTAATGTTTTTCCCAGTTCCTATTAAAGCAAAATACTTTATACCCTTAATACTAGCTGGTGATTTGTTTTTCGGAATCTCTGGAGCCGGTACAGGAATTGCACATTTTGCACATTTAGGAGGTGCATTATTTGGTTTTATAATGTCTTGGTATTGGAAAAAGAATAGTTTTGATTCTCATCGTTGGAATTGATTTTATATAAGTGAAAAGTGAAAAGTGAAAAGTGAAAAGTGAATAGTGAAAAGAGAATATAAATGTCACTCTGAGCATAGCGAAGAGCCTCAATAACAAAAAAGTATTGGATACAAACAACCTAACATACCAATTTAAACAAGCCAATATTGTATTAAAGCTTATTGTAATTAATACAATTATATTTTTATTGGTTTTTTTAAGTTCTTTCTTTTTTAAAATACCTCCTGGAGATTTAACAGCTTGGTTGGTATTGCCAAACGATTTTTTCTCTCTATTAACGCAGCCTTGGTCTCTAATTACTTATAGTTTTTTGCATTTTAGTTTTTGGCATGTGTTCTGGAATATGTATATTTTATATTGGTTTGGTACTTATGTAATCAATTTGTTTAGTACAAAACGATTTATGACCATTTACTTATTAGGAGCTATTAGTGGAGGACTCTTATATGTATTGTCATACAATCTATTTCCTGTATTTAATGGACAGTATGGAGGGCTTTTAGGGGCTTCGGCTGCAGTAAGAGCTATCATGATATTTATTGCAGTATATACTCCTAATACTGTTGTTCGAATTTTCATGTTTAAAATTAAACTATGGCAAATCGGACTTTTTGTGGTGTTGTTTGATTTGATACAATTGCCTTCTTCAGGAAATGCTGGTGGTTTAATAGCTCATTTGGGTGGTGCTTTATTTGGATATGTTTATGCCAGACAATTGGCAAAAGGAAATGATATTGGCATTTGGTTTGAAAATATAATAGATTGGTTTTTAAATCAATTTAAACCAAAGCACAAGAGGCCTTTTAAAAAAGTACATAGAACTAAGCATAAAACTACAGCTAAAGCATCTAAAAACTCCGCACAAGTAGAGCATCAGAAAAAGATTGATGCGATTTTAGATAAAATAGGAAAAAGTGGTTATGAAAGTTTAACGAAGGCAGAAAAGGATTTTCTTTTTAAAGCCGGAAAGGATAATTAACAAGAGATAGATTTGAAAAAAAAGTTGGGGCTTTTTAATAGAATTTTATACTGGATCAACCTAGTGGTTGTATTTCTGCTAGTATTTTCGTTTATACTTCCATATGTACCCCCTAAAAGCTTTCCTACAATTTCTTTATTGAGTTTAGCAGTTTTTCCTTTGCTTATACTAAATCTTTTGTTTGTTATTTATTGGTTGGTTAAATTGAAACGGAAAATTGTGATCTCTTTAATTGTTTTGATTATTGCTCACTTTCATTTCGGTTCTTTTTTCCAATTTTCTTCTGAAAGTAAGAATTATAACTCAGAAAAATCTCTTAGGGTATTATCTTATAATGTGCATTTGTTTAATGGCTATGAAGATAACCCTCAACCGGAAATTGTTGCAAAAAAGTTTTCAGAAATTTTAAGTTCTCAGCAACCAGATATTATTTGTATTCAAGAATATTATGCCGATAATGCAGTAGATTTTTCAGCATATCCTTATCAGTTTATATATTTTAGAAATAGCGAGAAATTAGGTCATGCTATTTTATCAAAATATCCATTTATAAATAAAGGGACTTTCGATTTTAAAAATACAGGTAATAATGCTTTATATGTAGATATTATAAAAAATAAGGATACTATTCGGGTTTATAATTTGCATTTACAGTCCTTAGGTATTACACCTAGCATAAGTTCATTGCAGGAAGGGGATAAAGAGAAGTTTATTAAAAGAACATCGAATGCTTTTAAAATGCAACAAGAACAAGCGGAAATAATTAAAAAGCATCAAAAGAATTCTAAATACCCTGTGTTGTTATGTGGAGATTTTAATAATACTCCATTTTCTTATGTGTATCATAAATTGACTAATAATTTAAAGGATGCTTTTACTGAAAAAGGAAATGGTTTAGGAACTACCTATTTATTTGATTCCTTCCCAACAAGAATCGATTATATTTTGGCATCGGAAGATTTAAATGTGCTTTCTTTTGAAAACATTAAAACTACCTTTTCAGACCATTACCCAATTAGTACAACAGTAGAATGGTAGTATTGTTTTAGAAATCTATTTGTTGGGACTCTAAATATTGTAAGGCATTGGTTCCTTCATTAAAAAGTAAATCTAGAATAGAAAGATTCGGTATAAAATCATAATTACTACCCAAAACCTGAAAGTAAGGTTTTAACTGATAATTTTTTTTTAGTTTAGAATTTGCTAGAAAACGCAAATCGGTTTGTGTTGGTTCTTTTAAGTATTCTTCAGTGAAAGTATAAGTGATATCAATATCTAAAAGTTCACAGATAAAATCAAAGACTTTTAAATTGAATTCTAATAATGAAGTTACCTTATTAAAAAACAAAGGTTTTAAATCATCTTCATAATATTCAAAATAGGGAGAGGTTCGATAAGCAGATTCTAGGGATTTCCAATGTTGTATTTGCCAAGGAAAAGCATTTTCGACTTGTACTTCTTTTGTTTTTAATTTTTTACCATCCTCCGAATGTTTTACAGGAATACTAAGCAATAGCTTCCCATTGCTATGTGCTACATATGCTCGACTTCGATAACTTTGCTTTTGGTAATTTCCAGAAACTTCAAATACAATATTTTTAGCTTGTACAATAGCTGCCATCTGAACAATAGAAGGAAAGTAAGTAGGATGTATAAGAATAGTTTTCATAGAATGGTCTACTTATGACTCCAGTTATCTGGGTCGTCACTATCGTTAGGAGAAAGTCCAATAATATCCCCTTTTGTAGTTACGCCCAAACCATTTACAGTTCTGTTGGCATAATTAAAATAGCTGGTTACCTGATTTATTTCCAAAACCTCTCCTTCGGAAAAACCCAAATTTATAAGCTTATCAATTGTTGATTTTGAAAGGGTATGCATGGAATTGGTTAGTGTTTCCGCATACTTTATTCCTTCATATAGTTTTACGTCAAAATAAACTTCTAAAGAATTATTTTTTATAGCGTCCATAAATTCGGAAGCTTTCTCATTATTATTTAAAAGCCTTTTAAATCCTTCAAAATGATGCGTAACACAGTAATCACATTGGTTTAAATAACTAACATATACTCCAATAGCTTCCAAATACCATTTTGGAAGGGTATTGTTTGAATTGTGAAGAACGTTTTTATAAAGGGACATATGACCTACCAAGGAATGAGGGCGCAAACTATGTATGTATAATACATTGTCTATACTGTCGTTTGGACCTTTAACTTTGTTATAGATGCTTTTTAATTTTCCTTCCGCATTTTTATAAGAAATCGTTTTTATCCAACTCATATCTATATTATGCTTTTTTCTTACGTTTTTTAAAGAAATCGAAAATAAACCAAGCTCCTAATAAAATTAAAAAGTACTTAAAAAACGAAATAGGCTCTCCTTCACCACCAACGGTTGTAAATAGACGTTCTGTACGTATTTTATCCCATCCTTGTGCGTTACTATCATAACTCATCCAAACAAATACTGGTTTTCCCACCACATGATTAAAAGGTACAAAACCCCACATACGTGCATCTTGTGAGTTATCTCTATTGTCACCCATCATCCAATAATAATCTTGTAAAAAGGTATATTCGGTAAGCTCAGAGCCATTTAGGAATACTTGCGTACCCGATTGAGAAATTTTATTATTAATCCCTAATTCGCTTCCTTCATAAACTTCAATAACTCGTTTATAAAGAGGAATGTTTTCGATGGTAATAGCTATAGTAGCTCCTTGTTTAGGAATATAAAGTGGTCCGAAAAATTTAGTGTTCCAAGGAAATCTTGGATCCTGTGGAAATACACTAGGGCTCCATTTTCCTTTTTCATTTTCAATTTTTATAACTTCAATTACTTTCGGATTATTTTTTAATAAAGCTACAGACTCATCTGAAATAGCTGCAAAGCCATAAACACCGTTTTCTCTATTATAATTATAACGATCGGTAATGTCGTAACGGTCTTTTAAAAGCTGAGGATTTAGTTGTCCATTAGTCTTAACATAATATGAAAACTGTAGTCTTGCTCTTTCTGGTATCTCATTTTGCTTTCCATTAATAAACACATAACCGTCTATTACTTCTAACGAATCTCCAGGAATCCCAACGCAACGTTTTACATAATTCGATTTCTTATCTAGTGGTTTTACCTTAAAACCTTTTGCAGGATTATTAATGTCGATTAGAGTATCTGTTGGCCAGTTAAAAACGACAATATCATTTCTTTTGATTTCTTGAAAACCTGGAATTCTAAAATATGGAAGTTGAGGATCTAAGAAATAAGACTTTTTATTTAATACAGGAACAGTATCGTGAACCATTGGAAAGGAAACAGCCGTCATTGGTGCTCTAGCACCATAATGAAATTTACTTACGAACAAGAAATCTCCTACTAATAATGTTTTTTCTAAAGAGGAAGTTGGAATGGTAAAAGGTTGCATCACATAAGTATGAACAATAGTTGCTGCAACTATTGCAAACAAAATGGAACTTGTCCATTCTCCAGCAGATGTCCTTGGTTTTAAGCTTCGGTCCTTGATGTAAGTTACATCTTGGGTATAGTTGATATAATAAATATATAAACCACAGGTTATAACCCCTAAAAAAGTATCTAAATTGCTGTTTTTCCCAAAACTACGTAAGGTTTCTACCCAAACAACTGGGAACATAATTAGATTTACTATTGGAATAAATAGTAAAATAGTTAACCAAGGAGAGCGGTTAATAACTTTCATTAAAACTACTGCATTGTATACTGGTATTAATGCCTCCCAAGCTTTTCTTCCTGCGAGAGTATAAAGCTTCCAAGTTCCTGCAAAGTGAATTAATTGAACTATTAATATAAAAAGTAATAAGGTTGTAAATGTCATAATTGTTATTTTATGGAAGTTTTAGCACATCTTTCATGCTATACACTCCTTTTTTATTCTGAAGCCATTCGGCAGCAAGGATAGCACCTATTGCAAAACCTTCTCTTTTGTGCGCTTCGTGTTTTATGGAAATAGTATCTATTTCTGAATTATAATTTATAATATGTGTTCCTTTTACATCCTCAATACGCTGTGATGTAATTTTTAGTTCTTGTTCTGAATCTTCTTCTAAGCTCCATTCCCTTTTTTCTGAATTTTTGAAAATCCCTTCTGCTAAGGTTATCGCCGTTCCGCTTGGAGCATCCTTTTTTTGTGTATGATGAATTTCTTCTATAGAAACCTGATACTCTTTCCAAGGTTCCATTAATTTTGAAAGATACTCATTGATATTAAAAAATAAATTTACGCCAACGCTAAAGTTGGACGCATAGATAAAACTTCCGTTACGTTTTTCACATAACTTTATCATTTCTTCATAGTTTTCTAGCCATCCTGTAGTACCAGAAATCACTGGAATTTGAGTATTTAAACATAATTCAATGTTTTTAACTGCTGCATAAGGGGTGGAGAATTCTATGGCCACATCGGCTTCAGAAATATCAATATTTTCAGAAGTACTGCTAGACTTTACTAGAATGGTATGTCCTTTTTGTAAGGCCAGTTTCTCAATGGTTTTTCCCATTTTACCATATCCTAATATCGCTATCTTCATTTTATATTGTACTTAAGAGAGAGCCCATAATTGCTTTGAGCATTGACTGGATTGATATTGAAACTTGGCTCTAAGCTTAGATCTTCATTAACATTGAATTGTCGTAAATGTGCATCTACATTGGCATCCACAATATTCAGTAAATAAAAAATACTCGTTACAAGAATACTTAAGTTTTTATTTTTTGTAGCATCTTTTTGCGCATCTATCAATCGTTGTGTAGAAACTAATGGATCATCGCCATCTCCCCAAAACTCATCATCTTCAAAACCAGCTAATCTACTTTTGTATGCATCTCTAAAACGATCGTAATCTTCATCGTTTTGTATGTAAAAATAGATGCCAACGCCCATTCCTGCATAAATAATTGGAATCTTCCAATATTTTTTATTGTATGCTTGTCCTAAGCCAGGCAAAACTGCCGAATAAAATGCAGCTTTTGCAGGAGCAAGGGGATTATACTCTTCCTTAGTGATTACAGTTTCTTCAATAATTAATCCGTTTTCTTTTTTAACAGAAAGAGAATCAAGTTCTTGAGCAACCATTATGGAGGTAAGAAATATAAATAAAATAAAGAAAATGTTACTTTTCACTTTTTAAAATATTCAAGATGCGAAGAAAATCTTTTTTGTTTTTAAATGAAACATTTATCTGACCTTTTCCGCTATCGTTTAATTTTATAGAAACTCCACTATCTAGTAGTCCTGAAAGTTCTTTTTTTGCTGAATTAAAATAAGAGGGAAGTTCACTTTTCTTAGCGCCTTTCTTTTTTTCAGTAGGGGATTTAAATTGTCTTACCAATGCTTCCGTTTCTCGAACGGAAAGGTTCTCTGTAATTACTTTTTCGTAAATATCTAATTGATTGCCAAAGTTATCAATATTGATCAAAGCACGCCCATGACCCATACTGATAAATCCATCGCGCATTCCCGTTTGAATAATTGGGTCTAATTTTAATAAACGCAAGTAATTTGCAATTGTAGATCGGTTTTTTCCAACTCGATCACTTAATTCTTCTTGAGTAACTTCAATTTCTTCAATAAGACGTTGGTAGGATAATGCAATCTCAATAGGGTCTAAATCTTGCCTTTGAATGTTTTCAACCAAAGCCATCTCCAAAGATTCTTGATCATTGGCAATTCGAATAAAAGAAGGTATTTTGTTTAAGCCAATTAATTTTGAAGCACGATATCTACGCTCACCACTTACTAATTGGAATTTATTAAATCCTAATTTTCTAACCGTAATAGGCTGTATAACCCCTAGTTCTTTAATCGATGAAGCTAACTCTCTTAAACTATCTTCGTTAAAACTAGAGCGAGGTTGAAAAGGATTCATCTCAATACTCTCCAATTCTAATTCTACAATGCTTCCAACAACCTTATCTGCATTTTTATCGGACGCAGATTTTATATCATTATCAGGATCTTTTAATAAGGCTGATAATCCACGACCTAAAGCTTGTTTTTTAGTTGCTTTTGCCATTTATTTTGGGGTGTTTTTCTCAATTAATTCTTGAGCCATACTTAAATAGTTATTTGCACCCTTACTTCCTGCATCATAACTTATTATACTTTCTCCAAAACTGGGTGCTTCTCCTAAACGTACATTACGTTGAATGATTGTTTTAAAAACCATTTTATCGAAATGCTTTTTTACTTCTTCCACAACCTGATTGGAAAGTCGAAGTCTAGAGTCGTACATCGTTAATAAAAGCCCTTCAATATCTAAACCTGGATTATGTATTTTTTGAATACTTTTTACCGTATTTAATAATTTCCCTAATCCTTCCAATGCAAAATATTCACATTGAATTGGAATAATAACAGAATCTGCAGAGGTAAGTGCGTTTAATGTTAACAATCCTAAGGATGGAGCACAATCTATAATTATATAATCGTAATCGTCTAAAATTGGAGCAATAGCTTTTTTAAGCATGTATTCTCTATCCTCAACATCCACTAATTCTATTTCTATAGCTACCAAATCTATATGGGAAGGGATGATGTCTACATTAGGTGAATTAGTTGGTATAATAGCATCTTTTGCTTCAATGGCATGTTCTAAAAGTCTATAGGTTCCATTTTCAACAGTATCAATATCAACACCTAAACCTGACGATGCATTAGCTTGTGGATCTGCATCAATCAATAATACTTTCTTTTCTAATACTCCTAAAGAAGCAGCAAGATTTATAGAAGTAGTTGTTTTTCCAACCCCTCCTTTTTGGTTTGCTATAGCGATTATTTTTCCCATAAATAAATAACAAAATTATGAGTTAAAAATACAATTAATTAAGTGGATTTGAAACGATTTTTGTTAACAGGTAATCAACAATTAAATTTAATGCTTTTAGTATGTTCTTAAAGGCATAAGCATAAACTTAATGGAGTGTTTTTAATACAAGAAATTAAATAAATTTATTATTTAAAAATAATTTACTGAAGTATTAAATTTAGATTTATTCCAAAATTAGGTTGGAATCCAATTTTCAGCCCTACTTTTCTAAAATAAGATCTCCAAAAATGATCCTCGTGATTTGGAACTATTTCAGCTTGAATGACATTAGAATAAGTATTTTGACGTCATTTAATACCAAGCCCTGCATAAAAATTCATTCCAAAATGACTAGAAAATGGAACGAAAACTCCAAAATTGGCTAAAACCCCAAACTTTTGACGGTTATAATCCGCTTGTTTAAAATGAATATTGAAATCATTTTCAGATATATAGTAACTATTATTAACTTCAGCATTCTCATTGATGTAGAGTAACTCTATAGAATTATAGATATTAACTTTACTTTTTGGGTTGTGAATTATATATACTTCTGGTCGAACTTCCCAAATAAAATAATTGGAGAAGCTGGCACTATAAGTGTCTAATATAACACTGCTAGCCCCTATACCCAAAGTAACCCCTACTTTAATCTTCTCATCTACACTTTTTATATATTCAAAATTCCATCAAGGACTTACAAAAAGAAGAAATGGGCTCACACTAAAAGTAATATAGGAAGCCCTTTTATTTGCATCTGTTGTTTGAACGTCTGTATCCTCTTGCCCGAAAAGGATTAAAGGCATTAAAAATAAGAATAGAAATAGTTTATTTTTCAAAACAAAATAGTACTATTTATTCTTTTTTGAACGAATCATCATTTCTAACATATCCCACATTTCTTCAGGAACTTCTTCTAATAAATTCATCTGTCCTGCACCTTTAAGCCATTCTCCACCATCGATGGTGATTACTTCCCCATTAACATAAGCTGAAAAGTCGGAAACCAAATAAGCAGCTAAATTTGCTAACTCTTGGTGTTCACCAACTCTTTTTAAAGGTACCTTTTTAGATAAATCGAACTTTTCTTTTAACTCCCCTGGTAATAATCTATCCCAAGCTCCTTTTGTTGGAAAAGGACCTGGTGCTATTGCATTAAAACGCATCCCGTATTTTGCCCATTCAACTGCTAAAGATCTTGTCATTGCTAAAACTCCTGCTTTAGCTGTAGCGCTTGGAACTACATAAGCAGAACCGGTCCAAGCATAAGTAGTTACAATGTTTAATACTACTTTATTGGTTTCTTTTTCTGCAATCCAATGTTTGCCAAATGCTAGGGTACAGTTTTTTGTCCCTTTTAAAACAATATCAATTATAGTGTCAAATGCATTTGCTGAAAGACGTTCCGTGGGAGATATGAAATTACCTGCTGCATTATTTAGTAAAACATCCACACTACCAAATGCATCATTTGATGCTTTTACCATAGCTTCAACTTCATCATAATTTCGAACATCACATTGAATAGGAAGTACTTTTCCTCCAGTTTGAGCTTCTAATTCTGTTTTTACGGACTGAAGTTTCTCTATATTTCTGGAAGTGATAACTACATTGGCTCCTAACTCTAAAAAGTAGGTTGTCATTGCTTTTCCTAATCCACTTCCTCCACCTGTGACAACAATTGTTTTTCCTTTAAGAGCGTCATCTCGCAACATTTTTTGCTTGTAATCCATATATATTATTTTTTATTTATCTTATAAACAAGACACCTTTCTAATTCCTTATGATTAATCAAACTGGGATGATTAAAAGTGTCGATATGATTCATTCCAATTTTTTTCATTATTGCTTCAGATCCTTTGTTGGTAATTGTGGCAAAGGAATAAATCTCATTTAGATTTAATTTGGAAAAAGCAAAATCTAAACAAGCCTTTGCTGCCTCAGTAGCAAAACCATTTCCCCAAGCACTCTTTTTTAAACGCCAACCAATATCCACACAAGGAGTGAATTTACTTTCGTAATTTTGATTTAAAATACCAGTGAAACCAATAAATTCTCCAGTTTCTAATACATCCATTGCAAAATAACAAAACCCATAAGTCTCAAAATGATTTTGCATTCTGGCAATAAAATTTTTCGAATCTTCTTTACTTCGAAGTTCTGGAAAATATTTCATCACCTCTACATCTTGACCCATTTCAGAAAAAGGTTCTATATCACTTGGCAGCCAATTACGTATACCAAGTCTTTCTGTTTTAATGCTATATTTTCTCTGTTTAGTCAATGGAATCAATCAAAATGGTTAGCAAGTCTATTGCAGCATCACTAATTCTAGTACCTGGGCCGTATACAGCAATTGCACCAGCATCAAACAAAAATTGGTAATCTTGATGGGGTATTACACCACCAACGATAACCATAATATCTTCGCGACCAAATTTCTTAAGCTCTTCAATTACTTTCGGAACCAATGTTTTATGTCCTGCAGCTAAAGAGGAAATCCCTAAAATATGTACATCATTTTCAATTGCTTGTTGTGTAGCTTCTTTTGGAGTTTGAAACAAAGGACCAATATCTACATCAAAACCAACATCTGCATAACCTGTAGCGACTACTTTTGCGCCACGATCATGACCATCTTGCCCCATTTTAGCAATCATTATTCGAGGACGTCTTCCTTCTAATTCTGCGAATTTATTAGCAAGTTCTCTTGCTTTTTTAAAGGATGGGTCTTTTTTAATTTCTTTACTATACACGCCACTAAACGATTTAATTTGTGCCTTATGTCTACCAAACACTTCTTCTAAAGCATCACTAATTTCACCTAAAGTTGCTCTCTCTCGAGCAGCTTCAATAGCTAAATCTAATAAATTTTGTTCACCCGTCTTAGCACTTTGAGTTAATTTTAATAAAGTCTCTGTTACTTTATTAGAATCCCTTTCCGATTTAATGCGGTCTAATCGTTCAATTTGTGATAGTCGAACCTTTTGATTGTCCACATCTAAAATCTGTAATGGATCTTCTTTTTTTAATCTGTATTTATTAACACCTACGATTATATCTTGTCCAGAATCTATTCTAGCTTGCTTTTTTGCCGCAGCTTCTTCAATTCTTAATTTCGGAATACCTGCCTCAATGGCTTTTGTCATTCCTCCTAATTCTTCTACTTCTTGGATTAATTTCCAAGCTTTATTTGCTATTTCTTCTGTTCGTTTTTCCACAAAATGACTACCAGCCCAAGGATCCACAGTTTTGGTAATTTGTGTTTCCTTCTGAAGATAGATTTGTGTGTTTCTAGCAATTCTAGCTGAAAAATCGGTAGGTAATGCAATCGCTTCATCTAAGGCATTAGTATGTAAAGATTGTGTGCCACCAAAAGCAGCTGCCGAAGCTTCAATACAAGTTCTGGCAACGTTATTAAAAGGATCTTGCTCTGTTAAACTCCAACCACTGGTTTGACAATGGGTTCTTAATGCTAAAGATTTTTGATTCTTTGGGCTGAACTTTTTCACCAGTTTTGCCCATAACATTCTTGCGGCTCTTAATTTGGCAATCTCTGTAAAATGATCCATTCCTATCGCCCAAAAGAAAGATAATCTTGGAGCGAAAGAGTCAATATCCATTCCAGCTTCTATTCCGGTTCTAATATATTCTAAACCATCTGCTAAAGTATAGGCCAACTCAATTTCACAAGTGGCACCAGCTTCTTGCATATGATAGCCCGATATAGATATAGAATTAAATTTAGGCATATTCTTAGAAGAATATTCAAAGATGTCGCTCACAATTTTCATCGATGGACTTGGGGGATAAATATAAGTATTCCGAACCATAAACTCCTTAAGAATATCATTTTGAATAGTACCCGATAGTAATTCAGGAGAGATTCCTTGTTCTTCTGCCGCCACAATATAAAATGCTAATATGGGTAAAACAGCACCGTTCATAGTCATAGAAACACTCATTTTATCTAATGGAATTTGATCGAATAAAATTTTCATATCCTCCACACTATCTATAGCTACACCAGCTTTTCCAACATCTCCCTCCACACGATCATGATCACTATCATATCCTCGATGTGTAGCTAAATCAAAGGCTACCGAAAGTCCTTTCTGACCCGCAGCAAGATTTCTACGATAAAAAGCATTGCTCTCTTCAGCAGTTGAAAACCCTGCGTATTGGCGAATAGTCCAAGGTCTACGAACAAACATAGTAGAGTAGGGCCCTCTAAGAAAAGGGGATATTCCAGCTACAAAATTTTCATGTGCTAAGGCTGGAAAATCTTTTTCACTATTGCTTTTAGTTAATGCGATATGTTGAAGATTTCTTCTTGCCATTTTATTTATTTTCTGGTATTTCTATATCTAATAATCGGAGATAGTAAGTGTCTAAGGCCACAAACATTAAATAACTAGGGTCGACATGCGTATCTAAACTAGTTTTAAGATAATTTTCAACCATAACCTCGGGGCTTAAATAATCCACATCTATAAGATTGATTATTTTAATTTTTATATCCTCGGTTTTAATGCTATTTATTAAACATTGTACAAATTCATTTTGATAATTTAATCTATTATTTCCTTCTACTTTTATAAATAAATTTCCATCTTTTTTAAGTTCATTAACAATAAGAAGTGTGTGATTTGAAGCAATTTCATTAAAACCTACATTTCCCATTGCACCCTTATAAATGTATTGATTGTAGGAGTAAATAAAGTCTAAATATTCTTTTTCTTTAATCTCTTTTAAATAATGTTTACTTATATCATTTTTAAAACTATACAATGCCTCATGGATTAATTTTGAGTCTATTTGTGAACATTCTATAATTTGTTTCTCGTCTTGATATTTATAAGGAAATGATTCTGTACAACTAGAAATAGCTGTAATAAAAATCAATGAGAATAATATATTTTTCATTAAATAATCTCTTTTTATTCTTGATTAACTCTTTTTGTTTCCTTTTTTTCTGCAAGCCTTCGTTCCAAGATTGGAGCTATTAAAGTTTTTCTGGCTTTTATTTTAGAAAATGGATATAATTCTAAATCGTCTTTCATTCGATCATTCTCGTTAGGATGCATGTTGGTTCCTAGTAGAACCAGATCCCCATTATCGAATAACTGTTGTTCTTTTTCTGCGCTTTCTTTTATTTTTCGATGCAAAACACCTTCTTTTAATTGTTTTAAGAAGCCTCCACTAGCTTCTATATTCTTAAAAAGAATTAGTGCTTTTTCAGCCATTTGTTGGCTTAAACTCTCAATATAATAAGAACCTCTAGAGGGATCATCTGAAGCTTTAAAGTAGCTTTCCTCTTTTAAAATTAACAATTGATTTCGAGCTATACGTTCTCCAAACTCATTACTTTTATGATAAATAGAATCATAAGCTAAACTGCAAACTGTATTGGCGCCACCTAGTACTGCACTCATATTTTCGGTAGTAGTACGAAGTAGATTTACATTATAATCGTATAAAGTTTTGTTTCTTTTAGTGGGTATCGAAACAATGTGGCAATCTGTTGTTAAACCGTACTCTTTCGCAAGAATAGTATAAAGCTTTCTTAAAGATCTAATTTTTGCAATTTCGAAAAAATAGTTAGTTCCTACTGCAAGATTAAAAGAGATGGTCAGAGATTTTTGATTTTCTCCTGTATTTTTTTCTGAAGTAAAATAATTTAAATATTCGTTTGCATGTGCAAGGCAATATGCAATTTGCTGTACCATATTTGCTCCAGCATTTTGATAAAGTGCTCCATCTACACTTAGTATATTTTTATCTGAAATCTTTTGAATCGTATTTCTTAGAATTTCATGATCTTGGTTTAAATTGTGAAACCAATTTCCAGTCCTGGCAAGGTTGCCAATAATATCTATATTATAATAAACGGATGTCTTTTTATCTAAAAAAAAATGAGATAATTGAATGTAAAAATCTTCCGCATGAAATTTTAAATTAAAGTAGATACTACAAGTTTCAAAAGGGAAATTTTCAAATACTCTTTCAATATTGAATTTCTTTTCCGCAGTAATAACAACTGCTTCCGCACCTCTTTCCGTAGTATTAATTATTAAATGATTTGAAATGGCCTCATCATCGATAAATATACTTTGGGCAATATTCCATTCACTTGGGTGATTTAGATCCACTGAAGAACTATATTTTGCATCATCTTGATGGTAAAAGGGTTTAACGTCTATCCCTTCAAGATTTTTCCAAATTAATGTATCGTTATAATCCGCACCTTTTAAGTCTACTTGAACCTTTTGTTTCCATTCTTTTGCAGAAACTTCATTAAACTCACTAAATAAAAAATCACTCATTCTCTACTTTGTTTTTTATACTATCTTGATGCTCTATGATATAAATATCCTCGTTCTCTTTTTTAAGGTAATATTTCTCGCGAGCATATTTTTCAACTTCGTTACTATCTTTCATTTTATCTATAAAAGCCTTGTCATCTTTAATTTCACCTCTATAGATTTCTTTATTATTCTCAAGAGTTTCGATGCTTTTGTTTAATTCATTATGAATAAAATAAGAATTGGTGTCGAAAAAAAACATCCAGATAGAAAACAATAAAACGATAAGAAAATACTTATTGCTAAATATTTTCACCCATTTATTATTTTTTATTTCTGAAATCTTCTTTTTCAATTTTCTAATAATCTATGATTAATTACTTTCCGAATTAATTCTACCGCAACAGTATTATAACGATTGGTAGGGATGATAATATCTGCATACTCTTTGGTAGGCTCAATAAACTGTTGATGCATTGGCTTTAAAGTAGTTTGGTATCGATTTAAAACTTCTTCTAAATCTCTTCCACGCTCTGCTAAATCCCTTTTTAAACGACGTATTAAGCGTTCGTCACTATCTGCATGTACATAAATTTTAATATCGAATAATTTTCTTATTTCTGGATGGGTTAGAATTAGAATTCCTTCTACAATAATAACTTTTCGAGGATGCGTTGTAAGTGTGTTTCCAGTACGATTATGCTCTACAAAAGAATAAATAGGTTGCTCTATAGCATTCCCTTTTTTAAGTTCTTTTAAATGATTTACCAATAATTCGAAATCTATAGCTTTTGGATGATCAAAATTTATTTTCACACGATCGTCAAATAGCATATGGCTAGTGTCTTTATAATAGGAATCTTGAGAAATAACACAGACTTCATCTTTAGGGAGTTCTTCAATAATCTGACTAACAACAGTGGTTTTACCACTACCTGTTCCCCCAGCAATTCCGATAATAAGCATAAATAAAGGTTTTTACAAAGGTAGTGAGAAATACGGTTTTTTTCCTAAAAATAATATCTCAAACTTACTTGTGAGATTTTGGATATTATATACTTTTGTAAATGATTTTCGGGATGTAGCTTAGTCCGGTTTAAAGTGCTGGTCTGGGGGACCAGAGATCGGAGGTTCGAATCCTCTCATCCCGACTAAAATATGCCATATGCAATGCTTATGGCAAATTATTTTAATTGGAACTATTTATTGCTTCTTTATAGGTTTTTAGGCATCTCTCTCTTGCAAATTTATGGTCTACTATTTGTGGAGGATAACTTGAGTCATTATAATTATTCACCCACTTTTTCACATAATCTAAATTTTTATCAAATTTCTTTAATTGTGTTATCGGGTTAAAAATTCTAAAATAAGGTGCCGCATCTGCTCCACTACCAGCAACCCATTGCCAATTACCTATATTACTCGCCATTTCATAATCGTGTAATCTTGCAGCAAAATATGCTTCTCCCCAACGCCAGTCGATTAATAGATGCTTACAAAGAAAACTAGCGGCTACCATACGAACTCTATTATTCATAAAACCAGTTTTGTTTAATTGTCTCATACCAGCATCCACGATAGGGTAACCAGTATTACCTTCACACCAAGCGTTAAATTCCATTTTATTATTTCTCCATTTTATGGTATCGTATAAAGGTTTAAAACTTTTGGTAATTGTTTCAGGGAAATGCCATAAAATTTGAATAAAAAATTCTCTCCAAACTAGTTCTTTAAAAAATGTTTCATTGTTAGCTGTAATGGACATTTGAACTAACTCTCTGATGCTTATTAATCCAAATCGTATATGAGGCCCAACTCTAGTAGTACTGTCTTCATATAGAAAATCTTTTGATGCATCATAGTTCTGAATAATAATGGAAATATTTTTTAGTTTTTTTATTTTTTGAGTCGATTTTACATAACCATAATCTTCTAATTGAAAATTAGTTTGTTTTATTTTAACCAATTGGTTTAAATATGGTTTTGTTTCATAATACTTTATAAGGTTAGTTTTAAAAGTAGTTTTCCATTTTTTCATATAAGGAGTATATACTTTATATGGCTTGCCATCCTCTTTAGTAATTTCATTTTTCTCAAAAATAACATGGTCTTTAAAAGATGTAAATGCAATGTTCTTTCTTAAGAGGTAGGCTTCTATGGTATTGTCTCTTTTTATCGCATAGGGCTCGTAATCACGATTTGTAAATACGTTGCTAACAGTGTAATTTGATGTTATTTCCTTGAATATATCAATAGGTTTTCCATGATATAATAGAATGTCACTTTTATACTTTTCTTGTAATTCCTGTTTTATAGAAAGTAGACTTTCGTGTATAAAAGTTATTCTTGGGTCATCTTTATTAAATTGATCTAAAATATCAGAATCAAAAATAAAAATGGGTAGTGTCTTTGCGTTACTCTGTAAGGCCTGATATAAACCAATATTGTCATTAATTCTTAAGTCACGACGAAACCAAAAAATATTTATTGCTTGTTTCATAAGAATTATCAGGTAATAATATTTTTTTAGTTATTTAAAAAAATATAAGCATTTAAGGAAGTAGCAATAAGTAGCCAAAATAGGTACGGCAGAATTAGCAAACTTTTAAGGCCTAAGTCTTTATGATATGAAAATAAAAACACACCAATAATTATAGTTAAACAAATAATTACAATTAGTCCTAAACCAATGAAGTGTTGGTTAAAGAAAACGTAATTCCAAATTATATTTAAAAATAATTGAATGGAGAATAATAGGATTAAATTTAGATTAAGTGATAATTTATATAAGAATGCGAAAAATACTGAAAAACAAATCATTATGATAGTCCAAGCTACTCCAAAAACCCATCCCGGTGGAGTCCATGGGGCTTGGTTTAAATTTATGTACCATTCTGTCATTGGTCCATCATTCATTAACCATCCCCCTAATGCTAATGCACCAAAATTAATAAGTAAGGAGATTATAATTAGAGAGTAAAGTTTCATTTTATAAAATTATATAATGTGTTTTGTGATTTTGCTACTTAAGGGTTTTGTAATGGAATAATAATAATCTATAAGCTCTCCATCTTTCCCAATTAAATATTTCTGAAAATTCCATTTTACAGTAGAATTTGTATTCCCGTTTTTAGATTTATCGGTTAACCATTTATAAAGTGGATGCTGATTATCACCTTTAACATCAATTTTTTCAGTCATTATAAAAGTAACTCCGTAATTTGCTTTACAAAAGGTTTGTATCTCTTCTGCAGTTCCTGGTTCCTGTGCCCCAAATTGATTACTAGGAACCCCAATAATCATCAAGTTTTCGATATAGGTGCTGTATAGCTTTTGTAAATCTTCATATTGACCTGTAAAACCGCATTCAGAAGCTACATTTACAAATAAAATATACTTGTCTTTGTATAAAGATAAATCTAATGGTTCTCCATTTAATTGATTTATTTGAATCTCATAAACAGATGCTATTGGCTTGTTTTGTGCAATAGATTTATTGAAAAAGGAAAGCATAAGGCTTAATATTATATATCGTTTCATAATTTAAATTTTAAAGGTAACTATACCACAATCAATTTCAAAAATTTGACCTGAAATAGATTTTGCTTTGTCTGAGATTAAAAAAGTAGCCATATCAGCTACTTCAACTGGGTCTAATATTTTTTTTAATGGATGCCTTTGAGTTATATTTTCTATCATCTTTTCATTTCTTAAAATTTTTGATGATAAATCGGTTTTGGTAACTGTTGGAGCAATTGCATTAATTCTTATGGTTGGTGCTAATTCTGCACCTAATGATTTTACTAGGCCTTCTACACCAGATTTAGCAGTAGCAATACTAGCATGAAAGGGCATTCCAAGTTTAGCTGCTACAGTACTAAATAATAAAATAGAAGGATTATTACCGTTTTTAATAAGCGGTAAATAGTGTTTTATTGCTTTAACTGCTCCTAATACATTTATTTCAAAATCCTGTCTGAATTCATCTAAGCTTAGTCTTGAAATTGGTTTTAAATTGATACTTCCAGGACAGTATACCAAACTATCAATTGCATCGATATTTGGCAAGTCATCTTTTAAAATATCACATTGAAAATTCACTAAATTTTCATGGTTTTGTTTTGGAAGAGTTCTACTAAGGTTTATCACTTTAGTATTATTTGGTAACAAGTTTGCTAATAAAGCATTCCCTATTCCTTTACTAGCTCCAATTATTAATACTGTTTTCATAATTTCAACTATATATAGGATTTGTAGTTATTTATTTTAATATCATTAGCTTTTAAATCAAACATCAGGTTATACAAGCCGAAAAAAGTTCTGTTCATATAAATAAAATGCTTAGAACCTCTATTGCCATTCATTTTGCGTAATTGTGTGTCCTTGCTAAATTTCTCTCCAAGATTAGCAATTTTTTCAAAAAACTCAGGATCAGAGAAGTTAAAGGTTTCCGATTGAAATGGTTGTGTAAAAAGGCTCAATAATTCATGAAATAATTTTGTGAAAAATTCTATTTCATAACTAGAGTCTTCTAGTTTCAAAATCTCAAGTTCATACATTTTTTTTGTAAAGAAATCTATATTACTAATATTCTCTTTTTTGGCTAAGTCAAAATAGGGTTTGTAAAAATCTTCTGGAATTTCTTTCATGCAACCAAAATCTATAGCAACTAAGGCTCCTTTTTTTGATACTAAAAAATTTCCAGGATGTGGATCTGCCTGTACTTTTCGAAGGTGGTGTAATTGAAACATATAAAAATCCCAAAGTGCCTGTCCTAGTTTATTGGATAGTTTTTGATCCTTATTGTGAGCTGTAAATTCTGATAGATGTTCACCTTCCATCCAATCCATTGTAATGATTCTTTCAGAGGATAGGTCTTCGTAATAATTTGGAAACTCTAAGTTCTTTATCTTTTTACATGCTTCTACTAAAATATTACTTTGCTCAACTTCTAGAATATAATTAGTTTCTTCAATTAATTTGTTTTCTACTTCCCTAAAGTATTTATCAGAATCTTTCCCTTTTAGATTAAACATTTTAGTGGCAATAGGTTTAACTAAAGACAAATCTGATGAAATACTTTCAGCAACTCCCGGATACTGAATTTTCACAGCAAGCTTAACCCCATTTTTGTTAGCTTGGTGAACTTGACCAATACTGGCTGCATTCACAGAAGTTGCATCAAAAGTATCAAATAACTCGTATGGATCTTTACCGAAATACTTCTTGAAAGATTTTATTACCAAAGGAGGAGATAGAGGTGGTACAGAAAATTGTGATAATGAAAACTTGTCTACATATGCTTGAGGTAAAATACTTTTATCCATGCTTAGCATTTGAGCTACTTTTAAAGCAGAACCTTTTAAGTTTTTCAATCCATCATATATGTCCTCTGCATTATTTTGATTAAGGCGATCTTTGGCATCTGTTTCAGAATTAACCATTTTATCCCCATAATACTTTATATAATTCACCCCAACTTTAGCTCCTGTTTGAAATAATTTAGAAGCTCGTTGAATTTTTGATGTAGGTATTTTGTCTATAGTTTTCATTAATTCATAAAGGATTTGTCTTTGTATAAAAATTTTCCAAGGTCAATAATGCTTTTTAAAGGTTTGATGTTTAGAATGTCAAAGCTTGTATTTACTGTTTTTTCTATAAATACATCTGTTTTCTCAAAGGATGGAGATGTGTCTTCTAACCAATATTTTAAAGTAATTAATAATTGGACCCAAGCAGACTTTTTTAAAGTGTTTTTTTGAATTTTATCTATAGTGTCTTGTTTTGTTTCAAGAAGACCGATGTCTAAATTTTCTATATACTTTGTAAAACTTTGTTTTAGGGATTTTAAGCAATACATATCTTTTAGAATCTTGCTATCTAATGCATAAACGACATAGCTTCTATTTGCAGTTAATAATTCAAAAAAAGAATAATAAAAGCTTATCAATTGATTCCTAGCTCCATAGTTGGAATAATCATTGCTTTTTTCTAAAATAGATAAAGTATTGTCAAAAAACACTTTAAAAATAGCTTGTTCTATAGACATGAAATTTCCAAAATATTTGTAAAATATTTCTTCCTCAAAATTGTATTTTTTCGCAAAACTATAAACAGACTTGGGATGTTCATTATACTCTAAGGAGTATTCCATATAAAATGAAATAATATCTGTGCTTGTAATTGATTTCTTTTTTGCCATAGTTTAAAATATTATTATACAAAAATACAAAACGTTTAACAAATATAGCTATAAGTTAAACAAAATATTATTTTATTCTAAGACTAATTATTTAAGTTACTGATAGAAAGGTATTTACTTAGCAGCTTCTTTGTCTCCAAAAAGCACAATTATATAATGTTATGCTATTTGTAAGGATAAACCTTATTAATTATCTTGTATCTTTGCCACAAATAAAAAAGGGACAATTTCTTATTCCTTTTTATAAAATCTTATATGTCATTTAACTCTTTAGGTTTATCAAAAGCCTTATTAAAAGCCGTAGAAAAACAAGGCTATACTACTCCATCAGTAATACAAGAAAAAGCAATTCCTTTAATTTTAGAGGGTAAGGATATTTTAGCTTCAGCACAAACCGGTACTGGGAAAACAGCAGGATTTACCCTGCCTATGCTTCAGATTTTGTCACAAGGACAGCAATTACGCAAACGCCCTATTCGTGCTTTAGTGTTGACTCCAACACGTGAACTAGCAGCACAAGTACATGCTAATGTAAAGTCATATAGCGAATTTATAGACATTCGTTCTACCGTTATTTTTGGAGGTGTTAACCAAAGACCTCAAGTATCAACGATTCGTAGGGGAGTTGATGTTCTTGTTGCTACTCCTGGTCGTTTGCTTGATTTACAAAATCAAAGATTATTATCCTTGTCTAACATTGAAATTTTAGTTTTAGATGAAGCAGATAGAATGTTGGATATGGGCTTTCTAAGAGACATTAGAAAAATTATAGATTTAATGCCAAATAAAAGGCAGAATTTATTGTTTTCAGCTACCTTTTCAAAAGAAATTAAAAAACTAGCGAATGAGTTTTTAAGCCGTCCAGTTTTAGTGGAAGCTGCTCCTCAAAACACTACTGTTGATGCGATAGAACAAAAAGTTTATCGTGTTGCTAAAGACAAAAAAACAGGGCTTATTATTAAACTTATTTCTGATGGTAATTGGAAACAAGTTTTGGTTTTTACTAGAACGAAACATGGTGCAAATCGTCTTTGTCAAAAAATGGTAGCTGCGGGAATAACTGCATCTGCTATTCATGGAAACAAATCGCAAGGTGCACGTACCAAAGCTTTGGCAGGGTTTAAGAATAACTCTATTCGGGTTTTGGTTGCAACAGATATCGCAGCAAGGGGATTGGATATTCCATTATTACCACACGTTATTAATTTTGAATTGCCTAATATTTCTGAAGACTATGTACATAGAATTGGAAGAACGGGTAGAGCAGGAGCAAAAGGGGAGGCTTTATCTTTGGTATGTGCAGAGGAAACATCTTATCTGAAAGATATTGAGAAATTAGTTGGCTTAAAATTTCCTGTTGAAATTATAGAAGGCTTTGAACCTGACCCTAATGCTTCCACAAAACCAATTAAGCGCGGACAAGGTGGAGGTGGAGGTAACCGGAATTCTGGAAATCGAAAATCCAATGATTCAAAAAAGACTACTACAAGAGGCTTTGGTGCAAAAGATCCAAAACATGATAAAAAAAGGCGTTCTAAAAAAAGACGGTTTTAAAAAATGACGATTGAATTGCGAAATAAAATCATCGAAGTTTGTGATAAAAAGATAAATCAAAAAGGATCCAATGTAGGTTTGTCTTTTTATGCTTTTTTTTCGAATAAAAATGAAAACCCAGTTTTATTGTATGAAGCTGCCACTTGGTGGATTAAAACAAAACAACTGGATCATTTTGAAAAGGCTTTGAAAATTAAATCTTTGGTGGAAAAGGAATTGGCTATTTAATAAATAAACTTACCAAGTACCAGCAGGAGAAAATAAAAAATCTATAGGGTTGTCAATATCGTATAAATATTGATGCCCCTTTGTATTTTTATGACAGAAGGGTTCTATTAATTTTAGCATATTCATATACCCCTCTAGAGTTAAGGCACAATAAAAAGTTTGATTATCACTGCTTAATATTCCTTCATCTGTTTTAAAAAGACCAAAAATTAAATTGCAATTTCGAGGCTCTATAAATTCTAAACTAGAAAGATCTAATCGTTGTTTTTTTAGAATTATGGTTTGAATGATCAAGTCTCTTAATTGGATAGCCTCACTTTTATCAAAATTATAAAGTCTTACTACACTTTCGCCAAATTCATTGACATTATCTATAAAATCTAATTCCATTTAAATTGTAATAGTTTTTTTATAAAACATTTGCCATTATTTCTTTGACAACTTCTGGATTAAGAAGGGTAGAAGTATCTCCTAAATTACTAGTATCACCACCAGCAATTTTTCTCAATATTCTACGCATAATTTTACCACTTCTGGTTTTTGGTAATCCATTGGTAAATTGAATTTTTTCCAACTTAGCAATAGGACCAATATGCTCGGTAATGATTTGGTTTATTTCTTTACGAAGATTGTTTTGATCACGTGTATTTCCTATTTCTTTTAAGATAACATAACCGTACAATGCATTTCCTTTTATGTCATGAGGAATCCCAACGATTGCGGATTCAGCAACTGCTGGATGTTCGTTAATTGCATCTTCTATTGGAGCTGTGCCTAAATTATGACCAGACACAATAATAACATCGTCTACTCTACCAGTAATTCTATAATAGCCTGTTGCATCACGTAATGCGCCATCTCCTGTAAAATAGTTGTTTTCAAAAGTTGAAAAATAAGTTTCTTTATACCTTTTATGATCGCCCCAAATGGTTCTTGCTATGGAAGGCCAAGGGAATTTAATACAAAGTCTTCCTTCAACTTGATTTCCGTTTAACTCCTTTCCTTTATCATCCATTATAGCAGGTTGAATTCCAATAAAAGGAAGCGTAGCATAGGTTGGAATTGTTGGTGTCACATAAGGAATGGGGGAAATCATAATTCCGCCAGTTTCAGTTTGCCACCAGGTATCGATCACTGGGCTATTGCGTTTTCCAATATTATCGTTGTACCAATGCCAAGCTTCTTCGTTGATGGGTTCTCCAACAGAGCCAATAACTTTTAAAGAGGATAAATCGTAATATTCTACAAACTCTATTTTTTCTTTTGCCAAAGCTCTAATAGCTGTAGGTGCAGTATAAAATTGATTAATTTTATGTTTTTGAATGATATCCCAAAACCTTCCGAAGTCAGGATAACTAGGAACGCCTTCGAAAATCACTGTAGTCGCACCATTTGCTAATGGGCCATAAACAATATAGCTATGCCCAGTAATCCAACCTATATCTGCGGTACACCAATACACATCATTTTCTTTATATTGAAACATATTCTTAAAAGTATATGCGGTATATACCATATAACCAGCAGTGGTATGTACCATCCCTTTTGGTTTTCCAGTAGACCCAGAAGTGTATAATATAAATAATGGATCTTCTGCATCCATTAATGTTGGTTCACATTCTGTAGAAGCTTGATCTAATAATGGTTGTAACCATTGGTCTCTTCCTTCCTTCATAAATATTTCTGAATGGATACGTTTGGCAACCAATACGTTTTTTACATCGGGACAGCTTTCTAAAGCTTCATCTACAATTCCTTTTAAATCGATAGTTTTTGAACCTCGATAAGATCCATCTGAAGTAATTACCATTTTACAATCGGAATCGTTAATTCTTGTCGATAATGCGGTGGAAGAAAACCCGGCAAATACTACAGAATGTATTGCGCCAATACGAGCACAAGCTAAAAGTGAAATTGCTAACTCGGGTATCATCGGAAGATAAATACAAACACGATCTCCCTTATTTACGCCTTGTTGTTTTAGAACATTAGCAAATTGATTGACTTTTTTATAAAGGTCATTATAAGTTATGTGCTGTGCTTTTTCATTTGGATCATTAGGTTCAAATAAAATGGCAGTTTTATCCCCTTTAGTTACTAGATGACGGTCAATGCAATTTTCGGTAATGTTTAATTGAGCACCTTCAAACCAACTTATTTCAGGTTTTTTGAAATCCCAAGACAATACTTTATCCCATCGTTTGCGCCATAAAAAATGTTCTTCTGCAATTTCTTCCCAAAATATTTCGGGCTCTCTTACAGACTTTCGATATACTTTAAAATACTCTTCAAGATGTTTGATATGGTAATTACTCATAGGAGTTGTTTTCTTTTGTTGGAAATATAGTTAAGCAAAAATGAATATCATCTATATTTCTATATTAAATAATGAAAAATTAAAAGTAAGAATTTTGAAAATTAAAAGTAATTAAAATGCGCTAAATTTATAAGTGCCTTAAGTGTAAAATATCATTAGTATCCGACTTAAAGTATAATACCGCAACGATTTTAGAATCAACCTGCCTAACGGCAGGCAGGGAACAAAGAATAAACTGGAATTATAAAATTTATAGTAATTTTTATAATACTTATTTTTCAAATATCTTTTAATATTAAAAGTATGGTGTCTTCAGTTAAAACCTACTTAAACACTTTTTGAAACATTCTTATTGAATCAAAAGATAGCTCTAATTTTAGGCACTTCAAAATACTTGAAACTTTAGACGTTTACTCAATAAGAAAAGTTAATAATAGAATAATAAATCTCAATAAAATTTAACTTTTGCATTTGATAAATTGAGTACTTTTGTTTTCAGAAAAAAAAATATACTATGTCAGATACTACAGAAAAAATAAAATGCTTAATTATTGGTTCAGGGCCTGCAGGATACACTGCAGCGATTTATGCTGCAAGAGCTGAATTGTACCCAATAATGTACACAGGATTACAGATGGGAGGTCAGTTAACGACTACTACCGAAGTGGATAATTATCCTGGTTACCCAAAAGGGACAGATGGAACAGCGATGATGGAAGATTTTAAAAATCAAGCGGAACGTTTTGGTACCGAAGTAAGGTTTGGAATGGTAACTGCCGTAAATTTTAGTGAAGACGAAGGAGGGATACATAAAGTAACTGTCGATGGTACTAAGCAAATAGAAGCAGAAACAGTAATTATTTCAACTGGTGCAACTGCAAAGTATTTAGGTTTAGAAAGCGAACAACGTTTAATAGGTGGAGGAGTTTCTGCTTGTGCAACTTGTGATGGATTCTTTTATAAAGGACAGGATGTTGTTGTCGTAGGTGCTGGAGATACAGCAGCGGAAGAAGCAACCTATTTAGCTAATATATGTAAATCGGTTACGATGTTAGTTCGTAAAGATTTTATGAGAGCTTCTAAGGCTATGCAAACCAGAGTGAAAAAAACAGAAAACATTACCGTTTTATATAATACCGAATTGGATGAGGTCTTAGGGGAGAGTGTAGTGGAAGGAGTTCGTGCTATAAATAATCAAACACAAGAAACGCAAGTTATTGATGTGACTGGAGTATTTATTGCAATTGGACATAAACCAAATACAGAATTATTTAATGACGTATTGGATATGGATGATGTTGGTTATTTAATTACCAAAGGAAAATCTACCAAAACCAACTTACCGGGTGTATTTGCTTGTGGTGATGTTCAAGATAAAGAATATCGTCAAGCGGTTACAGCAGCAGGAACAGGTTGTATGGCAGCTTTAGATTCTGAAAGATATCTTGGAGCTTTAGTATAAGTTGTCATTCAGAGCGAAGTTTAGGTAGCGAAGAATCTCAATTAAATTTAAATAAAGACTATTCATTAATTTGAATAGTCTTTATTTTTATGCTTTTATTGTCATTCAGAGGGTGTTCCCTGAGCTTGTCGAAGGGTGCGACCGAAGAATCTATATTTTGTGATAATGAGATTCTTCAATGCGTTCTGAATGACAGTGTTCTACAGAGAGTGTTGACATTTATAGCGAATTGTAATTCAGAGTCGAAGGCGAAGAATCTTTATATTTTATCGTTCAAAAAGTTCCATTTAGAATTGAATTCTGAAATAATTATTTCTTTTTTTCCTCTACTCCAGCCTTTTATTTGTTTTTCCCTTTTTATGGCATTATCAATTTTAAAAAAGTGTTCGGAGTAAATTAAGTAAAAACATTTATATTTTGCAGTAAATGCTTTAGAAAAGGGCAATGGATTTCTGTGATGATATAATCTTTCTTTTAAATTATTTGTTACCCCAGTATAGAGAACCGTTTTTAATTTATTTGTGAGGATGTAAACATAATAATTGTGTGTGCCTATGGTTTTCATAGGTTTAAATTACAAAAATTTATATAATTTGAAATCCTCCCTCTTTACAGTTATATGAATGTTAATGTCATTCAGAAGGAGGAATGACTGAAGAATCTTTATAATATGAGTATTGAGATTCTTCGCTTCATTCTGAATGACAAAAGACTTTATATGTTGTCTAAAGATGTAAACTCAAACTTACTCCCATTAAAAAGCCCTTTATCACTAAGCTTTAAAGAAGGAATAACAAGTAGCGCCATAAAAGAAAGCGTCATATATGGAGCGTTTAAAGTGCAGCCCATCTCTTTTGCCATTTTATCTAATAAGGCATAGTCTTTTCCAATAGTTTCCCCATCTTGATCACTCATGATTCCCGCAACGGGTAACGGAACTACTTTTTCTTCGGAATTGGATACTGCGCAAATTCCTCCTTTAGCTTCCACCAATAAATTTACTGCTTTACATATGGCTTCATCGCTTGCGCCCACTGCAATAATATTATGAGAATCATGGCCAACGGATGAAGCGATGGCTCCTTCTTTTAATCCAAAGTTTTTAATAAATGCAATAGCTGGTTTTTGATTCTGATATCTATTAACCACCGTCATTTTTAAAACATCAGTTTTTGTATTCGAAACAAGGTTTCCATCCACAATTAAAGAATCTTCAATAAGTTCGTTAGTGACTAATTCTCCTTCTAAAGCTTCAATAACTCTAATATTTTTTGAAGAAGAATTGAATCTAAAATCTCCTACTTTCTTTTTATCAGTATTGAAATTGTTCAAGATTTCAAAAGGAACAGATTTAATATTTGAAATTCCTTCTGAAAAGACTAATTCCCCATCAATATAAGTTTGTAATGCTTTAAATTCTTTTAAATCTTCCACAACAATAAAATCTGCGGGATCTCCTTCTTTTAATAATCCAACTTCTAGGTTATAATGTTTAACTGGATTGATACAAGTTGCTTGTAATATTTTATAAAGATCCATTCCTTTTGTAATGGCTCTTGCACAAAGTTTATTGATATGACTGACTAATAAATCGTCGGGATGTTTGTCATCGCTACAAAACATCATATTTTCATAATAATCTGGTAGTAAATCGATAAGTGCCTCAAAGTTTTTTGCTGCAGAGCCTTCCCTGATAATTACTTTCATTCCTTTTTGAAGTTTTTCGAGCCCTTCTTCAAAAGTAAAACATTCATGATCTGTTGTAATTCCTGCTGCGATATAGGTAGAGATGTCTTTTCCTCTTAGTCCTGGAGCATGCCCATCTATAGGTTTATTATAGTGTTTTGCCCAAGCTATTTTTTTCATCACCTCTTCCTCTTGGAATAAAACTCCAGGGTAATTCATCATTTCAGCCAAGTACTTTATTTCCGGTTTTTGTAGAAGTGTTTTAATGTCTTCGGAATTTATCACTGCACCAGCCGACTCAAATGAAGTAGCAGGCACACAAGAAGGAGCACCGAAATTAAATTTGAAAGGGACTTTATTTCCGTTTTCAATCATAAATTCAACCCCAGGAACCCCTAATACATTTGCAATTTCATGAGGATCTGAAACGGTTGCAACCGTTCCATGGCTTACAGCAATTTTTGCAAACTCTGAAGGCACTAACATAGAACTTTCTATATGAATATGTGCATCTACAAAGCCAGGAAGAATATATTGGTCTTCAGAATGATCCTTTTCAATAATAGATTCAATTTTTCCATTTTTAAGAGAAACCTCCCCCTTATAAATTCGTCGGTTCGGTATATCGACAATTTGTCCTTGTATTTTCATATTAATCTAAAAGAATTATGCAAACACAAAGTTAGTCAATTAGTGAGAAGCTTTATGATCAAAGCTCAACACATTTTTCATCATCCAATTTCCTTCTATTAGCAACCAAGTGGTTGAAAATTTAGCTGTTCCAGTTTGGTATATTTCCTTGTCTGGTTCCTGAATCCAAAACTCGTGTTCTCCATTTTGAATTGCGCCATACAGTTCCCCTTGGTTGTAAAGAGGAAAAACTTCTATACTACCTTTTACTAATTTTCTGATAGGTTTTCTTTCAGGACTTGAACAGATATTGTTTTTCATGCTTTCCATGAAATTTGCCTTTTCTTGAATTCCACCAACATCATGGTAAAACTCAAAACCTTCAGCAATTGTTTCCTCTAAAGAAATTAGATTACACTTGTTGAAGCCTTCCTGAAAAACAAGACTGTCCATTTTGTGTAATTGAAGATATAATTCAGAATTTTTAGAAACCTGACTATAGGTGATTTGTGTTAGTAGCGTTAATACGCCAAGTATAAGTATCGATTTTTTTAGCATTGGATAATGGTTTAAAAAAAAACGTCATTCTAAATAAGAAAGAATGACGTAATAAGTTAGTTGGATTAAATAAGTTACATTTTTCGAATACTTCCAGAAGAACTATCTTTTTTGGATACCGATACTGGGTCTCCATAATATTTTACATCGCCTCCACTTGAAGCTTTTGCATTTAGTTTATTATTAACGGTAACGGTAATGTCTGCACCACTAGAGGCTTTAGCATTACAATTAGTTACTTCTAGTTTTTTTGCATCTATTTCACTACCACTAGAGGCATTGGCATATAAAGTACTAGATTTTCCAGTTACTTCAATATCTGCTCCACTACTGGTTTCTACATAAAGATCTTTAGCAAAAACCTCGACTTCTAAATCAGCACCACTGCTACTATCTAAAGTAAGAGTTTCGCTTTTAATTACAGAGTTTCCAATAACATCAGACCCGCTACTTGCTTCAATATTAGTGAGTTTTACATAAGTTACGTGTACTTTTTTAGCCTTTGCTCTTCCAATATTTTTGGATGAAGTAATGGTTAATTTTCCATTACTTACAGTGGTCTCAATCAAGTCTAATAGATTTTCGTCCGCTTCAACAACGATTTTGTTTTCGTTACCTTCTGTAAGATATACATCTAAGCCTCTGGATCCTCTTACTTGCTCAAAGTCTTGGTCTACATGTCTTTCTTCAGTAATTACATCTCCATCTCCGTTTACTTGTCCAATATTCAAATCGTATTGGCATGAAGTTAGAGTAGCTATTAGAATTAGACTTAAAATTATTTTGATTGTTTTCATGATAATTGTTTTAAATGTTATTCTATATATTATATAATATATAGTTATTAGTTTCCTATTTTTATTTCAACAGATTCTCCATCCTCATTAATATTGATATCAAAGCCATCTTCATTGATGATAATATGATTTCCTTCTTCAGATTCTCTTTTTTCATTGAATTCATTGTTTACATCATCCTCCCAGTTACCGTTAGAAGATTTATATTCGAAATTAACTTTGCTTGAAGGACAGTCCATACAATAGGTTTTATCCTTTTTAATCAAGAGATAATGCTCCTCATCTCCATTATCTAGAATGTCTTCGTATCTAGAACTATTTCTATGAAAACTATAAGTATTATCATCCGCAAATAATACACTGCCTTCTGGTAAATAAACAATGATCTTTATTTCTTGTTCCCGAAATTTATTCTCAAGACTAGTGGTAAAATGTCCATCTAGAGTTAGGGTATTATTATCGAAAGTAAAGTCATAATTTATACCTTCAGCTCTATCTTTTGCATCGATAAATGAATTTCCTTCTGCGTTTTTTTCAATATAGATGTTACCAATTGAATCTTTAGTGGATCTAACAATTAAACGAATGTCGTTGGAGTAAATCTCCTTTTCATCATTTTCATTTAATTTTATTTCGAACCCATTTCCTCTACGACTTCTACGTTCGTATTTGTTTTTGGTTTCCATAGTGATTCTTAATGTATCCCCTTTTTTAATTGGCAAGACTTGTTCTGTGATAAACTCACCATCATAAGCTTGTTCTGTAGCTTGTCTAAGACCAAGAATTCCTAATCCAATAATAGAGAATATCCAAACCACAAACAATGCAATTTTTGCTACAGTACCAATAGATTTCAAGTTGTTGATTAAAAGTTTTAGTCCAAGTATAAATAATACAAAAAACGGTATTCCAACTACAAAAAATGTAAGAAGGGAAAGTAACCAGAATGGTGTGTCACCTATATTTACTACATTAACATAATCCATTAGTTCATGGTTTCCCCAAACTAATCCAAAAGTTCCTGTGGTAAATAACCCTGCAATAAGTCCTATTAAAGTAGAGAGAGATATGATAATTAATAAGATTCCGAAGAACTTACCAAAAACTTTTATGATTCCCACAAAAAGTTTACCGATGGTGCTAAAAAATCCAGAAGCTCCTTTTTTTGCAGAATCTACATGTTTTTCATAGTCTACATCTTTTACTTTATCAGCAACGGTATCATAGCCCTCTTTGAACTTTTTTTCGATATTCGAAATATTTATCGGTTCACGAGTCATTTTTAACTTATCTGAAGTAGAAATAGCTTCAGGAACCAATACCCATAATAGGATATAAATAAGGATTGGTGCTCCCCAACCTAATAATACTAATGCTACCCAGATCAAACGAATCCAAATGACATCAATGTTAAAATAATGTCCTAATCCAGAGGAAACCCCTGCGATAAATTTATTATCTATATCCCGAAACAATTGTTTGTTAGAGGATCTAGTTCTTGTTCTTGTTTGCTCGTATGGAGGAGTGTCTTCAAAAATTTCCTCATCGATTACATAATCTTCGGGTTGTCCCATTACAGCAATAACTTCATCTAATTCTTTGATGGATATTACCTGTGAAGATTCTTCTATTTTTTCAGAAAAGAGCTCAGCAATTCTAGCTTCAATATCTTTAATAATTTCGTCTTGTCCATTTGGATCTGAAAAAGAACGTCTTATTGCGTCAAGATATCTGGTAAGCTTTGCAAAAGCATCCTCATCTATATGAAAAAATGTGCCTGCTAAATTTATGTTTACTGTCTTGTTCATTTCTTTGTTTTTTCGCTGGTTACTTTTTTCACAGCTTGTTGTAAATCACTCCAAGTTGTGTTTAATTCGTTCAAAAATAATTTTCCGGTTTCGGTAAGTGCATAATACTTTCTAGGTGGTCCGCTGGTAGATTCTTCCCAGCGATATGCTAACAGTCCTGCATTTTTCAGTCTTGTTAACAAAGGATATATTGTTCCTTCAACCACAAGCATTTTAGCGCCCTTTAAGGTCTCTAGGATGTCTGAGGTATATGCTTCTCCATCTTTTAAAATAGACAAGATGCAATACTCCAAGACCCCTTTTCGCATTTGTGCTTTTGTGTTTTCAATTTTCATTTGTTCGCTTTTAATTTGATGAATGTCATCTTAAACATTTATTCTCTTTTATTCTTGCGCTTCTTTTTTTAATACTCCGATTACTTTGCGCAGCCGAAGCTTAATGAATTCCAATTGTCTGTTGGGCTACTTCTTCTTTAGTGATTAAATAGTGAGTTCTTAGGTCTTCCAGTTGAAAAGCTTGATGCTTTTCAGTTCTTGATATTTCAAGAGTGGAAGCTATAACATCTGTATTAGGGATGTTTCCGTAAGAAAATAAATTTAAAACCACTGCTAATACTAAATTAACTAACGTGCTCATTTTTTGATTGATTTGTTCCTGTTCCTTGTACTTCAGATTGGGAGGTTGTTTTGATGAATGATATGCTTAATGGGTAATGATATAGTTTCCCTTTGGAAGCATGCATGGTTGCAGAAATCACAGCGTATAATTCGAAAACAAAAAGCCCGAATAATAAGGTGGCTGCTATACCAATTACAATAATATATCCCGAAAGGTTCTTTAGGTCGCCAAAAGATACATGACCTATACTATGATCTAAAGTATCTATTAATGAAATAAAATCTGTTGCAAAAATTAATACAAATGGAAGGCAGATTAATCCAATTACTAAGGAATATATAAAAACACTTAGTTGAAAGTTTACAGCCTCTTTACCATGTTCATCTATAAAATTATGTTCTTTATTAAAGGTCCATAATAATAATGGAGCGATAAAATTTCCGAAAGGAAAAAAGAACTTGCTAAAGGTGGAAAGGTGCACTAAGGCGCCAACATTTTTTTGATTTTCTGATATAGTAGTATCCATTGTATATTAATTTCTTATACAAATATATGTCTTTAAGATGGTACTTTGTTACGCATAGTACTAAATTTAACATAAATTTAACATAATCAAGAGGTTGATTATAAAGAGAACTGTGCAGGATATAAGGTGTTAAGTCCTGTTTTTATGAGGTTTAATGATTTATAGTATCGATTTTTTTCAGAGGATTGATTTTGAATGTTTAATTGAAGCAATATTTCTATTATTAGTTTTACACTATATAGTACTCTCATGAATTACTTGTAAAAAGTAAATCTTTAAGAAAGAAAATTATTATTTATCTTCGTAAAAAACATTTCATAATGCCAATAGCTCCCAAAAAAATTACTGCTTTTACTTTTTTTAAATTACCCGCCGCATATTGGTTGGGGATTCGAGTAAAGACCATCACAAAAGAAAAATGTATTGTTAGTGTAAAGCACCGATGGATCAACCAAAATCCTTTTAAATCTTTGTTTTGGGCAGTGCAAGGTATGGCCGCAGAGTTAAGTACTGGTGCATTGGTAATGAGTGCTATAAAAGATAGTGATCAGCGCATCTCTATGTTGGTTGCAAAAAATAAAGCTTCCTTTTTAAAAAAGGCAACCGGTAGAATTACTTTTACTTGTTTGGATGGACTAATCATACAAGAAGCAATAGATAATGCGATTGAAAGTGGAGAAGGGTGTACCTGCTGGGTGAAGTCTGAAGGTGTTGATAAACAAGGGGTTATAGTTTCAGTATTCGAATTTGAATGGACATTAAAAGTCAAGTCCTAACAAGGTTTTAACTATGTTTTAATGGAAGGGATGAGGCCTTTATTTGGTTAAAGAATTCCTAAACTTATCAACATTTAAGAATATTTTAGAATTTTATTGGTTATATTTATATCAGAATTTAAAAACAAGAAAGCCTATACAAGAAAAATACTTAACCTAATTCAATTTAAAATGGCCCGAGCAATGTTTGATTACACCAAAGCAGTACTTAAAAAAGTAAGTTTTGATGTTAATTTATTCTGTAAGGAGTTAGAAAAAGCTTTAACCCGATTACTTCCCCACGAAATTGAGGAATTAAAAATTTGGATCAATGGCTTACTCGTTCAGGAACCCCAACTAAATCAATGTTTAATTTATCTAAAATAAAAATATAACCTCCTCACTTTGTGAAGAGGTTTTTTTAATTTTAAGAAGTTTTTGTTATTTAAGTGGACTAACTACTTTTATATCTTGAAAAGCTATAGCTCCACGGATCACTCCAGAAATAACATCGTATAATGCATCGATAATTTGCATTTTCAATTCACTCTTTTTATACAATAAGCTAACTTCTCTAGCAGGGCTGGGCTCATTAAAATAGCGTAAGTGTTCTGTTTGCTTTTTTGAAATCTCTAAAGTATTTAAATAGGGTAGTAGAGTCATTCCAAAATTTTCATCAGAAAGTTTAATTAAAGTTTCAAAACTTCCGCTTTCCAATTGAAAAGATTCTCCAAAACTATTACTTTTTAATGATTTACAAATATTAATTACGCCATTTCTAAAACAATGTCCATCTTCTAATAATAAGATATCATTTATATCCAAATCCGATCTATCTAATTTCTTTTTGGAATACAAACGGTGATTTTCTGGAACATAGCCAACAAAGGGTTCAAAGTAAAGTACTCTTTCTTTTATTTTTTCTTGACTTAATGGTGTAGCAGCAATTGCTGCATCTAAATGACCATCGTTAAGTTTTGATATGATTTCAGGAGTAGTTAACTCTTCAATTCTAAGTTGAACCTTTGGGTATTTATTAGTAAAATTCTTTAAAAACATTGGTAGTAAGGTTGGCATAATCGTAGGAATGATTCCAATTTTAAACTCTCCTCCTATATATCCCTTTTCTTGATCAACTACATCTTGCATTCGCTCAGATTCGTTTACAATGTTTCTGGCCTGGTTTACGATTTTCTTTCCGATTGTTGTTAGTGAAATAGGTTTTTTACTTCTATCAAAAATCAGAATATCTAATTCTTCTTCTAACTTCTGAATTTGCATACTAAGGGTAGGCTGAGTTACAAAAACATTTTCTGCTGCTTTAGTAAAGTTTTGATATTCAGCTACTGCCAATACATACTTTAACTGAGTAATAGTCATAATGATTTGCTTTGATACAAAGGTAAGTAATAATCAATTAAATCTATTCTATTTGAAACAAGATTAGATTATATCTATATAAAAAAAGTCCAATATTTTATCGATATTGGACTTTTAGAAATTTGGAGGAATGATTTTTTTACTAAAGTCTTATGTCTATTTCTAATGCTGTAGTAGAAACTTCAAATTTGGCATCGTTCCATTGTGGTGGGCCATAACTCATAACGTTATTAGACATTCCGTAGGATTCTTTAGGCATTCCACTTGGCTCGAAATCCATTTGCTTATTATCATTTTTATCATGTACAACCATTACTCCATAAGTTCCTGGCATCACATTGTTGAAGGTGATTGTAGCTTTGCCATCAATAATTTCACTGCTTGCTGATTCTAGGGGCGCTTTCATAAAGGTGCTTTCGTTATGCAGCCCAAAGAGAATATGACCTCCAGAACCGTTTAAAGCTACAGTTACTTTAAGAGTGGTTCCCTCTGTTATAGTTTCAGTGCTCGATTGTGCATTTAAGAATAAACTTGTTAATGCAAATGTAATTGTAAGTAAAAAAGTTTTCATAAGGATGTTTTTATTAGATTTATACCCCAAATATGATATGTTTTGCAAAACGATAATAATCTGTTTTTCTGAACTGTCATTATTTAACGACCAGTTGTAATTTTATACCAAACCCAATGAGTTTATTGTTAATCATTGATATTTTAGGAACACTATCCTTTTCCATATCTGGAGTTTTGACTGCTGTAAAAAAGAAAATGGACCCTTTTGGGATATTTATTATTGCTTTTGTAACAGCTGTAGGGGGCGGAACAACAAGAGATCTTCTTATTGATGCTCCAGTTTTTTGGATGTATGATCTTCGATTTATTTATACCATTGCAGGCGCTACCGTTTTGGCAATAATTTTTAGAAGAAAGCTAGGCTATATTCGTAAATCTTTATTTTTATTTGATACCATTGGGATTGCCCTTTACACTATTATTGGTGTTGAAAAAGGAATTGCAGCTGGGTTTCCTCCTCTTATATGTGTAGCATTAGGAACCCTGTCTGCTTGTTTTGGGGGTGTAATCAGAGATGTTTTATGTAATGAAATCCCAATAATTTTCAGAAAAGAAATATATGCGACTGCTTGTATAGTGGGTGCATTTGCTTATTTTGGATTGCTTTACACTTCTTTACCAGATGATGCTGTAATACTGATTTCTGGTTCTCTGGTAATTTTAATTAGAGTATTGGCTGTAACTTTTAAATTATCCTTACCTACCTTATATAACAATGAAGAATTAAAGGAATAAATCTATTCTTTAGATATAGGAGTATTAATTTAATCAATAATTTCAGCCTTGATATATACATTGTCTAGCGGCCATTCTTTTTTATCTGCTGGTAGATTTGCAATTGTTTCGACAACATCCATGCCTTTGGTTACTTTTCCAAACACGGTATAATCACCATTAAGATGATTGGCACTGCTTTTTGGTCCAATAAATATAAAAAACTCATAAGGTGCAGACATTTTATCTGGGTTTTTCCGATAATGTTTGGCACCAGATATGGTTCCATATTTATGAATTCTTCCCGTATCAAGTTCTGCAGGTAATCTGTATTTAGAGGAAAGCGCATTTCTTTTTTGCGATGTCGATCTAAGGTCACTATTACCACCTTGAATTATAAAACCAGGAGCTATTCTATGGAAAAAAGTATTGTCAAAATATTGCTGCTTAACCAAATAAATAAAATTAGCGCGATGAAGAGGAGTGTCTTTGAAAAGCTGAATCTCAATGTTTCCATGGGCTGTAATTATTCTTACCTTGGTTTCAGGATTATCGGCACCGTACTCAGTTAAAAATTCGACTACATTATCGGGTGTAATTTTTGGGTATATTTTCTTTTTAGGAATGTCATTTTCATTCGTTTCGGCAGGAATAGAATCCCTTATGTCTTTTTTGTCTAAAGACTCAATATTAATATTCGAATTGTTTTTGACAGTAGCCTTTTTAGTATCTTCACAACTTAATAAGCCAAATAGTAGATAACAAAATAAAAGTAATTTTTTCATAAATGATATTTCAAGAATTTGAAAAGAAGATTGTAAAAATAACAAAAATGCAACTTCCAGGAGAGACAGCACAATTTAAAATGGCTCCTATGGATAGATTAGCAGAATTAAAACGAATCGCTTATAAAAAAAACACAGCTAAGAGGGCAGGAGTAATGGCTTTGTTTTATCCCGCGATAGATAATAAAACACATTTAGCATTAATTTTACGAAAGACCTATAAAGGGGTTCATTCTGCACAAATAGGGTTTCCGGGCGGTAAATATGAAGAAAGCGATAGCTCTTTACAAGAAACAGCATTGAGGGAAACAGAAGAAGAAGTTGGAGTTAATAGAGAATCCGTTTCGGTTTTAAAAAAACTTACCGAAATTTATATTCCTCCAAGCAACTTTTTTGTACAACCTTTTGTAGGTATTGCAACAGAAACACCTCAATTTATTTTACAAGATGAAGAGGTAGAGGAATTAATAGAAGTACCATTGTTACATTTTATGGATGATCGTATTAAAACGATACAAACCCTATCTACTTCTTATGCAAAAAACATAGAAGTACCTGCTTTTATGATGAACAAACACCTCGTTTGGGGGGCAACAGCGATGATGCTCAATGAAGTACGGGAAATGTTGAAAGAACTGTTGTAATATGTGTATTTTTGTATATTCGCATTTGTAATTTTATTATGTGTAGAAGGGCATTTTGATACTTTCATTACTACGAAAAATTAATGTTCTAGTTATTTTATTTAAATATAATAACTGAAAACTCTACTGAAAAATGAAGATTGAAAACTAGATTATGGGGCTATTTAAAAGAAATCCTTTTGGGCATATTTTATTTTTAAAACTTTGGCTTATTAGAATATTGGGAGCAGTTTCTCATAGACGTTTTAAGGGGTTTAATAGTTTAAAAATTGAAGGAAGTGAAATAATTAAAAATTTACCTCCCAATAATGTATTATTTGTTTCTAATCATCAAACTTATTTTGCAGATGTAGTGGCAATGTTTCACGTATTTAATGCAAGTTTAAGCGGTAGAACCGATAACATTAAAAATGTAGGATATCTATGGCGTCCAAAACTTAATCTGTATTATGTTGCTGCAAGAGAGACTATGAAGTCAGGTTTGTTACCTAAAATCATGGCTTATGGAGGTTCTGTGAGTATAGACCGTACTTGGCGAGCTGAGGGTAAAGAAGTGAATAGACAGGTGAAGATGAGTGATGTAAGTAGTATATCGACTGCTTTAAATGATGGATGGTTAATTACCTTTCCTCAGGGAACTACCAAGCCTTGGAAACCAATTAGAAGAGGTACCGCACATATTATTAAAAAAAATAAACCTATCGTTGTACCTATTGTAATTGATGGATTTAGAAGATCTTTTGATAAAAAAGGAATTCGTATTAAAAAAAGAGGAATCCTTCAGTCTTTTATTATTAAAGAACCTTTGGAAATTGATTATGAAAATGAAAGTGTAGAGTCTATCATTGAAAAACTTCAGTTTGCTATAGAACAACACCCATCTTTATTAAAAGTAATTCCAAAATCAGAGTTAATTAAAGAAGAAGAGCAAAATAAGGAAAGACGTTGGGAATATTAATTTTTTGTGTTTAGGCTAGAATAGAAATATTTCTACACCCAAAACTCAAATTAATTATTAATGATCCATTTTCTTTAACTCCAAATAGTTTCTATTCAACTTTCGTAGTAAAAATCCGTAAACCAGCCAGTAAAAAAGGATTAATAACCCTAATACTATTACTCCCACTACAATTTGTGAAATTATAAATACGGAAGCAAAATTCTCTTGAGAAATCCCTTGACTTGCAAAATCCATGATTTCAAAAAGATGTTCACTGTTATAATATAAGAAGAAATCTACTACAATACTTGAAAGAATAAAGATACCAACATTATAATACACAAAATATTTAACGGTTTTTCTTGTCTTTAAAATGTTATTCATCAACATTTTGGTATTGTCGGTAACTTGTATAGATTTAAAGTTTTTATAGAAATAGAAAATAAATAATATAAATACAGAAAAATGGACAAAATTGCTATAAAATAATATATCAGCAAGTCCCATTTCATTCATTACCTCCATGTTTTTTTCTGGAATTAATAATTGGATACTTATCCAAAAAAGTAATTCCGCAACACTAATAACAAAAATCCATTTTACAATAGAAGATGATTTCTTAAGTAGCATTTTATAAATATCATTATACGATATCTTAGGGAGTTCTTGTTCCCTTGACTGCCATTCTTTTTTTAATATATCTAAATTATCCATAAAGGTTACGGATTTAAAATTTTACGTAATTTCTCTTTTGTTCTATTCATTTTAACTCGTGCATTAACTTCGGTTATACCTAAAGTTTCTGAAATTTCTTTATACGATTTATCTTCTAAATACAAAAAGACCAATGCCTTATCTATATCATTTAACTTTTTTACTGCACTATACATTTGCTTTAATTGCAGCTCTACAGTTTCGTCATATTCTTCAGCTTTAATTTTAAAACTAATAGATTCAAAGTCTTGTGTGCTTACTCTACGTTTAGATTTGCGGTAAAGGGTTATTGCAGTGTTTAACGCAACCCGATACATCCAAGTACTAAATTTTGAATCTCCTCTGAATTTAGGAAATGCCCTCCATAATTGGATGGTTACTTCCTGAAATAAATCATTATGAGAATCTTGATCATGTGTGTACAATCTGCATATTTTATGCACAATGTTCTGATTTTCTTCAAGCTGTTTTACAAAACTTTCTTCGAGTTGTTTGTTCAATGATGGTAGGTTGATTAAATGTTAGTAGCAGTTTGTCATGGATTGTTACAAAGGATTTTTATTTTTACTATTATTCCTTTATTTTAACTGAAAGAGGTCCTCCGTGATTAAGCCATGCCCCAACAATTTCATTAATATTTATTTTATAGATAAGAACTTTAGCAGTTTTTGTATTTGTCGTACAAGCCCTTACCTTCTAGAATAAGTGGAATACATTTTTCCAATCTACTAATTTGAGTAGCTTCTCTTTTAGCACTAACAATATGTTCTGAATATTCTCTCTGTTTTCCAAGGCTTAACTTACTATATTGATTGGCTAGTTGTTGATTTTTTTTAAATGCTTCCTTAAGTAATGAAGGTATTTCTATTTCTTTCTTGGCCTGTGGTTTTATTTTTTTTCCTGCTTTGGCATTGACTATGGCTTCTAAAATGTATGCCATTATTAATTTTGAATCTATGGAGTCTTCAGAAGTAAATTTCCATTGGCGCATAGCTTTGGTCTTGCCATCTTGTGCATTGAACAATTGTTTTTGAGCATCTTTTAAAAACACTCCTTGATGAAACCAAATGGCATAATGATTTTTAAAAGCACCCAAACCGGCAACTAAACTTCCATTTAAGGTATAGGCAGGAATTCCCCATTTCACTTCTTCTTTCAATTCTGTTTTCTGAAAAATACTTCTTAGTAAAGTTAACTCTTTCTCCCAATGAGAGTTCTTTTGAATATATTCTAAAATTTTTTCTGAATCACTCATCTACCTTTGTCAATTAATTTTTTCAAATTAATTCTTTATAAACCTTAGGGTTGTAGTTCCCTGAAGACTTTTAATTTTAAGAAAATAAACTCCATTTTTCAATTCGGAAACATCCATTTTATGTAGATGATTATTAGAAGAAAAATCTTGGTATTGAGCTATTCTTTTCCCTTTTAAATCATAAACTTTGATATCTTTTAAAGTGATGGAGGAGTTATAAGAAATCATTAATTCCTCAGATGCTGGGTTTGGAAAAAGTTTGAGATTACTTTTTAAATCAAAATCTTCAACTGCAAGAAAATCATCATATAAATTTTGCATTATATCTATAGGTTCTATACCAACAGCTTGAGTTGGAACAACGATCCTTAAATATGGATTGCCAGGTTCATCATCTGCTTTGTAAACTACAAACCAAGCAGCTCTTGAAGAGGTGCCATTGTTCAAACATCTGGAGTCTGCACCTGGTATATTTGCACCTTGAAGACCAGCCATAAGCTTGTCTGCCAAGGTTCCATCTGTATTGTTCATGTTAGTGGTCATATTATCAATCACACTAACATCTAATAAAATATTGCCTTGGACACTAAAATCAATTCCTTGTCTATCTTCTTTATAATCATCTGCCATACTCCCTGTCCAACCTGCTGTTCTTGGGTCCCCATTTCCATCAAGGTCAACAATACCATATTGGCGATATTCAGGATCAAAATTTTGAGAACTGCAATTATCATTTATTAATAACCAATCAATAATTTCTAGAGGAGATAAACCCTCTTCCATTTTTGCAATTGCAGTTTGTAAATTAGTATTTGGAATACAGATATAAGCTTGGGAGTTTACACCCCCCTTTCCAGGGATGATATCTGTTACCCATGTGTCAAACTGACCGGAAGCTCCAGTAACACAAGATGCACCAATAGATCCAACCTCTCCAGTAATAGGATCTACTGCTATTATGGAAAAAGTATCTTGCGCTTTAATAATAAAACTTACAAAAAATAGGAAAAGGAAAAAGTATAATTTTTTCATCTAGGATAAATTAAAAGGTTATTAAGGAATAAATATACAAAACAATTTAACATCCAATGAATCAATTGTTTGTATTGTACTTCTATTATTTATAATATAAAGAACTACAATTGAGTAGTATTATATTACAGTTCGGTTTAATTTATTCAGAAATTAGGCAAAGAATGCACAATTTTGCCCCAGAAAACGAAATTAACCTATAATGAGACTAACAAAATTACCAATACTATTGCTACTTATTTTTTGCTTCAGTGGTTTTTCAGCTATAAGTCAAACTACTATTTCTGGTATTGTTACTGAAAATAATGGAAATCCAATATTAGGAGCCAATGTTTATTTGGAGGGCACCTATGATGGAACTTCCACTAATGAAAATGGAACATTTTCTTTTGAAACTTCAGAAACAGGGGTGCAAACATTGGTTGTTTCCTTTTTATCTTTTGAAAACTATAGCAAAGTAGCGGATATTTCTCAATTGAATAACCTAAGCATTATTTTAAGAGAAGATGTCAACTCCTTAGAAACAGTTGTTATTAATGCTGGATCCTTTGAAGCTAGTGATAATAGTAAAGTTTCCGTTTTAAAGCCTTTAGATGTAGTAACTACGGCTAGTGCTTTAGGGGATTTTGTAGGAGCATTACAAACCTTGCCTGGTACCACAACAGTAGCAGAAGATGGAAGACTGTTTGTAAGAGGTGGAGATGCTGATGAAACACAGATTTTTATCGACGGTATTCGAGTTTTTACTCCCTATACTCCAAGTACTAATAATTCTCCAACCAGAGGAAGATATAGTCCTTTTCTATTTGATGGTATCACTTTTTCAACGGGTGGTTATTCTGCGGAATATGGGCAAGCTTTATCTTCCGTTTTATTATTAAAAACCATAGATGAACCTATTCAAGAAAAAACAGAAATTGCAATTATGAGCGTAGGTTTGGGATTGGGAAATACACAAAAATGGGAAAAGAGCTCCATTAGTATTAATGCTGCTTATATTAATTTAGCGCCTTATATCGCTTTGTTTCCAGACCGTAACGATTGGGAAAAACCTTTTGAAGCTATGTCTGGAGAAACGGTGTTTAGAAGAAAATTTGAAAATGGTTTATTAAAGGTTTATGCAGCTTTCGATGCCACTAACTTCGAGTTAACTCAAGAGGATATTGATTTTCCTGAAGGAATTCATTATCAATTAAAAAATTATAATTTTTATAGTAACACTAGTTATAGTGGAATTTTGGCTAAGGATTGGAAAGTATTTGGTGGAGCGAGTTACACTCACGCCAATACTGAAGTGGAATTAATAGAGGATGATATAAACGATGCTGAAAATTCTGGACATTTTAAATTAAAATTCAGAAAACATTTTAGCAACCGATTTAAAATGTCTTTTGGAGCCGAACAATTTTTAACAGATTTCACCGAAGATTTTAAAGGAGATAACATTAATGCATCTTATGCTTATCAAAACAATATTAGCGGACTCTTTACCGAAGCAGATATTATATTGTCTAGAAACGTAGCCTTTAAACTTGGATTACGAGGTGAATACAGTAATCTATTTGAAGAATTCACGCTTTCCCCTCGAGCTTCCTTTGCGTTTAAAACCAGTAAGAACAGTCAGTTGTCTGTTGCATACGGAGATTTTTATCAGCAGCCCAATAGTGAAGTGCTAAAATTTGCTCAAGATCTTCAAGCACAAAAAACACAACACTATATTCTAAACTATCAATTTACAGCAGATAATAGAATATTTAGAGCTGAACTGTACCGAAAAAACTATACTAACTTAGTTACCTACGATACTGAAAACCCAATTTTCAGTAGTGAGTTTGATAGTGAGGGAGATGGATATGCACAAGGAATCGATTTGTTTTGGAGAGACAATAAAAGTATAGATAATATTGACTATTGGTTGAGTTATTCTTACTTAGATACGGAGAGAGAATATCAAAATTATCCAATAGCAGCAACTCCATCTTTTGCCAATACACATAATCTATCTGTAGTAGCAAAATATTGGATTGAAGATTGGAAAAGTCAAATTGGCTTTAGTTATTTGTTTGGGAGTGGAAGAACTTATACCAATCCAAATGAAGATGGTTTTTTACAAGAAAAAACAAAGAACTATAATAGTATTAGTTTGAATTGGGCCTATTTAATTAGCCCTCAAAAGATTCTATATGTTTCTGTGAATAATGCCTTAGGTTTTTCAAATATAAATGGATATCAGTATTCTAGAACTCCCGATGCCAATGGTCATTTTGACCGTAGAGCATTGCTTCCAGCTGCCGATCAATTCTTTTTTGTAGGTTTCTTTTGGACCATTAGCGATGATGAAACCGATAATCAATTGGATAAGCTTTAAAGGATTTAACAATTCATCATTAAAATATTACAATTCAGTAAAAGGGATTTTATCAAACGAAGCTTTTACTAGATATTTGTAGTGAAATTAAAAAACAACAAACCATAAAATTTACGACATGCAAACAATACTAACTTATTTCGCAATGCTTTTAACAGGATTATTTTTACAAGCACAGAATTCAATTGTAGTAGATATAACAGGATTTGAATCAAATAAAGGATCTGTAATGGTAGGACTATATAATGAAGAAAGTACTTTTTTAAAAGAATCTCATCAATCCCTTTCTTCAGAAATAACAGATAAAAAAGCAAGCTTAACCTTTACTGATATTCCAGATGGTGTTTATGCTATTTCTTGCTATCACGATGAAGATGACAATGGGGAACTAAACTTTTTTATGGGCATGTATCCAAAAGAAGATACAGGTGCCTCTAATAATGCACCTGCTAAATTTGGACCACCAAAATGGGAGGATGCAAAATTTGAAGTTAAAAATGGAGAAGTAAAAACCTTAGAAATAAATCTATAGTTTTTATAATACTTAATAAGAAATAAGAATATAAATAGAGAAAAGAATATAAATTTAATTTACATAAGCTTATTTTTAGCTGTTAAAGTTTCAAAAGGCAATTGGTAGATAGCATAAAATATAAAATGAAAAATTTACTTTTTATCACAATAGCATTAATTTCCTTCTCAGGAATTAGTCAAACTCCATATCAAAAAGGAATGCAAAAGGCATTAGATCTTTGGGGGGAAAACAAAGCCAATGAAGCGGCAAATCTTTTTGAACGTATTGCAATAGCAGAACCTATAGAATGGTTGCCTCCTTTTTATGTTTCTTATATTACAACCATACAAAGTTTTGGAGAAAAAGATGCTGCAAAACTAAAGACACAAATGGATAAAGCAATGGTTTTTTTAAAGGAAGCAAAGGCTATTTCTAAAGAAAATTCAGAACTATTAATTTTGGAAGCATTATGGCATACCGTATGGGTAGCTTACGACGGAGCAACTTATGGAATGAAATATGGAGGAAAAGTAACTATGCTTTATCAAGAGGCAGTAAATTTAGCACCTAATAACCCAAGAGTGCTCTTGAACAATGCAGAATGGAATATTGGTAGTGCTAAGTTTTTTGGGACTTCGATTGAGCCTTTTTGTAATGATGTAAAAAGAGCGATAGAGCTTTTTAAAGACTTTAAACCAGAAGGCGAGTTTTATCCTAAGGGAGGGTTAGATCGTGCAAAAAATATATTAGAAGAAAATTGTAAATAGATGACTGGTTTTATAAAAGAATTTGGAAAAGCATTTTTATTAGGAATTGTTGTTTTTATAGTAATAGGGTTGATTCGTTATTCTAACGGACTTGAATACTCTAGTATCAAACAATTGTTAATCATTTTTGCATACAATCAGTTATACGCCGTGGTTTTGTATTTGGCAAATGGGTATTTCTTTAGGTATATATTCATTCGGTTTAAATTAACTTTTTTCACATTAAAAACAATTGGTATTCTTAGTATTGGAGTTCTAGGAATCACTACCATATCTGTATTCTTTATTAGAATTGTACACGAAGTTATTTTTGGAGCGAGAAACTTAACTCAGTTTATTTCAGAAGAAAAGCCACAAGAGTATTACGTTACATTATCTATTTCATTAGTAGTTAGTTATGTTATATTGTCAATCTTTTATTATAGGCATAAACAAGAGAATAAAGTAAAAGAACAAAAAATAATTGCTGGTACAGCCTCTGCAAAATTCGATGCTTTAAAAAATCAATTGGACCCTCACTTTTTATTCAATAGTTTAAATGTATTGACCAGTTTAATTGAAGAAAACCCTGAAGCTGCTAATAAATTTACCACTGCATTATCTAAAGTATACAGATATGTTCTAGAACAAAAAAATAAGGATTTAGTTTCGGTAGAAGAGGAGTTAAAGTTTGCAACTTTATATATGTCACTTATAAAAATGCGATTTGAAGACAGTATTGTTTTCTCATTACCTGAAAAGTTAAGCAACCCCGAAGCTAAAGTAGTACCACTTTCTCTTCAATTAGTTTTAGAAAATGCGGTAAAACATAATATTGTTACCCCTACTAAAAAACTGCATATCTCCATACAGGAAGAGGATGGTAATTTAATAGTAAAAAACAATTCCCAGCCAAAACAAGTAATAAAAGCTAGTACTGGAGTTGGATTAAAAAATATCAAGCAGCGCTATTATTTGCTTACAGACAGACCAGTTTTAATAAATAAAACGGATAAAGAATTTTGCATTTCTATCCCAATATTAACAAAAAATATCACGATTATGGAAACACAAACAAGTTATATATCTGAAAAAAAATACGCACGAGCTAAAGAGCATGTGGAGAAACTAAAAGGATTTTACATTCACTTTGCAATTTATTTAATGATGATGCCTGTTTTTATCTTTTTAAACTATAGATCCACAGGTTTTCCCTGGGCAATATTTCCAATACTAGGCTGGGGCTTTGGAGTAGCTGGTCATGCTATGGAAACCTTTAATTATAATCCCTTATTAGGAAAGGATTGGGAAGAAAAAAAGATGAAAGAACTAATGGATAAAGACGATTTTGATAACTATAATAAATAATACTATGGATAATTTTAATAACGAAAATAAATACCTGCGTGCTAAAGAACGCGTTGCAGCCATAAAAAAGTTTTATTCTAACCTAATGTCTTACGTGATTTTTATCCTTTTTATGGCAGGATTAAATTATTATATCGATGAATGGAGAAACCCTTGGTTTTTATGGGTAGCTTTTGGTTGGGGAATAGGAATCGTTTTTCACGCTTTTAAAGCTTTTGGCTGGGTTCCTTATATGAATAAAAACTGGGAAGATCGTAAGATAAAAGAGTTTATGGATAATGATAATAAGCAATCAAATAACAGATGGAAATAATAAATATAATGGATAATTATAACGAAGAAAAATATAAAAAAGCAAAAAAGAGAGTAAAAGAAGTAAAGGACTTTTACATGCACCTTACCGTATACATCACAATCAATTTAATATTGATTATTGTTAACTTAGGTGTTTTTCAAAGTGGATTTACTGATATTAAAATTCCAAAATGGCCCATGTTTACAACACCATTCTTCTGGGGAATAGGACTCTTTTTTCATTGGGTATCTGTTTATAAAGATAAGTTCTCTTTATTAAAAAATTGGGAGGATAGAAAGATCAAAGAATATATGGATAAAGAAGATGAGGACTTAAAACGAAATAAATTTTAGAGATCATAATAATCAAAACCTTAATTTTATTGCGATCAAAACGTGAAGTATATGAAAGTATTAATTATAGAAGACGAAAAACCATCTGCACGTAGGTTGCAACGAATGCTTGAAAAAGTAGGGCTAACTGTAAATAAAATGCTGCACAGTGTTGAAGAATCAATTCATTGGTTTGAAAATAATGAACATCCCGATTTAATTTTTTTAGACATCCAATTAAGTGATGGACTATCCTTTGAAATTTTTGATTCCATAGAAATTAAAAGCTCTATTATTTTCACCACTGCCTTTGATGAATATGCATTACAAGCTTTTAAACTAAATAGTATTGACTATTTATTAAAACCAATTGACGAAGATGAATTACTGGTTGCAGTCGACAAGTACAAAGAATTAAAACCTCAAGCTTCCAACGTGCAACTTAACTTTGATGATATTAAAAAGTTATTGGGGAATCCGATAGAGCGAGAGTATAAAAAACGATTCACTACCAAGATAGGGCAGCATTTAAAAATGATATCTGTTGATGAGATCGAATGTTTTTATTCAGAAAACAAAGGAACCTATGCCCATACTACAAATGGGAGATCTTATTTGTTGGATACAACTCTAGAGCATTTAGAACAAGAACTATCTCCAAAATTGTTTTTTAGAATTAGTCGTAAATATTACATCAATATTAATGCAATAAAAGACATTATCTCCTATACCAATTCTCGTTTAGAATTAAAACTGAATAGTTATTCAGAACAAGAAGTAATAGTTGCTAGAGAGCGAGTAAAAGATTTTAAGCTTTGGCTAGAGTAGTGATGAAAACTATTAAAGAAAAATATTTAATACTTACTCTTTGATAAACTTCTTATAGTGGTCATATCGTTCATAGATTTGTTGAACATAATTATAAGGTTCAATCCCTCTTACATAACCATATTTAACTACTGGGTCATTATAATTTTTCTGAAGACTTAATTCTAAAATTATTTTCTCCACATTATCATCCCACTTGGTACTATCTAAGCCTCTCTTTTTGGCTAATCGTTGTGCATCTAATACATGTCCATGACCACAATTATAAGATGCCATGGTAAATTTTTTACGTTGAATAGAATCTTCTATATCTTCAAATCGTTCCCAGATAATGGATAAATATTTCGTCCCGCCGACTACACTTTCAGTTGGATCTTTTCTATTTTTCACTCCTAATTCTTTAGCAGTAGCAGGCATTATTTGCATTAATCCTCCAGCTCCAGCCCAAGAATTAGACTTAGGGTCAAATCTCGATTCTTGATAAATTAAAGAAGTAACCAAACGCCAGTCCCAGCCTATTTTTTTGGATTCCTTTTTTATCAATTCATCATACTTGCTAATAGTATTCCCATTAGCACTGTAAAAATCACTTTTAATTCGCCTTCTAAAATCTCTTTTGTTTTCAAAATAGTTATCATAAATAACATAATAATCTATTTCTTTTTTAAACTCCTTTAGCCATTTATTTAATTCCTTCAATAACAAAGGAGAAGAATGTCTAGTTGCCCAAGCATTTCGTTGTGAAAAACTAATAGGTACTTCAATATCTAAAATTGGATAATAGGAAGAAACAATTTTGGCAATATTATCATCCGCAACTGTATATTTAATTTTTCCATCTACTACCATTTTTATTATTTCATCTGTAGTAATAGAGCCATGTAGGGTATCAATTATTATATCCCCTCCAATTTCATCAGATAAATTATTAATGCGATGCATATAGGCAGTTTCTGCTCTTATAGAAACCGTGTCATTTATCAACTCTATGGGATCATGAATCAGCGAACGTTCTAAGGAGCTCCATTTCATTTTTCTCCAGTTATCAGGTTTTTTTTGAACTAAAATCTGATGGCTTAAATAGATATATTCTGAAAAAGACACTTTTTCTTTTCTTTCTGAAGTAATCGTTAATCCGTGAGCAATTAAATCTACTTTTCCTTTATTTAAGTTGGGTATTAGATTGTTTATATCATTAGCTACTACAATTTCTAACTCTACATTTAAATATTCTGCAAATCGCTCTAAAAGCTCATATTCGAAACCTTTTGGGCTACCGCGATATAGGAAATAACTAGTCCCGCTATAAGTTGTGGAAACCCTTAATTTTCCATCTTTTAAAACCTCCTTTAAATCTCTTTCAATTTTTGGTAATGTAATTTTATTAATCTCCTCTTGTTTTTTATCAGAATTACAAGAAAAGAATACCATGCTAATTAATATAGAACCTAAAAATATTATTTTTTTCATTTTATAAAAGTATTAAGAAGAAAGATAAGTTTTAGTCACTTTCCATTCTAAATTTAATGATTATAGCAGATAAAATAGTTATTCCTCCAATAAAAGAGATTGCATAAGAAATCCCAAATAGATCAGCTATAATACCTGAGATAATTGCTCCAATCGCATAACCTAAATCTCTCCAGAGCCTAAAAACTCCAATACTTTCTGCTCGTTGTCTTGGAGATGTTGCATCTGCAATAGCCGATAAAAACGTAGGGTAGACTAAAGCTGTTCCTAATCCTAAGATAATTGCAATGAATATTAGGGAATAGAAACTTGTAAAATATGGGATAAACATAATTGCGATTCCCTGCAATAACATCCCCCAAAAAAGCATTTTCTTTTTGGAATATAAATCTGCCATTTTACCGGTAAATAACTGTCCAATTCCCCATACTGCTGGATAGACAGCTGCGATGATTCCAATATTTTTGGAATTATAATTTAAAGACAATAGTAAAATAGGCAAGAGACCCCAAATCATTCCGTCGTTTAAATTGTTTACTAAACCAGCTTGTGTAATAGCACTTAGGTTTTTATTTTTAAAGGAGGTTTCTAAAAATACATGATCTAATTTTTCTGTCGCAGTGGTTTCCTGTTCTTTAGCAACAAATGCTCTGGTATCTTTTACAAAGAATAAGGATAATAAAAAACCTATAATAGAAATTCCAATTCCTAAATAAAAGGGGTAAGGTGTTACTCCATATTTTTGAGCGATGAAACCAGTTAAAAAAGCTACAATTCCAACCGCAAAATACCCAGCAAACTCATTGATGCCCATGGCCAATCCTCGATCTTTTTCTCCTACTAGATCAATTTTCATTACCACAGTACTACTCCAAGTCAATCCTTGATTTATTCCCAAAAGTATATTAGCAAACACCACCCAATTCCAAGAGCTAGCATAAATTAAAACAAATGGGATTGGGATTGCAAATAACCAACCTAAGAGCAATAGGTTTTTTCTTCCAAATCTATTGGCAAGTTTACCCGTAAAGTAGTTGGTAATGGCTTTGGTAATTCCGAAAGCTATAATGAAAGATAGTATTGCTGTTTTGGAAGCAACACCAAACTCAACCTCTGCAAACTTTGGAAAAATGGTTCGTTCTAAACCAACCATTCCTCCAACAAAAGCATTTACAATCACTAAAATGGTGAATTGTAACCAATTTTCCTTGAGGCCTAATTTAACTTTATCCATTCAAAATTTATGCTCTTTATATTCTAAGAAATTAGTTTAGACTTAATTTTTGAGCCACATCTTTAGTTACTGCATCCTTATGTAAGGTGATACTTATTGTTTTTAATCGAATATAGGCCTCACTAAAATAAACATAACCACCATTTGCAGTTCTTTCTGGGTTAGATCCCCAGCTATTTTTAACCATATAATAAACATTCCCATCTTGATCTTTTACCGTACCTGTAATGTGCATTAAATGATCATCGGTGGTATTAAAGTTTTCAAATTCTTGCTGGCGGTATTCTTGTGTAATTTCTTTTTCAGGATAAATACTATGAAGTGCTTTTAAATTATTTAATTTATTAGATGGGATTACAGCAACACCATCCTTCGAAGAGAAAGTACGTTCACTTACATCACAATCTAAAGCAACAGTATATCCATTTTCTAAGGCATTATCAACAATAGCAACTATATCATTAATTGGGACATTATAAAAGCTTCCATTACTGAAGTTGTCTGGGATGTTTAAAATAAATTCTGAATAAAATGGAGCATGTGTAAAGGAAGTGATATTTACATAGTCTGCTGTATTTATTTTCATCTCTTTAGCAAACTCTAGAGGAGTGTATTTTTTGCCTTCATAAGAAAATTCGGTTATATTCTTACCTAAGTAAACATCTAAAGTAGCATCAAAGGAAGATCTCCATTTCGGACTTAAATTTTTAGAGTTTTTCACATGAGACTCCACCATAGCAGTTAAGGTAGAAACCATTTGAGCGTGGTTATGTTTGGTTGCATCTCCAAAAAGACCGCTATAGCTCTCAACAGGAACCAATCCAAAATCTCTTGTACTATTTAAAACATCATGGATCAATCCACCTTCACTAAACTGTGCTTTTCCTTGACGCATCACATAGTTGTCGGCTTTTACAGGATAGGTATTTCGAACATTATACATTTCTGAAAGATCGACTTGTTTTCCCGTAAGTCTAATAATTTCAGATTCTAAAAAGGAAGAAGTAGAAAAACTCCAACATGTTCCGGTGTTTCCTTGACTGATCACAGGAGTGGCATCAATATCAATTAGAGGAGTAAATTTGTAGGTTTCTTGTGCTGTTATCAACAAGCTGCTAAAAGCTATTCCAAGACTAAGTACTAGTTTATTCATTTTTGTTTATTTTGAATTTATATTATTTTCTACTGGATTAATAACTGTTTTTTTACTAAATCAATATTGTAAATTAAACAGTATTACAATTTTCCGAAGTTATTCAATTTTTACGATATTATAAAGAATGTGTATAAGAATAGTAATCTTTTAACTATCATAAAAAATGGTAAAGAATTTATTATAAACTCTTTACCATTTTCATAGTAATATAGATTTTAAGAAATATTAAAAATCATGAAAAAACCTTATTGTTTATTTTATATGGAACAATACTCTCTATACCTTTATGTAGTGCTTCTTCATTTTTTGGAATTAAATAATGATATCTTTCAGAAAGTGATTTTTTTAAGCCATCAATTACATTCTCTAATTTTACAATGGGTTTCACCTTTAAAAATCCTCCTAAAATAACCATATTAAATATTTTTTTATTTCCCATTTCAGCTGCAATTTTTGAGCCTTCAATAGAGAATATATATATGTCTGTTCTAGTTGGATGTTGTATAATTCCGTTAGGATCATAAATTAAATATCCTCCAGGCTTCACAGAATGTTCAAACTTATCCATGGACTGCTGATTTAGAATAATAGCGGTATCAAACACTTTTAAATATGGAGAGCTTATTCTATCATTGCTTAATATAACGGTTACGTTTGCTGTACCCCCTCGCATTTCGGGTCCATAGGAAGGCATCCAACTAACTTCCTGATCTTGCATGATTCCAGAATAAGCTAAAATTTTACCCATAGATAATACACCTTGACCTCCAAATCCAGCAATAATAATTTCTTCTGTCATAACTGTTATTTTAATTTACCATTTACTTTAATATCCCCTAGTGGAAAATAAGGGAACATATTTTCTACCATCCATTCGTTAGATTCAATTGGATTCATTTTCCATCCTGAGTTACAATTTGAGACAATCTCTACAAAGGAAAGCCCTTTTTTCAACCGTGTATTTTCAAAAGCCTTTTTAATTGCTTTTTTTGCTTTTCTTGCATGCTTATGAGTATGCACTGCTTGTCTTGTTACATAATACACGCCAGGAAGATTTGCTATTAATTCTGTCATTTTTAATGGAGATCCCATGGTTTCAATTTCACGTCCATAAGGCGATGTTGACGTGCGCATTCCGGGTAGAGTAGTTGGAGCCATTTGTCCTCCCGTCATACCATAGATTCCATTATTAACAAAAATGATTACAATATTTTCACCTCGATTGCAAGTATGCAATGTTTCTGCACTACCAATGGCTGCTAAATCTCCATCCCCTTGGTAAGTAAAAACATACTTCTCGGGCCATGTTCTTGCTATGGCAGTAGCAACGGCAGGTGCTCTACCATGAGCAGCTTGGGTCATATCTATATTCATAAAATCATAAGCCAATACCGAGCATCCCACAGGTGCAACACCAATAGTATCTTCAACAATACCCATCTCGTCAATCACCTCCATGGCTAAATTATGAGCAGTACCATGACCACAGCCAGGACAATACGACAAAGCCGTATCGGTCATTAATTTTGATTTACAGAATACTCGATTCTCGGGTTTTATGATGTCTAATACGTCCATTATTTATTATTTTTTGTTCTAATGCTTCTAATATTTCTTCAGGTGTATGAATAATACCACCAGTTCTTCCAAAATGTTCTACAGGTACTTTATGTTCTACAGAAAGGCGAACATCCTCAACCATCTGCCCTGTACTTAACTCGACACTTAAAATTCCTTTAACTTGACCTGCGAGATCAAATAATTCCTGTTTTGGAAAAGGGAACAATGTGATAGGTCTTAATAAACCTGCCTTAATGCCTTTTTCTCTAGCCAATTCAATTGCTTTTTGTGCAATTCGAGCACTAGAACCATAGGCAACTACTAAGTACTCCGCATCCTCACAGTTTATCTTTTCATACCGCAAATCTTCTTTTTCCATTTGCTTATATTTCTTCATTAATCTATGAACACGAGCTTCCATTTTTTCTGATTGCAAATCGAGAGAAGTGATTATATTTCGTTCTCTGTTTGTTCTACCCGTTGTTGCCCAATCGCCACAACTTTCAATAACTTCCATATCACTTCTACGTTCTTGTTGGTCTTTTAAAACTACTTTTTCCATCATTTGACCAATTAATCCATCTGAAAGGATTAATACAGGAGCTCTGTATTTAAAGGCAATATCGAAAGCATCTTCTACAAAATCTGACATTTCTTGTACAGAAGCGGGAGCCAATACGTATAATTTGTAATCTCCGTGTCCACCACCTTTAACCGATTGAAAATAATCTGCTTGTGAAGGTTGTATGGTACCCAAGCCTGGCCCACCACGAACCACATTTACAATTACAGCAGGTAATTCGGCACCTGCTAAATAAGAAATTCCTTCTAGTTTTAATGAAATTCCAGGGCTAGAAGATGAGGTCATAGCACGTTTTCCTGTACTAGCAGCACCATAAACCATATTGATCGCTGCAATTTCACTTTCAGCTTGTAAAACCACCATTCCTGTTCTTTCTTCAGGCCGTTCTCTCATTAAGTACTCTATCACTTCAGACTGAGGTGTAATGGGATACCCAAAATAGGCATCAACACCAGCTCGAATAGCTCCTTCTGCTAGTGCTTCATTGCCTTTCATTAATTTTAATTCGGACATTTTTTTATTGTTTAAATGCTGTTAAACTTTCATTCTGTAGACAGTGATTGCTCTGTCTGGACATACTAAACCACAGTTAGTACAACCGTTACAAGCTTTGGGATCGCTCATATATGCATAATGGTACCCTTTACGATTTACTTCTTTAGACATGCTGATAACATTGTCTTGGCAAACAGGCATGCATACTTCACAGCCTTTGCATTTTTCTGTATCAACAACTATCGCTCCTTTTACTTTTGCCATTTTAATAATAATTTAAATATTATTTCTCAAAATTTTACTCAAAGTTACGAGTGAAAAGTCTAAAAAGTTATGATAATTGTCAGTCTAAAGTGGATGTTTTTCCAGCACTCTTTTCTATATTTACCTTAAAATAGAAACCATGAATTCTCCCAATTGGAAAACCGCTAAAGAATATACAGACATCACCTATAAAAAATGTGATGGTGTGGCAAGAGTTGCATTTAACCGACCGGATGTTCGCAATGCTTTTAGGCCAAAAACTACCAGTGAATTATTAGATGCATTTTACGATGCCCAAGAAGATACTTCTATTGGTGTAGTACTCCTTTCTGCTGAAGGTCCTTCTTCTAAAGATGGGGTATATAGTTTTTGTAGTGGTGGAGATCAAAAAGCTCGCGGTCATCAAGGATATGTAGGAGAAGATGGATACCATCGATTAAATATTTTAGACTTACAACGTATGATTCGTTTTATGCCAAAAGCGGTGATTTGTGTGGTGCCAGGTTGGGCAGTAGGAGGAGGGCATAGTCTTCACGTAGTTTGTGATTTAACCTTGGCAAGTAAAGAACATGCCATTTTTAAACAAACCGATGCTGATGTAACTAGTTTTGATGGTGGCTACGGAAGTGCATACCTAGCAAAAATGGTAGGACAAAAGAAAGCTCGGGAAATATTTTTTCTCGGAAGAAATTATTCTGCACAAGAAGCTTTTGAAATGGGAATGGTAAATGCCGTAATTCCACATGAAGAATTAGAAGATACTGCTTTTGAATGGGCACAAGAAATCTTGGCAAAATCTCCAACTTCTATTAAAATGCTAAAATTCGCAATGAACCTTACCGATGATGGTATGGTAGGACAACAAGTATTTGCAGGAGAAGCAACTCGTCTTGCTTATATGACTGATGAAGCAAAAGAAGGTAGAGATGCTTTCTTAGAAAAAAGAAAGCCAAATTTTGATAAAAAATGGCTTCCATAATAAACTGTAAAAATTTAATAGGCATCATCATGAACATTAGCAACTGCTCTTCCACTTGGATCGTTCATGTTTTTAAAACTTTCATCCCATTCTAATGCTATTTTAGAGCTACAAGCAACAGAGGCTTCTTGTGGTACAGACCAAGCCGCAGTATCACTAGGAAAATGTTTCGTAAAAATAGAACGATAATAAAACTCTTCTTTGCTGGTTGGAGCTTGAATAGGAAACTTATAATGCGCGTTTGCTAATTGCTCATCGGTAACTTCTTTTTCTACCATTTCTTTTAAAGTATCAATCCAGCTATAGCCAACACCATCACTAAATTGTTCCTTTTGTCTCCATGCCACACTTTCGGGTAGTAGATCTTCAAAAGCTTTTCTAAGGACCCATTTCTCCATCCGTTCGCCATTAATCATTTTATCCTGTGGGTTGATACGCATCGCAACATCCATAAATTCTTTATCTAAAAAAGGAACTCTTCCTTCAATTCCCCAGGCTGCTAATGATTTGTTTGCACGAAGGCAATCGTACATATGTAATTTATCTAATTTTCTAACCGTCTCCTCATGAAAATCTTTTGCGGATGGAGCTTTATGAAAATACAAATAGCCTCCAAAAATCTCATCGGCTCCTTCGCCAGAAAGCACCATTTTAATTCCCATAGCTTTAATTGCTCTTGCCAATAAATACATAGGAGTGGAAGCTCGAATAGTGGTAATGTCATAGGTTTCTAAATGATATATTACATCATGCAAAGCATCTATTCCTTCTTGTATGGTAAATTTAATTTCATGGTGTACAGTATCTAAATGATCGGCTACTTTTCTTGCAGCAGCTAAATCTGGAGAGCCCTCCAATCCTATAGCAAAGGAGTGAAGTCTAGGCCACCAGGCCTTATCTTTATCATCACTTTCTATACGTTTTTCTGCATATTTTTTTGCAATTGCTGAGGTTATGGAAGAATCCAATCCACCAGAAAGCAAAACTCCATAAGGTACATCGCTCATTAACTGTCTGTGTACCGCGTCTTCTAAAGCTTTACGAAGCTCTTTAATATTAGTTTCATTCTCTTTTACAGCGCCATAATCTTGCCAATCTCTTTGGTACCATCGTTTCAATTCCCCATCCGAACTATGTAAATAATGACCAGGAGGGAAGAGTTCAATTTTAGTACAAACTCCTTCTAATGCTTTTAGTTCGGAAGCAACATAAAAAGTGCCGTTTTCATCCCAACCCATATATAAAGGGATAATTCCCATATGATCTCGAGCAATAAAATATTCGTCTTTAGACACATCATATAAGGCAAAACCAAAAATACCATTGAGCTCATCTAAAAAAGAAACTCCCTTTTCTTGGTATAAAGCGAGAATGACTTCGCAATCTGACTTTGTTTGAAAGTTATAAGTGTTTTTCGATTCGTCTTCTAATTGTTTACGCAATTCTAAATGATTATAAATTTCCCCATTTGCAGCCAATACAAAATTTTGATCTTCAGAAAACAAAGGTTGTTTCCCTGAAGTAGGATCTACGATAGCCAATCTTTCGTGAGCCATAATAGATTTGTCATTACTAAAAATACCGCTCCAATCGGGACCACGATGTCTGATGTTTTTGGACATTCCCAATATTTGAGGTCTTAGTTTCTCTGAGACTTGCTTTAGGTTAAAAGCGCATACAATTCCGCACATGATTTTTTTTTTTTTATTATTATTATTGAGCTTGTTTTTTTTGGTTGCTGAGCTTGTCGAAGCACAAAAAAAAAGCCTGTCAAATTAAAACTTGACAGGCGCATATATGTTCTCGACAAGTTTTTGTTAAGGGGTATTATTAAAGTTATTATTAATATTAGAATAAAACATTGTCGTATCTATTTGATTTGTATTGTAAATATAGGATAATTATTTAAAAATCCTATTTTGCTTATCTAAGTTTTGGAAAATCACTAGGATTTGCTTCATGCATCATTGCATACACTTTTTCGAAAATATCTTCCAACTGTGGTTTAGAAAAATAATCCCCATCTGTACCATAGGCAGGTCGATGTTGTTTTGCAGCTAGGGTTTGGGGTTTGCTATCCAAATATTGATATCCATTCTGATCATCCAAAATAGTTTGCATAATATAAGCGGATGCTCCACCGGGTACATCTTCATCAATTACCAATAATCTATTTGTTTTGGCAACACTTTTTACTAAATCATGATTGATGTCTAATGGCAATAGTGTTTGAATGTCTATCACTTCAGCGTTAATTCCTACTTGTAATAATTCAATAGCTGCTTCTTGTACAATACGTAAAGTACTTCCGTAAGAAACTAGGGTGATATCACTTCCTTCTTTAACTGTTTCAACAACTCCAATAGGAGTTCTAATTTCTGTTAGGTTGGAAGGCATTTTTTCTTTTAAACGGTACCCATTTAAGCATTCTATTACTAAAGCAGGTTCGTCTGTTTTTAAAAGAGTATTATAAAATCCAACCGCTTTTGTCATATCACGAGGAACTAAAATATACATTCCACGTAGTAAATGAACTAATCCACCCATTTGAGATCCACTGTGCCAAATTCCTTCTAAACGATGCCCACGAGTACGAACAATAAGGGGTGCTTTTTGTTTGCCATTGGTACGGTAACGAACTGTTGCAAGATCATCACTCATGATTTGTAAACAATAAAGGATATAATCTAAGTATTGAATCTCTGCAATAGGGCGTAAGCCTCTCATAGACATCCCTATACCTTGCCCTAAAATGGTAGCTTCTCTAATTCCTGCATCAGCAACACGCTCTTCACCAAATTTATCTTGTAATCCTTCTAAGCCTTGATTTACATCTCCGATCGCTCCACTATCTTCACCAAAAATATACACTTCTGGGTGTCTGGTTAAAATAGCATCAAAATTATCTCTAAGAATAATTCTACCGTCCACATCTTCAGAATTATCATTATAAATCGGTTTTATTTCTGAAATAGTTTTTGCATTTTCTATTGCTTCAGAATATAAATGCGCACTGTATTTAGGTTCGATGACTTCGAAATAGTTTTCGATCCAATCATTAAGTTGTTTTTTCTCAACGGTATTCTCACCAATTAAATAACGTAATGATTTTCTTGCTGCACCAATTATTTCTCTTCGTATAGGCTCTTTTTTAGAAGATAATAATTCTACAACTTTATTTATAAAAACTTTATTGGCACTTTTTTCAGCAGCATTATTAATTAAAGTTAATGCTTCTTTTTGTTCTTGAACTTGTGGGGCTAAAAAAGCTTTCCAAGCCGCACTTTTCCCTTCACGAACTTCTTTCTTAATAGATTTTTCTAATCCAGATAGTTCTTCTTCGCTTGCGAAATCATTAGCAATAATCCATTCTCGTAATTTTTTATTACAATCCCATTCTTTTTCCCAAGCCAATCTATTTTTGTCCTTGTAACGTTCGTGAGATCCACTAGTGGAGTGTCCTTGAGGCTGTGTAAGTTCGTTTACATGAATTAATACAGGTACATGCTCTTCTCTAGCAATGGTAGAAGCTTTTTGGTATGCTTCAATTAAACTTGGATAATCCCAACCATGTACACGAATAATTTCATATCCTTTTTCATTATCGGTACGTTGAAATCCTTTTAGAATTTCTGAAATATTTTCTTTGGTTGTTTGGTATTTTGCGTGAACTGAAATTCCATACTCGTCATCCCAAACATTAATAACCATAGGAATCTGAATTACTCCAGCAGCATTAATGGATTCCCAAAAAAGTCCTTCACTCGTACTTGCGTTACCAATGGTACCCCAGGCGACCTCATTTCCGTGATCTGAAAAAGAAGTATATCCTTCTAATTCTTTTACGTTTCTGTATATTTTTGAAGCCTGAGCCAATCCTACTAATCTAGGCATTTGCCCAGCGGTTGGAGAAATATCAGGGCTACTATTTTTTTGTTTGGTAAGATCTTTCCATGAACCATCTTCGTTGATCGTATGGGTAGAAAAATGACCTCCCATTTGTCTTCCAGCACTCATTGGATCTGCTTCTATATCGGTATGCCCATATAACCCTGCAAAAAATTGTTGGATCGTTAACTTCCCAATAGCCATCATAAAGGTTTGATCTCGGTAATAACCACTACGCCAATCTCCTTTTTTAAATACCTTAGCCCAAGCTAATTGAGGTACTTCTTTACCATCACCAAAAATACCAAACTTTGCCTTCCCAGTTAAAACTTCTCTACGTCCCAAATAACTACATTCTCTACTGGTTACAGCGATTTTATAGTCATTAAGAATTTCAGATTTAAAATCTTCGAATGATAATTTACCGTTTGTTTGTGGGTTTGTTTGCATAAAATTGTGTGGTATTAGGTTTTGCAAAAGTAGTGAAAATTGAAATTTTATGCAATGTCAATTTTTAGCCTACTAAAAAGAGATTATTCAAAGAAATTAAATGCTTTTTGAAGCGGCTAACCTTTTAATAATTACGAGTCTAAACAATAAAATCCAAGGAATACCGTGTAGAAGAGTATCCAACCAGTCCATAAGCTTCATTCCTTCTGCTCCGCCAATAATCCAATTAATTTTACCGTAAATATGAGGTTCAGGAAAAAAAGGAGCTAAGCCTAAGGTAAGGCAAAGTAAAATTATTAATCTCCAGTTATTAAAAGGATTCATATATTTTTAAATTTTATTAATACCACTTTCTAGAAAACAGTCCAAAAAGTGTTTTGGGATCTATAGTAAAGATAAATCGAATTCTCTCTTCATAATGAGATTGACCAACTTCCCAACCTAAGGTTGAATAAATAGGAAAATAAATTTCAAAATAATCATCTATCAAACTAAATTTTAAGCCACTATCAAATAGGGTTTCAGTTCCTATATTTTTGTTATTTACTAAACCAATATCTCCATAGGCATGAATCCATCGCCAAATATTAGTACTAACATTCGCAGTGGTCATCCAAGTGTTGGAAAAAGCAGGTTCTAATTGTGATTTAAAACCACCTTCTGCGATGATTAATTGCTGACTAAAAAAACCAGTATCGTCACTTCTACCATAGTAATTATAATCGAAAAGATAATCGGTAGGACGGTCCAAAGCAAAGCTGAAGAAATCATCATTTGCATTGCTGTTATTTTTAATAAAAACTCCAGCAAATAATCTCACATCAATTTGACGGTTATTTAGAAATAATTTTCGATATTTTAAAGTGGTAGAAACCTTACTAAATTCAGAGGATAATTGATAATCGAAATTCGCTCTATAATGGTTTATCAAATTAGGATTTGAATAGGTATATCTAAAATTAAATACACTATAATTTGGTGTTTCTAAAGGTTTGTTTGGATTTTCATCCCGATCTACGGTAACGTTTCTGAAGGTTACAAAATGTTTTTTATTGTTTCTAAGATCCGTTTTATCTCTAAAGGAGAAAATAACAAAAGGACTAAGTCTCTTATAAAATAAACCATCATCATAAGAGTAATAACTACCTGCAACACCAGCATTTATATTATATAATTTACTAAATTCTGGTTTACGATTAAACACTAAGGACCCACTACCTACTATGGTTTTAGATTTAAAAGCATATAAGGGTTCTATGCGATAATGAAAAGATTTTGGCAATACCGTTTTATTATAAAATTTAAGCCCTAAGGATATACCATCATAAACATTAAACCCATAATCTGGCATGATAAATATTTGGTTATACCTTGGATCTTCAATATCTTTAAATAATCTTACTTGCAAAGGCCTGTTTAATAGGCCTTTTGTTTTTTTATAATTATTCCGTTGGTTAAATTCAGGAATAACTCCATCATAATTTAGCGCAATTTTACGAACATCTGCAGTTGGTATTTTTACAAAAACACTAGAATCAATGGGTTCGAGCCACTTTTTAAAAATGACATTCTTTTTATTGATACCATAAATGGACACTGGCATTTTTATAGCCCTGTTATTGACGACTTCAATTTCTATGGAATCACCTTTAACCTTAGGTTTTTTTAATTTATAGTCTATAGTACTTCTATTATTTATAAAGTCCTCGAAAAACCAATCTATAGGCAGGTCTGTATGATTTTCAAGGTTTTCTTGGAAAGCTAAAGAAGTAACTGGTTTTAGTTTGTTTTCAATATAAAACTGTTTAATACTACTTAAAACGGCATCTTCTCCTAAATAATCTGAAAGATACTTAAGACCACTTCCTCCATAATAATCGTTGGCAATATTCTTATTGAATTTTAAAAGAGAATCCTTAGGAGTGGTTAATTTTTGCATCAGATTATTTCGCGCAACATTCATATATAAAAAAGAATATTGGTCGTTAAATTCTAATGCGGAAACGTGGAACCATCTTACTATCCATAGATTTTTTAGATTACCTACAAGTTTCATATCTGGATAATAAGTATCCACATAATCCATCATAATATAAATCTGTAAGGCGCCAAGTAACCAATGATCATCTCTGGGGTTTACCGCTAATGTATTTTCTAAATAAGTACGACTAATTATTTTTAAAACTTCGATATCATATTCAAATCCATCAGGAAAGGGGCTGATAAACTCTGGTAATAAGTTAAGACCATAAACCGGGTTTCTTTTATAATCAATCTCAGAAACCATCATTTTTTCAAATGGATAGTCTCCTAATTTATCATCTAAAAAATTTAGAACCCTATCCACTACCAAAGCTTTAATTGGGGGCGTTACTTTTTGATGTGTAAGATTGGTTAGTAACTCTAACTTGTCTGTTTGTATGGTAGTGAAATCTGAAGTTTTAAGAATGTGCAATTTTGCTTGCATTCTTTGGTCTCCATGGAGTTTGGTGATTCTATCGTTACCGTAAATGCTTTCAGAAACTACTTCTAAATCTGAAACTATTGAAAAATAATTTGGTGTCTTAAAAGTAATATCGAAAGTGGAAGGACTTAGATACGAGTCGTTCAAGTCTTTATTACTGTAAGCATGCCATTCTCCATCGAATACTGCTGGGGACAAATACCAATAACGAATCTTAAAATCTCCACTATTTGTAATACCATATCGTGTAAACTTATCATCTGGTAGAATTACATTATACTTAAGGTTTAAGGTATAGGATTCTCCAGGTGCTAAGGTTTTATCAAGTTTTACCCTTACAATGTCTGCTGCATCCCCTCGTTGCCAAATTAAAATTTCTGCTTGGTTATTTTCAATACTCTCTATCGAGGAATGTCCTCTTTTTTTGTTTTGTTCAAAATGAAAAGAACTCTCGTAATTTTCAGAAAAACGTTTTGCAAGGGGAGTGGTTTTACTTGAAAAACTATTTGCCCAATCGTTTAAATAAATTTCTTGAAGTGGAAGCTTTGAATTATTTTTATAAACAATTTCTTGAGAAATAATAATCGTTCTCAATTCAGGTTCTAAAGTTGCATCAATAGTAATTTGATGCTGAGCTTGAGAACCTATACCCAACAGAAGTCCAACTAATAATATAAAATTTCTTAGTTTCAATTGAAATGCAAACGGGGATTAATTAGAAATTAGGACTTAAATTATATTTTTTATAGAAGTCATTTAAAATATTTATTACTTCATCTTCCGTATCTACCAAATGTACCAAATCTAGATCTTCAGCACTTATATTGTTGTGAGATTCCAATAATGTTTTCTTGATCCAATCCACCAATCCACCCCAAAAGTCAGTTCCAACTAAAATAATAGGAAACTTCCCAATTTTATGGGTTTGTATTAGTGTTAGTGCTTCAAAAAATTCATCTAAAGTTCCAAAACCTCCAGGCATCACTACAAAGCCTTGTGAGTATTTTACGAACATTACCTTTCTAACAAAAAAGTAATCAAAATCGATACTCTTATCGCTATCGATATATGGATTGTCATGTTGCTCAAAAGGCAGTGTGATATTTAGTCCCACCGAAGTTCCTCCAGCGTTATGTGCTCCTTTATTACCAGCCTCCATAATACCTGGGCCACCACCGGTGATAACTCCATAGCCATTTTCAGTAAGCTGTTCCGCTATTTTCTCGGTAAGTTTATAGTACTTGTTGTCTGGTTTGGTACGTGCAGAACCAAAAATAGATACACAAGGTCCAATTTTGCTTAATTTTTCATAACCTCCAACAAATTCTCCCATGATTTTAAAAATACCCCAGGAGTCATTTGTTTTTACTTCATTCCAATTCTTTGGATTTTTCTCATTTCTCATATATGCTAATGTAATTCTTTTTTAAGAAATTTTGCTGTATAGCTAGATTTCGATTTTATTATTTCTTCTGGAGTTCCATAGGCTAAAACCTTTCCTCCTTTTTTTCCACCTTCTGGGCCAATATCAATGATATAGTCTACGGTTTTTATTACATCTAAATTATGTTCGATGATTAATACAGTATTCCCTTTATTCACCAGTTTATTTAAAACTACTAATAATACCCGAATGTCCTCAAAATGCAAGCCTGTTGTAGGTTCGTCTAGGATATAAAATGTGTTTCCAGTATCTCTTTTAGAAAGCTCGGTCGCTAATTTTATTCTTTGTGCTTCTCCACCAGAAAGAGTTGTAGATTGCTGTCCTAAGGTGATATATCCCAAACCTACATCTTCTATGGTTTTTAGTTTTCTATAAATCTTCGGAATGAGTTCAAATAATTTGCAGGAGTCTTCAATGGTCATCGCTAACACATCATATATAGACTTTCCTTTGTATTTAATTTCGAGTGTTTCTCGATTAAATCTTTTTCCTTGGCAGGTTTCGCATTCTACATAAACATCGGGAAGAAAATTCATTTCTATCACTCGTAATCCACCACCTCTACATGTCTCACAACGACCACCAGTTACATTAAAACTAAAACGACCGGGTTTATATCCTCGAATCATCGCTTCAGGAACCTTAGCAAATAAGCTTCTAATTTCTGAAAATACACCAGTATAAGTTGCCGGATTAGATCGTGGAGTACGGCCTATTGGAGATTGGTTGATATCGATGACTTTATCAATATTTTTTAATCCATCAATCTTTTTATAAGGCATTGGCTTTTTTACACCATTAAAGAAATATGCATTTAGGATAGGATATAAGGTCTCGTTGATTAAGGTGGATTTCCCACTCCCCGAAACTCCTGTAACTCCTACCATCATTCCCAAAGGAATATCTATGGACACATTTTTTAAATTATGACCTTTGGCTCCAGAAAGACTTAAAGTTTTTCCGTTTCCTTTTCTTCTTTCTTTTGGAATGCTAATTTCTTTTTTTCCATTAAGATAATCGGCAGTAAGTGTTTGATGCTTTAATATTTCCTTTGGAGTACCTTCCGAATCTATCTCTCCACCATGTTTTCCAGCCGCAGGACCAATATCAATTACCCAATCGGCTTTTTCTATCATTTCCTTGTCATGCTCCACGACTATAACAGAATTACCAATGTCTCTTAATGAAATTAAGGATTGTATCAATTTTTCATTATCTCGTTGGTGTAAACCAATACTTGGTTCATCTAGAATATATAAAACTCCAACCAATTGAGAGCCAATTTGAGTTGCCAACCGAATACGTTGTGCCTCTCCACCTGATAGGGACTTAGAACTTCTGTTCAATGCTAGATAAGTAAGACCAACATCTATTAAAAACTGCAACCTAGTTTTTACTTCTTTAATAATCTCTTCCGCTATTTTTAACTGATTTCCGCTAATGTTTTTATGTAAATTCTTGAACCATTTTGCCAAATCTACGATGTCCATATACGCTAATTCTGCGATATTTTTTTCGTTTACTTTAAAGTATAAAGATTCTTTCCGAAGTCTTGTTCCTTTACATTCCGGGCAATCTACATGGTCCATATAGTCCTTGGCCCATCGTTTTAAAGATTTAGACTCATTATCCGCAAAGGTGTTTTGAAGGAAAGTTACAATACCTTCAAAATCAATTTTATAATTTCTAGTAATTCCTAAGGATTTAGAAGCTACTTCAAATTTTTCATTGGCGCCATAAAAAATAACATCTACTGCTTCTTTAGGGATTTTAGAAAAAGAGTCAGTTAGTTTAAAATCATAGCGTTGTGCAATTAATTCTAACTGCTTAAATACCCAATTTTGTTTTTGAGAACCTTGAGGAGCAAGAGCTCCTTGACTTATAGAAAGTTCTTTATTGGGTACAATTTTATCTAGATTAACCTCATGTAATTTTCCTAATCCTTTGCATCTTGGGCACATTCCTTTAGGAGAATTAAAAGAAAAGTTATTGGGCTCTGGGTTAGGATAGGAGATTCCACTTGATGGACACATTAGCGAGCGACTAAAATAGCGTGCTTCATCGCTGTCATTATCCAATACCATCAAAACATCCTCACCGTGGTACATAGCAGTAACAATGGTTTCGCTTAATCGCTTGTCTAGATTACTTTCCTCGCTAATTTTAAGGCGATCGATAACAATTTCTATATCGTGATTTTTATAGCGATCTACTTTCATTCCTGGACTTAGATCTTTAATCTCTCCATCTACCCTTACTTTTACAAAGCCTTGTTTTGCTATTTGCTGAAATAATTCTCTATAATGTCCTTTTCTAGAACGAACAACAGGTGCTAAAATATTTACCTTTCGGTTATTAAAATCTTTTAAAATTAATTCCTGAATTTTCTCATCGCTATAACTCACCATCTTCTCACCGGTATTATAACTATAAGCATCACTTGCACGAGCAAAGAAAAGCCTTAAAAAATCATAAATTTCGGTGATGGTACCCACGGTAGAGCGTGGACTTTTACTAGTGGTTTTTTGTTCAATAGCAATTACTGGAGAAAGTCCTTCAATTTTATCCACATCTGGTCTTTCTAAGCCTCCAAGAAATTGACGCGCGTAGGCGGAGAAAGTTTCAATATATCGACGTTGCCCTTCTGCATAAATGGTATCGAAGGCCAAAGATGATTTACCACTCCCAGAAAGACCAGTGATCACCACTAATTTTTCTCTAGGGATCTTTACATCTATATCCTTTAAATTGTGAACTCTAGCGCCCAAAACCTCAATATACCCTTCATTTTTTGCCATAGTTTGCAAAGATAATTAAATGAAAAGAAATTTTATTTGTATGGCTAATCTAAATCTATTTTTTAACGGTTTTTATGATTCCAATGGTTCAATAATCTATTTATTTTGAAAAATAAATTCAAGAAAGGCTTCATTAAATAATTTAGGCTGATCTAAAAACGATTCATGGCCAGCGTTTGGAAGAATAACCAATTTCGAATTGGGAAGTAATTCTTTTGCTTTTTGAGCTTCTTCGGGACCTGCAATGTCATCAAACCTACCAGTAATAATTAATACTGGAAGCTTAATTTTAGGCAAGCGATCAAAGAAATTTATGTTTTTTGCATCTTCCCAAATAAGGTCAGATACCAATTCATTATCTTTCCTGTTTGCATATTGAAAAGGATGATAGGGCTTTGAAAAAATAACTTTGGATATCATTCCTATACTAGTTTTTCTTTTAGTGGGAGTAAAGGCACTATCTACATAAGCATTCCACTTTCTCATACTTTCAGAAGAATCTAGCGTACTAGTTTTATCCATCCAATCGTAAGCTTCTTGCCATTTTTGTGCATCAATGCCTTTGTCTATAAATTCTTGTGCTAAGTTTTTTAGATAGAGAGGACGGTAATAAGAATTACGTTCAGGAGAATAATCTGTTGTTACTGGAGTATTGAGTATTATTCCTCCTTCGATTGTATTATTGATTTCAGTAATTTCAGAAAGGCAATGGTATACAAACCCGCCCCCATAACTATGGCCCATAAGAAATATTTTAGCTTGGTATTTTTCTTTTAAAACTCTGGATATTTTTATTAAATCTTTGCTGTATTGCTTGTAATTTATTTTAGTGGTATCAATTTTTGAAGCTTTTTGATTGAGCCCTCCTTGGTCATAATAAGCAATTGCTATATTTTTTTCTAAGGTATTTTTCCAATTGGGATAATCGGATCGCCCAAAATCGATAGCGGTTTCCCCAGGACCTCCTTGTACATAAACGAGTATAGTTTGTGAATCTAAATTTCCTCTTATAAAAACAGGAAGTTCTTTATTTTCTGAATCCACATAAAAAAAATCATTGACATTTTGTGCTTTTAATGGGATAAAGCACAAAATAAAAAGTGCTAGAAGGAAGTAAATTTTTTGATTTATCATTATCGATTATTGTTTTATAGGATACAAAACAAAGCCGATTTTTCAATAAATAACACTTATAATAAGGGTATTACCTTAAAGGGGCTTAATTATTAGGCTGAATTGGTTAACCATTTTTTAAAAGCAGGAGCATTGTATTTAGAAACAATAATTGGCTTGTTATAATGACTATCAACTACAAGCGAAACTTGTAATTTTTGAAATTCTAATTTTTCAAATTCTTTGATGGAGACTTTAGAAACAATTACTTGTCTATTTAATCTGAAAAATAAAGAAGTATCGAGTTTACTTAAGATAGAAGAAAGAGTATAATCGGTATGGTATTTTTCACCAACTAAGGTTTGTATCCAAACCATTTCATTTTCAAGATATACCACAGCGATATCTTTTATTTCAATGAACACTTGCTTTTTGCCTTTTGTTGCAGTTAATCGCTCTGAGTTTTGATTGGCATTGTTTTTTTCTTCCATTAAAGGTTGTACATAATATTTTTGATAGAAAAACAAACTTCCTATCGTTAGTAACACAATAGTAATCGGTAAATCGAAGTCGAAAAAGGTAGTTTCTTCCCTAAAGGAACTTATATTATAATAGAATTTGTAAAAAAGATACTCAGTATTTATAATCCAAAGAAGAACAATAATCGAAATGCAAAAAAGAAGTAGGATTAGCTTTTTTATAGATATGTTTTTCCAACGAATAAAAGCTGATTTTAATAGAGTATTAAAAATTAAATAGGAGCTAAAAAGTGTGGACCAAGTATGGATTAGATTTACCAATTTATCTTGGTCCCATTCAGAAATACTAAACACAGAGTAATCTACTAAGCCATATATAAAATAGGAAATAAAAAAAGTCAGTAGTATTTCTATGGACGTTTTTCGATAGTTCATTTAAAACAATTAATTATGACTTAACTTTGAAATGATTTGTTCGTGTTTCGGAAAAATATCTATCAAATCTTGCCTAGTTGGAAGATCAAAATCCTTAAAATCGAAGCCTGGTGCTACAGTACAGCCTACCAAAGCAAATGCATCTTTATCCATCACTTCTGCTCCAAACCAATGACCTCCAGGAACAACTAATTGGGGTAGTTCACCTTTTAATAAATTATTCCCAATGGTAAATTTAGAATGGATGCCTTTTTCAGAAATCGTATGAAGTAGAATAGGGGAGCCCATATAAAAATGCCAAATTTCATCCTGTTGTATTCTATGAAAAGCAGAAAAATCATTGGAAGTTAGCAAAAAGTAAATACTGGTAGAATAATTTCTTGAACCTTGATAATTAGAACCTAGTTCGCTTTCCGAAAGTTCGCCAGTACTTCTATAGGTTTCTTTATAATAACCCCCTTCAGGATGTGGTTTTAGTTCTAATTTCTGGATGATTTCTTTAAGATTATTCATAACTATTTATATTAAAGATAAAATTCTGAAACCTCCTTCAACTCTTTTCTTTTAATATCTGGAACATAGGTAGGGAATTTAGGATATCCTACTGGAAGTAATAAAAAAGCTCTTTCGTTACTTGGTCTCTCTAAGATTTTAGCTAAGAAGTTCATCGGACTCGGAGTATGCGTTAGTGTTACCAATCCTGCGTTATGAATGGCAGAGATCAACATTCCACAGGCAATACCTACAGATTCGTTGACATAATAATTGTTATGCTTTTCGCCATTTTCATCGAAATCGTATGCCTTTTTAAAAACAATTATAAGCCAAGGAGCAATTTCTAAAAAGGGTTTGTTCATATCTGTTCCTAACGGCTCAAGATCTCTTTTCCAACTTTCGCTCATTCGACCCTCATAACTTTTTTTCTCTTCTATTTCTGCAGCATTTCTAATCTGTGTTTTTAAAGCTGGATTAGAAATTACACAAAAAGTCCAAGGTTGTTTATGAGCTCCAGATGGGGCAGTGGAAGCAGCTTTTATAATATTATCAATTACTATTTTTGGGACAGGAGTATCTGAAAAGTCTCTTACCGAACGCCTTTGGTCCAAGTCATGGTAAAAAGATTCGCTTTTCTGTATTAATTCTTCTTGGCTTGGTGTATCATATTGATAAGCAATATGTTTGTAACCATTAATAATTTTATGTTTGGGTGTTTCCATGATTTTTGTTGTTTTTTTAATCCTCTAGGCTCATTCTCATTTTTAATAAATCGGGTTTAAATCCTATTTTTGTATAAGCATTTAAAGCAATTGCATTTTCAGCATAGACATCTAGTTGAATCTCCGTTATTTTTTTCTTTTTAGCCCAATGCATAAGCCCTTCAATTATTTTACCATTTATTCTATTTCCTCTAAATTCTGGAGAAACAAACATAAAACCTAAATAAGCATATTGTTCTGGATTCTTAAAGGGCAAAGAATTTTTAATCAATGCATATCCAGAACCAACAATCTCAGCATTTACAGTAGCTACTAAAACCTGTGCATCATTTCGTTGAATGAGTTCCAATAGGTCATAGTATTCAATTGGATCTGGTTTTAAATTAAGATCAAATGGACGCTCAAATTTAATTATCTCTTGCTCAAATTCTTTTAATGTGTTGAGATCTTTAATTTCCGCTTTACGGATATTTACTTTTAAGGTTTCCATTTTTAATTAAGATAACAGCGCTTTAATTTATTGTATAAAATATACCTTTTTTATCTTATTATTTTCGATATGATAAATGGCAATAGCTTCTACAGTTCTGTTTCCAAAAATAACTTTTTCTTTGTCAATAACAATATTGCCTTGAACAATCCTATCTACTAATTCACAATGTAAGTTTGGGGTGTTTTCAAACATTTTTGAATAGCCTTCTCTCATTTTATCTTTGCCTGTATATTGCAATTGGCCTGGATAATTGTAAATCTCTACATCGTCTGCATAAGGTTCTAAAAATGCATCAATATCTCTTAAATTATAAGCGTTTAATTGCCTTTGCGCTAAGTCTGTAGGGCTGTCTGAAAGAATCTCGTTTGGCTTTAACTCTAAGCCATTATTAAATACGGTATTTATTTTAGTGATATTTTCAAGTTGGTCTATAGGGTTGGCATTCAGTAAAATTAGATTTGCTTTTTTACCAATACTTATGGTTCCAAATTCCTTTTCCTTTCCCAAAACTTTTGCTCCATTAACAGTAGAAGCGGTTATTATTTGCCAAGTACTCATTCCGCTTTTTTGCATGGCTTGTAATTCTGCCAAATAAGAAGAAGCATGTAAAGTTCCTATATTTCCAGCATCGGTACCCGTTACTATTAAAACTCCAGCATCAGATAAAGTTTTAAGATTCGTCATCATGATAGCGTTTCTTTCAGTAACTCGAGTTCTATTAGTTTCAGAATTTGAATTATTCTTATACTGATTTATTTTTAAGGTATCTGACAAATGTTTTAAATCTAATAAAGCCCCTAACTGATATGGGTCTGCCATTTGCAACTCATGCATATTCATTTCTATATTTTGTCCAAACGTGTCATTATAACCATCATATACTTTTAAAGATGGGCATAAAATGGTGTTGTTTTTCTTCATTAATTGAACAAAATCATCTTTTATATATTCATCCTCTATGCTATGTACTAAAAAATCACATCCATTTTCTACAGCCAATTGGGCAGTAATTCTTTGTGTTGCATGAATGGCAACTTTTAAATTGTTATTGTGGGCTTCCTCAATAATGGCTTTAATAATTGGCAAGCTTTTTAATGCACTTTCCTCCACAGATAAACCATCCGCCCCAACTATATACCAGATCTTAATAAAATCTGGATGGTAGGGGAGTTGTTCTTGTACCATCTTTATACCGTCTTCTGTAGTTTTTACTAAACTAAAGGGCGCATCGTTCTCTAGGCCTTTGTATACAGCAGGTTCAAATGTAGTTAATAAGGGTCCCGTCATAAAAACCGAAGGTAAGTTTTCATCCTTTTTAAATTCTTCTTTTTGAATTAAATGATTGTAAGTAGCCCCAACATCAATTAAACTTGTAATTCCGTTTTGCAAATACCGCTGCATCACTTTTTCCATATTTTCATGAGAATAAGCTAACTCCTTATGATAAGGTCTGTCCATACGCAAATCGATTACGTCTGGACGTGTATACAATCCTCCATTTTGAAAGAAATGAATATGTGCATCTGTTAGACCCGGAAATAAAAATTTTCCTTCTCCATCGATTACACTCGCATCCGATGCGATTTTAATTTTTTTACTTGCTTGAATGTTTGTGATAATATCCTTAGTGATTTCTACCGTTTGATTGGATATTAATTTTTGATTTTCAACATCTGCTATCGTAACATTGGTGATATATGTTTGTCCATAAATTGAAAAAGAGCTCATTAAAAATAAGCTCATAACTAGTAATTTATTTTTCATTTTTAATTGTTTTGATTAGTGTTTTATCTATTCTAAAATTTTGAAAGAATTTTATTTGTCAATTAACTGGAGTTCAACTTCTATGTCATTCCTTAAAGAGGTGTTTAGGTCGTAAAAAATAATTAGCTTTTCTAAAGTACCCGCATTATTATTTTTAAAAGCAATCATCTCTCTATAGAGTAATTTTTTTAAATCAGGATCATTAATATTGAATATGGAAATAGACTTATTTAAAGTGAGAGATTCTATGAACCTCATAACACCAGATGTATCCTCTAAAACAGTAAGAATAGCATTTTCTATATCCACTATACTCCGATTTATTTTTCTTTGTTCATAATCATAATAGCGTGATATTTTAGTAGTCAATGAATTATTAGATAGCTGTAATCCTTTAGATTTTAAAATTTCATAAGCATTGTTTATTGGGAAATATCTTTCGAAAGTTAAAAAATTGATAAGATCTTTTTCTAAAGCATCTTTATCAATCGTTTCTTCTTGAGAATAAATAAGCATTTTAGCCACAGATATTTTCGCCTTTTTTCTTTGGTTTATAATATCGTTTAATATTAAGGCATCTTCATTTAAATTACTTAATACTTCTTGTAAAACAAATACCTCCGTATGTTTCACCTTTTTGTTTTCATTCCAGTTATTAATGCTTAAAGCAATCAGAATTCCAATTACCACAAGGATAATTTCACCTATAGCATATTTTAAGTATTTGCCTGTTTTGTTTTCCATTAGTAATTTTTGGCGAGTTTTTCTGAATAAATTAATCATTTCCTTTTTTTAATTCAGATTCAAGATCTATTACAAGTACTTGGGCTTCTTCCAAACTTTTTTTTATATAACTTCTATTTGCGGCTTCTGTAATAATTCGAGCACTAACTGCATTAATAGTTTCAAATTCAGAAGGGGATTGATAGCTGCCCTGTTTTAATTGATCACGCATTTTTAATTCAAATTCGTTTTCATTAAACTTGGTGACTTGGTGACCAAAATCTTTAAGTTGTATCACAATTGAAGATTTTAAAACAGGAAATATATGCTCATAAAAAACATTTACAATATTTCCGTTTATGGAAATATTATGCTTGCTTGAGTTCTGATAAAATTCGATAACCTGAGATCGAAGTTTTTTATTTTGAATTAAATTTAACTGCCCCGTTGAATTTAATTCATTGAAAGTAGTGCTAATATCTTGATACTGATTTGTATACATTAAATGACTTAATGTAGCATTAAGACTATCTATTTCTTGAAAGGAGGATTTAGAGTTATATTGTCTTAGTAGGGTTTCTGCTTCATTGATGATATAATCTGAGAAGTTTTTAGACCTCTCTAGTGCTGTAATCTGTTTTTTTAGATCATTTTTAAGTCCACTTATATATTCTATTTCTTTTACTGAATTAATTCTGTTTATATTCCAAGTGTTTATTTGTAATGCTATTAGAATACCGATAACTACCAGTATTATTTCACCTATAGCATAGCGGGTATATTTTAATGCTTTGTTATCGTTTGCCAAAGATTTTCTTTTTTTTCTGAAAAAATTGATCATAGTTTTAATTGTTGTTTTTAGGAACCTCCCCAAGCGGTTATCTTCACCAAAGGTCTACAAGACCTTTGATTTTGCAAAGGCAAAATTTTGTTTCGACAATGTTTTTTCTAATAATTGGAAGCGTATACGACGAAATAATTTGATCAATGGAAGTTTATTGGTTAATTAGTTATCCCCCAAGATACTAAAAATGTTTCTCATAAATAGTTTATTTGTTTTCACTTAAGTTTGATTTATTTCTAATTAATTAGATTTGCTTTTTTAAAAACATTTTTCAGTCAAAATTAAATTTAAAATATATTGAAAAGAATTGTTCGTAAAATAGTTAAGATACTAGTACAGATAAGTGCAGTTTTTCTTTTTTTATATTTAAGTAGCTTAGTATTTTTTTACTTTAAACAGGAAAAGTTTTTTTTTAATCCCAAGCATTTAGAAAGTGACTATGTATACACTTTCGAGGAGCCTTTCAAAGAAATTAACATACCAGTAGATACCGACATTCAATTAAATGCTTTGCACTTTAAGGCTGAAAATCCAAATGGCATTGTATTGTATTTACACGGTAATGCTGGCGCATTACACGATTGGGGTAAAAGGGCACATCTCTTTTTAGAAAATAACCAAGATGTGTTTTTTGTAGATTATAGAGGCTATGGTAAAAGTGGAGGAGCTTATACAAAAGATGAACAATTATTATCTGACGTTCAAAAGGTATATGATTATGTAAAAGGAATATATAACGAAGATCAGATAACCGTTTTAGGATATTCCTTAGGCTCAGGCCTAGGAGCATACTTGGCCTCTAATAATAAACCAAAACAGTTGATATTAAACGCTCCTTATTACTCTTGGAAAACATTAGTTGCCGATGAAATTGCAGCTCCCATTCCGAAGTATTTAGTGAAATACGATATTAAAACTTACGAATATTTAGAAAATGCTAGCTGTCCTATTCAGATTTTTCATGGTACTAGAGATTATTTAATTAATTCTGAAACCAATTGCGAACAATTAAAAGCCTTATATCCTGATAAAATTAACCTAACCTTTATTATAGATGGTGCACATAACGATATCCATATTACCAAGCAATATTACGATGCTTTAAAAATCATATTTAATTAAGAGAACTTATTCTTGATAGGCGCCAGAGGAATAAGTTAGCTCATAACTATGAGTGTAAATTTCGAATACAATACCAAAAGGATCTTCCACATAAACCATTTTAAACGGTTTTTCATTGGGATAATACTCTCTTATTGGCATACGTTGTTTTCCACCATGTTCTACAATTTTATTGGTCAATTCTTCGATATTAGGATCTTGAACACAAAAATGAAATAAGCCAGTTTTAAATGGTGTAAACTCTGGTTTTTTAGGGTCCATATTTTTAAAGGAAAACAATTCAACACCAATACCATCTGAGGTGGACATATGGGCAATTTCAAAAGTTTCCCAATCCTCTCCAAATACATCGATACACATTTGACCAATGGCTGTTTCTCTTTCTTTTACTACTTTGGATGGCTGCATAATAATATACCAACCCATGACTTCTTCGTAAAAGGCTACTGCTTTTTTAATGTCTGGAACTGTTATTCCAATGTGTGAAAAGGATCTAGGGTAATTTGTTTTTTTCATAATATATGTTTTTATGGATATTGCTTTAGTTTGAATACGTAATTTAATCAAATATAACCTTAGGTGCTCCCCAAGTTTTGGGGTCACCTAATAAATTATGATTATAGCTTGCCACTTCCATCGAAAGAGGCGTTACTTTTATTAAAAGATAATCTTCTAGTTTATTAGGATAGAAAGCTTCCCATCCTTCTTTCCATCGTTTTACTTTTTCTTCAGGATCGTTTATTAATTCGGCGTTCCCTTGGAGCATTACATAGCCCGCAGATCCCTGTTCTACATAATACAGACTTACCTTAGGATTTTTTTTAATTTGTGATGCCTTTCTACTATTAGGATTGGTTGCCAACCAAACCGTAAAATCATTTTCAGGAAGAAAAGGATCCATCATTCGTACAATAGGAAAACCATCTTTATCTAAGGTGATAAGTGCACAAGTATTTGCATCCTTCATAATTTCTTTTGCTGCTGATTTTATTTTTGTTTCTAAACTATCTTTTATGCTTGGATTTTGAGTGATTCCCTTAGTAGGAATCAATAGAATTAAAGTAAATATTAAAAATAAAAGGGCTGATTTTTTCATACTTTGCTCTTATAGAGACAATTCCATTTCGTATTGATTGACGGTATTCTTTAGACCTAAGGTATGCAAAAAATTAATTTTAGAAGCCAGTAGATCGTCCACATTATTTATTTTAATGGTAGTGGAAATTTGTTGAATACCCATAAATAAATGCTCCCAAGCTTTTGGATTATTCTCTAGAACCTCAAACAGGGAGAGATATCCATTTGTGGGATCGATTACAAAAATTGATTCTAAGTAGTCATTTTGATATACTTCATAAAAGGCGTAATTCCCCTTATTAAGAGTTTCTTTTTGATTGTCCCATGAATACGATTCCTGATTTGGCATAGAATTCCAATCGATTTCTAAATAATTTATTTCCTTAATCGTGACGTTTTTACTTGCTTTTATTTGAAACTCTCCAGCAAAGCATAAATATTTTTTTGTTTTCTTAAAACCAATACTTGTATATGATTTAACAGCAATCTCATTCTCACAAATCACTTCCAAACTACTCCTGGTAAAACCGTTTTTAATTAAGTCAGGTAGGGCATAAGCATAAATTTTCTTTATAATTTTATTTCCTCTATAATTGGCTAAAACTCCGGTACCAGTATTAAAAGCGATACGTTCATCATTCCTGTCATCTACAGCATGTATGATAAAACCAACCAACTTTTCTCCAACAAACATTCCATAAGAAAAATTAAAATCTACCTTCGACATTTCCCAACGAGCCTTATAATAATTAATGTCGGTGGGCATGGGTACAAAATAGTTTTCAAAGGCGCTAAAAAAGCATTCCATTAGGATTTCAAAAGAAGTGTTACTTAAATTTTTGACTTTCATTTTACCCTGCTTTTATATTTATATCATCATTAATAGATATCCAAAAACACTTCCTCCAATAATTATCCAGAAGGAACTTATTTTTTTAAATTTAAAAGCGATGATTATACTCAGTGCCATTAATATTGCTGCTCTCCAATCGAATGCCAGTTCATAACCCAATTTAAGGGATATTGCAATCATAATCCCTACCGCTCCAGCGTTCACTACATCTAAAAATTTAGACAGCCAAACAGATTTTCGCAACAGGGGAATCAGCTTGACCAAAAGTCCCACTAAAAAAAAGGAAGGTAAAAACATCCCAAAAGATGCCCATAAAGCACCAGCGATTCCATTTAATTGATAGCCAACAAAAGTGGCTGTTGTTAATACTGGGCCTGGTGTAAATTGACCCATGGCAATAGCATCTAATAATTGTTGCTTGGTCAACCAGCCTAGTTTTTCGACCAGCTCTGCATCGATATAGGCAATTAATACATAACCACTTCCAAATAAGACTAAAGCTATTTTTAGAAAAGAAAGAAAAATAGATTTATTACTTATAGCTAATGCAATAGGTTTTATTAAAAGGATTAATGGCGCAAAACCGAAAAGATTCTCTTGTTTGTTTATTAGATTCAACCAGATCATTCCAAAAATTCCACTTCCTAAAATCAACAAAAACTCATCTACACCTAATAATGATAAAATGGCGATAATGCATCCCAATACGATGAGGTGCCAAGTTTTAAAGGCTTTTTTTCCTAGCTTAAAAGCTGCGCTAAAAATGATACCAATAACTGCGGGTTTAATCCCAAAAAAGAAAGGTGCTATAGCGGGTACTTCTCCATATTCTCCATAGATAATTGCCAGAACTAAAGTAAAAAAAACCGCGGGTATAATAAAAGAAAGCCCAGCTACCCAAAGTCCTAACCACCCTGCTCGTACATGACCACAATGCATGGTCATCTGTGTAGAATTTGGACCTGGAATTAAGTTGGTAGCGCCTACCATATCTAAAAAATGCTGGCGACTCATCCACTTTCTTTTGCTAACCACTTCCTCTTCCATCATCGAAATATGAGCGGCTGGACCACCAAAAGCGATAAAGCCCAACTTAAAGAAAAGAAAAAATACTTCTTTTAATTTCTGTAGTTTCTCATTCATGGTTATAAATATATAAACAAAAATGATTTACCAATTTCTTTATTCTCTTGTATCTTGATTATTGACTCTTTTTTATAGCTATATGATCTAGGCTGTATGTTGTTTGCAGTTAGTCTCATAATTGAGGTTCTTGCTTTTACTTTTGCCTAATACCCATCACCTAATAATTAGTTATTCAGCAATAATAAAACGTTTATGCGAATTAACAGAGTTATTATTTATAGTCATAAAATAGACTCCAACTGGTAAACTTTCTATATTAAAATCTGATAAATTAATTTTATTAATTCCTTGATTTACCTGAACTGTTTGATTGGAAATCAAAGCGCCATTCATATTCAATATAGAAAATTGAGTCATTTCTGCTGTATTACTATTTATTTCGATGATACTTTGATTGGTAACTGGATTCGGATAAATGGAAGAAGAAGTTTCAATATCGTTAATATCATTTACACCAAGTTGTGTTATTCTAACTTCATTCATTACCACTTCTGTTATCGGTCTGTTATTTGCATCTACAGGAACATTTTCTATTAATTCTACAACATCCCAACCCGAAATTACTTTCCCGAAAACAGGATGCGCAGAAGTATATGGTGGGTTGTCAAAATCTAAATGGATATTGTCTTTAAGATTTATAAAAAACTGACTTCCTCCAGTATTTGGACCAGCGTTTGCCATAGAAAGTGTTTTTTCAACATTAGAAAGGCTTGGGTCAAATTCATCTTCTATGGTATATCCAGGTCCACCATAACCAGTACCTGTTGGGTCGCCACCTTGAACTACGAAATTTGAAATAACACGATGAAAAATAATTCCGTCATAGAATTCTTGTTCTACCAGATCTAAAAAATTTCCAGCAGTAATAGGTTTTAATTCGTCGTACATTTCCACTTCAAAATCACCCAATGTGGTATAAAAAGTAACGACTGTTTGAGAAGTAACAGTTCCTATAGAACCGATAATAAAAAGAAAATAGAGTAGTGATTTTTTCATGATATCCAGATTTTGTTTAGGGACTGAATATAAATGTTTTATTAGGATTTACGAAGCGTTTTTCTAATTGATTCTTCTCTTATGATTAAAAAGCTATAAGCTCTAGGCTTTAAGCTGTAAGTAGTCTGTAGATTGAAATTTGAAGATTAACGGTTAAACATTTCAACAAATAAACATTTTAAAGGTTATAGATCGGGATTGAATTTTTATTTATAAGTTTTTGTCTTTTTTTTGGGCTCTAGGCTCTAAGCGGATTTACAATTGAAGATTAACGATTAAACATTTCAACAAATAAACGTTTTTAAAAATTAGAGATTGTTGATTTTGGATTTAAGCTGTATATTTTACCTAACACCTAACACCTAACACCTAACACCTAACACCTAACACCTAACACCTAA